>CAVXJI010000006.1:0-5898 GCA_963762095.1 uncultured bacterium | reverse complement strand
CCCGTATCAAAAGGATCGATGAAAGACTTACCAAGCTTGAGGGATCTGAAGCCGCGTAACCAAATCAATCATTATTTTCTAATTGACTATTTTTGAAGAAATGTTACTTTAAAAGTTATTAAACACCAACTGAGTAGCAAAAATAGGAACTCTATGAAAATGGCATTGAGATCTCTTTTATTAATTATAATTAGTATTTTTAGCCACAATGCTGTTTGCATGAAGCGTGGTGGTGATAGCGCAGAAAAATCTGTAGAAAAATCCGTAGAAAAATCAACAAAAAAACCTAAAACACAGATCGTGAGCCCACTTTGCGATGCTATTGAAGCGGGTAATAATGCTGCTTTTGAAAAACTCCTGGCTCAAAAAGGGGCCGTTGATAAAGTCAACAGCAAGGGATTGTTACCCTTATTGCTGGCAATAGATAAAGGCGAATTGCCGCTGGTTGAAAAAATTCTTGCATGCATGATTAGTGAAGATGGACCATTACAACCTTTTATTCGATCAAAAGCATTTGTGCTCGCGTGTGCGAGAGGGCATGAGCGGATAGTCCGCTTATTTTTAAAAGAATATCCTGCGGCTGTGCAAGAATCGGAAACGAGAGACTTTTTAGCAAAATTTGATTCATTGAAAGAGCTGGTGAAATCCCTTCCTAATGAAGCAAATCCCCTTCGCCTTGCATTAATGTCGGGGAGCATGGCTACCGTAGATTTACTCACGCAAACTGATGTTCCTTCTTTAACGGCTTTAGAATGTGCATGGCTTTTAGACCGTGGGGTAAAGCAATACTCGAGCGATTCGGCACAGCACGACTGCGATTATCGAATCACTTCTTGGTAGAAAAAAATTGTCCTCTATAGATGGCGATTATGCTGTGAAAGCATATGAAAAAGGCTGCCTGGAGCTGGTTGATGTACTGATTACTGCAGGTATATGCGATAAGTTAGTATTTGAAGCGGCTAGAAGAAATGATGCGCATCTGATTGACCGAATTAAGAAGCGTCATCCTGCAAACGAGCGTGCAAAGCAACACATGTTCATGGGGGCTCTGGTGGGAAGAAATCTTCCATTAATTCGTGAAACTTCAACGCCTAGCCGAATAAATGAAGCGCTGCCGTGCGTCTCCACTAACCAACAGGTTATTACTCCGCTTGGTTATGCGAGTGAACAGGGTGATTGTGAATTAGCGCAATGTCTTATAGGGCTTGGTGCAGATGTTGATGGGTTGTGCCCTTGGGTAACAAGGCATCCCTATTACTACCCCTCATTGACGCCATTTATGATTGCCGTTTTGCGAGGCAATTTTGCCTGCGCTGATCTTCTTTTAACATATAAGGTGGATATAAACAAAGTAGAACGACAGGCCGGTCATTGTGCATTAGAAATTGCCAGAAACCTCGGAAACCTTAAGGCAGTGCAGTACTTAATTGAGCATCAAGCCCAGTTACCAGCTAACGATTTAGCTAACGATTTGCAGCAGGCCAATTTGAGACCATTACCAGGGCCTGGTCAAACAATAGAGCGAGCACTGCAAACTGAAAGGCAGAAGCGCCAAAATCGGTTTCTTACTGCATGTAGGGAGGGTAATGAAGGTGCTTTAAAATCTAGTCTCACTCTGGGAATTGATCTAAATGCACTCGATGAGAAGGGCAAAAATGGTTACGATTATGCTCTGGAAGAAGGCCATATTGGCATTGTGAGGCTCTTGTTAGAGCAGCCAAGCCGGTGCGTGGTTTTCTGGCTTAGCTATTTGGATATTGAAAATGCCGGTTGGCAGGTTATAAGAAAAAATGATAAACACTGCTTTGAGCTCCTAGTGCAGCAAACCAAAAAACTCAAAAGATTAGAATCTCTGCTTCAGCTTGTTGCCATGTTAGGCAATACTCAATTTCTTAGTCGACTACTCGAAGAACACATCGACATCAATTTTCATACTCTTGCGACTGACAAAACGGCTCTCACGCCATTGATGCTTGCTGCATCTGAAGGACATGCTGGATGTGTGGAGCTGCTTTTGAAGCATAATGCCTCTATTCATTGTACCAGTAGGCTGAGGACGGCTCTTGATTTTGCTAAAACGGTAGAAATAGCTGACATGCTTAAAAGGGCTGCTTCAGTAAGGATGGATGAACAAGAGAAATTTTTAGAAACAATAAGCGATCCGCTCCAGGCACATGTAAAACCGCCTTTGGATGTGAATAGTCAGGATAAAAAGGGGCGATCGCTCCTTATTCAAGCCCTTGAAAGGAGAAGTCTGCCAGCGGTACGATACCTTTTAGCTCATGGGGCTGATGTGAATCTTCCCGATAGTAGGGCTCTCGTGCATGCTGTGCTATCAAGGAATCGTGAATTCGTTGAATTGTTGAGTTCGAAGGGTGCAACAGATGTATCAAATCCAGCGCGCGTCACCGTTTCTGTTAGCTTGGCAGCGCAGCTTGGATTGAAAGAAGTTGTCGATTTTTTTATAGACAGATATGCTGCGGATCCATCTAATGCAGGCATAAGGGAATGGGCCTTGGGGGGTGCACTATTGGGCGACCAGCAGGAGCTTGTCAAGCATCTTGTGGCAAAGGGAGCTGTTATTGATGGCAAAGTGCAGCCTGGGGATATCAAAACCCTCGGATATGTTCTCCAGCTAAAAAATCGAAGACTAGCTGAATTGCTACTCTCTTGTGGAAAGCCGACTCTTCCCGAGGCTGCTCCTCAACCGGGTAATCAAACTCAGATCATTCACCCGCGACGTATTCTTCTTAATGCTCTCAGGGATAGGCAATTTCAGATGGCGGCGCTCTTTCTGAGGGATAAGCCTTCGCCTGATGAACACTCCTACATGGTACATCTCGAAGGACCTATATATGGAGTGGTAAAAAGCTCGTTAGAAACATCTCTCATGCAGCTTGCTCGAGCAAAAATGTTAGTTAAACCAGAGGTTAATATCGTGAGCCTCATGGATGCTGCAGAATGCTCCATTCTTATAGATCTGCTAAAGGGTTCGCAGCTAGAAGAGTATCTTGATGACCCTGAAGATTACTGTGATTACTTTTTGGAGCAATGTGCTGTACTTAAAGGAGGCGATTTTGCCAGCACTCGGGGAGCTGATCGTGAGCGGGCATGGGAAAAGAATTACCAGGCATTGATGGGGCTTGCTTTGTCCTATGAAAATCCGCAAACAATTCTTATGTGGGCTTGTATTTTTGGACATAAAAATATTGTTGAGAAACTTGTTACTGCGGGATTCCCAAGAAAGTTTATAAATGAGCGTGATGGGCTTGGAAGAACGGCTCTCATGTATGCTCTTTTGTACGGAAATGTTGACTGTGCTTTAATATTGATACATCATGAACGGGTCGGTGCTCATGGGGAAAAGAGCTATGTCAATCATTGTGGCCAGGGTATTCATTTGCTTGATGCAGAAGATAAATCTGCTTTGTTTTACGCGATGTATGCACTGCGTGCCGATGGTGCCGCGGTTATTGAGGGCCCAGATGGAAAAGTACACCATCTGACGCTCCTTGGTTATTCGTTACAACACGGTGCGTTAAAAGTGATTGAGAAGCTTATTGGCCCAGGGGTGAGCTGTTCGCCCTATGCAAAAACAGTGGCGCTTGCATTAAAGATCGCGGCAGAGAGCACGAGTGCTGAGATCATCCACAGAATTTTAAGAAAGATCTGTAGTGAGCAAGATAGGCTGATAAAAAAACGTTTAGAGAATAAGCTCAAAATCGGGGCTGTCTTATAAAAAATCTAAGTAAAATAGTAGCTACTTAGCCCTACAACCGAGCATGGTCAAAACCTTGTTGAAAATAGTTGCGAGTGGTTAATGATTGCCAATTGACTTTGCCCATAGGTGGCAATCTAAGCTTTGCACTGGCGGTGGGCCTGGGATCGTAAGCGCAAAGCTTCTCTTTATGAGCCTGATTTTTGCATATGAGAGTTGCGAACCTTTTCAAATTCATCGACAATGCCATCAATGCTTAGTTCATCGATTTCCACGCTCCACTTTTTAAGCACCTGTTGTGTAACAGGATCAACGATGAGATAGGTCGGGAATCCTTCGATGAGCTTGTTAGCAACTGCTTTAATCTTCTCATAAGCATCTGTATGCACATCTGACTCGATTTTGAGTTGCACAAATTTAGAAAGCTCTTTCAACATCTTTTCTTGAGTAAAGATTTGTTGATCGAGTGACTTACAAGCAGCGCAGTAGGTAGCGCCTATATCAACGAACAACAATTTATGCTCTTTTTGCGCTGTTTCTCGCGCTTTATCATAATCATGCAGCCAGACTGACGCCGTTTCATAAGGATACAAATGATCATAGACTGCCTTCTGCCCTTGAACCATCATAATGCAGGCAAGAACGATAAGGGCCGTGCCCATGAGGTTTTTATAGCGCTTCATGGCTGTTCTATCATGTGTTCCTATGCTTACAAAATAATAGATACCAAGGGCGAAGAAGCTTAGCACAATAACCCAGACAAAGAGGTACCATGGCAGTAAGCGTTCAAGATGCGAAAGATGATAGAAGGCCATGCAGATAAGCATCAGGCCCACAATTTTTTTTATTTCGACCATCCACATCCCAGCTTTTGGTAAAATATGGAGTGAACTTGAAAATGTTCCAATAATTAAGAGTGGCAAGCTAGATCCGATCCCAAAAATAAAGAGAAGCAAGAACCCTTCGATATACCCGGTAAAATGCTGAGCGCCGCTATTGGTTACATAATTTAAAATAAGGACAAGGCCCGGTGATAAGCAGGGTGAAGCAATGGTTCCGCTAATAGCACCAAATATAAACGCAGAAAGCGGTGAACCCCCTTTAACTTTACCCGTTTTTGGTTGCAAAAACCTTGGTATATACAGCTGAACCCAGTCAAACATAGAAAGGCCAAAGTAAATAAGCAATGTAGCTAGTGGAATAACGACCCAGGGACTGCCTTGCATCTCACCAAAGACGCAGCTGCCGAGTGCTGCAACAAAACCCAACAAAGCGAACGTGGTTGAAATACCAAGGGTGTACGATAACGCAAGCAGAAAGTTCTTAAAAGCAGAAGGAGTACCGCTTGCTTGAAGGATGCCTACGGTTATAGGTATCATGGGATAAATGCACGGAGTTAAGCTGAGCAAAACTCCTAAAACTAAGGCAGCACCAAAGCGTAGGAAGTGTGATCCAGTCGAAGTAAAGGTGGTGGTGATTTTATCCTTTGCGTGGGTAATATTGACCCGTACCCAATTAATAGTCTTTTGAATGAACGAACCGAGCAGTGAGGGCTGCTGAGGCTCGCAGCTTGGTGCATGGGTAACCAATGCCTGTTTTGGCTGCTGAGGCGCTTGCTGTGCAGTCGAAGGGGCCCGTTTTCCCATGGTTGCTGGCTGCGTAAACTCAAGAGATATAATCTTTTCTTGTGATTCTGGAACGGTATTAAGGGTAAAATGGGTGTGGATCACCGCATTTGTAACGTCAGCCTGAGCTGCTTTTTGAGCAGTAAACGTGAAAGAGACTGTATCTTTATAACCTTCTTTCTCTTTTTTTGCAGATTCATCAAAAAAGGAAACGGCTTTAGCCGAAGGTTCGGGCGCTGAAAGCTTAATATGAGGGCTGTTTACGCTGGTTATAAGACTTTCTTTATATAAATATTCGCCTGGTTTGAGGGCAAAAGTAAGTGAAATGAGCGCCTTATTTTGATCGATTTTTTTAATGGTATGTGAAAATTCGTAGCCAAAGATATTTATGCTTGCTATGCATACAAGTGCAAGAGTATAGAGAGTGTACACGCCGACTCCTTCGTAAGTTCAAGAGATACTAACGGATATTTTACACTATTTTTACTTTTTCACCTACACTTGCTCTTTGTCAACGCATTTTGCTACTACACACCTACACTTGCTCTTTTGTGT
>CAVXJI010000005.1:0-490310 GCA_963762095.1 uncultured bacterium | reverse complement strand
GTCGTATCGCGACCCGCCCATACTATCGCTGTTAACGCCAAAAAACGTACCATCGGACAACCCCCTGTTATTAATGCGGTAAATATTTTGAAGGAGGATCTGTACATAAAACAACGGGCCCGGTTACTCAGAAGAAGCCTGCTTGATGAGCCTTCACTCATAAGTGATTATTTTTCTGATCGTTGCTGGTCATTATCGGGCGATTTCTTTTTTAATTATTCTCCGCTCGTTCATTTTACTAAAAGTAGCCCTTTTATTTGTAGCTATATTGATCTTACCAATGAAAATATTATTAATGAGATAGATAGTGTTGAGTTTATAAATGCGGATGTCCCAGGATTCTTGGACTTTTTACAATTTAAAGTTGTATCAATACCGAATTGGACTTATGGCAAGCTTTGCACGCCAATGGGACAAATTGGCTGATTACTGCAAGAATCCCTTTGTATTACTTGCTTGAGCACTTTTATCTGACGCCCGAGGAACGGAGTGCCATAGAAAATAATCCTTTTTTTAAAAGCCAGGAAGGAACTGTGGGTGCTGGTCCAACTCAAGATGTAAATGCGTTTTGCAATAGCAGCATCTTAGTGAGCGATAAATTCGGAGTAGGGTGATAGCCGACTCTCAATTCCTTGGCCATTTACTCCTCACCCTGCAAGGATCTTGGTTCGGTCTTCAACTAACACTACCGACAAGCAAACATTTTGTGCGTGGCCTTTTAGGAGCAGAATTTAATCCCCATGCAGCCTATACCTCGATTCAATCTACAAAATTTCTTCAACCTCTATTTCTGTAATAACGCAGAGCCTTACCTAGCCGCTCTCGCACAGACAACCATAGTAACTGAACTCACCGACTTTCCTCATTGTCGCGCTTGATCGCTTGTCTACGATACTTATTAATACTCCCATGGGTAATGGTAAGCATTTTGGACTTGGACCAGAATTTAATTTTCGGTATACCTTCAATGATTATTTTAGCAGCACATACGTATGCAACGATTGAGGCTACACGCCGCATCATGAAACGCGCTTTTTCTTAGTGGAAAAGCAGCCCTCTGATTTTGATAGAGATTGGCGGGACCCTAATCAGTGCGGTGAAAATCTTGCTGTTATAAATCGTCTTATTGTTGAAACTCTTTTCCCTCTTGCGGTGAGAACGAGCATACATCCTGGCCCACGATTTCAGGTCAATCAAGCATTCATGTACAAAAATAAGCATTGGGATCTTAAATTTGGCTTTGATTACTGGTATCAAGGCCGTGAAAAATTTGGTGTTCTGCTGCCCGAAATACCTTTTGATCTGCCGCTCGTTATTAATAAAGCGATGCGCCCTTCTGCACCACAAGGTAAAATCTTTTTTAATGGTGGCTATTTTGGTACGCTATGTGAGGGACTTGATTTTCGGGTTCTTCTTTCACTGGATGGAACCGTATTTCATTCAGGCATTGGCGAAAATTATACCGTTAGTTTACGCTTAGGGATTAGAATTTTAATAACACATATAAAGGTCTTCTATGTTGAAAAAATCAGTTTCTTTTTATTGCAGTTCTTTGCTTACCGTACCACTAACGTCATCTAAGGACAAAGATCCACCTTAATGATCCGGATTCTTGAATTTATCGATGGGGTCTCAGGGACTGATGGATGCAACGAAAATGCAAAATACTCTCTGGCTTATTAAAGAGATCAAAAATGTGCACAGCGGATTATTATAGAGTGAATAAAGCAGGAGAGCCTGATCCAAACGAGATAAATAGTAAAAGAATTTACGTTTAAAGGACACAAGCAAAATCTTAAAATATTGGTGGAGCTTGAAGCACAATCAGAGAAGTTTCACGCGCAAGATAAACAAGAGAATTTAAGACGCTCTTTCACACAGTAAAAGATTATTTTGATTTGGTAATCAAAGTCTAGCCCCTGAAGCACAAGGTACACATCAATTTATGACGAATCTGACAGAAGAATTTTGCCGAAAGCATGATCGCCCTGATAGTTTATTGCTTACTGGAACAAAGGGGATGAAGTTGAGCTTGTTCGAAGAAGCGGTACTTCATTTAAAATCTTTTATGTATTTAGCACCGATTTGATGAATTTTCTTGGCTGATCTTATTTTAAGCTGCCCGAAAGCCTATAATGCATATAAAAAAAGCGTGAATGCAAGCAGTCTGCATGCAGCCAACATGCAGCATAAGGCTTCATTCATAATTTTACCGACAGCTTAGCATGAGTTTCTCGATGAATGATTTTGAAATTATAGCAGGAACTATTGATCGCTTTCTGTATCAAAGTGAAGAAAATGGCTTTTCAGTCTTTTTGCTCACCGCTCAAGGAAGTAAAGCCATTACGGTAAAAGGATATCTTCCTCATATACAAGCGGGACAAGAGGTTCAACTTAAGAGGCTCATGGGTCTTTCACGCTAAATTTGGCAAGCAATTTGAGGCAGCAACAATGTACAGGTATCGTGCCCACCACCGTTGTTGGTCTTAAAAAATACTTAGGATCGGGGCTTATTAAGGGCATTGGACCGGTTTATGCTGAAAAACTTAGTTAATTATTTTGGCGCCGACATCTTAACCATCATTGATGCAACACCTGAGCGGCTGACCGAGGTCGGTGGGATTGGCAGCAAAGCGCATTGAGCAAATTGTACATGCATGGAAAGATCAAAAAGAGATTGCCAATCTCATGGTGTTTTTGCAAGAAAAAGGTATCACCCCTTCGCTTGCAACACGCATTTATAAGCGGTATCGCTCCGAATCGCTTGCAGTTCTGCTTGAAAATCCTTATCGGATTGCCGATGATATTTGGGGCATTGGCTTTAAAACGGCCGATGAGATTGCTCTCAAGCTTGGATTTCAATTGCATGCTCCCCAACGGATTGCCTCAGGTATTTTATATGTCATTAGCATGGCAACGGCACAAGGCCATTTGTATGTTGAATTGAAGGATCTGAAAGCAAAAACACTCGAACTATTGCTGCTCAACCAAGCCGAGCATGAATCTCTCATTAAAGAAGCTCTCCATACTCTGTATAATAAAGATAAAATAAGGCTTATTACTGAACAATGAAAAGCATTATATTACGCTGACTCCTTATTACTTTTCAGAAAAAGGCGTTGCCGCACGAATTAAAGACTTTGATGCAACGACCATCTCAGCATCAGTTTAATATCATCAGAGATTTATACTACGCTGCGCGCACCTGCTGAATCGGAAAAAATTCATTTAAATGATGATCAGCAGACGAGGCATTTTAAGTTGCCTCCAGCATAAAGTGACCATTATCACCGGCGGTCCAGGAACGGGAAAAACAACACTTATTAAAAAGCTTCTTTCATTGCTTGATGAGGAGCGAGTACGGTATAAATTGGCAGCGCCCACCGGCCGGGCTGCAAAGCGTATCATTGAAGGAACAGGGAAATACGCAACAACGATTCATCGATTACTCGAGTTTGATGTTTCTAGTATGAAGTTTACGTATAACGAAACTCATGCATTAAAGCTCGATTTTCTTATTATCGATGAAGCGTCGATGATCGATGTCTTTCTTGCCCATGCAATACTTAAAAGCGTTGCCTGAAACTGCCCATGTTGTCTTTATTGGGGACATTGATCAGTTACCATCAGTAGGAGCCGGCAACGTACTTAATGACCTTATTGCAAGTGAGGTTGTTCCATGCGTACGGCTTACCCAAATCTTTAGGCAAGCACAAGATAGCCTTATCATCGTCAATGCCCATAAAATTAATAAAGGGGAATTTCCTGTTACCTTCCTCCCCGATGCACGCAGAGATTTTATGTTTATAAAAGAAGAAAAAGCAGAAGAAGTTGAAAATCATTTAAAACGTATTTTGTTTGCAGAATTGCCTAAAAGAGGTATTTCATTAGATGATACTATGATACTCACCCCCATGAATAGAGGCATCATAGGAACCAGTCTCATTAAATCATTACTGCAAGGTATGCTTAACCCTGAGGCAACCCATGAGAAGGTTGTTTACGGAGGTACCACGTATAAAGTAAGAGATAAAGTGATGCAGATCAGGAATAACTACGATAAACATGTATATAATGGCGATATCGGCGTGATTGATAGTGTTAATACGGCAGATAAAGAACTCGTTGTTAATTATGGGGATCATAAGCAGGTTACCTATGATTTTGAAGAGTTGAATGAATTAGTCCTTGCCTATGCGATCTCCATTCATAAAAGTCAGGGATCAGAATATTCCTGCGTAATTGTTCCCGTGTTCCTGGCCCATTTCATGCTCTTGCAACGTAACCTTATTTACACTGCACTTACGCGTGCAAAGAAACTCTGCTTTTTTATTGGTCAACCCAAAGCGCTCGCAATTGCATTGCGAAATGCAAAAGGAACTACGAGACTTACTTTTTTGAAGAAGTTTTTAACGAGTGAAGAATAAGAGGCGCCCTATGGCGCCCTATTCTTTCACTTTAGTTTTATGAAGGTCTGTGCCTCGAAATGAATCGATTACTCAATAGCATTTTTTCGCATTAAGAAGCCTATAATAAAGCCACGATCTTCACCCTTTTTTTCAAGGGATTTTGCAAATGCAAGTGGAGTCATTGCTAATCCTTTTTTACTATTTACATCAGCTCCAAAATCATTTACAAGCATATAAACGATTCCAAAATCGCCCTGCCTAATCGCTTCTACAAGAGCGTGGGTCAATATAACATCGCGATCAAGAGCCAATCTTGTCCCAACTGCCATCGGCCATTCTCCAGGTTCGCCGATAGCATGCGATGGGCCTTTTACGGTTAAGTTCGTTAAAATCTTTTGTACATCTTCTTTGCGACCAGCCTTTATCGCCTTATCTAAATTTTCTACATAAGTAGTAGCCGGATCATGCATGCCATAAACTGCAAAGACATTTACTGCACATACAAGAGTGGCAAAAACATATACTATCTTCTTCATAATTTTCTCCTTATAGATAAAATATTATTTATTTTAATTATTATATATGCGCACAATATGTTCGTATATTATCTATTAGAATATCAAAAACGAAGTGCGAATATCAATAAAAAATGAAATTAATTTCGATAACTTCATTCATAGTCCTGCAAACACGGGATCATTAGTCATTTTTTATAAGCTTCTCTTATATCAGTTTGATGCTTGGTCTTATGTATTTCCCCTTGTTCAATCAATAAAATTTCGACCAATTTTGATTAGAAAAGCACCCCAATTAAGGATTGTGATGAAACATGCTATACTTGCAGTAATACTCTTTAAAAATTAATTGTTGGTGTTGCATGTTCAAGAGAAGTACATTGTTTCTTTTTATGTATTGGCTGGCTCTCAGCCCCAGCCTTACGCTTTTTCCCTGGCCATTTTTTGGCTCAACACCACAGCCAACTCCCCTCATTCAAACCCGTTTTACTCTCATGGTGGATCCCGCTGGGGATGCCCGAGACGCGGGCCGAGAGATAGATGATACCTTTGAAAGAGGCATTACAATGCAGTGTGCAGAAGAGCTTAAAAAATCTTTAGAAGCACAGATTCCCGGAATGAGGGTTATTCTGACTCGTTTTCCTGGGGAAACGGTCGAGCCATTGCAGAATGCAGGCTTTGCAAATAGGCTGAAGGTTGATTTGTATCTGACCCTTCATTTTTATGAAGCAAAGGAAAAGACCCCGTCCCTTCACTTGTATCATGTGCTTTACAATCCCGGAACTGACTTCTGGGGCAAGAAAGAAGATGAGCTTGCGTTACTTCCCTATGACCAAGCCTATAAACTTTCCATTAAGAAGACCGCTCCTCTGATAAAAGCACTGTATGAACAGCTTAAAAAAGATGAGCGAAAAAATAACATTACCTGCCTTGCACCTCTGGGAATTCCCTTCAAGCCTCTTGCTGGTATCATAGCTCCGGCAATTGCGCTTGAAATCGGAATTAAAAAGAAGGATGATTGGAATAAACTTGTACCGTTACTCGTATCAGCACTCGAAACAACTATCACAACAGCGAATGTAACTCATGGTATTTCCTCTTAAGTCCCTACACTATGCGTATCTAAGCCTCGCACTTTTCCTTGTGGGGATGCTTTTTTATGGGATCTATAATGAACTTATTATCGTTCGCCTGCCCTTTAAAAGAGTCGGTACCCCCGTAGAACAAAATGAGTCACAACGTAAACTGACCAAGCTCATCTACTGGAACGGGGAAACCTTTGCTACTGAAGAAAAAGAGTTGCTCTACTCAAAGAATTCACTCCAAACTCTTAATGGCCTCATCGCCAGCTGGCTTACCGTACAGGAAGAAGAACACTTTATGCCCAAAAAAGTAACCCTGCAATCAGTAATGGTCGATGCATCCGGCCATGAATCATATATTTCGTTTGACCGCAATCCACTCCCAAAAGAGAAATCTGCCTACCAAAAGCTCTTATGGGTCGAAGGCCTCTTAAAAACTATTAAGCAGAGCGGCATCCCAATTGAGAGCATACGCCTTCTTGTGTACTCAAAACCTCTACACGATACACATCTTGATTTTAGCCATCCATGGCCAATTTCCGGCTACTCTCAACACTAGTAGAAAATATTTAAATTAAAAAAATGCTTTAATCTATTGTGTTTGTTTGTATTTTTTTTCTATACTCATAAATGAAGCAAACTTTTAACTTAAAGGAGATACTATGGCACAAAGACCAGAACATGAAAGATCACAAACAAATGGTCTTGCAAAAGATATAAATTTACAGGCTACTGCGCGGGAAATGGAAAAAACTGCTGCGCGGGAAATGGAAAAGCATCCCGTTTTGCAGGGGTATTTACTTTTAGGTACCGGAATAGCCCTTATTCTTTTTAGCCTTGGATTTTTTCCGGCTCTTAAATGGGTTATTTTTGCCGGTGGGTTAGCATTAGCTGTATGGGGTACGGCAAAGTCGCACCTCATTGAAACATTAGGTGATTTCTTCGAATCCCTACGAAAACGTTTTTAATAATGTCATTAAGCCGCTTACAAAAGCGGCTTTCTCTCTTTCTTTTTCTATACCCACTTCACTGATAGAATAATTTATGTGATACTTAAGGTTTAACAATCCTTCAAAGATCACATTATATGAGTATCGCTATTTTAAAGGTTGATAACCTTGTCAAAAAGTTTCCTGTAAAGAAGATCCATCCCCATGGAGAAACCTCTTTTACAGCACTCAATGGTATAAGTTTTAGCCTCAAGTCCGGAGAGATTTTAGGAATTCTCGGCCCTAATGGCGCAGGTAAAACAACAACCATTCAAATTCTTTTAAGCACCCTGAAGCCAACATCGGGATCTATTACATATTTTGGTAAGGATTTTTACAAGCATCGTTCACAGGTACTTGAGCATGTTTCTTTTGCAAGTAGCTATGTAAAACTTCCACCACAGCTAACAGTAAAAGAGAACCTCGACATCTACGCACAGCTGTATGGCCTTTCTGCTCAGGAACGACCCGCAGCAATAGAAAAATATCTTAAAATTTTTGGTATGTGGAACGTAGCCCATAAGGAAACCGGGGTTCTTTCAGCCGGTCAAATGACCCGGGTTATGCTGGCAAAAGCATTCCTATCAACACCTAAAATAATACTCCTTGATGAGCCAACTGCTTCACTTGATCCTGATATAGCACATGACGTGCGTGCCTATATTGTAGAACAGCAAAGAGAACAGGGAGTATCGATTCTGGTAACTTCCCATAATATGGATGAAGTCACGCAGATATGTGATCGAGTGCTCGTACTTAAAAAAGGAGAGATCATCGCTGATGATACTCCCGAAAACTTGGCTCTAAGTGTTTCTCGCACGCGAGTTCACCTTTATTCACATACCCCTGAAGCGCTGATCCACTTTGCTCAAGACCATACCATAAAGCACTCCTATGATGCTCATACCGTTTCATTTGAAGTTGATGAGCAGGACATTGCCTCGTTGTTGATGGGCCTTGCCCGTGCCGGTATCACTTACTCCCAGATAGCAATTGATAAACCAACTCTAGAAGATTATTTTCTTTCAATTGCACGAGATCCACAGAACGGCGAGGGAGCTCATCTATGAAGATGCATCGCATAATGGCTATTGTACGACGTCATTTTTTACTCACCTTTAGGAGAGCAGACAGGATTATAAATGTACTCTATTGGCCCTTTTTAAATATCGTGCTCTGGGGAATAACCAGTATGTGGATGCAGCAACAATCACAAAATGCCAATATTATCACGATGATACTTACCGGCCTCATCCTCTGGCAAATTGTTTTTCGAGTGAACTTGGAAACGGCCAAAGGCCTCTTTGAAGAGCTGCTCAGTCATAACGTGGTGAATCTTTTTTCAACACCATTGAGCCTGGCTGAGTGGATAGTGGCAATGATGCTATTGGGTGTCATCAATTTGGTTCTTGTCATGGTATGCTGCTCTCTTGCCGTTTGGTTACTTTATGGTATTAACATACTTGTTTTAGGCTGGAGCCTTATACCCTTCATGCTCTCATTGCTTATTGCTGGTTGGTTTATAGGATTTTTTATCTGTGGGCTACTTATTAATTGGGGTCTGAAAGCACAAGATTTTGTCTTTACCGTCGGCTGGGTGTTTGCACCATTTAGCGCAATTTATTATCCGCTAAATGTACTACCCCACTGGCTCCAAGTTATTGGCAAATGCTTACCTATGACCTATGTCTTTGAAGTTATGCGCGGGGTACTAACCAATGAGCCCGTGCCCCCATACTATCTTACCATGAGCTTCATTCTTGATTTTATCTACCTTACTCTTTCTCTTCTCTTTTTCTGGTACATGTTTGAAAATAGCCGAACAAAGGGGCTTGCAAGGCTTGAATAAGGAAAAGACCCTTCTAGTTTCCTAGAAAGGTCTTTACTATCTAATATATGTCATTTCACTTTGTTACTTGCTGTCGCACGTGCGTTTCGAAAATGACGTCCTTTGCTACCCCCAAGGTGGAATTCTCTGCCCGCTTCAATTAAATCTTGGCGAGTGCCAATATTATCTGAAAAACAGACTTTCAGGGCAGAAGGCGAAAATGGACTGCTAAGATTAAGGAAGAAATAGTCTGGCACTCCATAGCTGTTTATTGCTGCGTTTTTATGCACTTTGACAACAGTCGCTCCTGGTCCAAATCCACCAAGCAGTAATCCAGCAACCGGTGAAGATGCGTTGGCCGGAACACCCATGGGAAGAGTAATAACATTGCCCGTAATATCAAATGTAACAGTATTATATTCCGCAGGCGCAGAGACGATTTCAATTCCGATGACTGTATCCACAGAAGGAGGGGTACTGTTGAACTGTGAGGCAAAAATATTATTCACTAGCGAAAGAGAACTCGTGGTTTGTAGAATAGGGAATTGGTCACTATTATCATAATGAAATGCTTGCACAAAGCCCGACGTGCTATTTAATCCCCTAAATACATTTTTAGTTACTTCTATACTTCCTGTAAAAAGGCTACCGTAGTTTTCAAAAACAAGGCCATAAACATCACCCGCGTTCGCACTAGCGATGATATTATTAGTGAATTTCATACATCCACCGCCTAAGATTGTGCCGACCTCGCCGCCTCCAATTGCAAGCGGGTTCGTGCTCGAATTATCTGTTGAAGATAATGTATTATTTTTGATCGTATACTGTGTGCCTGTATCAATTTGAATGGCACTTGAGATTATTAACGGACTAAGCGAGATGAATACCCCAAGCTTATCAACAATATTTAAGCCGGAAACAACGTTGTGTCCATCCCTCAACCGAACTGCCGCAAGACCCGTAGGATCGGTAACATTGGCATTGGAAATCGTTGGCAAACCAGCAGGAGATTGAGCTGGAATTGTAACTTTTCCTTCTTTAGTCTTAAGGCTCTGGCAAATACCTGCGCCTAAAAGTTGCTGCCCATACTGTAGGATAATACCTGCATTCTGTCCCATGTCGCTTCCATCTCCTACTAAGACATAGATTATATCATTGGGCGAAGAATTAATTTGAGCCGCTGCGAGCGTATTGTAAGGAAACTCGAAAGTACCATTCCCCCCAGCAGGGCTCTGGTTATTTACAAACACAAAGTGAATCGGTTTGCATGTTTCACGACTAAGAGCAGGTTTGCCATCTTCAAGGATGAGGAAATGTTTTCTGAATTTACGGAACTCTGAATCTGACTGTTTTGCAAGAGCAGCTGCACCGGACAACGCTATGCAGGCCACTAACACTATAAATAAGCGACTTCTCATTAAAATAGACTTCATTTGTTTACTCCTTTTTTGAGCTTTTTAGTAATACTTGTATGTAATGAACGGCATATAATAATATTCGCTTACCCCCTTTTAATTGCTTATTGAAATTGCCCGCCACTCTTTAACCCTACCAACTTATCAAATGAATTTTCAATAGAAATGCTTTTTTCTGCTATCAGCATTGCTTACAAATAGAAAATTATTGCCGATCATGACTTTGTCTCGCACCACTTTTGCTTTTGATACAAGGTTAAAAAAGAGCATAAAAAAACCATACCTCTCAATAAAACTGAGGCATGGTTTTTTTTAATCTAAATAATTGTCCGATAAATTCTTCCAAACGGAATATTCCCCTGCTTAAGAGAAGCAGCTTTTTTGAATATTCATTACAAAACTATTCAGCCACTTTTTACTCCCTTTCTCAAATTTTTTGATCTCACTGGGCTTAATATTATTATTCTTACAGAAAGGACTTCCCGCTTGGCTGCTCAAGAGCTTAAGAGTCCTTTTCTCAGAGGCTTTTCAAATATCTGTTACGTAGCAATCACAAATTTATGGCCTAAAATCCACTCATTAAAGAGTCTAAAAGCCAACGCTGAGTGCCCATGATTAAGCGCATATTTTGCAGCCTTGAGAACTGGCTCTAGAGCCAGTCTTTCAACTTCTTTACCTTTTTTGTCTTTAAACTGATAAATGCAGGAAGCTCTAATTAAATCAAAGGTCAGGCTTACATTGCCCAGTGCAGCTGCATAGCATAGTGGCGAGTATCCCTTCGCATCAGGCGCCGTAATAAACCGGCGCTGCAGGTCGGGACGAGCTAGCAAAGCTTTGACACATTCTTGGTGATCTAAAAGTACAGCCCAGGTTAACATTGTCTGTTTATGCTTCGTTAATCTAAAGGCATGCTCACCCAAGACCGGGTGTTCAGGGTTATTAGCAGGAGAACTTCTTTTAGGGTTTTGCATAGTGTCCATATACAGTTCAGACTGCCACTCGCCGTACAGACCCGCAAGCGTAGGCATGTGATCACATCGTTTTGCTCTATATTTCTTAGCCTCCTGAGTTTGACAGAAAGCGATAAAATCCATCATAGATTGAGGCCACGCGGCATTAAAAAAACCTAGCTTCGTTAAATCAATACCTACACCAAGATAGGCTTCTAGAAGATGAAGTTGAGCCGCCGGGGACACCGCGCCGGTACACGCCTGTAATAATATTGACGATTGTATATCCCCGGATATACCACCGGACCTTAACAGCTCTTCAATGGCAACAAATGTTTCCAACTCTTCAGACTGCAGCACATGAAGAAGCACCTGCACTTTAACTTCACTTGGAATAGTGTGGCTAAGCAAAAGTCTCAAGAACTCTCTATCCTTAGCATTGATGGCCCGATTTAAGAGCGGATCCATACTTGTTAGATTTATTCCAGAATTAACCAAAGCTTTAACCGATTCTGACCAAGCTCGATTCCGTTCATCGGTGAGTACATTCGCCAACCGCACAAGCACATTAGTTTTTGCTCTATCTAGCCCTGGGCCTCTTAATAATTCTAAAACACCCGCATGTCTGGCAAGGGCAGCTTTTTCCAAAGCCTCAGATTCGCATAGCTCTGCAACCGAAGAAGCTAGCCCATCATCTGATGTTGGAACAATAAATGGAGGCAGGCAAATCAGTGCTAGCGCAGCATGCACGGAACCTTTTTCAGCGGCGTGCAGTAATGCTTTGGTTACATATTCATTTTCTTGTTCAAGAATTGCTATGACGGTTGAAAGATCGTCCACTTCAACAGCCGCCTCAATCGCTTCTTTTTTTGAAGCTCCCAATGCCAGCAACGTATCAACCATACGCTGATCACTGTTCGCAACGGCTTTTCGTACCGCTTTATTTTTATATCGCTCAATCGTTTTAGTATCGTGGCGCCTCATTGGCAACGCGTTCATCTTACTCGCGACCTCTTTGGCATCAACGCTCGGTACATTTGTCTGATCAACCGCACTTTCAGTGCCTATAAGAGCAGTACGTTTCTCCTTACTGTCGTTTTTGAAATAGAGAGATAAAGCATTTACCACCTCAACATTTCCTTCTTCAACAGCACTAAGGAGCGCTTCTCCTAAGATATCCGCACTCACTCCCAGCTTTACAATAGAATGTATTTCTGTAACGTTACCTTCATGAACCGCATGCAACAGCGCGCACCGTATCTCCCCATCATCAAAGCAAAATGGACGAAGAATACCGTTCCCTATAAGCACTCGCCTTACTGACAATTTTTTTGCACATTCAGTCACGTCAGTAGCTACAAGTCTTGTGGCAACGTCGGTATGTCCGGCTTCTGTTGCTCGAAGCAAGGCACAATCTTGCCCCCGGACGCTTACACCGGTGGCCAAAATCATTTCGCAAAGAGCGAGATGTCCCTTTCGAGCGGCGCGCCTAAGGGCTTCATCTTTAAGATCTTGCGATAAGCCATTGGCAATAAAAAGGTCAACAAATTCCGGCAGCTCATTATCTATAGCATAAAAAAGAGCATCTTCCTGCCCATCCTCATCCACTCCCGATTTTAGTAAGACGGCCACAAGATACCAATTTCTTTTTCTCATCAGTTCGCCTAATGCGTAATTTTTAGCATAGTCCTTAATGCCGAGCGCGAGAGCTGTTCGCAACTCTTTAAGCGACTCGCTTTCGACGGCTCTGTGCAAAAGGCTGTATTTTTCATCCTCAGTCAGCGGGGCTACGGTCCCATGTTCTTGCCGGGGTACCTCAAGCGCTTTTTGCGCTGGCTGCATGGGATAAAGGGATGAAGAACTAAGTAAAATAATCAGGCTAAGTAAGAGTCGATAATTCATTTTTTACTTTCTTTCTCAAATTTCTTGATTTCGCTGCGTTTTATTTCATTATTGTTACAGAAAGGACATTTTGAGCGTATGGTGCTGTGTTGTTGGTTGCCTTCAAATTCAACTGTATAACTCATACCCCCAAAAATACGCCCAACACAACTTTCACAGATAGGCTTTCTACAGCATGGCAATTGCAAACGCATATTGGCTTCAAGATCGTATGAATTTGCGCAGATATAACAATCTTTTTCCTGAAGCTCCAATTCTTGTCGACGCTGTCTTTCGAGCTCAAACTCACGCATAAATTGATAAATTCTCTTGTATCGTTCATTCCTTGCGACAGTAATAAGAGCGGTTGTTCTCATCTTATCCGAAATGCCCGATTCCATGATCAGTTTAACAAAGGAGAGGGTATCATTCATGCTAGCCCAAAAAAGCAGTTCCTCCATGGCGTCATCGCTCAGACCCGCATTACAAAGTAGCCTCATAATCTCAAGGCAAGAGGGATCTAGAGGGGCATCCTTATCGGATTTGCAATGAGGCCGCAAGCATGCCACTGCTTCATCCTTTGCAGAACCATCTACGCCCAGCTCAAGAACAAGCTTTACTGCAGGCACATTCAACCAGCAAACCGCAAAGAAAAGAGCCTTTTTCTTAAGCGTTGGATCCACAGCCAGGAGCATTTGAAGAACCTTTAAGCTGCCCTTTTTAATGGAAAGATCAAGTATAAGTTGCCTAGCTTCCGCCTGCTTGCTCTTTTCATATACATCACAGGCATCTGTGCGGTCAAAGGCAAATAAAGCTACTACTTCGGCATCATCCTTATCAATTGCCTCTTCACACCAGGACAAACGAGTAGGGCTGGAATACTTTAATATGAGTGGTATAATTTTTATAAGTCTTCTCCGCACGGCTTCTAAAAGTGAATCATCCCGTATATATTCAGGAACACCTGCTTTAAGAAGCATCTCAGCTACTTGTAGATTCTGAGCCTCAGCCGCCTTTTCAAACTCTTTATCTTGGCGCACCCCTGCCTTAAGAAAAGCCTCTATTTCAGGCACATTTCCCATCCGCACACATTCACGAAATGCGCACTGTCGCTCTCGCCTGTCCAGCTGTGCATTTTGAAATCCACCTTCAAGAGCTTTCTCAAAAGCATCGGCCTTAGATGTATCGGTAATATGCGCCTTCAGAAGCTTTACAAGAGCCTGATTTCTATGAATCATAGCAAAGCGTAGTGCCGAAATAAGCGATCTTGAATCCTTATTTGCACCAGCTGCAAGAAGCAAAGCTACGGCTTGTTCATCATTATTCTCAGCTGCATCTCTCAGTGCTATTAATTTTGCAGAATCACTGATGCCAGCCTTTAAAAGCAAAGGAATTGCAGTGCTTTTTTTAGCTGAGATTGCTCCCCATAATGCATGATCGAGCTGATCCTGGGAAAAAGGCGTACGCAAAAAAAGCTCTACATATTCGCAGAGCCCAAGCTCAGCAGCACCTTTAAGTGCACCCGCCTTTTCACCAATTGTCTGCGACGCATTAAAAAGACCGCCAATTACTTCTTTATTTGGTTTTTCTCGTCTCATTTCTTCAAGAAGTAGTGAATAACTTTCCTCAGCGCCTGCTTCTATAAGCAGTAATATGGCGGCTAGATGCCTATTTTTTACCGCCTCTTGCAGGGCCTGATGCTTAACTACATGGTTCTTTGTGCCTGCAATTAATTTCCTTAGGGCTTGCATATCGCCTTCTCGTGCTGCTGTACAAAGAGGGTCATCATCACGCATAACAGCTTTTTCCATCGCATTCATGTATGGCTGCAATATCAGGCAAAATAATCCTAAAAGTAGTCGTTTCATTGTAGTCCCTTGTTGTGGTATTCTTGTAGATAACGGAAATATATTTCCTGGTATGAATAGCATTTCCATAACGCACGTTTCTCAAGATAGATAATCTAAACATTTATATATCAGGCTACCGCATTATTGCATATTTGTCAATTTTATGTCGCTGAAAAACACTTAGCCCTTAATTAATTCAGTTTTGCTTTTTATTAGGAGATTTTCCCACAACTCCCGCACGGCTTTAAAAAGGAAAAGACCCTTCTAGTTGTCTAGAAAGGTCTTTCTGTAGGTGTTACTTAGTCAGCGTTATCGCCGCGTCATGACGCCTTATTGATGATTAAGCTTTCACACTCTGTCCGTGAAGCGCCTTACGAGCGCCTTGAAGAGCCGGCGGACATGTGTTGCTCACAGTTCCAATGTTGTCATCACCAAAGCATACTTTTAATCCGCCTTTATTACAGAACAAGTAGCCTGGAACTCCATAGGAATTTACTGAAATGTTTTTATCCAGTTTTGCGATTGTCGGTCCTTTTGGACCAAGTATTTCGCCTGCTGTAATGCTTACGCCTGCTAGAGGGTTACCTGCGGGTTATTTTACGAGACGCATAATTATTGATAGAAAACCAGAAATGTTCTTAAAAAGCCTACAAGTCGATGGGTACAGAATTCGCTCTCTTGGCTCAGGGGTTATTCACAGGCAATTTAGCTATGAGATTTAAAGCCAGATCTTCATGCCCATGCTCTGCTGCGCACTTTGCCGAGCATATTACGCTTTCAATTACTATTTTCAATCCATGCTTAGCATAAGCTTTTATCAGCATTATCACTAAGGTTTCATAGCCCAATGCAGCAGCGTAGGTAAGCGCTGAGTAACCTAAGTTGTCACTTTTAGTAATAAAATCTAGCGATGGGTTCCACGAAAGTATTGCAGCAACAGTATCTATTCGATTGAGCAAAACAGCCCAGTGCAAGGAAGTTTGCCCATCTGTTATTTTAGGTATATCTTGTACATATTCTAAAAGCTTCGCTAAATCATTCCGGCACGCATCTAATCCTAGTAGTTGTTCATATAACTCATTTAGCACAGGCATACTTCCTATTTTTTCCTTTTGATCACCTTGTGTATATTTCGGTGGATTGGCAAGAAATGCACGAAATTCTCTATCCTCAAACAATTCAGCTATACAAGGCATGCCTTGAGTTTTTTCCCTCTGATATCTTTTTGCTTCTTCACTCTGACAAAGCTTTATGAATTCCCTCGTTGAAACTAAGGGTAATTGATACACTATTTCCCCAGGACTCGCTCGATCATACAGATATCCAGCTCCTCCTATGAAAGAGTCAAAATCAATGCCTGCCCCGACAAAAGCACCGAGTGCCATAAAGCTTACTAAAAGGTGATCATGGCTGCTGTGCACCGTCGGAGCGTGAGCTTGCAGATCCTCACATGTCTTTAAAAGAGGCTCAAGATCAACGCCTGCATTGACAAAAGCCTCAATAACATGCAGATCACACAGTCCCTTCCGACCAATCAGCATTTGTTGCCGAAAGACTTTATCTTGAGCCAATCCTAAGTTAAGTAGAACTTGTAATACTTTCTTATCATGCTCAGTTTTATCGTGTTCACTAGAGAGCTCTTTTGCTTTTCTGGGAAGATCATGCAGGACCCTTCCCGTAATGCGCCTTAGTACTTTTTCAAAAATTTCCTTCTTTGCTCCCAGACTCACGCGAGCTGATAAAATCTTGACTCCCTCAATCCAAGTACGTGCCGCCCACTCAAAAGCCTCTTTGCATCCATCCCCAAACACCCCTGAATTCAGCAAAGCCTCTATCATTCGGGCTCGTTTCTTTTCAGCTGCTTTTTTCAACGCAAAGACTTTCAAACGTCCTGGCAGATTTTTCCGTAAAAGTTCATTTAAAGATTCGATAGAATCTTTCTCTATTGCTTCTTCTAGTCTTTGTTTTAAGTTATTAGCGTCATCGGCCATGTCTATGCGACTGCCATATGCAGCTTCCAAAGCATTCGTAACATCCTCAGAGGATGGAACCAATTCTCGAAGCTGCTGCCCCATCGAATAACTGTTACCGGAAGACACAAACAAAAAAGCAGCAACACCTACAAATCTCACGGTGAATCTTTTCATCTCAATCCTTTGGCTCGGGCATATCTTATTCATTTGCAAGTTTTTATAATTTTTTTTCAATATATGAATAACATGTTACAAAATTATTGCAGATTTGTCAATTTTGAGACTCACTTCAAGAATTGATAGGCACCCATAACAACAACCTAGAAATTCTTGCTTTTTAAAACTTTCTAGGTTAGTGTTAACATACATCAGAAAGGGATAATATGCTAGAAGAGCTCCTGGCTAAGGAAGAGGGCAAGACCCTTGAATTTAAGGAAAATACGAAGTCGCTTCAAAAGATTGTGCAGACTATCATTGCATTTGCAAACACCGCGGGTGGAACTCTTATTATAGGCGTTGAAGATAAAACGAAAGAGGTGGTTGGCCTTGAAGATGCATTGAAGGAAGAAGAAAAGATAGCGAATGCCATCGCAGATTCAATAGCCCCCCTTATAGTGCCTACCACACAATTATATACCTACCGAAAACGAGACGTGTTAATAATCACGGTTCCTCATTGGTTTGGGCCTTATCACCTTAAATCTGAAGGTATTGAAAAAGGCACCTATGTGCGATTGGGTTCAACAAATCGTTTAGCGGACCATCATACCATTTATGAAATACAGCGCCTAAAGAAACAAAAATATTTTGATGAGCAACCCCAAGTTAAGAGCTCATTAGATGACATCGACTTATCACTAGCAAAAAAGCTGTTTGCTAAACTTAAAAAAAGATTTTCAGAAAAAACTGCTCAATCTTTAGTGCTTTCTATTACTTACCATTCGAAGCTCTTCCCTTCCAATGGCGCCATTCTTTTATTCGGCAAAGACCACCTTCATTATTTTCCCGATGCAGTCATTCGGTTGGCGCGCTTTATTGGAACAACAAAGGCCGAAGTTATTGATCATCAAGACGTTGATGTTCCCCTTGTTATTGCAATAGACCCAATCCTTGCTTTCATTCGAAGAAATACTGCTATGGCTGCTAAGTTTGGAGCAGCCCAACGCGAAAATATTCCTCAATACCCACCCGAAGTTGTACGTGAAGCGGTAACAAATGCGTTGCTTCATACCGATTATTCAATAAAGGGCTCGTCCATTCAAATTGCTATTTTTGATGATAGAATCGAAATTACCAATCCAGGTGGTTTGCCAAGGGGGCTTGATATGGAAACAGCCCTTTCTGGGGTTTCCCAATTACGAAATAGAGTAATTGGGCGAGTTTTTAGAGAATTACATTTGATTGAGCAATGGGGCTCAGGATTTGGCCGAATGATTAGCATCTGCAAAGAGCAGGGGATACATCCGCCAAAATTTGAGGAGCTGGGAAATTTTTTCAGGGTCACCCTGTATCATAAAGAAAGCAAGATAAGCAGAAAGAAAGATGACAGTCACTCTGTCATTGATTACTTAGAAAAACATGAGAAAATTTCCGCAAAAAAAGCGCAGGAAATGTGGAATGTAACAGCGCGAACCGCAAGCTCTCGCTTGAAAAAAATGGTAAATCATGGCCTGCTCGCAGAAATTGGCACAGGACCTTATGATCCTTTAAAAATTTTCAAACTGCCCCGGTAAGAGAATTTTTTCCACTTAAAAACCTTCAAAGAATCTCTCAATTCAAAATATCCCTTGTTTTTGACCATAAAATGCAAAAAGTACATCCTATTTAGAACCATGCATTTTTCGAATTTACGCTCTCATACAACTTATCTATCCTTGATTTTTGATTATCGACGTATAGATACCCTTCGTTAATCATGAGCGAAAATGGCTTCTCTTGCACCAAGCTTAAGAAAGCAGAACCAAGCAACTATGTTGTTTTTTCATTTAAGTTTTCCATCATAAAACGCACCCTAGAAAGCACTGCATTTAAATAATTTTCTATTGATTTTGCTTATGCGATCCTGTCATGCTCAGAGTAACAAGGGTATGCATGTATGATAACGATAATAAGGGAGAGATCATATGAACCACAATACTAAAATTGCTAGCTGCTTAAAAAACTCTGTATATTTTTTAAGTTTAATAGTGTGCCTGTCCACATTTTTTGCCGAAGGCGCTTGCAAAAAAATAAATGCATCCAAAGCATGCATCAAAAAACTGATAGCCGGAGATGTTTACATTAAAGGCAATCTTACTGTTGATAAATTGGTGAGTAATCGAATTGGAAAAACATATGTAGTTGGGGTAGACGTTCCCACAATACAAGCAGGGATCGATCTAGCAAGCTCCGGGCTAAAACCGGATTCAGCATCACATGAAGTGCCACTGCCACCGGGAGCGAAAAATGTTACTTTGAGCATTCCAGCGGGTAAGTATACCGAGACTTTGTTTATCGATACAAATTTTTCCGATCCAACTATTAATGATCGGGGAACTGACATTGGCTCTTTGCAAGGACGCGGACTTCGTCTTATCGGCGATACTCGACCAATCGCTGGTTTTACCTATATGTTGGCAGGCCAATTGCAGGCTGACAGTAGCTTTTGCGCTAATGATGGCTCTCAAAATAGCCTTGGAATTTATGGCAGCACAATAACATCCATGACCACCATTCCCGCGGGCCCCAATAATCTGTTAACAGTAACCACCTCCGGGTCCACTCAACCAAATTTTGCGGATTGTGGCATCGTTCCTGGTGATATAATTATCCTCACTGATAGCACAGGTACGGTGTACCAAAATACGGTGGTATCTGCTGCTTTAAATACAGTAACGTATAGCGGAGCTCCTGTCGTAATCACTGACAAGGGTGCAGCGCTTACATTTTGCCCAAATGTTATAGTTCAAAACAGCAATGCAGCTGCCATTTGCTATATTGTTGGAGGTGCAGTAGAAACTGTTGGTATTTGGTTCCAGGTTAATCCCCTCATTCCTCCCACCTACACTGTTGCCGTAGAACTTACCGGAGCCTTATTTGGTAGCCAATTATTAATAGACGATCGTAACAACCTTGCTCTGGGGGTCAATTTGTATGCGCACGTTGGCGGGCAAGCTAATGCCTTTCTTGCAGATGCAGACGTCGTGGGTCACATATCTACATTAGGTGGTGCTCTTGCCGGTGTGTTTTTGGGCCAGGATGGATGGATTAACGGCTCTGGATACTTCTATGTTATGCAAACAGGAGGAGCCTATGGTTTTCTAGTTGCTTCAAATTCCTTTTCATACGTTGCGAGCATACAAGTGAATGGAGCAGGCCAAACGGCACAGGGTTACGTTGTAAATGGCACTACCTGTGTTACTCAAGACTTTATTGGCTTATTCAATTGTGCACAAGGCATTGTAGGAGGCTTTGGGGGTCAGATTATCACTCCTAACAACAGCTACATATACAATTGTCCCCAAGGTGTTGCTTTGGATCTAGGTTCACGAGTTAATAATGCTTCCGGCTTCACGTTTACAATTGATACGAGTAGCACTGCTGGCGTAGCGTTAACCGGAGCATCACAATTTAACTCTGAAGTTCCTGTAACATTTGTGAGCACGCCAACACAGTTTACCTATGATGCTGGATCCTCAATCCAAAATGGACCTACCGACTCGCGTCTTAATTTAGAACTTCCCGGTCCATTTGCCAATGATGCGGCGGCCGCAGCCGGTGGCATTCCCTTATTTGGATTATATCGCCTCATTGGTGCGCCACAAACTGTAGCAGTGCGTACAGTATAAGTCGAGTATTATTGAGGTTATTAGCGCTACTCAAGTAGAGATAGTATCCAACATTGGTATTTTTTTAAAGGAGAGGAATTAAAAACGTTATATTCATCGTGTTAGCAATCTTGGTTATTCAGGGTTGCTAACGCGATACAGAATAACCTATTTTCCCTCTTCTTTTGGCTTCTCTTGCACTAGCTTAAGAACACGTGTAGGAGAGCCAACATCAAGCCCTTGAGCACGCAAGGTGCGCACTATTTCAAGGCGAACGTCGGATGAAATGTCATATTGATCAAGCACCTTATCAGGGCTTAAAAAGCCGCGGGCCATGAAAAGAAAACCGTTATCGGTAAAATCATTTAAACGCACTATGGGTGCTGGGTTTTTAAGCACATTTATGTTCTTATCAAGAACCTCGAGAATTAATTGTTTTACGAGAGCTGGATCTGCAGCATACGTAACCGTAACTAAAATATCCTCAAAAGCAAAATAATTGCGTGAATAGTTCCAGTTAGTAACCGGTCTAGTCATAATAAATGAGTTAGGAATAATAACGGTTACACTGTTGTTTCTGCGCATAATAATGGAGCGCAAGGTCACATGCCGAACAACACCAGTAAGGTCAGGATCAATCCTTACAAAATCACCAATTTTTAAAGGACGTTGGATAAGAATAACAAAGTACCCTATAAAATCGGTAATAATTTCCTTGCCAGCAATTCCAAGACCTAAGAGTGCTGCTCCAATACCATAAAATGAACCTCCTAAACCAACACTATTAAGACCAATAAAAATGGCAAGCAGAACAATAAGATAGCGTGTTAACGATAATACAGCGCTTTGAATCCCAACATTCACAAGCAAGAGCTCAAACATACGCTTAAGCACGAACCTGTTAATAAAATAGGCAAGCGCAATGCCCCCTAGTATATAAAAGAAGACCCTAATTAAATGAAGTGCATTGACTTCTACATGCCTGCCCGTGGATGGATGGGTGAACCCATAAATTCCTTTACGCAGCCATGCAACAATATCTTCAAATCCTACAGAATATCCCCAGATATTAATGGCAACAATCAGCGCAAATGCGGTTAAGAAAAGAAAGCTGCCAATGACAAAAAGACCATAGGTCGTTCGGCCGTACTTAAAGCGCTCTTTAATGCCTTCTTCATCACCATAAAAAAAGAACGATCCTGACCACTGCTTAATTTTATTATGCAGGGCAGTAAAGAAAGGAATAAGCAATGCTATAAGAAAAAGCCGCGTAATTGCATAAAAGAACGTTGGGCCGTAGCCAATATACGGATTACTCATAACAATAATAAAGATCACAGCTGCTAAAAAGAGATAATAATATTTGCTCAAATGCTCATATACCCATTCCCATAGGGGTGTTGAACGGGGTATGAGGCTTAGCACCTGTTCACGAGAAATGATGAGAATAAGCGAAACCTGCAAAAGAATAAAATTAAGCGCAAGAAGCGTGTTTGGAGCGTCGGCTTTAGGAAACGCTCGTAGAATCGCCTCTCTTAAAAAGAAGATGGTTATCGTTGCATAGGAAAATATTGAGAGTGCTAAAAAGAATCTTTGCTGATAGCGCTTTGAGGTAAAAACATATCCTCTGGCACTGTTCACGGCCTTAAGATAGATAATAAAACGATACATATAATAGATGCCAAGCGGTATCGAGAAAAGATAAAATAGTACTCCGAGGTAAGTATCTACCATTTGTGAATGCACCGCCGCAAAACCAAGCGTCCAAATATATATTCCTTTGAGATGACGCACCAAGAAGGTTATTAATGTTGCAAAGAAGCTGCTTATTACGTAAGCAATCCCGTGGTCAGCGGTTACTGCGTTTGCAAGAAAGAGCGCTAGTTCAGGCAGATATAACCTGAGCAGCAAATAAATTAAAAACAGTATAATAAGGTAAAGAAGGGTTGCAAGCAGTTTAGATGGAGTAGTCTTGATACTCCCAAACCAGTTGGTCAATGCTTTCTGATTGTTAGCCAAGCTCAGCCCTATTTGCTTGCCATCAAAGAGGTACTGAACAAATTTGGTCATATCAGGAATAAACTTTTTAAGACCTTTCCACAGCTGAGGTCCGCCCTTCCACTGACTCTTTGACGAAAGGACACTCAGCATCGTATCAATTTTCTTGATCGTCATTTCTTTAAAGTGGACCAGCGTGGTATAAAGCTCTATAAGCTGTGTAATAACTTCTCCACGCTGTTGAGCATTGGTAATCGCTTCTTTTAAAAGAAGAGCAAGCCGGGCATATTCTTCCTTATTATTTTTAAAGACGGTGTCTTGTTGTTCCCTAAATGTTTTTATGCGCGCCTTGATCGTTTCTGCAATACGGGCATTTGCAGTAAGCGAATTAGAAGCCGCCGTTGCCTTATCTGCCAGCGATGAAATTGACCCTTGAATGTCGGCTTTTATTTTTTCATACTGTTTTATTTCTTTTGCTAGTTCTGTCGCCTGATACCCATCAAAATGGCCTGTCGTCAGGTTATACCATGACTGTATAATCAGATTATTTACCTCTGCTTCTGCTACTTTTGCTTTCTCAAGCTCAATACGTGCTAGCAGCATGTCTTTATGCGTATCAATTTCAAAAATAATATGGTCGTGCAAGCGACCAATATCAATAAGCGCATTCCAATCAGCTACCGTGGACGGCTGATACACCCAATTATAGAGAGCCTCAAGATCGCTCTCAGTGACGCCATAGCGTTGCTTTAATTGGTTAATCTGATTTAGTTCACTTTGCCTGAGCAAATTAAGGCTTTCTATCCGCTTAGCATAGTCTTCCTGAAGCCTTGTTGATTCTGACACTTGATTTTTGAGCGCCATTTGAGCTACTGTGAGGTCTTTTTTATCGATACGCAGCTCTTTACGCACATGATCTGCTTCATTTTCAAGAACTTCGAGCTGCAATTTGGTGATCTTGATATTTTGCTCAATAAATTGCGCTCGTTCATCAGCTGCTTTCAGTTTTAGTTCGGCAAGCTCTTTTTTAAATCCGAGCAAACGTTCTTCGGCATCGAGCAACTCACCACGCTGCTTAAGAGACATTTTTCTCCGCTCAGGGCGCTCTTCTGCAATATCTTTGGATTTAAGCTCTTTTTGCTCTTTCTTTTTTTCTTCATACTCTTGCCGGGCCAAGGCTAGATTCTTTTTTAGAGTATCGTAATCTGCAGTTATCTTTTTGAGCCGATCTTCGAGGCCTTTTAATTCGCTGTCATATTTAAGAACTATGCTATTTATCTTCTGAAAGTCATCAATGGAGTAGATAGATTTTTGTTCTGGCTGAAACCCTTTATTTTTAAATTCAGGATCAGCCTTATAGTCTTGTAATAGTTTTATATGAGCATCTAATGTCGTTTTCAAGTCCTGATATTCTTGTCCGATCTCGGCCAACACTTGGGCTGTTTTGTTGGCAATGGCCAACTCCTGGTTTACGTATTCGAGCTCGGTGTTGCGCACCCGTTGAGCACGCTCTTTAAAGCTAGCAATTCTTTTTTGAATACTATCAGCTACTGATTTATAAGCCGCTTGCTGAGCACCCCCTTCAGCTCGCCGTTTTTGCAAATCTTCAATATTTTTTTCAACTTGTTTGGTAAAACTATAAGCCGTATCCCATTCTTGATTAAAAAGTGCCGTAAAGGGGCCGAGGGCTGTCGCAGGAGCATAAAAAAGCATACCCAGAACCACCAAGAGGGGCCTGAGCATGCGAAAAATAGTTTCGCTTTTATGCTGGTTCTTCATGCAATTCCAATGTTTTTAAGAAACCTGCTGTGTTTAATAACGCTGCCTGGGGATGCACATTGATGCAGGCACGCAACCAAATTTCAATGCTCTCTTTATCTGCAAACGCTAACTCATCCTCTGGATACATGCCCAGTCGTCTGAAAAAATGGGACAAAAAAACCTTTTGTGACCGCTTTGTACCAACCGCTTCAGGATCGGTATATAAGACTGAAAGCAATCGAAATAACGCAGTCGCTTGAGCATCCCATGGCAAAAAATAATCGGAAAGTTCTAGTACATGATGGAAAAATAGGAAATGCTCTCCAGTCCAGTATGAAGGCATATTAAGAAGCTGTATGTCTGAAATAACATATTTAGCACGGCTCTTTTTTGCTGAATAGGAAATGAGCGCACCATGGAATAACCTTGATGACTGCTGGCTTCCTGACCCTGCCCTCCTGTATACAAGGCCTTCTATCTTACCATAATGCTCGTCTAGAAGCGTAACTGAGCTCTTAAATTCAGAGCTCGCGCGCAACACAATGCCTTGATGCTGTTCTTCCATTCATTCCACCCTCATTTAATGCACTTTGGAATAGTATAACAAATCTTTTGAAAAGATATAATTGGTCACCATGCCTGGTTGGCAAAACACTGACACGCAATTTTTCCTAAATTAAAAGCAAGCCTATCTAGATTATGGCTATGTATTACATTACAGACTTTTGTCCATTTTGTATGGAGTGCATTCCAGGAGGATTCATTTGAAAATATATACCTCGGCTCTCGTCTGACACATTAAGAAGCCATTGCAACAGCTTTGAAAAAAAATCAAGTATGTATTGTATTACAGACTTTTATGTGTTATATCTGGAATGCATTACATACGAGGTGTACTATGTTTGAAGACTTGCGTGAACTGAGTCAAAACTTTATAAAGTTAAAATTCGAGCAGTATCGGCGCTATTTTATTCGCACTACCCCCATGAAACATCGCTTTGCCGTCATTTTAGGGGAGCGGGGCATCGGGAAAACAACCACCGTGATCCAATATCTGGTGGAAGCAGCGAAAGGTAATCCCCTGAGCGATGAGATCCTCTACATCCAGGCTGACCATTTCTTAATAGGCAAAACATCTCTTTATGAGATTGCTGAAACATTTGTTAAATTAGGAGGCAAGCAAATTGCCTTTGATGAAATTCATAAATACCCCAATTGGTCGCTTGAACTCAAGAGTATATATGATACATTTCCCGATTTAAGGATACTCGCATCTGGTAGTTCTGCCTTAGAAATTCATAAAGGAAGTCATGATTTGGCTCGACGAGCAGTTGTGTATCGGATGTTCGGGTTGTCATTTCGTGAATTTATCGAGTTGAAGCACAGTATGCAGCTTTCCGCGCATACCATTGATCAGATTGTATCTGACCATACCGCGATTGCCTTTCAAGTTATGGAGCAGCTTACCGAGCACAAGCTCAAAATTCTAAAATTATTCACGGAATATTTGGAATATGGCTATTATCCTTATTTCCGGCAATTTGAGTCTCATGAAGAATTTAAAATGATCATTGTACAAAACTTAAACACAACCTTGGAATCAGATTTAGTTGCTATATATCCACATCTTTCTGGAAATACGGTAAAAAAAATCAAACAGCTCGTCACCTATCTTGCTCAGGCAGTTCCTTTCACTCCAAATTGGCAAGCCATAAAAAAAATAACTGATATCGGAGATGATCGTACTCTCAAAACCTATTTTAAATATCTAGAAGATGCATCCATCATTTGCTCTTTAGAATCAAGCACCGAAAAATTAAAGCGGATTGAAGATCCAGAAAAGATTTTCTTAGCAAATCCTAATCAACTCTTTGCATTTGCTTTTATCCATCCCAATGCTGGCACTCTGCGCGAGACGTTTTTCCTTGCCAGCCTTCGCCCTGGTTATACTGTTGCTACAACAAGAAATACTGATTTTTTGGTTGATCGTAAATTTTATATTGAGGTTGGAGGCAAAAATAAAGATACCAAGCAGATTAGAGAGCATGATGCAGGATATCTAGCTTTAGATGATATAGAGCACGGTACCGGCAAACGCATCCCGCTCTGGTTATTTGGATTTTTGTACTAAAAGATTCAGTAACTTGCAATACGCCGCAACCTGAGTACAAATTTCCTTCATGGGCGTGCAATCATTGTTGCTCAAGATAATAATTGAACTCTTAGTTTGAGGAAAGCGCAGCATAACGCAGCTGAATCCAAGAATTTTACCAGCATGTGAAATGCATTTTGCATCAGGGCTTATGCAAACTCCATAGCCATAGCTTGTATCAGCTGGATTCCCTGTCATCTCGCCCAAAAAATTGCGTACTAACTCGGGCAATGAGGCAAAAGGATGCACCATCGTGGCACGTGACGATTGGTTGATTAATTGATCAGTATATAAGGCTGTATCCCAGCGATACAGATCTTCGATGGTAGAATAGAGACCGCCCGATCCTACGGCAAGCGACATATCCAAATAGCCGCCTTTTTTAAGACCGCCGGCATCTTTGCTATAACCATATGCTTTCTGAGGGATAACAGTGGTAGTAGAATCTAATCCAGAATTGTTCATGCCTAAAGGATTGAAGATAAATTTGGCAACATATTCACCATATGACATGCCTGAAGCTTTTTCTATAATAGCCGTGAGCAGATAGTACCCTGAGTTACTATAGCTAAACCGCGTTCCCGGTACAAAATCTAGCGGCTCTTGTGCTACGCGTGCAACAAGCTGTCCTACGGTATGAGGAAAATATTTAAAGGTTTCAAAATCGTGAAATCTGGTAACTTCAGGGATTCCGCTCGTGTGCGTCAGTAACTGATGAATGGTAATACCGTCCCCCTGGGGAAAATCTGGAATAAATCGGGACACCGTATCATGCACGGAGAGCAAGCCTCGTTCTTGTAATTGTAAGATTGACACTGCAGTAAATTGCTTGGTCATAGAAGCGATACGAAATTTTGTAGACACCGTATTGGGGACATTAAGCTCATAACTCGCAAGACCATAAGCTTTCTTAAATATTACAGCGCCTTCATGGGCCACTAAAATCGCACCACTAAAATTGCCTTCTGCCGTTACGCTTGTAAGGTAGTTATCAATAGCCATAGATATAGTGGTATTCAAAGTATTTCCTTCAAGAAATGATGCGGAAAACAAACTTATTGCTATAAAGAGTTTTATATAATTTTCATCTGCTGCCGCAAAAAGCATAAAATCTTTCATTTATGGTTAATGAGATTACTGATTCTGAGTTAAGAATATATTCTCTTTCTTGAAAGTATTCAAGCGCATTTTCTTGCTCAACAACTAAAAAAACCCACTTGATTTAAATGGGAGTTTATAAAATAAAGAGGTATATAATTACGACTCAAGTGCAGCACCTAAAGTCAACTAGGAAGCATTTCAACTTCCTAGTACTTCCGTGTAAAACTTCCTAGTAGTTTTTACAAATAATGCGAGTGAATGGGCAGCATCGTTACTTTAAATATATTAAAAATCAATGAGACTTCGTGTTTTAAGCCAAGCAGCTTGAGTGCAAATTTCCTTTGCAATCATCATTATTTTAAATCTATTGGATCCATCGCAAAAACGGTTTCCCCGCCATCACTAATCACGAAATAATCAGCAGCTGCGGTTTTTTTTGCTCTTGCTTTTCTTTCTTCGGACCAAAGTTCATCAACTTCAAAGCCGATTGCTTTCTCAAAGAAGTAGAGTTTCCCAGACTCATCTTTATTAGCCTTCTTTTCGCCTCTTATGCGAATTTTTACAATTTCGACCTTTGCAAGCTCAACGCCATTTATCATATTCATTAAGAATGGGATCTGAACAGGGGTAGTCTTATGCTTCAGCGCCTTTAATAAATCTACCGTTTGCGTATTGGTACTTTCTAGATTATGAATATCTGCTGAGCCCACTACTGAATTTCCTTGTTTATCCGTAAGTCTTACCTTAAAGCGCAACTCAAAAACTGGCTTCGAACTTTTATTAGTAACAGTTACAACCGTTTGCTTGCGGCTCACTTCAGCTTCAGGCGTAGATACGGATCCAATTGATAGTTTAGTGATTTCTTGTTGCACAGGCACAGAAGTGCTGGGAACAGCAACGATAGCAAAAGGAAACTTTGCCATTGTTTCAAGTACTTCTACAATCTCGAAATTATCAGCATCAGTCGTAAACTCATCACCTTTGGCATGTTGAAATTTGAATGCATCTCCCTGCGCATATGTGCCATTTAGTTTAAGAATTACAACACTGGCAATTTCACTCATAGCAATCCCATTAAGAGGAGTTCCTTCAAGAGCAGATCTTACATCGACAGTCACCTGAGTGTTTGGCTGCATACCCTTGATCCGCACATTACCTTCCTGACCCGTTGCATTCTTGCCTTTTTCGGCCTCTTTCTTGGTCATAAAGCGAACTCTCATTCGTACCTGTTTCATTGCTTTAGAACTAGTATTCCTGATGGTGACTTTTGTTTGCTCGGGACTTAACACGGCTTGGCTTATTGCCATAGAGCCAAAAATGGCTATAAAAATCGCTAAAAATATTTTATTCATAATGAATTTCCTTGATAAATTATATGGTTTATTTTATAAGAAATATAGCATTTTTATTTCTCTTTGTCAAACAAATGCACGCGTTATGGCGACATTTGAAAAAAAGCACGGGCCATTAAGTAGCCCAAGATTTTAATCCATAGTAGTACCGCAGACACACAAAATCTTGCATATCTAAATGAATTTATTCTAATATAAAAATATAAGCCAATTAAGCATGCTTTCTTTAGAATAATTCATTTTGGCAAACGGGGAGTAGGAGATGCTCACTCAAAAAATACATCTTTTAGCAGTTCTTGTCGCGACTCTTACTCTTTTGCCCTTGTCGCTTTTGGCAAAAGCTCCCCGACTTACGGTTATTATTGTAATCGATCAATTGAGTGCACACTACCTACCGAAACTTCGACCTTACCTTAAGGGCGGCATAGGTTTGATGGCTCAAAACGGCGTGCATTTTGTGAATGCTTTTTACGATCATGCGATGCCAGCAACGGGCCCTGGCCATTATTTATTAAGTACCGGTACGTACGGATCAGTGCATGGCATTATTAATAATAAATGGTTTGATAAAAAAGGTAACGTTGTTTCTTGTGACGATGATACGGTAAAAAATGCTGCAGTATTTAATCCTCATGGAGGACTTTATCCCTACGGCAAATCTGCCCGGCTGAGCTTGGTTGATAATCTGTCAGATCAGCTTATTATGCATTCCTATCCTCATGCGCAAAACACCGTATGGGCTCTCTCGATAAAAAGCCGCACGGCTATAGCAATGGCAGGAAGATTGGGCAAAGCACTCTGGCTTGATGAAAAAACGGGGAACTATACTTCAAGCAAAGCTTATTTGAAGGAATTACCGCAATGGCTAAAAAAGTTTAATAAACGCCTATCCTTAAAACCCCGCATCCTCATCTGGGATCTATTCTTTCCCCCAGCACATCCTGCTTATGCGTTTGAAAATGTAAAAAATTACACGTATAGTACCCTACCTTTTTCATATCTTGGCAAACCGATCTCTTATAGAGGGAAAAAGGGGGCTGAGATCTACGCTGCTACGCCTCATGCAAATAAAGATCTTCTTGATCTTGCATTAACCATTTTTGAAAAAAAATATTCTGACAAGCCTTCCGAAAGGTTTATTTTATGGCTAGGACTCAGTAGCCTCGATAAAGTAGCACATATCTATGGCCCTCAAAGCATAGAGGCTTTGGATATGATTTATCACATGGATGCCCAGCTAAAGGCATTTATGGAAAAACTCTATCAGCGGATCCCGCGGGAAGAAGTCTTGTTTGTTCTAACGGCAGACCACGGCGTCACCCCCCTGCCAGAACTTGCTCATAAGCAAGGACTCGATCTGGCTCGACGCTACATCGATACCGACCTTAGACACAATCTTAATACACTCATTAAAGCAACCTATGGTATTGAAAACTTTGTCATTCGTTTTCAAGAGCCGCAATTTTATGTGGATCAAAAAATTCTTGCCAGCCTGAGCGATGATACGCAAAAAAAGCTATATCAATCAATGAAGGATTATTTGCTCAGCCTAACTGGCATACGAAGGGCCTGGACGTTTGATGAGCTTCAAAATGCTCACTTTGCCTCATACGACTTAGATAAGTATCTCGCACGCCAGTTATATAAAGGGCGAAGCGGACAAATAATATTCTCTGTTAATCCCTATACCATGATAGATTCACATGCGCTGGGAACAACGCACAGCACTCAGTATGCCTACGATACTCAAGTTCCTCTTATTTTTTATCAGAAAGGACGCTTTACTCAAAAACGAATAAGTACCACAGTATATATCCCCCAAATCTGCGTAACGCTGGCAACGCTTTTTGATGTGCCTCGACCATCAGCAGCAACTGCTTCTGTTTTACCGGGATTGGAGATTTAAACCGACTAACAAAAAAGGAGATCTCATGAAAAAGAAGTTACTACTTACAATAGCCGTTCTAGGTACGACTATGTGCCTACAAGCATCACAAAGGCTCACCCAATCATTCGTATCAAGCGGTGCTGCATTGGGGGGTAATATTCCTCGCAATAGACCAAATAAAAGTATGGCCGAGCGACTTTTTGAAAAGCATAGACCACAACCACACAAACAGCCTCGAGACTAAGGCTTTTTAAACAATCCAGGAGCTGAGCTAGCGCAAGGCTCCTTCTTTTTTGAGAAGTTCTATTTTTTTTTCAATACCACTGTTATAGCCACCCATTCCACCATCAGAGCGTATGACACGGTGACAAGGAATTTCAGGATCAACATTTTGTTTCATGATTGAGCCAACAGCACGAAAGGCTAACGGGCTGCCTGCAAGTTGGGCAACTTGCTTGTAGGTTAAGGTTGAACCTCTTGGGATCTTTTTTACAACAGCAAGAACATGCTGTCTAAAAGTGGCAGTCTGGTCCATGATACCTTTATGCTTTTTCTTGAATGTTGTCGATACCCAAATCTTTAAAGAATGCCTCAGAGTTCGGCTTTCTTCCCAAGAAGTTTACGAGCAACTCCATAGGATCTTGGCTACCGCCTTTACCTATCACTTCATGCGTATACCGCTCACCAATTTCACGGTTGAGCAGCCCAAACTGCTTAATATAATTAAAGAGGTCAGCTGCATATACCTGAGACCACATATAACCATAATACTTTGGGCCATAATTAGCCAAGTGACCAAATGCAGCATAGTGATGACTGCTCTTATCAAAAAAGAGATACCCTCTAAACCGCTGCTGATTGAGTTTCCAAATAGCAGCCGTATCTTTATGCTCTCCGGGCAGGAAGTAAGCTAGAGCAACAGAAGCCAGAGCAAGTTGACCTGAAATAAAATGGCCCGTATCAAAACTCTTTAACGCTCTGATTTTTTCAATTAAATCAATAGAGAGCGGCTCTTTTGTTTTGTAATGCGAACTTACCATTTTTAAAATTACCGGATCCCACATCCAGTTCTCAAGCATTTGTGATGGCATTTCAACAAAGTCCATTTTTACGTTGGTCCCTGCAAAAGAGGCAATTTCTGTTGCGCCCATTATGGCGTGAATAGCGTGACCAAACTCATGGAAGAAAACAATCAGATCCTGCCTTTTGAGCAATGCCGGCTGTCCTGGCTTTTCAGAAGGGAAGTTTGCCACGACCGTTAACAATGCTGGATTTATTTGACCATCGGAGCCGCGAACAGGTGGAATAACGGTAAGCTCACATGCATGCGTATATTTAAAGGGCCGCGGATAAATATCAAGAATAATCGTGCCTCTATACATGCCATCTTTGTAGACCGCCAGCAATTGCGTGTCTTCATGCCATGTATGCTTATCTTCTACCTTCTTAAACTTTAATCCAAAAAATTGCTGATAGATATCGAGTAATGCCGGCAATGTATACGCAACAGGGAAATACTCTGCTATAAGCGCTTCATCAACCGCCAAATATTTTTTCTTATAATAATTTTTTACGTAGGTATAATCCCATGGATAGAACTTACCGTCCTTATCAAGATTCACTCCTTCAGGAAGATCTTTTTTAAGAAGTTCCATTTCTTCTGCAACTTTAACTGCAGCTTTTGGCGCCACTTGATCTATAAATGCTGTAACCGTGCCTGGAGTTTTAGCCATTTCATTTTGAGTATCTAGATCAGCATAGCTCGGAAAACCTAACAAATGAGCTAATTGATCACGAAGGTCAATAATAGAAGCAAGCTCTTTCTCATTGGCAGGATAGGCGCGATTCATAAATAGATCATGATATGCTTTACGGGTTGCAGCTACTGAGCATTCTTCAAATATTTTATTATTAGTAGGCGTGTCTAAAGGAAGAATATACTTACCAGTTGCACTCTTTTTAAGAGCATCTATGGACACGTCATCCCATCCGGCAAGCTCTTCTCTTGTAACTTCTAGTGTGCGCTGTTCAGCCGAAATATTTTGCTCAAACTGTAGCTCATGCTCAGATAACAACTTACGGATGGCTTTAATTTTTTCTTGAGTTTCAGGAGGCAATTGAAGGCCATTACGTCGAAAATCAAGCATAACTTGCTCTACAAAATATTTTTTTTCCTTACTAAGAGCTTCCTGCGTTGCAAATGACGGATCTTTTAAACGGGTCTCATAGTCTGCACAAGCAGTATATAATTGAGGGTTATGGGAAAAGTGATCTATGTTAAAAGATTGCAACTTAACCAACATTTCTTCAGCGGCCTTCCTGAGTTCCTGATCTGGACTAACAAGGGTCAGGAGTTGCGTAAGAGAAATCATAGAATTAAAACGGGCAACAGCGGCATCAAATGGAGTCATTGTATTATCAAAGGTTCTCTTTGATGGATCGATTTCATAAATGGTTTCAAGGCTTTTTGTGGCTTCGTTCATTGCCTGGACAGCTCGCGCATCTAGATCCATTTTCTTTGTAGGGAAAAATTGGATAATGTCCTCAACAGATTGAATTTTTGGCAAGGTGAGGTAACTAGGCTTTCGCACATAGAAGTAGAGAAACAAAGGCATAAGCAAAATGCCCCCACCAATTAAGAGTATTTTCATAAAATCTTTCATAATTTAATTCCTAAAGGTAACCTTTTTAGTATACCGCTCTGCAAAACTTATACAAGCCTATACAAGTCAGGGTCAAGTAATTTTCAGTCAACTGTTAACTTGCCCCATTAGGCAATAAGTGCAACAAACAACCACATTTACCATTCCACAATTATAAAAATTTAAAAACAATTCTAAATTTCATTTTGAAAAATATTGAAAGCGTTGTCGTCTTTCTGCTAGGCTAAGAATACATAGATACTTTATGCCGAATGGGAGACAGCATGAAAAAAATTATTGCGGGATTAACTCTGCTGATTGGAAATATGAGCATTGCCCACGTGACCCTTAACCAAAAACAGGCTGCTGAGGCTATGAACGCTCGCATCTCAATGCTTAAGGAAAAGCTTGATACGCGTAAGAGCGAACAAGTACAGATTGAAAGCAGCATTGCGGCTCTTAAAAAAAATGGAAATAATCCAGCACAGCTCTCTCTTCTCATGACACACCTTTCGGAGGTAAAAAGTGAGATTAAGAGCTTGCAGGATGAATTAAAATTAAAAATGACGTCGGTAAGACCGTTAACAACCTTAACATAATGGTTCATGCATATGAAATATAAAATCAGCTGGTTACTTGTGTGCGCAAGCGCAACTGCTTTACTTTACGCACCGATAGATCAGAAAAATATACCCGAACTTTTACAAGGTAAAGAAAATCTTATCCATGTTGCTATAATTGGCTCTGGACCTGCCGGCTATGCCGCAGCTATACCTCCTGCACGTGCGGGATACCGAACCGTGGTTTTTCAGGGGCCCAAGCCCGGTGGAGACCTCATGGATTCAGCGGTTGTAGAAAATTGGCCTGGATTACCCAAAGAAAGCGGTCATGCCAGTATGAACAAACTTGAAAAACAAGTTGTGCAGTTCGGGGCATTACTTGACCCTGCAACAATAGCCTCTATCGATTTTTCCAGCTGGCCATTCAAGCTTACAACAACGACTGATACAACTGTGCACGCTCTGACCGTAGTTATCGCAACGGGAGCCTCGCAGAGGAAATTAGGTATAGAAAATGAGGATATCTACTGGGGCCGTGGACTTTTTTCATGCGGCATTTGTGATGCGGGATTTACTCAGGACAAAGACGCTATCGTCATCGGTGGGGGTGATATTGCCATTCAGCGGGTCTTACAGATAGCTCCCAAAGCAAAGTCTGTTACTTTGATCGTTTCTGGACCGCGTTTGACTGCCGTCGAAAGCATGCAAAAAAAGCTGCGTTGTCTAAAAAATGTGAGCGTTGTGGTACAAAAAAAAGTAATAAAAATCGTCGGAGATGACAGTAATATTACCCACGTTGAGCTTGAAGATGTGGTCACAGGCGAGCCATCCAAACTGGCAACACAAACAATTTTTCTATCAACAGGTCTGACACCTAATACCGATCTTTTTAAAGGCAAATTGGAACTCGATAAAAACGGATGCATAAAGCTCAAGGACGGACGGACCCAAGAAACTCCTGTTGAAGGTGTTATGGCTGCCGGCAATGTTGCCGATCCACGCTATAGGCAGGTTGCAGTCATAGTAGGCGATGCTACAAAAGCCGCCATTGACGCATTAAAATTTCTCTCCCAATGGGGCTTTGATGGCCCTTATAAAGAGACCATTCAAAACCGGCTGTATAAGCCAGCTCCTCTCGCCTTTATAAAACATATCAGGTCCATACCCGAATTTCTCAGCACTATTGCCCAAGAGGTAGACCCCGTTCTTGTTGAGTTTTATTCACCTGTCTGCTCACATTGTAAAAATATGGAAACACGAATTTCTGCTGCTTCCGAGAAGTTTAAAGATGAACTCAAAATATTTAAAGTAAATAAAGATAAGCTCTTTAAGCTAATACAAATGCACAAAATCGAGATTATTCCAGCATTTATCATGTTTATTGGCGGTAAGGAAGTAGACCGCATCGAAGGAGAGATCAGCCAAGAGCGTTTATTTGAATTTGTTGAAGAAACATGCCACTTTACCACTCCTGACCCCGAAGATGATGGCATGCAAATATCTCTAGAAACGGCGGAATGATTTAGGAAAGTTCCTCAAATGAAATATCCAAAAGGGGATACGTGGCACAGGCCTCATCATTAAAATGCCACCATTCTGTCTCTAATGGTGTAAAGCCGTGGGCTATCATAACTGATGCAAGAATTTCTCTGTTTTTTAAAGCCTCGGAACTCATGTCAACGAAGCTTCGATGTGCTTTGACGCTAAAGTCATCGAATTTCGTAGGCATTTCAAGCTCCTCTCCTGTCGAATTTACAAGAGTAACATCAACCGCCGCGCCGCGATTATGCGATGAACCCTTTTCGGGGTCGGCCACATAGCGCTCATCAGGAACAATTGACCACAACGTACGCTGTACAGAGTGAGGACGGTACGCATCCCATATTTTAAGACCCAATCCTTCTAATTCAAGTGTCCTTTGTACCTTATCCAGTTTGGCAGCCACTTCTGAGCGTAAAAATGCTTTTGCCTGACTGTAAATGCTGCAGCCTACAAAGTTATCTTCAGTTGCATACTTGATATCAAGCACTATCTTTGGATTGACCGTACGTATATCTACAAGATTATGGGTTTTTTTCATGGAGTACCTTCATATCCTCTAGGATATATACTATTTCTTTTTTTGTCACCTTGGGGCGCGGTTCGTGCCGGGGCTGTCTTAAAAAAAATCTAAGTAAAATGTAGCTGCTTAGCCCTACAATTGAGCATGGCCAAAAATTAAAGCAATAATTTTTTTAACGCCTTTGCGGCGAGCAGCAGGGCGCTACGCGCGCCCATGCACCCGCGGCAGGCTCTGCGGCCTGCACCGCCCAGGGGTCTTGACAGACAACCCTGGACCCCCAAGCTCGCCAGTACCATCTCAACTCTCGCGGACATTGAGTATTCAAATACCACATCACCATTGCTAATAACGTCATTACGAGGTCTTTCAGCTGCCAATTCCATATCCCATTACTAATCATCTTATTAACGCAAGTTGCGACTTGCAAAAAACTCATGTAAATGGCCGTTTATCCCGATGGAGCACAGAAGTGCGCGAGTGGAAGGGAAACGGATGGCCAGGGATTGAACCATGCAGTTGCTCAACACTTTTAAGACTAAGACTAAAATGGAGAGTGATTTGTGAGAAATTGCAGCTATGTTAAAATTCCTGTAGCTAGAGAGACTCCCCATAACTTCTCAAAAGGGTGGCCGACTTTTCTAACTGCTCCAGTTCGTATGACGTTAAGCCAAGTTCAATAACGCGTTCAACGCCCCGATTGCCAAGTACAACCGGCAAACTCAGACATACCCTATATTTTTCATGATACCATGAGACAGGAACAATGATTTTTTTGTTAAAAAGAATATACTCACAGAGCGTAGCAACGCAAAGAGCTATACCATAAAAAGTAGCACCCTTCGCCTGAATGATTTCATAGGCTTCGTTTTTGACCGCCAGAGCAATCTGCTCTTTCTTTTCAGGCGAGACCCCCCATCGATCGATGGGGGCACCACCAATAGAAACTGACGACCAGGCAACGACTTGTGAATCGCCATGCTCACCAATCACATAAGCTTGAATCGATTCTTCGCAAACCGAAAAGTCACTGGCCAGAAAATGTTTAAGCCTTTGAGAATCAAGAAATGTTCCAGCTCCGAGCATCTGAGCCGCAGGTAACTCAAAATGCTTATGGGCATACAAGGTAAGCACATCAAGCGGGTTGGCAACAACCAGCAGAAGCGCCTCAGGATTGAGACCTGCAAGATTATCCAAGATACTTTTAAAAATGGGTATGTTCGCATCAATCAGCTCGATGCGCGTCTGCCCTGGCTTTTGGGGCTTCCCCGCAGCAACAATTATAATATCGGCCTTCTTTGCATCCTCATAGGTCCCTTGATAAATGTTTGAAGTATAGGAAAATACTAATGCATCGGATAAATCTTTTACTTCACCAGCACAGCGCTTGGAATCTACATCCAGCAGAATAATCTCGGAAACTATATTTTTAAGCATAAGCGCGTAGGCTATAGTTGAGCCCACAGCCCCAGCCCCAATAATTGCAACCTTAGAATTCTTCATGCCGGACTACCTCTTTATATATATTTAGATGTTGATCCATTTTATAAGATTTCTTAGATAAAATTAAAGATTTTGTAGGGGCGAATTTTTTAGTAAGGCATTGTCTTAAGGAAAAAAATCCCGCTTTATAAGGCGGGATTCTAATATAACTATCATCTTTAAAGGTAATTATGATCTTTGGCTTCAAGTATAGCAAATACCAAACCAGAAATACCGATAGCAATATACACAGCTTTTACAGCCATGGGATAGGCACCCAAAAGAGTTGTAACCAGGTTGATATCAAACAATCCTATAAGACCCCAATTAATAGCACCGAGTGTTACCAGGAACCAGGTAATATTATGCAATAAATTCTTCAACGTATCCTCCATAATTAGTAAGGCTGCAATGCATTAGCTTTACTAAAACTACAAACTAATGTACCTCCAAAAAGCCCACGCATCGCAGCAATTTTAGCTGCGCTCTATTGATCATTAATAATACAACTTAATGCCTTATCAAAAAGCTTCATATTGCGCAGCAATTTTTAAATCTCTCAAGCTGCAATGCATTAGCTTTACTAAAACTACAAACTAATGTACCTCCAAAAAGCCCACACATCGCAGCAATTTTAGCCGCGCTCTATTGATCATTAATAATACAACTTAATGCCTTATCAAAAAGCTTCATATTGCGCAGCAATTTTTAAATCTCTCAAGCTGCAATGTATTAGCTTTGCTAAACTACAAACTAATGTACCTCCAAAAAGCCCACACATCGCAGCAATTTTAGCCGCGCTCTATTTGATCATTAATAAGTTCACGTTAATGTCTTATCAAAAAGCTTTATACAGCGCAGCAATTTTTAAATCCGTATAATTTCAATTTTCTTCATTCATAATTTCATCATACCATTACAAATTTCTAATTGTCAATATTTTATTAAAAAATTTTTAAATTAATTTATTTTAAGGCAGAGCTGGACCATGTAGCAGGGCTGTCTCATTAAATACGTCTGAGAAATTGGAAATTACTTTGCCCCCTCTACTCCTGCAGTTCGTATGCTCCATCGGGGAGAACGGTCAAAGGCGGCATTTTTATTGATTTATTAGAGGTTCATGCTTGGGCAATGAGGTGTGCGATCGTATACTGTTTTTCTATAGTTTCTCTCACTGCTTTAGGCAAGTCTGCATACATCGCAAGATCCTGAACAGCTGTGAGATTAATTATTTTGTCTTTATCCGCCTCTGTTGGCAATTCAAGCACAAATTTCGCTTGATCTAATTCCAATGTTCGAGCCAATGTCTTGAAGGTCCATAATTTAAGAGCTCCTTGAGGAGCAGCTAACCACGTAGATTCAGTATCTCCACATAAAATTGAAGCCCTATCGGTACTTATCGTTACCGAAGCAACGGCTCTAAGATGACTATTAAAAGTAGCTAGAGGCTCAATAGTTGCCTTACAGGGGCATTGCGCATCGTCAGCATTTACGGCAAAAAGTCTTGAATGCTTTTCCTTAGATCCTAGAATAATAAAATCCGCATCCTGGCTGAATCCGATTGAAGTAATTTTCTGTTCATCTATATATTCTGTTTTTTGTGTCGGCAGCGCAGGCCCCGCTTCTTGGCACCGACACTCCCCAATATGCATAAGATCTAGGGGATTTCCTTCATAGCTCAGTAAGGCAAAGTTTTTGCTCGGAGCAAAAGCACCGGAGAGGCAAATTTTTCGGCTATCAGTTTGGCCTATAGTTTTCAGGCACTGGCCTGTCGGCACGTTCCAGAGTTTTACTGAATGATCATGACAACTAGTCGCAATTTCAACAGGAGTAATAAATGCGACCGCCAGCAACCAAGATCCGGCATGATGCTCAAATATTTTAAGACAACTCCCATGCTTTTCATCACTTCCTTTTTGTGTCTCAAATAAACGCGCTTTCCCATCAACTGACCCGGTTAGTATAAAATTGTTATCGGGGCTCATCACAGCGCATCTCACCGGCACAGGGTGGCTATAATGAAAAACTTTATCAGTTAAAAGATCAACTACTGCCGCCTTTCCATCACTTGACGCTGTTATCAGGTATCGTTTGTCGCAACTCAGAGCAACTGAATGTATATGTGCATTATGAATACGTCGAGGTGTACACTTACGCTCTTTAAAATCGTATATATACAGATTCCCACCAGCCGTTGCGATTGCAGCCTGATTAGCTTTTATAAAAACGGCTGCCAAAATGCCAGGCTGCTGAGTCTCAATTTTCTGACTCTCAACTTCCTCATTGAGCTTTATATCGCTGCATTGGGCTAACACCTTCCATGAAGCTTTAGGATTAAGACGGCAATAGTAATATCCTAGGCTTGTTTTGACATCTTTAGAACAGGCATCTAACTGCATTTTATAGCGATCTCTGTCATGAATAATCTGGTGAGCAATAAGTTTCTTCAACGATGGCACCTTATTCTTGCATCTAGGTACTTTCTGTAGAACAACGTCCATAGCCGATACTGAATAAAAGAAGCAAAGCAACGGTATTAAATGAGAACCCTTCATAACAATCTCCCTTACTGTTAGCGATAGGGGTCTATTTTATAGCTAAAACCCTTTAAAAATCAAGCTTTTTCTTTTATTGAGTTTTTAGCAAGACTCGAAAGCTCTCGTAAAAGCCTGCGGCCAAGGCCGGTCAATTGCTTGTTTCGCTTATTTGATAGCAAAAGCAAACCAATTTTATCTTCGGGGTCAAGATTTGGTACAAAACCAATCCACGTAGAAAAGCCGGTAACTCCGCCATTTTTGTCGACAAGTTCGCCACCTTTATAACGTACGTGCTGCCATGAAAGTCCTTGTATCATTTTTTTTGTTGCCTTGAAAAGCCCTTGCTGAGTAAGGTGCATAGCTTCTATGAGTGGTTGCGGACCTGCCGCTCCTAGATTTGCCATTAAGAACTGCATCATATCGGTTGAAGTGGATTTGAGAGAGCCCGCTGCACCAAGGGCATTGACACGCATACGTGGAATGGGGATCCCTCGTCTATTATGCCCTTGCGCATAGTGTGACATCAAGCGTCGAGGCACCTTCAGCAGTGTCGTCTTCATCTGCAAAGGTTGAATGATATACTCATTAAAAAGGGCCATATAAGGCCTATGTGTTTCTTCTTCGAGAGCGTACCCCAGAAGGTTGTAGCCTAGATTTGAGTAAAGATAATGCGAACCCAAGGGCAATTCGGGACGCCAGGCAAGAAGGGCATGCAGGACTCTTCGCTTGGTCATAAATACCTTACGAACAGGTGATTTCCTGGGTAAACTTGAGGTGTGGGTAGCCAACTGCTCGAGCGTTATATCTGCCAGTGGATGACCTCTGATCACGGGAATATAAGCTCCCAAAGCATCGTCTAACTGCATGTTCCCTTCGTTCACTTCAAACGCAAGAATGGTAGCAGTAAACGACTTGGTTATTGAACCAATCTCAAAAATTGTATGCGTCGTTACTGGCATTTTCTTTTGCGGATCGGCATAACCAAAATTATAGAAATAGGGCTTTCCCTTGTAATAAAGTCCAACGGCAATACCAGGAATTCCTTGCTTTTGCATGTACTGAGGTACGGCTCGTTTAATAATACGAGCCGGCTCAACTATCAACTTGCCCATCAAGGGCATACTTACACATGCTAGAATTACTAGTATTCTAAAAATCATTGTTCCTCCGCTTGTTAACCCTAAAGCTTAACAAACGGAAAGCTACCAAGGATAGATTTTAGAAAGAAAACTTTTTTTTATAGTATCTTGCCGTTGTGGCTTGGCAAAAAAAGTTCTCCAAATCAGCCATGATCCAAGTGCTGTACCACTAAAAGCAAGCAGAGTCTTCAAAGAAAATAGTGACCACTCAGAACGTTGCTCTGATTTTTTGGATGCCGTGCGTAATGCTTCGGTCACAGAAGGAGCTTGATCAACATCTGTCATCTCAGCACTTGAAAGTTTTTTGGATCGGGAAGCAGCACTCCTCACGCTTCTTTTTTCCTCTCCAAACCCTTCTAAAATGCCGATAACCTTGTTGATCGTCGGATCTTCCAGGCGATTGGCATTTCCCATGGAATCAGCCACTATATACTGCCGTTTTCCTCCGGAAGCAATAATAACTAATGGTATCCAGTGCCCGTTATTAATTTCTTTAGCAAAGCTATTCGTATAATTCGCCGTAGTGTTCGCTTTTTCAGGGGTATCAGAATCCAAGAGCCATGATAGAACCCCGGCTGATGGCTTGCCTATGCAGGCGTCACCGCCCAAATAGACTAAGATTAAACCGACAAAGTCCTCATCGTCTCTCACTTTATCTTTAATAGCTTTAAAATCCTCAAGAAGCTGGGCATCCAAATATTCTTCTTTATAGGTGGTATACTGTTCTTCAGTCATTGATTCTTCAATTGACTCCAGAGGCAATGGCTCTTGAATGCCAGTATAAAGAGCAGTATCAATGGGCGTACCTTGCAGCATCCCGTGCTCTTTTTCCCGCTCTAAAAGACGAGGAACTTCCTCATTCATTTCAAGCCAGTCACCATTGAGAGGTCTTTTTATTCTGTAGGAATGTTCCATTTCCTCGCCCCCTTCTAGGAGCTTTCCGCCCCACGTGATCGTAAATTCCTGATCTAAGGGTGAAAAATAGTTATTAAATGAACCCGCAAGACTGCGAGCCATTTTTTCATAGAGCCCTTGCGTATTCAACTGGTAATACAGCCCTTCCTCAGTGATTTGCGGCTCAAACTGAGAGCTAATATTTTTTACCGCATTTACAAGTTTCTCTAGCTCCAACACATCCCAGTCTGGATGATGTTTTTCAAAAACAAGTTTGCACTTCTCATCATTAAACTTCATTCCACCTCGATCGTCATCTACAGAAACAATACGCGCTCCCTTGAAGCTTTTCATGAGTTTTTCACATATTATTTTTTGTGCAATGAGCTTGAGTCGCTCCTTTATAATAAAAACACGCCAGTCCCCATCAGGGAAAGTGATGCGTTCTTTCATGTGTTCCGTGGAATGTAACAGATCAAGATAGCCTCTTTCAGGAAATAATGAACCCAAAGCAAGCAAAGTGCCATTACGCAGGGCATGATACGCACAGCTAGCGCCTGTGCTCCCCTTACTCCATTGGTCAATAACCCTTACTTGAATTCTGTCTGATTTTTCGCCTTCTAGCGCCCCTATAAAAGAATCTTGAAGTAGTTCTTCAGTAAGAAATATACTTTCAGCGCTCGTGCTGAGCATAAGGCAAAAAAGTGCGAGTATTCTTAATTTCATAATTCGTTCCTCCATATATTAATAGTACTTCTTTGCCAAAAAAAATCAAATGGCCCAAGATTTTAGATATCAAATGAAGGAATTTACAAATAAAAAATAATGACAGAGTTACAGAAGTCCAAGCTCTTTCATTCTGCGCTTAAGATCTCGATAATTACCATCTTTAAACCAGAGACCATTCATTTTACACCGCTCAGCAGCTCGTACATTAGTAAGCTGATCGTCAATGAAGTAACAGTCTTCAGGTTTAAGTTTGTAGGTTTTAATAAGATGCTGAAAAGCTGAAACATGAGGTTTTGCTACGCCGATGTCTCCAGAAATAACAATATGATCAAAAAGACCGAAAATGTGGGGATAATCTTCATAAAGGATATCAAAAGAATAGGAATCCCAGTTAGAAAGAACGATAAGCGTGTGGGGCTTACCCTGATCGTCGCAATAACAGGCGCACTCATTCAGTAGCCTGATGGCCTTATCAATCGGCTTATTATAATAGGCACAGTAGTCTGGATCAAAAATGACGCTCACCGTTTCTTTAATGAGCCGTTTTTCACGCTTACTCATAAAATATGATTGAGCATCAAGATCTTCTATGCAGCTGTGCGCTTTCTCAATAAGGTCATGGGGAGCTACCTTGCCTGTAAGCCAATCACACATAATTTGTGGAAGATGATTACCCTGCTGATCGCAAACTCGCTGGCTTTCAGGACCTTGCTGTGCTCCCAACGTACCTAACACATCAAAAAGAAGTGGCCGAATATTAGGATTTTTCCAGTCGCCCAAAGCGTATGAAGCAAAATGGCTCAAGCCTATTGAGCGTGCAATGCCAAAGCGGCTCTGCTTAAAAAGGACATCCCCTAAATCCCAGATCAGCACTTTGCCGTTACAAGTAAAACTCATAACTAAAAGCACAGTCAGTTTTTGTATCCATCTTGTTAGCATAAGCAACCCCCCAAAAAACAAATGATACTATACTAGTAATAAGTACAACAGTAGCTGAAATATTGTCAAACGCCCCCTGAAGAGTGCGCTCTCAATTTTGCCTCAATAAATATTCTTTAATGGCAACGGTACCGCTCACCCCACTTTGATAATGGAATAGTCTCAGTCCAACACAATAAGTTCAAAATTACATTGCTTACAAAAAAGAGTAAGCAAATTATTGCAATTACAAATCTTCTTCTTGTAGGCTAAGAGTAGAAGTTAAAAACACAAATTTTTTAAGGGGGGAACTCTCATGAAATACACATTACTTATCGCGCTGCTTTTCTCGGCTCCATTGTTGGCAAAGGTGGAACAGCCGGAAATGAAGTTTGAGACAGCAGAGCAAAAACTAGCGCAAGCACAAGCACGCGTTGACGCGGCCGAAGCTAAAGTTAAAGAGCAGGGACAACGCGTTGAAGAAGCCAGCAACAAAGCAGGTTCTTATGCAGGTCAACATGAGCAAAGACATCTCATTAAGAGTTGGAATGAGCGCTTGGCATCTAACATTTCTGCTCACCATACAGCTCGCAGAGAACTACGTACAGCACAACGTGCATTAGATAAGGTTAAAAAAGAAATCATAGCACACGGCTATCCTGTAAGCGAAGAAAGTGGCAAGCCGATGGTAAACAAGAGACAAACAAAAGGCGAGCCAATTAGAATGGAACGCCCAACCCCAAGCGAGAGCAGAGCTTACGGAAGAACGTATAGAAGCCGCGCAGCAGCTGCAGCGTAATAAATATGAACATAAAAAAATCCCGGGAGCAATCCCGGGCTTTTTTTTGAATTTTTTGAAACTTAACTCACTTGAATACGTGTCTGTTTTATCTGTGTAACTAACTTATCTAATTCATTAATCAGCGTTTTATTCTCTGCGGTTGAAGCCCAATCTATAGCCCCATAACCTTGGTTATCTTTCTCTGAAAGGTCTGCGCCTGCCGCTGCAAGATCATACATAAGAGAATCTTCTGGGCGCTTCCACCACTTATCAACCTTTGCTGCACGCAGAAGTGCCGGGACACCATTTTTATCTTTTATTTTTGGATCTGCGCCCACTCTTACAAGCATGCGAGCAATCCATATCCCCGCTGGACTTGCTGTGACAATTGCGGCCATTAAAGGAGATAACCCATCCTTAGGATTTTTATAATTAATATCGGCTCCCATCGCAAGCAGGAGAATAATTGCTTTTAAATCTAGACCCTTAGGATCACTAGAAACTGAATCAATATTTTTTGTTACTACGAGCAGCGGTGTATCGCCATTTCTATCTACTTCATTTGCATTGCCGATGCCAAGACGATCAGCCAGCTCACCTACTTGCTCATTTACTACACGATCAGCGGGCAGTTCCTTTAGATATCGTTGCACTAATTTCACGGCCCTTTGCGCAAACTCTTCGCTTTTTTGCGCAGGCATTTGTTGAATTTTAGTAGAGGGCTCAATTTTTTTTATGAGGACAGCATAGCGGGTCGCAAACTCTTGCGCCCTTGTTTGCATCACTTCCATTGCCTGAACACTGCCACTTACAGCCACGCCAAGCAAACAAATCAGAAGAGTTATCCCAGATAGTTTCATACCATTCCTTTATACTTTAAAAAGCTCTTCGTATGTACTGAGCCTAGCAACAAATCTTTCTTCCTGTCAATATTTTTTGAAAAAATTATTGAGGAAAAGAGAGTGTTTTGCGAATTTTCAATACAATTAAAGGTGCTTTTTGAGCTCGAACCATTCTTCCCGAAGCTCGATTGCCTTTTCAAACTCAAAATTCTCAGCTGCTTCTTGCATAAGCTTCTCAAGATCGGCCAGTTTCGCTTCAATGGTGACTTTGTCTAGATCATGTTTTTTCTTCTTTGATTTAGAAGCCGCCATTATTGCTTGCTGAATCTTAGAGATACTTTTAGTTACATCTCGTTTGACACTTAGAGGAGTGATATTATGCTCTTCATTGTACGCTTGCTGAGCCTCTCTTCGCCTTGAGGTTTCATCAATTGCCGCTTGCATCGATTTGGTTATTTTGTCGGTATAGAGAATAACCTTTGATTCGGTGTTACGCGCAGCACGCCCAATAATCTGAATCAACGATCTCTTATCTCGCAAAAAGCTTTCTATATCTGCATCCATGATAGCCACCAAAGCGACTTCTGGCAGATCCAACCCTTCGCGCAATAAGTTCACACCCACCATGCAATCAAAAACACCTAAGCGCAGCTTATGCAATAACTCAGTCCGCTCTGGAGTTTTAATATCACTATGTAAATAGCATACTTTAATGCGTTGTTCCTCTAAAAAGTGGGCAAGCTCTTCAGCCAATTTTTTGGTAAGCACCGTCACCAACGATCTAAAGCCCTTTTCCTTTGTATTTTTAATCTGTTCAATCAAATGCTGGATCTGATTTTCTCGAGGATGCATTTCGATAATAGGATCGATAAGACCAGTTGGTCGAATAATCTGTTCCGCCATCGGCTGACTTTTCTGCGCTTCATAATCTCCAGGCGTAGCTGAAACAAAAATGGTATCTTTAAAATGGCGCTCTATCTCTTCAAACTTAAGCGGGCGATTATCACTTGCCGAAGGTAATCTAAACCCAAAGTCAATGAGTGTTTGCTTACGTGATCTATCTCCTGCATACATGCCACGCAACTGCGGAAGAGCAATATGTGACTCATCAATAACCATAAGAAAATCTTTGCCAAAGAAGTCGAGTAAGCAATAGGGCGCATCCCCCGGCATTCGCCCCTCAAAATGGGATGAATAATTCTCAATTCCAGGACAATGCCCACGCTCTCTAATCATTTCAATGTCATGGGTTACGCGTGCTTTTAATCGCTCTTGATATAAAGGATTTTTTAATTCCGGAAGCCAGCTATCAAGCTCTGCTTGAATACTTTTTATTGCCGCATCTTTCTTTTCTTGCGTGGTCACAAAATGCTTTGCAGGGAAAATAAGCGTATTATCAAGCTCCAAGAGTACATTATTATTTTGCCTATCAACCCATTCAAGTCGTTCAATCACATCACCAAAATGCTCAATACGCAATTTTTCCTTTTGATAAGGTAGCTGCACTTCAATAGTGTTGCCTCTCACCTGGAAAGTGCCCGCCGTTGTTTCCATGTCATTGCGCACATACTGAATAAATACGAGGTTGCGTAATAAATCTGCTCGTGACATTTTCTGGCCTACGGCAAGCGGTACTGCCAAATCTCGGTAATCAGCTGGATTTCCCAATGAATAAATACATGAGACAGAAGCTATAACAATGGTATCGGGCCGATTAATAAGCGATGCGGTTGATTCAACACGCAGTCTATCAAGTTCACTATTAATTTTTGTTTCTTTAGCTATGTATACATCCTGAGCCGGCAAATAAGATTCCGGCATGTAATAATCGTAATAACTCACAAAATAACATACTTTGTTTTCAGGGAAAAAGAGCGAAAACTCTTCATAGAGCTGTGCCGCCAATGTTTTATTAGGCGACAAAATAAGCACTGGCTTATTCTGCTGTGCAATAACGTTGGCAATCGTATAGGTCTTACCCGATCCAGTTACCCCTAAAAGGGTTGATATACCGCCCCTCTGATCTACCAGCTTTTCAATAGCCTGCGGCTGATCACCTGCTGGAGCAAATGGGGCTTTAAGTTTAAAAAGTGGTTTCATAATTCTTACTTTTCCTATTTTTTTACGTGATAATTATGCAAGATCTAAGTATAACAGAGTTGAAGAATTATGCTAGTTTTTTTCCTAATATAAAATATTTTATCATTCTCACTCTTTATTAAAAAGATTGATGACGTTATCTGTAAATACATTAATTCACATCAGATGAATTTCTATTTTTCCAGGCGGCTTTGCGCCGGGCAGCAGGACCCTGCGCCTGCACCGCCCAATGGGGTCCGTTCCGGACCGTCCCGGACACCCCTTGAAACCCCCAAGCCGCATTATTCTCTCTCAACCCTCGCGGACAGCGAGGCATTTAAGTGCGATTATCCTTTTGGTTTAACAAGCTTAAAAGACTATGACAGTCAATTGCAACTGGAATCATCTGCAGCGCGGTAATAAGCGGCAGACTTTCATAGTTGTTTTGCAAAAAACATTTATACAAGTCGCACAAGCTGTGCGACTCTTTAAAGAGCTCCCCATCGCAGCATTCCTTGGGTCTATAATATTTTTTGCTCGCCTTTCAGACGCTCGTTTGCCATAACGCGGCTTCCGGCAGGTCATTTCTAGCACAAAGCGGGCAAGCATACCACTTAAAGTGGTTTTCACGGGATTTGCGGCTGGAGTTGTTTGAGTAAAAAGAATAATCGCATATAAATGCTTCGCTGTCCGCGAGAGATGAATTGCACGATGACACTCATGCAAGGGTTTCAAAGGGCCCTCCCTTTGGCAGGTCCAGGGCATGCAATGCCTTGGCGCCCGGCGCGTAGCCGCCAGCATGCTGCTGATACAAAAAAATAAATTCGCTGGGAGGCGCACAGGAGCTCGTATAAAAAGCTGCTCTTTGTATAGTATAGTATTTCACAATCCCTTAAAAAAATTGACTTGCTGGATTATTCTGCTACAATTTTTAGTATATAAAATCATTTTACTAAAGAGCTTTCCTATGAAATTATTTCCTTTCTTTCTACTGCTCATTCTTTGCAATTCAGCCCTTATCGGTATGGAAAAGGCTGCCGAATTATCGGCAAAAAGAGCCAATCCTGAAAAGGCCATGGCCGCTTCTGAGCAACCCGAGAACGCCGTCGAACCTGCAACAAAAAAAGCCCGCCCAGACGAGAAAGACAAACCTACACTCTTGCACCTGCTGATGGCCCTTAACAGAACCGACCTAGAAAAAAGCTTACAAGAAACTATCCCTCTAAATGGTCAAAACCTTTTAGATCCTCAACATCTTAAGACTCTGGTCGCACAATTGAGCATGGCACAGACACAACTCGCTGCTCATCTTACTAAGCATCGTATGCAAAACTTCTATATTAAATGCGATCCGGCACCAATCTTTCTAGCGAAGCTCAGTTCACCGGAGATTTCGCAACAAAGAGAAGTACAAACTCTCACAAATTCAGCTCAGCAGGAGGTTACTCTTGAGCGGCGTACAGCAAAACTATCGGGCACTCTGGAATCAATGATTGAAGAGCTCGACGAAAATTTACCTATCCCCATTAATCTACGCTATCCCGGATCGCTCGACTGTATTATAGAATGTCTCAAAAAAATTACCAAGCTCGGCTCCTGCGAAAATTACGGAACCATGCTTCATAACGAGCTTAAACCTCTTATTGCTGACACCAATATTTTGCATCTTTTTGAAACAGCAAGTTATTTGAATATCCCGGTTTTATTTAACTATCTAGCTGCCTACATAACAACTTATATTTCCCAAGAAACGGATATGAAAAAACTCGGATCCTTTCTTGAAGCCTGCAGCACAATTCTTCCAAAGGATTTACAAAGCAGCATCGCAGAAAAATTGCTTCTGCTGCATCGGGGAACATTCATGCAGTTGTTATACAAGTCCAACGAAATCCCTATCGGCAGCCCTATAAGATCTGGCGAAATCAGCGAAAGAGCTATTTCCACAAGTCAATTACGGCCTGACAGCCCTTTTGTTATCACGATCCACCCAATAAGCGATGAGGGATTCTATACATTTATGGTATACGAATTTAAAGAGGATGCATTTACTCTTACAAAATCATTAGAAATTCCACTTAAAGGGGTGAAGCACGTCATTGTAAATAGAAATGCTACGGCACTTTTTTTTACAAGAAAGAGCGCGCGTTCAATTTCGTTACATTCTCTAGATTTTTTAAAAGTCTCGCTGAATCCTGCAAGGCAAGGATGTGGGACAGTTTCTCTGACACTTTCAGGAGAGACGCTTGATCCAAATTTTATAAATACGACTAAAGTTAAGTCCAGTGGGTTTGTAAATTTTAGAACAGCACCAGAGCTTGGTATATTTATGTCCCGCGAAGGCAATAGGACAACAATAGGTGACCCAGATTATCCAAAGCCACTTGTCTTTCAAGGCTTCTTAGTGGCCTATAATGGCACACATGCGCTCACGCTCCACGAGTCAGATGAAAAACCATTTGTTCTGTGGGGCGTTGCTTATGATGGCAGCATTACGCAGCTGAAAAATATCTTCCTTCCGTCTGACTTATCATTGCCCGAGCCTATTTATCAAGGTGAGGAAGATTTGGAAGATATATACTATCTTCTTAGTACCTCAGGAAAATCAATGCTCTACAACTTATATGAAGAGGACACACATCAAGATAATGAGGGCGGTAAAATAATATTCTCTCAAGAGCAATTGGAATACAGGAGAGGGCGTCTAATGGCCTGCTGCGATAGTAAGCTCATGGTCCAAAAAACAGGCGATAGATTTACGCTCATTGATACCCAAATCCCTTGTATGCCTGGTACCTTACTTCCTTCCTATCCAGCCTTAATCCTCGATTGGAGAACTGCTGCAGGTGATGGTTATTATAAACTAGGGTTTCATAGCATTAGATTTTTCAATAATGACACCCGGCTCTGTATGGTTTTCTCTCGCACCGGAGCGATAACAGAACCTGACCCCATTTATACTTTTTTGGGTCAGAAGATACACCGAACAATACCGGTAATAAACTTGCGCGCTCTCATAGTCGATCTGTTTGAAGAAGCAAAAAAATTAACGCTTACACAACTTGCCTGCCTGCTCAATAGTAAACGAGTAAGCGAAAATGAGTATTTACAAACAGAATATGCGAAAATTCCTGAACATGTGCGGTCAAGGAATGCAAATCAATCAGAAATCTGTGTCTTTAAAATGGACGAGCTGTAATTTTTGAAAGGGCCCTCCCTTTGGCAGGTCCAGGGCACGCAATGCCTTGGCGCCCGGCGCGTGGCCGCCAGCATGCTGCTGATACAAAAAATAAATTCGCCAGAGGCGTCAATGAGCTCGTATTAAAAAGCCGTTATTTGCCACCAAATCTTTCAATCTCGTCAAAAAAATTGACAAATTTGATTATTATGAGTACAATTTTTTAATATATAAATCTTTTTGCTTACCAAATTACCCAAGAGCATGTCATGAAACTAGTTGCTGCTTTTTTATTTCTTACATTTTGTAGCACGGCAGGCCTTGCTGCAATGGAAAAACCTCTGGAGATCACAGCGATTTCAAAACCATCTCAGGTAGCAGCTGTTCCGGAAGCAAATGCACCAGATGCCACAAAAGCACAGATTGATGCACAAGCCTCGCCTGCCTATTCTTTTTCTCCTTTTTTTCAAATGCTTCTGGTCCTCGATAAAGCAGGTATAGAACTATGCGCCCAGCAAAGTCTTCCTCTCATGGTAGATTTGGAAGGCACTAAGCAACTAGATGGCGAAAAACTGCGGATGTTAGTAGCACATATGGATCTGGCAAAAATTGCCCTCGAAAAGAACCTTATGAAGCATCAGACCGCAAACTTCCATATTTCATGCGATCCAGCTCCCGAATCATTAGCAAAACTGGCAGCGCCAACTCTTACAGCTCACAGAAACGCAGTAACCCTTGAAAATTCAAAATACCCTAGCCATACCATCGAGCGATGCACAGCAGAGCTCTCAGACACCATTCGTCGGCTACTCTCAGAGCTCGATGCCGATTCTCCCATTCCCCTTGGGCTGGCGCACCCACAATCACTTGACTGTGTTGTAGAATGCCTCAAAAAAATTACAAAGCTCGGCCAGTGTGCAAATTATGGAGCTACTCTTCATGAAGAACTGAAGCCTATTATTGCCAATACCAATATTCTTCATCTTCTTGCCACAGTAAATTACCTTGATATACCCGTTCTATTCGATTACCTTGCGGCTTATATAGCAAATTATATCGTGCAGGAAAATGATATGCATAAGTTGGCATACTTTCTAAAATCTTGCAGCATAATTCTTGAAAAGAGCTTGCGCACCTGTATTTCAACTCAGCTAATGCCTCTACGCCGAGGAAAATATATGCAACTCTTGTTTAAAGAGACGTTGCATTCCCATCCTTTGCGTAACTATGGCCATCCGGCTAGCACTACATGCCTGACGAGTAGCAACGATTACTATACCTGTGCCATTCACAATCCACGGTCCAAAGGGTATCACCGCTACAAAGTACAGAATGGTACTATGGCATTTTTATCAGCAACAAGAGAGTTGCCTGAGTTTGATGAGGATGACCATGTTCTCATCAATCGCCAGGGAACGGCATTAGTTTTTCAAAAAGTCGATGAGGGCTTGTATTCCGTTGACCTCACAAAGCCTACAGCTGAAGTTGCACTTATAGACCCAACTGAAGAACATGCGCAAGGTTTTGAATTTTCAAGACCCCTCCACAGATTCAGCGCCATCAACCTTGACGCAACAATGTATTTAAATGGATCTGGTATAGCCACCAAAATTATCGATCCTGACTATGCGCAACCCTTAGTCTTTCAAGGATTGCTGATAGCTTATAACGGCAAATATGCTCTTACAAGCTATCAGCTGGCCAATTTCATAAGTAAGCATGCAGTCCTCTGGCGCGTTGAAGATAATGGCAGTATAAGTCGCCTTAAGGATATTGAATTACCTGCTAATTGCAGCAAAAAGCCCAACCCTACGGTATACCCTTCATGCTACCTGCTCAGCCCCTTAGGCAGCTATCTGATATATAATACTGTTATCAGCGGCTGTATCTTGATACGTGATTCTCAAGATCATCAGATCCCTTCGGGCAGACACTTGATTGCGGGCCAACAATTACCGGTAGGTAGATTATACGCTTGTAGCGAAAGTGGACTCATAGTTCAAAAATCAGATTATGATCTAAGGATTGTTGTTATTGATGGCCTGGATACGCAGCAGAAGACTTTATGTTCTATTTCTCATGACCTTAATCTCGGACATTCATGGTCAGAATATGGCATTCGTAAAGTAATCTTTCACGACAATGACAGCCGCATCGAAATTATTTACGGAGTAACAAAACAAAAAACCTCTGAAGAAGAAGTCCCTGAGATAACCATCCATTCCCTCATAATCGACCTTTTTGCAGAAGCTAAAAATCTCTCGCTTGAGCAGCTTGTGTGTTTGATTAACTTCGAGCATGTGCATGAAGATGATTACTTAAAAACCATTTATAGCACAATACCTGACCATATTCGCGCGAGGACAGTAGCAAAAGTACCAGAAAAGCCGGCTAACCCTTAACCTGGCATCTCCTAGCTCGCTTGACTTTAACGCTTTCTTTTCATAAGCTTACCCCAAAACATGCATGCTGAAGCGCGCGCATGGAAGCAGAGAAAACTGAAGCAAAAAAAGGACGAGCTGTATGAGCACACCCATCTTACGCATGGTGCTTTTTGCACTATGCTCTTCACAAGCGCTTGCTAAAATTACCACCCCTACCCGCGTCGCAAAAAGCACCGTTATAAAACTTACAGATGATCTTATAATAGATACAAAAACTTCACCTATCATTGCCGAGCTTGCCTTTGGCAGCAAGGGCCCTGAGAAAGTAATTTTTACATCACAAACAAAAAAGAGCGTCATCATTGCCAAAACGGGCATCTGGGACCTCTCATCATTTAATAGCAGAAACAAAATTATAGAATTTAGGGGCAATGCACAGCTCATTTGCGAGCCGGGCGCCAAAATTATCTTTAATAATGGCCTGCTTCGTTTTTCTGAAGCAACAAAATGGATTATAAGTTAAGGAACAGCATATGACCCCAAAACAGCGCTTAGCCCTGGTAGCATATAAGTCCGCTCTTATTTCTCTGAGCTTTCTTTTAGTTCATACCATTCAGGCTCGTGAACTAAGAACGCCCACTATTTTGCATCGCGGTCCAATTAACGAACTTTTTCTTGAATTAAAAAGAGACTGGTGTGCTAACTTTTGGTTTGGCGAATATTGGCGCAGTGCCAAGAAGGCTTTTAATGAGTGTGGCGACACAGTCAATTATGCCGAGCTTTATTTTGGCCAAAGCCAGTTTAATGCACAGCAGGCCTTTGCCAATAGTACTGCCCAAACGCCTACTAACCCACTTCTTGCAACCTCCATTTTAGGCCCTCGCATTAAATACAAAGAGCAGGGAACCGTGTTAGGCTTAAATTTCCAAGGATGGGCAACAGATACTTGGCGTTTTGGTGTGCGTGCAAATCTGCCTCTTAAAAAGGTTCGCATCAAAAGACTCCAAAGTTGCGGAAACGGCTCCAGCCCGCTGGGTGGCCAAACCACAACTAACCTTACTCAAGAAAGAGTTGAAACAGTCAATGGCACGCCGGTAAGAAGCTTTGCCTATCGCTTAGATTTTCTTTCGCGGCTGCCTTATGCTTGCACCTGCTTAGGTCTTAATTATTTGATTGTTAATTACCGTGATCCAGATTTTCCTTTTGATAACCCGGTAACCATATCTAACCAAGATATTTCTAATGAAAATGGTACACCCGTTTCGGTTATTAAAAGCGCCAATGGCACCATTCCTACCGGTCCTTTTGCGATTAGCCAGCAAACTGCGCAACAATTGCCTATACTAAGCGCCACAGGTGGCATTGAGTCCAGTGGGAGGAATATTCCTAACAATGGTCGAGCTCGATTCGATACCAGCGTTAATTATCTACCCCTTGGTGCTGATCCGGCAGCCCAAAGCACCTTGTTCGTGGTCCCCTCAGTTTCAGGAAATCAAGTAGTAGCGCCCGCACGGGTTATTGAAGAACAAGTGGATGAACTTCTTGATTGTATTTCACCGACTGCAGAGCAGGTATTTACTGACTGCGGAATCTCTTTTGCGCCAGTGTGTTTGCAAGGCGTAGGTGACTTCGATACCGAGATTTTCGCTGGTCATTGCTTTTCTCCCTGCGTGTACGGCGAAATCTTTTTTGGAATGAGCTGGCCAACAGGTAAGCGCGTAAAAAATCCTTTGCAGGTGTTTAAACAGCCATTGGGCAACAATGGCCATTATGAGTCACGCGTTGGTCTTCAGGGCTTATGGGAGCCTTGTAGGTATGCAGTTTTGAAGGCAGATCTTGCAGTTTCGATTGTGCATAAGGCTACCGAACGGGTTGCAGCTTCTTTTGCGGGGGCAACGGTTAAGAATATTGGGCCGACCGTTCCTGCAAGTATAGGATGGAATTATTTTACGCTTCACGCGGACGTGATACTTACGCATCCTTCAAAAACTACCGGCATTGATATCGGGTACGAGTTGTATCATAAATCATCCGATCATATCAGCATATTAAAATCATCTACTCTCGATTGCCTTGGCAACTGTAACCGACTTTCTTCACGCCCTTTGAGCGACCATACCGAGGTAACAAGCCATAAGATACGGGCAGAATTTTTCTATGATTTTTGTCTCTTTAAGCGAGAGGGAGACTTTTTTATTGGCGGAAGTCACGTAGTTGCAGGTCGCAATGCACCGCGGGAAACGGACTTTGAATTTGGATTTACTTTTTATTTTTAAAGAACAAAAAAAAGAGGATATGAAGCATGAAGAGAAAATCGATCATAACCATCAGTCTGCTGGTGCTCTTTACCGGTACACTCCAGGCCGGTGGCATAACGGTAGAAGACGGCTTTATAAGCAAATTTGTGCCGCGCTCACCTGACGCTGCTCCAGGGGATCCGCGCCGCCTATTTGATGTTTACCTGCCAGAGCTCTTTTTCACTAACCCCGAGATGACGTTTCCCGTTGTATACCATTTAACCGGCATGGGGGGGGATCAAACTACCTATGCGGAGAGTGACCGCATTGTTATGAATACGATGATTGCTAATGGCCAGATTATGCCTATGATCATCGTAGCTCCTGATCCGAGCGTGCTCTTATATGAGGATAATTATTATGTTGATTCCACCCTGACGGGACTCTTTGAACGCTATATTGTAGAAGAACTTATTCCCTTTGTAGATGCCAAGTACAGGCAGAAAAAAACTGCATCAGGCGATGCCCGCTTTTATAGGGGAATCATGGGCCAGTCAATGGGGGGCTATGGAAGCTTCTTTTATGGAGTGCGCCATCCAGAGTTGTTTATTGCTTTTTGTGGGGACAGTCCTACGTCCTTTTGGCTTATTAATACCGATTTAGCAAGCCCTCCAGGAAACCCTATCTGGAGACAAATGTTCACTTTCAATAAGCTTCTCATGCCCGGACTTGCAGAGCACAATGGACAACTGACCCCTGATAATGATGATAATACCTTTGCCTTTTTCGCCTGGGCCGCATCTTTTAGCCCCAACACTGCACGCCCTTTTCTGGTTGATTACCCCTTTGAAGTTGATGATACTACCTTAAAGCCGATAATAATACAGACCAATTCGGGGCCCACTTTTATCCCCGTTCCTTCAGTTCTTGCCCTCTGGCAAACATTCGATCCCTTTGTTTCGCTCGCCGCCAATACGCAGACCTTAAACCGCCAAGCAATTTATATGGATGCGGGGGATAATACCACAACTGAAATTATTGATAACGTTGGCGCACGTAAGTTTTCAGATCAATTAACAAGCTTAAATCTTAACAACCAATACCTGCTCTTTGAAGGTGGGCATACAACGTGTACGACCATTGTCGAACTCAATTGTTATCGCTTTTCTACCAATTTAAAGCTGATGTCAGCAAAATTTTCCGAAGGAGGAATTTTTGCGCCCGATGTTCGTGTTACGCTGGTAGGGGACCAGACTATAGAACTTGCAGGCAATGCAGTGTTTAGCATTAATAATAAAAATTTAGTGGGAATCGAGACGGCGCCCGATTTGGGCGTAACCGAAACAAACATAACTTTTAGTATTCAGGATTTCGCGCGGCTTGAAATTGGCAATGCATCCACCATTGGGGGAGGTTTGCAAATAGGCAACGCTTTTGGAAAGGCTAATTTACTCTTTAATCCAGCTCTTTTAACCAACAAGATTTCTTGCAGTTTTGAGCTTAATGGACCAGGAGCTACCTTACAAATCGGACGACAAGGATTTCTGGGCAGTGGCGTTGGCTTGGTTGGCAACCAAACAACCCTGCCAAATTTCTGGGGAGTAAGTTCTTTGGCCAATGTCGTTTCGACTACTTTTACTTTTAAACAGGGAACCTTCCTTCATAATCAAATAGCATCAAGTCTTGATCCCAAATCAGCTTTATTTGCAATAGGCGACTGTATAGACAGAGCCAGCCTTTTTTCATTTACTTTCGATCCAAATGCTGTCGTAATCGCTGGGGGCGCAAACCTTGCACAAATGACGTTGGCCAATTATTTACATCCTACTGTTCAGGACACTGCTGGTTCGATACCACCTGGCGGCGCTTATAGCGTGCAAGTTATAGTCCCCGATCCCAACAAGCTCTTTGATACTTTTTATGGTCCACCTCTGGGCTTTTTTGGGTCGACTACTTTTTATACCAATACCCTTACTGTAGGCATTTTAGCATCATCTCTCATGCTCCTTGATACACAAAAAACTCAATTGCCAAACCCGGCCACCACTGATCAGCTTTTTGAGTACCTACAGGTTGCCGATTATTTCAGCCAAGGGACAAAGCGAGCAAATATCAATACTCTTGATGGACAGCTCACTGTAGCATTCGAGACCCCTAACACTCAGGGCGGGGAGGCTATACAGCGCGAAACGATTTCATTTACCGACCCCTGCACCCCTTTAAGTAAAAACTTTAATGCCGCAAAGGTAATTCAGGAAGGCGCTGCTGGAATTAAACTGGTAACCATGAATGGACAAAAAGTTATTTTAAGGTTATATGATCTAAATCCTTAAGATCCGCTGCGTTTAATGGAAGCTGTGTTACCGTGCCCTGTTTATCGATGAATACGCCATAAAAGTATGATGTATAAATAGTATCCCTTTGCCATTCGATCGCCTTAAAGCATGCGGTCAGATACATAAGACGCCGTATATAAAACAATTGCGCCCAGAGATCATTACAAACTGCCACGATAGTCGCATGCTGATACTGATCATCAGGCCTATCATTAAAAAAAAGCTCCGAACATATATAAGGAACAAGCTTCATTCCCTCAATAAGGGGAAAACTCACCCGAGGATTAGTCGCTACCGTTACTGGCGGCGTTATCTGATAATAAAGGGAATGTATAAACGGGAAATCCCACTTGGCAGATATCCCCTCTACAAGGACCATTGCATGCCTTTTGTTATAAACAGCCCTGATCTGTCCATCGTAGATCCAATAGAGGCTATTATGATATGCTGCACCTTCCCAATTATAGGCACCAATAAGAAGGTGGATAGGCTTTGAGACGTGCTGGGCATTCCATAATTGAGCAATTTCGCCAGCTGTTGAAAGATTAATTCGATTAAATGACGATTCAGGAAAGATAAAGATTGTTGCTTCTGGATATTTTTTTACAAGTATCCGAAGATATACTTGGATTTTTTCCGCCAGTTCGCTCAAATTCAGCGTATCAAAAAAGATAAGGGGAATGCGTACAACCTTTCGAGCCCATGCGGGTGCAGTTTTGGGCTTTGGGGTTGTCAAAACACTTGCCATCCATGGAAAAAGGCTTGCTGTAAAAAGAACGAGAATAATACTCCTGCGCCCTACAAAGAAACAGGCTGTCAATAAAGCATTTGAGCACAGCAAGAGCAGCAGAAGGCCATTCTTACCAATAGATAAAAGCCAGTTCAACAATGGAGGATACTCGGCAAGAGGCAGTAATGGGTACATCATCGTATACCCTTCGCAACTATTAAAAATGCAGAGGCAATACTGCACCTGAAAATAAAAATAGAGCCAAGAAGTAAGTATCCAGACCGCAATCCGTAGAAAAGGGTTTTGAACCTTCAACCACTGGATGATTTTTGTGGAAACTAAAAACCACGTACCGACGAAAAGTGCTTGATACAGGACAATAAAAATGGCCGGGAAAATACGTGCTATCACAGGTCCCCTGGCCATGAGAATAATTGAATAAAGAACGCCATGAAGATGCAGCACCCATATAAGGAGGCCCCACATAAAACCATCTTTAAAAGAAAGAGGCATGGTAGCCCCAAGATAAAACAGAGGAACAAAACAAAAAAACACACCCCACCATACCCATTGGCTCAGAACAAAAGGCAGCGCATAGAGAAACGCGCAGCAGGCCAGAATCATCCATTTTTTAAAGTCCATAACTTTCCTCGGGGTATATATGTCTGCACTCTCACCATACCAACGATCATCGGGGATTATCAACATTCAAGCATCCTATCTCTCCTTTAGCTAAAATTTCTCTCGGCAAATTATTGACAATTAGAAAACAAAACAAATAGTATTAATTATAGAAAGATAGGAGATTCTTTCGATATGAAATTGATCAAGGTGATCACTATAAAAAAGTTATGACGAAAGAAATCAGCATTACACAATTGAAAGGAAGTAAATGAGGAGGCTATTAATCGTACTTTTGGCGTGCGCTGTCATGCCTCTACAACCTGCCGCAGAAACGACCAAGATTCCTCCCTGCCCGGGAGGACGCCCACCACCACCTCCCCGGATGACGGAGGCGGAACAAAAAGCCGCCGCTACAAAAGCTAAAGCTGCCGCTGAAAAAGCTGATGCACAGCCTACCTCTTATGTGGTTACGACTTGTAGACCATCTAATATGCCGATGCCAACCCCTTCAAGGCCGCAACTAAGGCTAGCTTCGCAGCCATCTCTAAAAGAGAAACGGGCTGCATCTCTGGATTATGTGGCTATCGGGCTCAAATGTGATCCGGTAGGCCAACAGCAAGCATGTAATAGATATGCAAAAACGCCGGGTTTTGGACCATCTAAACCTATAGGCTGTAGATCGTTTAAAACTGTAGGTGAACTTAAGGACTATCTCAAATCACATCGATTTGGGGGACTTGGCGGTAAGGCTGTTATGTGTGAAACAAGATTAGGGAAGGAAAAGTATGCAGAACGCATAGGAGCTTGTTGCCTAGAGATGGCCCAGGACGCATGCATGGTGGCCGGAGACCCGATTGCTGATCCTCTTTCATGCCATTCATTCACCGATGATCCAAGCCTTAACAAATTTTTGGAGGAGAATGGCAAATTCAATGGAATGGAATGCAAGCTGAAAGTTGGTGGTACAGCATTTAGAGCTTTAGTCCCAGTCTGTAGCAAGCCTGTAGCAGCAGCTGTATGCAAGCCTGATTCCGCCATCCTGAAAGGATGCACATTTATCAGCAGAGATCCAAAAGTTCTTGCTGATTGGTCAAAAGAATTTGTTAATAAGGCAATGGAAACGTGCAAAATAGAAAAGACCGGTACAGAGTTCAGAAAACCTGCCAGAGACTGTGATGCAGATACTCAGAAAAGTGCATGCCCCATTGGGTCAAAGCCTGTCGCTTGCAAGGTATATGCATCAGTAAAAGATATAGGAGTATCGTATGCAGGAATATAATTTTATAACATTAAAAGGAGAAGTTCATGAAAAACAAAATGATGGTACTTGGCCTCATCGCCACTACCTATGGGGCAGGCCTCTACTGCGATGCGGATCTTTCGTTGGTGAAAATAGAAGTTGATGTGACCCTCAAACTTGCTGTTTCTAATTGTTATGGCGCATATTCACATTGCGACGTAACTATTACCGGTGTCCCCAGTAAACCATTACTGTTTGATCTGAGTAAAACACCCATAACCAAACTTGGAAAGATTGAAGATAAAACACTAAAATTTATTGATTTACCCGTTAAAATGGGCACACGGAAAGTCTACAGCTTCATTCCTACAAAAGAAGAACTTGAAGGAAAGCTTGTCTATGTCACGTTTGAAAATATAAATCCTGGCAGAGGACGAACGGCAGGAATGAATGTGATTAAAGTATACCGTCATTTAGAAAATGAAAAACCTGACTATTGGATACAGGCAGGTCTTATGGAGAGTGCACGACCGTTTAAACAGCTAGGATTCATTATCACGCCCGATGGTACCTGGACAACCTACGATCCTAAAAAAGATGGAGCCGTTAATTTGCCCTTGGGTAAAAAAGATATGAGTAAAAAAACAACATAAAAACCAAAAAAGGAGAATCTATGAAAAAAAACATACTCAATGCAGGTATATTACTTGCAGGATTACTTTTTGCAAGTGTTCAGATGTACGCTGACGAAGCACTTGAGCAAATAAACATAAACGTACATGCGGGCTTCGGGTTCAATAATTGTTGGGGTAATAATGCCAATTGCCCCACGACCGTCACCGTTACGGGAACTGGGGAAAAGCCAGTTTTTGATGTAACAAAATATAAGGTAACGCCATTTGGTGAAATTACAAAAGAAAAATGGGTGAAGTTTGGACTTCCGATCGTAAAAAATACACAGAAATTCTATAGCTTTAGCCCAACAGAAGGTGAATTGGCTGGTCAAAAAATTTTCCTGCTGTTTGATAATGAAGCCCAGCGCAAAGGATCAATATATGGAGCCCAAACAGTTATTAAAATGTATCGTTTAATAGAGGGCCAAAAACCATATGAATGGCTCATAATAGGTAATGCGCGCATTTCAAGAAAACCAGGTGAAACGCCTGAGGCTTCATTCACCATAAAACCTAATGGCACGTTACTCACTTATGATCCGGTGCGAAAAAAACTCATCAGCTATGAGCTTGGAAAAAAGGACTTATCGCAATAATGAGGTTAGTATGAAACAATGGTATGCATTAGCAGTTTTTTTAACCTTACCAATGCCTTGGTTGCTTGGTAAGGGGGATGTGCAAAAAGAGGAAAAAATTGCTCTCGGAGCATGCAGCGGCGAAGATGTCAGCTGTAAGGCAGAAGTCGCAGGGGCTGGGGGAGGAGTTGCGATAGAAAGTTGTCAGGGCATAGGAGCCCAATGTGAAGCTCGCATAACTGCAGTTGGGCAGATTATGAAACTTGATGCCACCAAAGAAAAAGTCATCTCTTGGGGAAAAATTTCTAAAGAGACAAAGGCTGATATAACTTTGCCTGACAAAGTTGGTACACATACGCTCTATAGCATCATCCCCGCAATAGGTGAAGCTCAAGGAAAGACGGTACGAATACTTTTTGATAATACTGTCCAAAGACCAGGCTCAAGAACTGCCAGCAAAACAGTTATCAGAATCTATCGTCAATTTGCGGGCAATACGCCTCTTGAGTGGGAGGAAGTAGGGAGGATTATATCACCCTACAAAAAACTGGAGAGTGCATCAGTGCTCTTTAAGCCTGATGGAACAGCCTCATGGACTGATCCTAGGACGGGTAAACTCTTTGTGTTCGCGTTAGGGAAACTCAAGCTTAAATAACTTGGAAGGCGGCTTTATCAGCCGCCTTTTTTTTATCTAAAAGATCTTATGAAATTTGTTAAATTAATTCTACTCCTGATCAGCAGCAACATTAACTACGGCCTTCGCTGCTCGAGCAGGTCCCGCAGAAGTCATATGATTGCAAAATGGAGCCTATTCCTTGTCCGGGCCCAGGACTGTGGTGTCCGACGGTTAAATGCATAAAAAGAGATCAAGATGTACAAATTGCGAATGATGTGTTGGGAAAAAAATAAAAAAACCTCTGGGTTATAAATCTCACCCTTGGTAACAACAGAGCCTCCAAGAAGTTGGAGGCTTTATCATATATCATTGATGGGATCAAAATCATTAACTTTTTGCAAGCTTCATTTGTTCTCGAAATGCATCGAAGTCCTCAAGCCTTAATCGTACGCTTGCCGTACACGTAGCACCATCAAGCGCATCACAGGTGGCTACCTTACCAGCGGACTCTAATATCACACTGCACCGCCCGCCTTTTGGGGCTGTACATTTTTGTGATAAATAGGCTAGATTGCACCTCTGGGAGCCGTCCATCTCCAAACATTCTACGTAAATCTTGCCCCCAGCTTTCCTCTTTGCTATTTCTGCTTTGTTCCTCAACAGGTAATCTCTTAATTCATCACGGGCGTGCCAACTGAGAGGTCCCCACGTTGTACATGCCTTTCCTTCTTCTTTACACAAAGACCAGTTAGTACAGCGATTAACATGATACTCATCCGGCTCCATTTTATTGCATTTCAACTCATAACCCGCCATTTCAGAAAAGGCTGTAAAACCCGCAAAGATTACCATTAACAAAGCATATGATATTTTCATACTCTATCCTTTTAATAAAAGGTTATACTTAATAAGATATTATTATTAAAATTAACAAATCACAGCCCTAATTGTCAATAATTTTATCGAATAGGATAAGAAAAAATCCGATGAGAAAATATTTCAGGTTCTTGTGGTGTAATTAGAGGAGGAAGGCACCCTTAACAACCGCTCTTCTACCGTTCATCTCAACCTCTTTAGCAGCTATTTGAGCGCCTATTGTTATTTTCTGCCCCATATCTGCAGCATCTTTATAGGCGGCACGAAGCTGTTCAAGTTCATCCAGATTCTTTTTTATTGCAAGCAGATTGGCTATCAAACGTTCACGCTCTTTTTTGTTTTCAGGCAGCTCTTTTAAAGCCTTAGCAACTTTTTTATGGTAACTTAATTGCGATTTTGTCGTGGCCAATTCTGCCTGGAATGTACCGCCCCTGAGTGTTCCCCAGAAGCCGCTGTCTTGGTTCTCTTTTGATTTTTTCTCTAATTGAGCGATTTGTTCGGTATCTTGAGCGATATATTTTTCTAAAATCTCAGCAGCTGCAACTGGATCCAATCCCTCGGGCTTTACAGAATTCATAAGATCATCGAGCCAATCAGCCTTCATAGAGGTAACTCCTAGTAACAATACGAACAATACTTTTTTCATACTTAGCCCTTTCCATGACTTACCTCCTGCGTGATCGTTGGAAACCGCCTTCAGTGCGTTGTCTTCCAAAATCGTTTACCAAACAGGTTACATTTACATTTACTTTACGCCCATCAAGAAGTTTACCTCGAAGTGATGACACCAGATCGGGACTACAATCCGATGAAAGTTTTACAAAGCTTCGCCTTTTTATTACTCGGATAGTTTGAATCTGTTCTGGCTTAATAACAGGCGTTTGAAGTATATAATTTCTTACATCGTCACGCGTTACGCCATCATCCGAACCCACATTAATGTAAATCTCTTGGAATTGTTGATCCCTATGATTTTCAACATGGGTATACGGCACTTCTTCAAGGTCTAGTGTGGCTAAAAATTTATCGTAAAGCAACTGGATTACAAGCTTTTTAAGGCCTTCAAGGGTTAAATCTTTAATGTATGGCTCGAGTGCTTTTTGCTCTGGAATAGCTAATTTTGATGCTACTTCTTCTATATAACTGGGCAATTGAGCCAAGCGTGCTTTGATTACAACGTCTGTTGAAGGAACATCTATAGGCTCTATACGAACATTAAATTTTCGCTCTATGTGCTGGATGACCCGCTGCTCGCTCTTACTTATAAAGGTGATTGCTATTCCCTCTTTACCGGCGCGCCCAGTTCTTCCAATCCGATGCACATAGCTTTCTAAATCTTCAGGTACCGAGTAATTTATGACGTGTGTTATATCGGGAACGTCAATACCACGGGCTGCTACATCGGTTGCAACTAATACGGTATACTGCTTTTGTTTGAATTTTTTTATAACATTATTCCGCTGCGCTTGGCTGAGATCTCCATGCAAGGCAGCAACATTATACCCACGCTTGGTAAGTTGTTCAGCCACTTCACTTGCCAATATCTTTGTTTGACAAAAGATAAATCCATAAAAATCAGGCACCGTCTGAATAAATCGAGTAAGCGCATGAAGGCGAGCTCTAAAAGGAACAATACAATAGTATTGCTTCGTTGACGGAGCTGTGACCATTTTTGGTGTTACACGGACCGATACCGTATTCTTCATATGCCGCTTCATAATATCAGCAATCCCAGACTTAACTGTTGCTGAAAAAAGCCAGATTTGTCTGTTTTTGGGCAAGAATTTTATTATTTCCTCAATCTCATCCTTAAATCCCATATCAAGCATAATGTCGGCTTCATCAAGAACCAGCGTATTAATTGCAGCAGGCGACAAAGTCTTTTTGCGTAAATGATCGTTCAAACGGCCAGGCGTTCCAATAATTACCTGCGCCCCTTTTTTTAATTCTCGTATCTGATCCTCCATGGAAACCCCACCATAAATGACGGCGATTTTCACTCCTATTTTTTGGCTAATTTTTGCAAGGCTTTCATATATCTGAACGGCAAGTTCCCGAGTGGGGGCAATAACAAGCCCTTGCGGGGCTTTCAACTCTTTATCAACCTTTTGCAATAAGGGTATACCAAAGGCTAGTGTTTTTCCTGTACCCGTTTGGGCTTGTCCGTGAAAGTCGATTTCTTTCGATGACAATAAAAGAGGAATCGCTTTTTCTTGTATTTCCGTGGGCTGCGTAAACCCCAGCTGCTCTAAGATCGCAAGAATATCAGGAGCGATGTTTAAATCCTTAAATGTGGCCATTGTGTACCTTCTTCATAAAAATAATTTTCTATTATATAATTTTAGTATAAAAAATACTGATACAAGGAGTCAATAAAAGAGAAGAAAAAAGTCTGAAGCGGACATTTTCGCAGAGTTCCTACACAAGACCTTTGCACATATTGACAAAAGTCACCAAATTTTGCTATGGTTATAATTACAAATAGATAAAATGATTCGTGGCGGACTACAAAATATGAAAAAAATAATTCCTCTTTTTTTTACCTTTATGATCTCTTCTTTAGGTGCAATGGAGCAGGTTGATAATCTGCTACAGCTAAAGAGACAGCTTAATGGGCTTGAAGAGGACATACAGCTCAATGAATTACGTATTTTTGAGATACAAAGGCAGCTAACGAAGGTGCTTGGCAGGCAAAATCAGTATATGACCCTTTTGAATGATTTGGCAAAACAGGGCAAAAAAAATCCTTTGTTTCAAGCCCGTCTTGACATATGGCTTGATGAAGAAACAAAGCTTAGAGCACTTGTAAAAGATACCGAACAACACTTGCTGCAACAAAAAGCAAAACAACATGAAATAAGAGATCGAATCGATCGGCTAAAAAAAGCCCAGAAAGAACAGCTTTTACATCGTTATAAAGAGTTCTCGGCCACCTATCCAGTAATAGCCTCAGAACTCCTTCCTGGTTACGAGCTTGAATTGCTGCATTATTTAAAACAGATTAAGCCAGCCATCTTAAGAAAAGCAAATACGGATCATGGAAAGTCTTCTGAGCTTATCTGGCGAATAATTAATCGCGTACATAACTTAGGCGTCACCGACATTCAGGATCGTGAGGCTGGCTATGTATTTTTTTATCCAAAAGAGGCAACAGGGAAAGTTACGGGCTATACATTAGAAGACTTACCAGCACTTTCCGCGCGCAAAGCAGCAGACCCCGTTGCGCGCGAGAAACTTTCACATATAGCCGGCAATTACAAGATTCACTTAATGCCGCACAGGCAGTTTGTTCCAGAAATCGTGATCCTGCTCATAAAGGCCTTAAAACAAGACCCTACACTTGGCCCACTTATGGCATCATTTAAAGTTAAATATAAGTCTGAAACTCTGCATACCATTGGCTTAAAAAAGCAGCCGCAAGAAGAAAGAATGCCCCGCATTGTCATTTACCCTGCTGAGGGCAAAGAACAGGTTCAAAGGCTTCTTGATAAAATAATAATGCTCTTTAAAGATCAGGTAGACAAAGGAATCGGTATTGGTCCACGCTGGAACCAAAAGGTTAATAATCTCATTTATTTTGCACAGGGCGATGGCGATGCCAAAAAAGAACCCATGTTTGCACAGTATTTTGAGCAACCAAACATGATTTATTATCATCCATTCTTTACCGGTGTCTATAAAGATTATCATCTGCGCTTTTAAACGAGCTAAAACCTATGTCCGAGATTACCTTGTTTATTGAATTCGACAGGTAAACAAAATGCCCTTTGGGCAGATTGAGTATATAATAACGCCGTTCCTATCTTATTGAGGTGTTTGAGCGAATTAAACACAGATTATCACAGCTCGCTGAGCTGTTCGAATAAGAAAGAATATAGATCATAACTATCCAATAGAGTTTCATATACTAACGATCGCCAGATCTTATTGAGGTATTTGAGCAAATAGGATACAGATTATCATAGTCTATTGAGTTGATGAGCAAATAGAATACATGCATATAAACGCCTCGCTGTCCGCGAGCGTTGAATAGCATGATGATTTTCAAGTTGGGGTTTCAAAGGGCTCTCCCTTTGGCAGGTCCAGGGCATGCAATGCCTTGGTGCCCGGCGCATAGCCGCCAGTAAGTTGCTGATTAAAAAAATAAATTCGCCGGAGGCGCCTAAAAGCGGGAATTGGGAGTCCTACTCTTGCATGCACCCTCGCAATCATCATAAAGCGATATCATATCAAAACTCTTGCTTTTCAACACCAAATTTGATAACATTATATTTATGAATACAAATACAACTCGTTTTTACACCTCATTTTCTTCACTTTTCCTCCTGGGCCGAAGCGCCTAGAACATTTTTTTTAAATAAATCCCATATTTTTTCTTATATTTTCTTATGTTTAACAGGCAATGGCCTCTCCATTGTCAATTTTTTTAAATTCCCCTTTTCTAAAAGGACATTAATGAACACTACACTTGATTATAAGTTTGTTATAGCAATCAATAAAAATATCGAACCAGGCGTTGCTCTTAATGCGGCAGGTCACATGGCGCTTGGACTTGCAGGATTAGCGTCAGAAGCTGAAACACAACAGATGTTTTTTATGAATTATGTTGATGGTAATGGGATTACACATCCCTCAATTTCTGGGTTTCCTGTTATTGTGCTTCGTGCAACATCTTCAGAAATTAAAAAATTGGTAGACGCCGCGCGGGAGCACAAACTGCTGTATACCGATTTTATAGAAACGATGACGGGTGGTACGTACATGGAACAGCTAGACCGTACCAAAAATACGAAAGAAGTTGTATATTATGGTGTAGCGCTTTTTGGCAAAAAAGAAATTCTTGATCCATTAACAAAGCGGCTTTCACTTTATAAATGATTATAATGGTTTTACGCCCCAAATTTAAGGAATATATGCAGTATAACGTGCATGAGATAGAAAAAAAATGGCAGCAACGTTGGACCGAGCATCCAGTGGGTCAAAGCAAACCAACGGGATCAGGCAAAAAATTCTATTGCCTTGATATGTTCCCCTATCCCTCTGGTTCAGGCCTCCATGTAGGCCACTGGCGCGGATATGTTCTTTCTGATGTGTATGCGCGTATCAAATGGTTACAGGGTTATAACATTTTGCATCCTATGGGCTGGGACGCTTTTGGCCTTCCCGCAGAAAACGATGCCATTAAAAAAGGCATTAATCCGGCAGTAAGTACCGCAGCTAATATTGCCCATTTTAAAAAGCAGCTTACCGAAGTGGGCGCTCTTTATGATTGGTCAAAAGAGCTTAATACGACAGATCCTCATTATTATAAATGGACTCAGTGGATCTTTTTGAAAATGTTCAAAGCAGGACTTGCTTATGAAGCGGTTACGCCTATTAATTGGTGCCCATCTTGCTTAACGGGGCTTGCCAATGAAGAAGTAATTAATGAAGGCCACTGCGAGCGCTGCGCTACACGCGTCGTACATAAAGATGTTCGGCAATGGATTCTTAGAATAACACACTATGCAGATAAACTACTTGAAGGGCTTGATAGACTCGAATGGCCTGAAAAAGTAAAAACAATGCAACGCAATTGGATTGGTAAAAGCGAAGGAGCAGAAATTATTTTTGCTGTCGAAACAACTGATCATTCATGGATCGACTTCCCGATATTTACCACAACACCAAGTACTCTTTATGGTGTAACGTTCTTAGTGATGGCTCCAGATCACGAGCTAGTTCCGCGTATAATCGCTCCAGATCATTATGCAGCGGTAATGCAGTACCAAGATCAGTTTAATTCTATGACGGGAACTGAACGACTCGCAAATATGCATGAAAAGACGGGAATATTCACCGGGACATTTGCAACGCATCCACTTACTAAGCAGCCAATACCCATTTATCTTGCCAATTATGTGCTTAAAGAATATGGTACTGGTATTGTTATGGGTGTGCCTGCGCACGACCAACGTGATTTTGAATTTGCCAAACAATTTGGATTGCCTATTAAACAGGTTGTTGATGCCCCTGCCGTTGAATTTGATAACGAGGGTATGCTTAAAAAAGCCTATGAAGAAGATGGTAAACTTATCAACAGCGGACGGTTTGATGGCATGGATGCCCTTGGCACTGCGATACCAACTATGACAGAGTATCTCGTTGCAGAGGGGCTAGGCGTGCATAAAACTACCTATAAGCTACGAGACTGGGTATTTTCACGTCAGCGCTACTGGGGAGAACCCATTCCTTTAATTCATTGTGCCAAATGCGGTATAGTAGCGGTTCCCGAGAATGAGTTGCCGGTGACACTTCCCTATGTTGAGCAGTATCAACCAACAGGAACGGGTGAATCACCGCTCGCTGGCATACCCGAGTGGGTTAATGTCTCATGCCCTCAGTGCAAGGGACCTGCAAAGCGTGAAACCAATACTATGCCCCAATGGGCAGGATCCTGCTGGTACTTTTTACGGTACCCTAATCCACACCTTGAAGATAAAGCCTTTGATGAAAAGGACATGAAGTACTGGTTGCCGGTAGATCTGTATGTAGGCGGTATTGAGCATGCAATCTTGCATTTATTGTATTCTCGCTTTTACGTCAAAGTTCTCTATGACCTTGGTTATTTGCCCTTCGACGAGCCATTTAGCCATCTTTTTAATCAGGGAATGGTAACAAAATTATCTGAAAAAACAGGCCTTGTAGAAAAAATGTCAAAATCTAAAGGGAATGTGGTTAATCCTGATGAGATTGTAAAATCCTATGGCTCTGATGCATTGCGCATGTATATTCTTTTTATGGGACCGCCAGAACTTGACTGCGAATGGCAGGATTCTGGATTGGAGGGAATTAAGCGATTCATGCATCGCTTATGGAATTATCTTACCAAACCTGAAACCATGATACATCATGAGGCTGAATCGCTTGAGGCAACTAAAAATATTCATCGGCTTATAAAGAACTTCCAAGAACGGATAGATCATTTTAAGCCTAATACAGCAATTTCTGCATTCATGGAATTTTCACACGAGGCAGTTAATAACAATCTTCGCTTTAGCAAGCAGAGCATTGAAATGATCTGCACATTGTTATCATCCATGGCACCGCATATGGCAAGTGAGTTACTAGCGGTACTTCTCAATAAGCCTTTAGAAAAATGCGTATGGCCAACGTATAATCCTGAATATACCGTTCAAGAAAACGTAACAATAGCTATCCAGGTCAATGGCAAACTACGTGGCACTATTGATGTTGGTGTTGGAACTCAGCAATCAGTAATTGATGCTCAAGCTCGAACGCATATAGCAAAATGGCTTGAGGGTCATGAGGTGAAGAAGGTTATCTTTGTTCCAGATAAGCTGATTAATTTTATTATATAAAAGGGAGCCCGGAAAACCGGGCTCTTTAGCTGTTCGCAGTAAGATTAAATCAGTCTCTCAGTTGGCGGCAAATAAGGTCCAAATTCTTCAACTTCTGGTTCTATTTTTTCCGCAATTTGTGAAGGCGTTTCGCCTTCATTATTTGGAATGTTGTCCCGAGCACCAGCGGCTTTTAGTAGTTTTTTTACTTCCTGGTATTTGTGTCGTTCTTCTGCAGTCTGACTATCGTTCTCTAACCGCTCCACCAAATGAAGTACTGTGTTGCCACGGCCGTTTTGATGGTTGACCTCTATCCCAGCATTGATAAGCAAGGATATAATTCCCTTATCTCCGCCAATAACCGCATTATAGAGCGCTGTATCATTATTTTCATCCACAGCCTTAATATCCGCTCCATTCTTTAGTAAAATTCGCACATAATACTCATTCCTGCCCCCTGCAGCAATATGGAGAGGTGTTTCATTGTGCTGAAAGCCAAGGTGAATATTGACAGCTCCTTCTTTGACAACAGCATCAATCAAATGAGCCACTGAAAAATCAGGTCCCCATAACCTCAGCTCAAACTGCTGTGCGGGTGTATAATGGATCATAGCCTCGGCAAGACTATAAAAACTTAAGAATAAACTCAATCTTAATAACGTAGCTATTTTCATCAATCACCTCTGTATTATTTATCATATATCCATATGTTTAGATTTTACTTTTGGTTTCTTTTAGGAAGTTCTTCCTTTTTTGGCGGCAGGATTATGGGCGCTGTTATAGGCACATCAATAGCACTCAAGGTGTGTTTTTAGATCCACCTGTTCTTTTAGTTCCATTGCATTTACTCAAGGCAACGGATCAAAATAGTCTCAAGAAACCGATTATCTTATTTTTCATCATATCTCCCATATTTACCCAGATTATAATCAAAAAGCAGCCCGGAAATCCGGGCTGTTCGATTTAGCTGAAAATTTCCATTAAACAAGCTTTTCAAACTTTTCCGGCGCCTCATGCGGCCCGTACTCTACTAGCTCCTTCTCCGGCGTTACCTTCTGCGCCGCTTGCTCAGGAGTATCTCCCGCAGCATTAACAATATCTTCACGCGCACCAGTTTCTTTTAAGAGCTTTTCTATCTCTTCGTACTTTGCACGCTCTTGTTCATTCGCAGTATGCTTTATATGAAATTTAACAAAATGAAGCACAGTATTTCCGTTTCTATCTTGGTGATTTATGTCAACGCCCTTTTCTAAAAGCAAACGTATTATGGATAAATCACCACGATGCACTGCTGCTGCCAATGCGCTATCATAGCGAGGTGACGATTTTACACTTGCACCCTTCTCGAGCAACAGAGTAATATCTTCTAGAGTTCCAAATTGTACCGCAGCGTACAGAAGCTCATAGGCAATTGGAGTTTTAAGAAGCGCACTATCTCTTTTAAGAGCTGCTGATACCTGCTCCGGCGTAGAGGCATGGTTCAACGCGCGCAGGTCACGCATCATCTTATTTTGTTCGGGCGTTATATGATCGAGAAAGTATTGGTACTCCCTCTCCTCAGGCGTCTGTCGCGCCAACATTCGTTTCAACATCACTTCATGTCGCGTTTCTTGCATCGCATTAGTAAGAGAAAAAATACTTACCGCAGCAAGGCTTAGTTTAAATAGTTTATTCATACAACCTCCTTAAAATGTTTTATAATAGTATTATATTCAATTATACTAAATATGATTCATCAAAATCAATAATTTGCAAAGTTTCATTTCGCATAAGTGATCACAATACGGAGCTTCGCGCAAATCCCATCCCTTGGCTTTTCTGTTTGACCTAGCATACACTGAAAGAAGAAAGAGAACTCATTCTTGCGAAAGTTATGCATGAAGATTTTTTTGGATACGGCACATCTGCCAGCCATCATAAAGGCCCGAGAAACAGGCTTAATTGACGGCATCACTACAAATCCCACTCATTTAAGCAAGGAGAGTGGCGATATTGTCGATCTTCTTAAAAAAATCTGTAAGATCATGCAGCCGGATGACGTAAGTATCGAAATTACCGAGCAGGAACCTGCTGCGGTTTATAAACAGGCCAAAGAAATTGCAGCAATTGCCTCAAATGTCGTGGTAAAGGTACCCTGCTTTATGCCCTATACACCGATTATTAAAAAACTTGTCGAGGAAGGTATAAACGTAAATATAACACTTCTCTTTTCATTAAATCAGGGACTTTTAATGTCTAAATTAGGAGTTAAATATATCTCTCCTTTTATTGGCAGGCTGGACGACATAGATGATGAAGGAATAAAGCTTATCTTTGATCTTAAAAGAACGATGGAAAATTATCAGTTTCCTACCAAAATTCTGGCAGCTTCGTTGCGCAATCCCCTCCATTTTCATAAAGCAGCCCTTGCTGGGGCAGATGTCGCAACTGTGCCAGTCACTCTTTTTGAATCCTTATTGAACCACCCTCTTACTGACAAAGGCATGAAGCTCTTTGACGATGACTGGAAAAAGCTCGGCATCAAAAAATTTCCTTAAAAAAAGAGAAAAGAGCAAGCTTTATAACTCGCTCTTTCCAATTAACACAAGTCTTATTTTGTGGCAGGTGTAGCCTCTTCTTCTGATTCATCATCAGAATCATCATCTACATCTTCACTTTCCGCTGGGGTTTCTTCACCCTCATCGTCATAATCATCCGACCCTTCATCGGTATCTTCGCATTCATCATCACTTCCTTCTACTTCCACGAGTTCCATTGGACGCACGCCCTCTACCCCATGATGATCACCTTCTAAGCTTCTTGGACATTCAGATTTTTTAAGAGCTTCTTTTAATTCTTCGCCCCATTTCTGAATCTCTTCAGCTTTTGCAACAAGTTTTGGCATATGAAGCTGGCGTCCAATTTGATCCAATTTTTCGCCCATTAATTCTGCCTTCTTGGCCTTTAAACCCAACATTATCTTAGGATGGGTAAACGTTTCTTCGAACGACACCGCTGGAAGCACCTCAATCTCGTCAGCTATATTTGATAATTGCGCTGCAATTCTCAAATACTGACGTTTTTTAAGTAATGGAAGCTGTTTAGCGACTTGCCTTATATGATGCGCATGCATCCTAAGTTTCTCTGCATGAAATTCATGCCATTTTTGCGTGAGCTCCGCAGGAAACGTCACTGTTTTATCCTTTATTGCATGAGCAAATTCTACCAAATCAGCTATTTTTTCATGATGGGCACCTATATATCCCACACCAAATGCGCATAGTAACGCGAGGCTTAGTATTCTTTTCATAAAATCTCCTTTTTATGTTTATGAGTTGTACTGATTATTTCTCACTGTACAATATATTGATTCCAATTTGCAATAGTTTTAAAAAAATCTTTTATATATAGGGAAAAAAATATAAATAAACAATCCTGATTGAAATTTTCAAAGAGACAGCTCATTAGCTCTCAAGCTTAGATCCATAAAATTGTTAAAAATGAGATGTTTTAAATTTTCTTAAAAGGGATATGCTGGAAAATAAAAGGTATCTTTCTTCTAAAGGAGGCCCCATGACTACTCAGCATAACCAACAGGCGCAAAGTCATTCCTTTATCGAACACGATGAACATATACTTGTTGTAAAGCGGACCTCTCTTTTTCCTGATGGCAGAGGCTGGCAAGGATTAAGGCGAGAGGCCTGGGATGAGTTTGTGTCTATCGTAACACAAAATAAGGAGTTTCAACCCCGTTCTGTGATGGAAACTGATCCCCGTTATAAGCAAATTATCCCTTACCTTGTTTTCACGCATGGCGGCAACTATTTTCTTATGCAACGCCAAGCTCAGGCAAGCGAGCAGCGCTTAAAAAATAAATACTCCCTCGGCATAGGCGGCCACATGCGTCGAGAAGATTTTTTAAGTAGCGATATCATGGAATGGGCACAGCGCGAATTTAAAGAAGAGATTGAGTATAAAAGCTCCTATAAGGTAACCCCTTTGGGAATTCTTAATGATGATTCTAACCCAGTAGGAGAAGTACATATCGGCTGCGTCTTGTTGCTTGAAGGGGATTCATCAGCAATTACGGTAAAATCCGAGCTTAGAAGTGGTGAGCTGCTGAGCCTTACTCAATGTGAGTCTTTTTATCCTATGATGGAGGGCTGGAGTCAGACGGTCTTCAACTTCTTAAAAACTCTTTAGGCTGGTTAAATGGGAAAGAGCAAACGTGATCCTATTGCCCAAAACCTTTTGAAGAGGCGGACCAAAGGTAAAGGGACGATAAGGTGAAAAATAGCCATGACAGTCAGAGCGATTATCTATAAGAGCATCGGCAGCATAGCGCCCCAATGCGGCTGCCCAGGGTAACCCTGCCGCAGCTCCAACGTAATAAATCGTTGGGCTATCCTTATCAGGCCCTGCAATGGGCATGATATCTTTACTTACCCCTATAAAGCCTGGCCACATGTATTCAAACGGCGGACTAATGTTAAATTTCTCCTCCACATAGAGCTGCAATCGTTTATACATCCCAGCATCGTCATGTGAAGGCTTTGATGCATACGTTTGCCAGATTGTCGAACCACCAAGCAATAGCCTATTATCTCCCGTAATACGATAATACTGATAGATTAAATCCGTGTCCCATGCCATCATGAGATTGTTGGGAAAAATGGCATTAACTTCTTTATCTGATAAGGGAGCCGACACCATTAAAAATGTCTGAACGTGAGAGATGTCATATACAAGCCTACCAAAATCAGGAATCCAACGATCGGCGCAGACCGCAATAAATTTGGCCTCCACGTTCCCGTAAGAAGTAGAAACAACGTTCTCTTTAAATGAAAGGACCGGGGTTTCTTCATAGATCTGCACTCCTTCCTCAATGAGGACTTCTTTAAGCCCCTGTAGGTACTGGTAGCCATTAATACCGAATGTATTCGAATAGCGGTAGGCTCCAAAACAATCCCGGGCGCCAACCGCAGCGTCAAGTGTATCTTGGGTATACAAAATGCTGTCATAACCCAACTCTTTGCGGATACGGTCTTCCGGCTCTATTTCTGTTGCAAATCCCTTGGCGGAAGTCGCCACAACAAGGGTATCCTGTTTTTGATAATCGCATGATAAATCATATTCTTCTATATTCTGCTTAATCGATTCAATGCCGGCAAGTACAAATTCCCAGATATGGCGAGCTTCGTCTTTGCCAAGACGATTGACAAAAGAACCCAACGAAAATTCAGAATCCGGAGTAATAAACCCAGAACTTTTACCGCTCGCACCCGCTCCACAGAACGTTTTTTCAAGGACAATAACCGAGCAGCCTTTATTTTTAAACTGCTGTGCTGCACTCAAGCCAGCCATCCCCCCACCAATGATGACAACATCAGCTTTAGTATCCCCTTTGAGCTGACGAAGTTTTGTGAGCGGAAGCGACCAAAAAATGTGATCTGATGGCATGAAAATTGACATTGCTCTACCTTTAAACTACCTAGATATTTCATCTGATTATAGTTGTTAGGCTCTATACTTTACAAGCTTCCTTTGCTAAAATTTTATACATAATGCATCCGTTTTAAATAAAGCATCCAAAGGAAAAATTATGAAAAGAATAGGTCATCTGCTGACTCTTGGTATCCTGCTTGCAATAAGCAGTCAGTTATCAGCTTTTAAAGCAAGAATCATCAATTTCAGCTATCAGACTATCGCAGTCGCCCTTGTACATGACGACGGCATCACTCCACAGGTTTCAATTCCGCCAATGGAGATGGGAAAGATTGATTTTTGCGGTCAAATATATGAGATGAGGATCAACGGTGCCACGTACGAAGCCAACGCCGCAAGTGACGAATGCTTTGCATTCGTTCGCGATCAAATGGGTTTTGGGATATTAAGAAAGTCTCATAGTTGTGGAAATAACGTTCCCTAATGCCCTATTATTCTTACGTTAGCTTATTTCAGATTGATTCCTTCGCGAAGATAGGAGTCGAGCGTTATTATTTCTCCATCAATTTTTAATTCTTTCATAGCAATCTCTAATGCTCTTTGTTCACGCATATAAGTTTTGGCATCTTCCTGATCCCAAACAACCTGAAACAATTTTTTTTTGCCATCGGGTGTTTGTGTTACAAAATCGACTTCATAACGATCAGATGTGAGATAATAGCTTATTTTGCAATCAAGACGCTTCAGATCTAAAAAGATAACATTTTCAAAAAGTTTTCCTAGATTGCTATCAATATCAAGCGTTATCGCTCTTACAAGGCCAGGATCAATAGCATATATTTTTTTTGGGTTTGTCTGCACCTTTCTAATGGATTTATCGTAAATACCTATTGAGAAAGCAAGATAAGCATCTTCAATATGGTCGGCAAACTCATAAAGAATATCTTTTCCAATCTGATATCCTTGGCTCTTCGAATCATTGTAAAACTTATTAATACTAAATGATGTGCCAACATTCTGGATCATCGACAAAATCATGTATTTAAGTAAAGATGGATTCTTGATACCATATCGTTCGATGATATCTCTATAAATAACAATATCAACATATTCTTGCAACGTTTGCCGCCTTGTATCTGGGCTAAGCGAAACTACCTCTGGAAACCCGCCAACTAGTAAATAACGGTTAAACAGTTGTATTAGCTTATCTTGAGTTTTTTTGTCATAAAGGCTTCGATCGATTTGTAACTTTTCTGCCCGCATAAATTCGCTAAAACTATACGGCCAAATTTCGGTTGCAAGGGATCGCCCTCTCAGATTTGTGGCTATTTCCCTGCTTAATAGTTTAGCGGAGGACCCCGTCAAAAAGATCTCTATATTCTTACTGTCATGCAAGCGCCTAATAACAAGAGGCCAATCCTCAACATTTTGAATCTCATCTAAAAATAGATAGCACTTTCTCTCGTAGTTTTCTGGATAAAGAGAATAAAATGCCTCGACTAACTTTGCTAGCTTTTCTTGCCCTAAAGGCTGAAGTCGATCATCTTCAAAGTTAATAAAGAGAATGCAGGTTTTGCTAACGCCAGCTTTAATAAGTTTTAGAATGTATTGATAAAGAAAGTAAGTCTTTCCGGTACGTCGCATGCCCACTGCAACCTTGATTTTGTTCGGCGCGTCTGGAAACTCAGCGTCTCTTGTAACCAACTCTTGAAGATGGCGCAATTTATCATAGAATTCACCCAATAAGATTTGGAGCATCTGTTTCTCGGGCATAAGTAGCTTTCCTTAGTTTGAGGACAGTTAAAAACTGAACTTTCCTTGATTTAAGGAAAGTATAAATAAAAACTATCGTTATTTCAAGGAAAGATTAGGAATTAGAAAAAAGCTTCCTTTATAGGAAGCCTTCATAAGCTCCAGTGCAATAAATCCTAAAACCGTAATTTAAAGCAAGAAGGTTTGATTAGATTTTTCATAAGATTATTCATGTACAACAACACCCAATTGCTTGTCATTTTCTGGATCAATCGAAATTTTACTATTGCCGGGCACTCGCACTATGAGCACCTTCACACCAATATTTTCAAAGGAAACTAAAGGATAGGTCTGGGGCCGACCACTATAATCATGCAGAACAGCCTGTTCTCCTGCACCAAACGCAGACTTTACGATTACTTCGCAAAGGTAATCGTCAAATCCCACAAAGGTAGCTGATGTACCCTGGTTCAATTTTACTTCTCCTTGAGTCGTGCCATTGACGCTAACCCTACATGCAATGGAACCAGGAACCGTACTTGTTATAATTAATGCTTGTGCAGGTGTGCAACTCATGAGCAGAATAAACATCTTCATAATAAACTTCATTATAAACCTCTCAGCGGTAATGGGATAAGAACCAAGTATATTCTATTCCATAGTGACTCAAAGTCAATATCTCGGCCTGTGTGGACGGCTCCCTTGCTGCTGTTCTTCTGTAATAAGACTGACACGCGCCCGGCGTCCGCCCAAGTAAGAATTGCGTAATGCATTTACCAAGGGACCTGCACATTCACCAGGCAGCTGAACAAATGTACGGCGTTTAATAACGCGCACTTTCTGAATCTGTTCGTTGCTCACACAACCGGTCTTAGTAAGATACTCCACCACATCGTCGCGGGTAACACCATCATCTGTGCCAACGTTAATAAATATTTCTTGGAGGGCATCGGGCATAACTATTTTATGTGATGCAGTAAAGCTGATATCGTCAAGATCTAATGAGCTTAAATATTTTTCGTGTATAAATCGCCCGAGCAAGATCTGCGTCTGTTCCGGAGTAAATTTACTGATAAGCTCCGAAACTTCCTTTTCTGTCGCCTTAGGCATAACTTCTATAGTTGCCAAATAACGGGATGCTTCTTCAAGTCGAGCTTTAAGGATTACATCTCGTGATGGCACATCAATAGGAGCTATAGTTACACTAAATTTACGCTCAATATACTGTACTGATCTTAAATCTGATTTTGTAATGAGAGTGATTGCAACTCCCTCTTTACCCGCTCGCCCCGTCCTTCCAATCCTATGAATATAGCTCTCGTGATCCTCAGGAATCGAGTAGTTAACCACATGAGTCAGATTAGGGACATCAATACCACGTGCTGCCACATCAGTAGCTACAAGTATAGTCAGTTCTTGGTTTTTAAATTTTTTAATAACAAGGTTACGTTGCGCTTGGCTCATATCACCATGCAGAGCACCCACGTTATACCCGCGTTTTACAAGATGTTCTGCAACATCACTGGTTAATATTTTGGTTTGGCAGAAAATAAAACCATAAAAATCAGGCGAACTTTCAATAAATCTTATAAGCGCATGCATTCTCGAACGGGGAGGTACCACGCAAAAATACTGCTTCGTACTCGCCACGGCAACCGTTTTTTTACTTACGCGGACAGACATAGGTTCACGCATATGGGTACGCATAATATCTGCAATACCAGATTTTATAGTAGCCGAAAAAAGCCAAATTTCGCGCTCTTTAGGCACAAATCTGAGGATTTCATCGACTTCCTCTTTAAAACCCATATCAAGCATTATGTCAGCCTCGTCAAGAACAAGTGTCTGCACGGTAGCTAATGAGAGGGTTTTCCGTCGAAGATGATCGTTCAACCGGCCTGGCGTACCTACCACAACATGGCATCCTCGCCTTAAGGCATAGGTTTGATCATCCATAGAAACGCCCCCATAAATTGCTTCAACCCTTATGTCTAAGGATCTGGCAAGTACATTGATGCTTTCCTTTATTTGCAAGGCAAGCTCACGCGTTGGCGCTACTATTAAGGCTTGAGGTACTTTTTTTGTAGGGTCAATTCTATGAAGCAGGGGTATACCAAAGGCAAGGGTTTTACCCGTTCCCGTTTGAGCCTGCCCGTGAAAATCTACTTTTTTGTGTGCCAAAAGCAAAGGTATTGCTTTTTGTTGAATTTCAGTAGGGGTTGTAAATCCTAAAGTATCAAGCGCTTGCTGAAGAGATTCAGCTAAATTTAGTTCTTTGAATGTATTCATATAGATATAAAAGACTCGTTTTAAAAGATTATGATAATGAGTATTAATTTCAACGATAATTTATAGGAGAGACCGCTCTTGAATCACCAGGAGATTCAACGAAGGTCTTTAAAGAGGAGAAAACGGATGCAGAAACAACTTTAAAAACCTTACAGAACTTAAGCTCTATTTAAAGCAGTATAGAGCATATTTAAAAAAATTGCAATGTGCATTGAAGATCCAAATATTCACACTCTATGATGGCCCACTTGGTTGGCATAAAGCCATGATTCTTGCGTAACGCAAGCCGTTTTGTAAAACTTTTTTTCACTGGGGATGCTATCAGATTTTCGTTGGTTGCAGTGCTACTTGGGTAAGCAGCACTGCCATAATCAAATTAACTTTTAACGATTATTGCTTTTATATGCGGAAAATATGCTACATTATAAGGTAAAACACCAAAACCCTTATAGTCCTTTTTGCTTTTTGCCAACTCTTCCAGTTTACTCAAACTCAAAACCGGCACTTCCCCCTCTACACAATAGGTTTCATCGATTCCATAACGATTAATGAATACATGTGGACGGCGCTCATCTTGAACATACAGCCATAAGTTTTGCTCAGCAGCAATACCGGTAATGTCCGCATGCCCCCCAGCCATTACTCTAGTTTCCTTGTTGTCCCTGATATCATAGATAATGACGTCATGTTTGCCATCATTGATAAATGTAAATGGACACGCTAGCATACTACCTGTTATGGCTAGCAATGCAAACAACATACTTATTTTTTTCATAGAAACTCCTTCTTACTTATTATTAATTTAATTGATACTATCTTTCAATGTACCAGATTATTATTCAAATATGCAATAGTTTTAAAAAATATTAAGACGAATCTAAAGGTCTTTTGTTGGAACAGCCAAGAGGGCACCCGGGCAAGCAACATTTCTATTGTAAAATATATTAAAAATTTGCTAGCATTAAAAATATACAAAAATAAAAAAATAATTACGGGAGAGAATCATGAAAAAGATATTTTTAGTAGCGATGGCAATTCTTTCATCTGCTTCTTTAAGTGCCATGGAACCCAGCGAAGCTAAACCCCAGCGTAAATTATTCTCAACACTTGCTCAAACTGCCTCTTATGCCATTTCTCCTAAAGCAATCGTTTGGTATGATCAAGCATTAGCTGGCAAAAAAATCACTGATGATGACCGCGAAGAAGCCTATGAAGCTTTGATGAAGCATTTGGAGGCATTGCCACAAGAAACTCAAGCTATGGTACTTAGTGGAATTATCGACCTTAATCGGGCTGATATTGTTGCATACCATTTGATGAGACTTTTTGAGGAAGATCAAAAGAAAAAAGAGCTCCAGAAAGAATTTAGATTAGCATCGCACGACTATTTTAAAAGGTTTAATGTAGAGGATCAAAAAACTATCTTCTTATGGCTAGTGGAGTACGAAAGATCACGCCAGAGGGGCGAATTAGAAGTCCCAGACCTCCTCATGTCATTGATTGAGACTTTAAATTTCTACCAGCTTGGAAGAATCGCTACGGAACTTTCAAATATAGACGTTCTTTTAGAAACCCCTAACCCTTTTCGACAGCTGGTACGGACATACGTTGAAGCTTCTCTTATAACAAATATTAACAGGGAAAAACAAGCAGCTGCGGAATTTGATAAAATGGTAACAGCCATGGTAAATGACCTTATGGCGCAAAAGGCCATCCTATCTGAAGATGACTTTTTACTGCGTCTCCAGCAGGCATATACGGGACTTTCCGATGAGCAAAAGAAGGCATTTGTTCGCTATCTTGTTCTTGATTATGGATGTACGACTATTGATAAAGCAAAAAATGCCGTATATGTGTTTACCTGGATTTATAATTTTAGCAGGATGAACAATTGGGCGCCGCTGCCAGAATTTCTTATTGAGCTCTATCGTGCCTTTGAAAAAATGCACCCAGAAACAATAAAACTATTTGATCTATTGGCAAACTACGCGCTTGAAGATCTCGATGCTAAAGTACATATGATGACATCTTTAATTGATATCATCGAAAGCTTCGAATCACGACGACTTCTAAAGTTGATCAAGGAATCAAAAATGGCTCTGGCTAAAACTATTGTAGACGGACTACCCCAGCGGATAAGACAAACTATTTTAATCAGGTTTTTTAATACTGTTTATTTCCAAAAAGCTGCCTTTAAAGCCTTGGCAGAGGCTCAAAAGAAGAATTTTTTGAATAGCGTAATTGCCCTGTTTCTTCCTCATTTTCTTGACAAGGAAGACGACTTCCTTACATTCGGTGCGAATATGTTTTATGCCCACGAAGACTTCAAAATTAAAGAGAACTATTTTGATATGATTAAAAAGCATATGTCCTACTTGCTAGATCCCGTAAAAACCGCTGAATATATGAATGCTCTGCGTATGGCTGTCCAACCTGCTCCATAAAGGCACCCTTCTTATGTATCCCTCTATGGGCTTTGACAAGAAGAAAGCAATAGCCAAGTAAGAGGGTCTTGTCAAACACTGGTGCCCCTTTTTTGGCGTCAAACTTTCAAACTGTCCAGAAATTTGGCAAAAAGTTCTTTTTCTGCTATACTTTTTACGTGTTTTATGTATTTTATTAACCTTTTTAACCATACTTCGCACTTCCGCGAAGGTATATTTTCAGCCTCTGGCTATGACTGGCCGGCTGTTAAGGAGCAACCCTACATGTCAAAAGAACTGATAAGATCGCAACAATTTCGCGCCGCAAAAAAGCAATTTGACGATGAATCACTTATGCTCAATGCTGAGCAAAAAAGTGAGCTTTCATCCCTCTATGAAGGGATGCTGAATCGATTCAAACAAGGTAGCATCATCAAAGGAACTGTGCTCAAAGCAAGTAATGATGGTGTTCTTGTAGATATAGACTATAAATCAGATGGCTTAATACCATCATATGAATTTAGCGAGCACGAGTTTAAAAAACTAGTGCCGGGCGCAGAAATTGAGGTAATGCTCGATGAATTAGAAAATCCCGATGGCACCGTCTTGCTTTCCTATGAAAAAGCAAAAGCAATGAAGGCATGGGATTCCATCATGAAACTCTATGACGAAAACAAGCCTGTTGAAGGTGTTGTTACTCATAAGGTTAAGGGTGGCTTGAGCGTCGATATTGGTATACCCGCTTTCTTACCAGGTTCGCAAGTTGACACCCAGCGCGTAAGTGATTTTGATCAGTTTGTCGGTCAAGTTATTACCGCGAACATTATAAAAGTAAACCAAAAACGGGGCAACGTTATTATCTCCCGTCGTAAATTCCTTAATGAACAACGCTCTGAAAGCCGCAAGAAGATTCTTGATCAACTTGCAGTTGGATCGGTTATTCAAGGAACCGTTAAAAACATTACCAAATATGGTGTGTTTATAGATATTGGTGGCGTCGATGGCCTCCTTCATATTACCGATATGACCTGGGGGCGCATTGCTCATCCAAGTGAATTGGTAAAAATCGGCGATACCATTACGGTTAAAGTACTCTCCTTTGATAAGGTTAATGAAAAGATCTCATTGGGCATGAAACAGCTTTCGGAGAATCCTTGGGATGCTATCGATCCAACGATTCAAGTTGGTTCTCGTATCAAGGGCACAATTTCTAGCATTACTGAATATGGCCTTTTCATAGAAATTGCCCCGGGCGTTGAAGGACTGGTCCATATTTCTGAAGTGTCCTGGACTGATCGCATTTCCGATCTTCACAAATTTTATAAGGTTGGCGATACCATAGAAGTACTCGTGGTTTCCTTGGATAAGGAAAATCGACGTATGTCACTGAGTATCAAACAACTTGAAAAGAATCCGTGGGATGCAATTAGCGAACAATATGAAGTTGGTCAGAAGATTAAAGGCAAAGTCAGCAATGTAACCGAGTTTGGCATATTTATCCAGTTAGCTCCCGGCATTGATGGCCTTGTTCACATTTCTGATTTCTCTTGGACTGAGCATATTGAACACCCTGCTGATCGCTACAAAAAAGGGGATGAAGTTGAAGCTGTTATTACCGGCATAAATAAGCAAACAAAGAAAATATCTTTGGGTATTAAACAGCTTACACCAAACCCATGGGAAGAAATTGAAAAGAAATATCCTGTTGGTTCAACTATTGAAGGTGAAGTTACAAAAATTACCGGCTTTGGAGCTTTTGTAAAACTACCAACGGGAATTGAAGGATTGGTGCATATATCTGAACTTTCCGGCAGCAATGTTGAAAAAGTAGAAGATATCCTCAAAATCGGCCAAAAAGCTACCTTTAAAGTTATTAAGGTAAACCAAGAAGATCATAAACTTGGATTAAGCTTAAAGACTGAGGAAGAAGCCGCAGCTGCCGAAGAGCAGAAAAAAGCTAAGAAGGAAAAAGCTGCTGCTGGACCTGCAATTGCAGCCCATCGTAAGGAAAAGAAGGCAGAACAGCCGCAAGCTCCTAAGCAAAAATCTCAGTTGCAGATTGAGCTGGAAAAGCATGCTGCAAGACAGTCTGATGAACCAACTGCAACAGATTCTGCCGAATAAAGGATGCTACCATGATTGAAAGAACATTAGCAATTGTTAAACCGAACGCCGTTGCAGAAGGCAAGAGCGGACTTATTATTGGTCTTATTGAGCTTAATAAGTTTTCGATTGTACGTATGCAAAAGATGCAGCTTACTCAAAAGCAGGCTGAGCAGTTCTATGAAGTTCATAAGGAGCGTCCTTTTTATAGAGAACTTGTAGATAAAATGACCTCAGGGCCGGTTGTGGTAATGGTACTCGAACGAGATAATGCTATAGCAGCATGGCGCGATATTATGGGAGCTACAGATCCCAAAAAAGCTGCGCTGGGCACTATACGCTATATGTTGTTTGAAGACATTGGCAATAATGGAACCCATGGTTCCGACGCACCTGAAACAGCAGCAAAAGAGGTAAAATTCTTTTTCCCTGACTTATAAGAGGTACAAGAAAACTAAAGGCACCCATGTGGGTGCCTTTTTCTATGCTATTTTTGCAGTGTTAATTAAATTTTACCCTATTTTTGCATCTCTCAACAGATTGAGTAGAGCATTTGAAAAGACCAATTTTGCTAAACTTACCGATTCCATGTGGGCATCAGGAATATGGAGACGATCAAGTGTAAACTTCTCGTGTATACCTCGCTTACACTTCAGCAACTCCTTAAGATTGTTTGTCTGAACGAGATAGACACGCACAGGGGAGTGCACTATAAAGAGTTTATTAAAGCTCCTATTTTTTAACTGAATTCAGCAGACTGCTCGTCGCTCTACTGGCTAGAGCCATTAGGGACAAACTGTAGGCTTAGATAGAGGGATAGCTTAGGAAAGTGGCTAAAGTTTCAGTATGGGCAAGGTAAAGAAAGATGAGATTTCAAGGCGCAAAATAAGTGCTTATGAATCAACATCATCGAGAGACTCGGTGGTGCGTTTCAAATATTCGTCAAGGACGCCATTAATGAACTTATAAGCATCTTTTTCAGCAAAGCATTTTGCGAGCTCAACAGCTTCATTGATAATCACGGCAGCGTCCGTTTTGGTATGCAGAAGTTCCCATATGCTCTGGCGCAAGATGAGCTTTGTGGAAACGCCCAGCCGCTCAAAGCGCCAATTATCGATCAAGGGAATAATAACCGCATCAAGATTTGCACGTTGGTTAATTATAGCGGTAGTTTGCTGAAAAACTGAACTTTCTTGAGGAACAATAACACCAAAACCGCGAGCAAAGTTATCGGTTATTGACTGTAATGAGATATCATATTCATAAGCATCGACCGCGTATAAAAGATGAAAGATCAAAGAGCGCTGCTCAGTCTGTGTAAGGTCATCGGAGTTGATTTCTGTTTCAAAATCACCCTCTTGCAGATGCGCCTTCTGATCATCCATAGCTTTTACCGTATGCATGCTTATTTTTTCTTACCAATACGCTCAATATATTTTGATTCTCGGGTGTCAACTTTGATAACATCACCTTCGTTGACAAAGAGAGGTACTTGCAAAACTAATCCCGTATCGAGTTTGGCTGGCTTGGTTCCGCCACCTTGGGCAGTATCCCCTTTTACACCAGGAACGGTTTCTTTGACTTCAAGATCTAAAGTAAGCGGCGGATTAACAGCAATCGGTTTGCCATTAAAATACAGCACGTTATACACAACCTGCTCTTTCAAAAAATCGAGCACATCGCTTACCTGCTCTTTATCAAATGCTATCATCTCTGAATTTTCTTGGTCCATAAATTCATACAAACCATCGTGCTCGTAGAGGTATACCATTTCGCGAAACTCCAAATCAGGCGTTTCAAGCTTTTCTTCAGCTCTCCACGTCTCCTCAAATACGAGCCCGCTAATTAAATTTTTCATTTTTATACGCGCATAAGCCCCGCCTTTTCCGGGCTTTACATGCCCGTATTCAAGCACCGTATAAGGCGCGCCTTTATACAAAATCTTCGAACCGCGACGTAAATCTCCTGCTGCTACCACGAAAAATCCCTTTATACTTTAGAATGTGTCGTCTTAACCGTATTTTTTAGTTTACCCATATCTTTAAAAAAATCAATCGCCTCTATCGCCGCGCATTGACAATGCGATCATGCGATGCAATACTGGCTCATTAATTAAGCGACTATCATTAAAAGGGAGAGTCCAGTGAAAAAAATTATTATGAGCCAATGCTCAATACTTTTGTTTATCCTTATAACCCAGATCAGCCCATTTTGTTTTGCCGCAGTAACAAAAAAAACCCTCAGCCAAGCTTCTGCTGCGATCATGCTACAAAGAAAACGCTTTGTGTATTATCAAACCAAATACTCGGCAAAATAAATAAGCTCAGCAATCAGCTTGCTGCTTGCTGCTCAACGATAGAGATTGATATTAACAACCTCAATCCATGTGGCCGGGTGCGCCCCATTGGGCAGGCCGATATTCCCGCAGTAATAAATCAGTCAGCCTATGTCTGCTTAAAAGAAGACGTTCTTTTTGATGGCAGCCTTGTTACCAGCCCGGGCGCAGAAGGCCCCATAGGCATAGCTGTCAACGCTAACAATGTGGTTATCGACTTAAACAATCATACGCTGACCTACAAGGGCGAGGGTGCCAATGGCATAGCCACTATAGGCAATTCAGCGCATGTCACCATAAAAAATGGAACTATTGTGGGATCGAATGACCAATTCACCGCAGGCATTTTGATTCTTACAAGCAATGTTACCGTAAAAAATGTACGCATAATAAATGCCTCAGGAGCTTTCAGCGCAGGCATAACTATGCAAGGCGCCTTTCTTCCTACCGTCTCAACACCTCAGCTCATTTTAGCACCCCAAGATGCTATCGTGATTGAAAAATGCGATTTTGAGAATGATTTTTTTGGCCTTGAATTAAACACGTTTAGTAACAGCATTATTATAAAAGAATGCGCCATTAATAAGAGCATTCAGATGGGCATTACGCAGCCATCGCGGAAAAATATTGCTGCAAACGTTACGATTGATCGTTGCACCATTTCAAATTCGGGTCTTAATGGTATCTATACAACGTTTTCTCAAACAAACTGGACCATAAGTAACTGCAAAATTAGTAATACCGTACTTAATGGCATGATCTTAGCAGCATTTCAAAATCTTAAAGTAACTAATTGTCAGGTTCTTGATAGTGGCGCTCACGGCATTATCGTAAGCATCCGGCAGAGCCAAAATGTTGAGATTGCTGATTGCCAGATTTTTAATAGCCAAGATTCAGCTCTAAGGGTAGATAACGTAGAAAACCTTACGATAAGCAATTGTCAGTTAACTAATTATCTTACTCCAAGCCCGACAACCAGTCCACCCCTGTTAAAAGTACAGGATGTGTTTAATGGCGCTATTTCTGGATGCACATTTAATAGTGTCGCCGGAACCTCAGATGGGCTTCTTTTAAGAAACTGCCATGCATTAACACTAGAGGACTGTAATGCACAAATTTTTTGCAATCAGCCTCGGACAAATTGCCCGATTGGTTTTAACCTGCAGGGAGATGTAGAGTCTACCGTACTAAGAAACTGTTCGGTATCGGGCAATCCTTCTGTTGGCATAGCACTGCAGCAGGATGCTTTAAACGGGCCAAATAGTGGAGTTATTATTGAAAATTGTACAGTTAAAGGGGCAGTAAATCAGGGAATTGGGCTCTCTTCTTCCATCAATTGCGCCATTTTGGGTTGCCAAATAACTAACTGTCAAAGTGATGGCATTTTGCTCGGGACTGCTACCTCCCAAAATGCTGTACGTGATAACACCGTTATCAACAATGGCGGGTTTGGCATTAATAATGCAACGACTCAGCCCAATGGAAACCAAATTTATCATAATTTTGCTAGCAACAATTTTACGGGTGGCGTAAATAATTATTTCGGTATACCAGCCTCACTAGTAGCTGCAGATACAACAGTGGCGCCAGTCGGCGTACTGCAAAATATTTATTCAATCCCCTAATTTTTTCAACCCTAATAAGTAAGATGCTAAAATATATAAAAAGGAGAGAGTCAATGGCGTCCAACCAAGAAAAGTTTTATCGGCATCTCTTGTATGCTTTCATAGTAACGACATTCGTTACCCAAGCCAAGCTCCCCAATGAGCGCATTGATCATTCGCAAAGATCGAAGGAACAGGTCCTGGAAAGAGTTAAAAAGTATAAGAACACTGGAGTCACGGTACCGCCCACAGAAACTAAAGGAGTAAGGGTTTACGCACTGGCCCCGATTAAACTCACCACGGCACAACTTATGGCATTGGAATCACCGCAGTTAATTAAAGGCGTACAGACTAGGACGCCAGCCCCAACCATCCACACCTCTTTTTCAATAAGCCCGGTAGTCATAAGCCATTTTACCAGCGCCGATTATCGCCAAACTGGCCAATATGGTCCGAGCTCGGAAGCCAGCAAGGGTTAGACCCAGATTATGGTAGGTCAAAAAGGCCGTATTATGACTTTTCTCCCTGACGGAACACCCGATAATGTCCTTAATATTTCCCATGACAGGTTTTTCAGCTCGGTAAGCCAGGGCGGCTTTACTGCTGATCCTAACATTATCCGCGATCCCTCTTCTAAAAGGTGGTTCTTATTTTGTGGCGCCGGACTCTCGTTGCTGCTGTTGGCAATGAGTGATAGCGATCCCGTAACCGCCAACACCATCTGGAGCTTCTATGTTATTGATAGCGTAAATCCAAATCCCGGATTCGATGCGGTGCTTCCATATTTAGATTATCCAACCTTAGGCATGGACCAAAAAGCAGTCTACTGCGCTGCAAATGTCTTTGATGAGGTTAATCCAGATTATTTAAGCAGTGCTGCTTACGTTATTCTAAAAGACTCACTTATAATCGGGGAAACCCCTGCTATTTTTGCTTTTCGCAATCTTGTCAATCAACAAACCTTTGAGGGGCCGTATACACTTCAAGGAGCATTGAACTTTGATAGCAATCCGACTAACGGATTTTTTGCCAGCCTCAATCTTTTAGATGTACTGCTCAATAGCTCACAACAAGTGCTTATTAATAAGGTTACGTTTAGCAATAACGTACCCACCCTATCAGCACCACTATCTGTTGCAGTAACTCCTTTTGTTGGACCACTCTTTGCTTCAGCACTCGGAACACCCGAGCCCCTTTTTGATCCGGGGGTTCGACTTTGTCCCGCCCATATTCGCAATGGGATACTCTGGGTAGTCCATGAAATTGGCGTTGATAATACAGGATTAAGCGTTCCGAGCACTACCATAACCCGCAATGGTGCACGTTTTTACGGATTCGATACTCTTCGCACCATTCCTGCTGGCTTTCTCAGGGTACCGTATTTCAATCTTCACCGGCAAATGATTTTAACCAACGTTGTTTTTTAATTCCTTCCATCATGACCAATAGTCTAGGTCAGATTATCATTTCAGCAACTACCTGTGGCAAAAAAGAGCGCCTAAACTCATCGGTAACTCAGGTTATAAATGGGATCCCGGGAACCCCTGTGCTGTATACAAACAGCACGTCGAATTATTTTGCAACCGAAGATTGGGAATTCGACCCAAATTCTCGCTGGGGAGACCATACACGATTGTCTCTTGATCCAAATGATTCTGTTACTTTTTGGCCGGCAACAATGTGGTGCAATGCTACAAATACCTGGGCAACCGAAATTGCGCAGGTAGTGGCATCATAAGAACGCATGTTTCATTTCTAAGCAAAGAGCCAGGATATTTTGAATGAAAAAGTCTAGGTTGAGCAATTGCATGGCTCAATCGCTGGCCATTCAATTCCCTCAACTCGCGCCCTTCGTGCGCTCCTTCGGAACCAACGGCCATTTGAAAGTAATTTAGTTTTTGACCATGCTCAATTGTAGGGCTAAAGTAGCTACCATTTTACTTAGATTTTTTTATAAGACAGCCCTGTCGTGGCCGCAAAATTTCTTGACTATCAAGAATAAGGATCTTGTCTATAAAAATGCACTTAAAGATCATCGCACCATTCTCTTCGAAGGTGCTTTTTCAAGATATTCTGGAAAGGATGCTGTGTTTTGTGTATCATTGAGCCTACATGAATAAAACAAGAAAGCACATGAAAACACTTACCACACAAGATCTTGATTTAGCCTCCATCATCGAGCATGAAGAAGAGCGCCAACGCGCTGGCATTACGCTCATTGCTTCGGAAAATTTTGCTTACCCTGAAGTACATGAGATAATGGGATCGGTACTTTCAAACAAATATGCTGAAGGGTATCCTGGTAACGCGCTATTATGCTGGTTGTGAATGGGTCGATGCTTGCCGAAACGCTTGCAATTGACAGATGCAAAAAGCTTTTTAATGCGGAGCATGTGAATGTACAGCCTCATGCGGGCTCATCTGCTAACATGGCAGTGCTTTATGGCCGTTCTTAAGCCTGGTGACACCATTCCTAGGCATGAGCCTCTCAAGCGGTGGTCATTTAACACATGGTGCCCGCTGTAAGCTTCTCAGGAACACTGTATAATAGCATAAGCTATAGTGTAGACCCTCTAAACCGAGCTTATTGATTATGCAACAAATTGAAGAGCTTGCCTATCGCCACAAACCAAAGCTTATCATAGCCGGAGCTTCTTCTTATTCTCGTTTTATTGATTTTGAAAAATTTCATGCCATTGCGCGCTCAGTTGATGCTTACCTGCTAGTCGACTGCGCTCATACCATCGGCCTGATTGCTGGCGGGCTTTATCCCAATCCCATTCCTTTTACCGATTTTGTCACCGCAACAACGCATAAAACTCTGCGCGGACCACGCGGCGGATTTATTATGATGTAAAAACGATTATAAAGAGCAGATAGATCGCGCAGTATTCCCCCTGCTGCAGGGCGGTCCTTTTATGAATGCTATCGCCGCAAAAGCATTTACTTTTAGGCAGGCTCAAGAAGCCGAGTTTGCAATGCTATCAGCAGCAAGCTGTTTCAAATGCTCAAGCAATTGTAGAAGCATTTAAAGAGCTTGGCTATCGCATTGTAAGCGATGGCACTGATACCCATTTGTTTGTAATAGATTTGCGCAATAAAAATATCACCGGAATCGACGCTGAAAAAGCTCTTGAAAGAGCCCGCATCTATGTCAGTCGAAGTACCATTCCTTTTGATCCCCAGAAACCGTGGGTAACCAGTGGCATACGAATCGGCACCCTCGCGCTTACCAGCGGGGGTCTAAAAGAAAAAGAGGCCGTTGAATTAGTTCAGCAAGTTGACAAAGCAATTATGCAAAATAACCTCTGAATTACGCTGGCATAAATAAGTCATTGCTTAAAGATAAAGAAAGAATGTTTTAAGAATAATTCTTTTTTGAAGTTTAAAGGAGTGGTCGTCCATAAGCATAGGCAAGCGAAAGCCCACCTACTGCAAGGCCTGAGAACAGCAATGCGCTCTTATGAGCTACAAAGAAAGATTTTGCTGGAACTTCTTGGAAATTCCCAATTCCTTGAGAGCAGCGGCCAAGCTTTGGGCATCGCCTTCGCTTGACTAAAATTGCCCGTATACCTAATGCATGGAGCGGCATCCACATTTTCTTTTTGATCATCTATAAACATGCAATCTTCTTTTGTAAAGCCCTGCTGCGCAAGCTTATTAGCAACAATCGAATGCCCCATTATTTGGTTTTACGGTACCAATATTTCCTGAAATTACAATATCATCAAAATAGCTAAATTCTTTTTCAAAATTCTTGTGAAACAAGGCGAAAGACTCTCGGTCGCAGTTGGAAAGTCCTTCAATGATGTATTTTTTGGTTCCATCCTCGTTTACTTGAGAAGCAACTTCTTTCAGGAGCTCTAGTGTATTTGTTAATGGGTAGGTATGCTTCGCATGTATTTCAGGGTTAAACGTACCTTTTAAGACATTGCGTATAATTGCTTCTTCTCGCTCGCTGGCAAAAAAATCTTTTTTTATCATGCAATCTATCGCAAACTCCCTGCCATAGGAAGCAGTTTCTCGCTGGGATTCTTCCTGCTTGATAGGCGCATAATGCGTAAGGCAATCGTTTACCAGAGCTTTTACATGCCGCTTCCAATCCTTCCTCGGCCTTGAGTGGAAACTGATCTAATGTTTCAAAAAATTTGTCTTCGATCGCTTTGAATGGATTTTTAAAATCACGCACGGCATACTGCAAAACATTGAGCACTCCCCTCACCGTCGAGCCATCGCCTACGGCTTCAATGAAGCCAGACGTATTTAGATCAAAAAAAATACCCCCAAATCGCAGATAAGAGCCTTCTGCTTAGCTTCAACTTTCTCTACCTTGTAAAGAACACAGCTAAGCGTCAAAACCATCACCCTAAGTACTATTTTTTTGAACATTATGACCTCTTTCAATAGGTGGATTTGGCTACTTTACCGCTATTTCTAATTTTATTATTTTTTAACTAATTGTCAATTTTTTATTGCCTAGCGATACATTCTGCCATTGCTAAAATTCTTATCTTGACCTAGGTGCTCGGATACTGCCGTCAAGTAAGCCCTCGGTTCCCGCACCGACTAAATCACCTTTTTTTGCTGTGTTGGTGCAGCTGTTATAACCTCACATGGGCGGCGTCCCCACCATCGATCATGTCTTTTATTAGGCCGTGAATACGCAGATTAAACCGTTCGCGTTTAAAATCATGCATCTTCTTTTTGATAGCCGCATTATAGGATGGATCTTTAATATATTTTGGGAAAATATCTGCCAGATCGGTAAAATTAATGAGACTCTCAGCAAAACCATGATCTACCATGAAGGTAACAATTGCGTTTTTCCCCCATCATAGTGCTTCCTGTTTGGTCAAGAATCATAGGCACATTCTCTACTCGAAGAGCTTCACAGACCGATCCTGGACCAGGCTTTGTAATAAGCACATCTGAAATGGCCATAAGATCTGCTGATGCGGTCCGTGAACCCAATAATAGTAAGACTAACATCCTCAGGCAGCAAGATTTTATTGATATTGCGGCGTAAACCCTCCATTACGACCGAGGCAAACGAGGATGTGCATAGGTAATTGCATTTTCATCAAGGTACGGAACGTACCTATAGCTTGCCAACGAATCCTGCTCCTCCCATAAAGACCATAACAACAGGCTTGTCCTCAGGCACATTAAATGCCTCTTTAATGGCTTTCTCTGCCCTTCTCTTCTTGAAAAAATCAGGCCGCAATGGGAACCCTGTTATTGCAATCTGATCTTCCTTAAACTGCGCATGCTTAATTTTTTCTCGCATCGATTCGTATCATCAAAAGCAAGAGTGTGTCTCTGAATTTCTTATAGGTCGGCGCACAGATATTGTGCACATAGTTAGTCGTATCTAAATCATTGGTTAGCACTAAAAAGGGTACATCAAGTCGCTCGGCCGCACAAAGTACGGCTGCGTTGATAAAGGGCATTACTGAAATAATAAGATCCGGTTTTTCGTCACTAAAATAATCTAAGAAAAGCTTTTCTAGCGTGCTTTTACGATAGGTGAGATAAGAATTACCCGCTCTGGAATAGCCGGCCACAACATTCGTCCACCGGACGCGCAGACAAAAATTATAAAAATCTTCTGCACAAATTTTACCAAAAGTAATAGTCCCCAGTGTGTCGACCGATGAAATGACATCTTTAAACACATTTAACACCGTAATATCATAGTCATCCTTCAAATAAGATTTGAGTCCTGCTGAAACAGCAGTATGCCCCCCACCCCCAATACTGGAAAAAATAACGATACGTTTCTTTCTGGGTTTTTCTTTCTGTATCACCAGCTTTTTCGCGGGCTGTATTGTCTGAGCAACTGGCGCGGAGTAGCTGCAGCTACAGCTGGTTTAGCAACAGGCTGGAACCGTTTTTTCTTTTTTCTTTTTTTAACAGGACGGGGCGCAGAACGGGCGCGCTTTGTAGGCACACGATGGCTAGACCGTGCAACGATGCGCTCCGGTCACCTGCTTTGCAAAAGCAGCAGGTAATTACGAAAGCACACAATAACATGAGAAACAAAACGATATTCTTTTTTACTTCATAGTGCCGTTTTAGAGAACTCGCTCATGCAAGAAGGCAGAAAAGCGCCTAAATGATAATTTTTTTTCCATTTAATTTTTAGTATAGTTCAGAATTTTAAAAATTAAAACCGGGGCTACTTAACAGCTATTTGAAACGTTCACAAACCTGCTTATAGAAAGCGCGCGGGCTTAAATTGTGAAAAACTTTGAAATTTAAAATTTTTGTAGTATTCTATTGTGGAATATGCAAGCAACCGAGAGCTTATTAAGGTATTCGCATATTTAGCAGGATGCTGAGGGATCAGAGCTGTAAGCACTGCCCAAAGATCGAAGAATTTCTACTGAACTTACAAAAAAAGTCGAAAGTAAATATGTTTCGGCAGTGCCTAGCTCGGGCCGCTTTCCTATTAGGGAACGTTGGGCTTGGAAGGTTTTATCTAGTGGCACAATTCTGTGTCGCGGGGATAAAACAGCAGCTTAATAACCTGTGCTTCCAAGAAATTAAAACTGATGGCGTGGTGCCATTAGACCATGATTTGTATAGGTTTGTATAAGTTTTGGAGAGCGGATATGAGATTAAAGCTCCCATCCAATCTGAATTTCCGGGTGCCCTTTTTGCTATTGTATAATGAAATGGTACTTAATGACAAAGTATTTCCTATATCTACCTGAGCAAAGGCATCATAGAAAAATCTGTGTTGCTGACGATATAAACGGGCGGGGCTCGATACATATTCCAAGCTGACTGCTTCTTGTTCCATTCTAATCCTTTCATGGAATCCCAGATAATATGTTTATCGTCGCCCACAATGAAACCACTTAAGGGCCCTTGCGGGTATGAACAAAATGTACCCATTGTGCACAAGCCCGCAACCCCATTTTCATGGGGTATCCCCTCGCATATAAGATGATTAAATTCGTCATGCTGTGGCCCAAAATAAGATATCCGTAAAGGTTTTTCTTTTCTGTCATCACCAAAAATATATATTCCCAAGGGGAGAGTATTAAAAAAGTCACGCATACTTTTCCTTTGAACATCAAAGGGGGAGTAAAGGAAAGAAAGCTCTTTGCCCAAATCGTTATCTACCCAATATTCCTTATCCTCGTGGACTCCTCGGATAGAGAATAGCTGCTGGGGATTATTCTTCATAAGAATAAGCATGAGATGAAGGACCTGTATATTATAGGGCGAATCACCTATGGTATTCCCATTGAGGATCAGAAAATGGTTATTTTTAATTTTAAAATCCGACGAAAGTATGTTTCTTTGATGCAGCTCTGTCAGAATCGCACGAGCGAATGAAATGCCCCCTGAATATTGCTCAGGATAATGAGATGGGATTCAGAACCTAGACGCAGAGTAACTGCATGACGTCCCTGATAGCCTTTTTGTACTCGACTGACAGTAACAGTTTTTAATAGATCAAAAAGCGAATGCTTAGGCTTGGAAATACCAAGCATACGCATAATGAGACAATCCGTAAGATGACGTGTAAATTTTTTCATCTTGGTCAGGATCAGGCCACTCCTGCGTGCCTGCCGCCCATTTTTGTGCTTCGGGCAATGTAGAAAAGGCCCCAAGAGAATTGCCTATGAACATCAAAATAAGCAGTATAAGCTTTTTCACGTTAGCCACCCGTTTTTTGTTCGATCCATTCAGGAAGCCCTGTGTCAAGCCATAAGATATGAGCAAGCTCGCGCGTTTCTGGGTTAAACGTTAGATTGAACCCCTTATAATGATAATTTTTCATGCCCTCAATTACCTGCAGAATTTGGGCGTGAGACAAATTTTGCGGCGTTTTATTTAAGATATTGATCATTAAACTTGGCTTATAAATCCCCGAGCATGAAAACATCAACCTTGGTACGTTCGTCCGCATGCAAAGCATCTCTATAGGCCTTTATTATTTCCAGATTGCTTGTATCAGGATTGGGAGAGAATTGCGCAATTACCATATCAAGGCCCTTTTCGTGTACAAAACTCTTAAATGTCTCCTCAGCTAAATCGGAAAGCGCAAACAATTTTTTTCCAATGAAAAATTAACCCCTGCCTGCCTGATAAATTCAGTTGCGGCTATTGCTGTCGAAAAGAATCCTATTGCGCGCGCAGGCGAGGCTTTAATCTTTTCTATAGCACTTTTAAACGATGTTGTATTGCGCTCATACGGAACTTCTAGAGCCTTTGGCAGTTTAGCCTGAGCAAGCAGTTGACGAGCCCCTTCTAGCGCCTATGCCATATGAATCATTTTGATATAAAAAAGCAAAATCTTTAATGCCATAACTGGCTATCATATAAGAAGTAAGCCCCTTGGCCTCGTTTTCATATGATGCCGTCCAATGCATGCGCCAGGCAAATCTGGCTTTCTAAAAAGGGGCGCTCCCGTAACTGGAAAAAAGATAAAAATAGCATTTTTTCTTACTAAATCTAGATAAGCCTGAAGCGTAGGACTGCCTAAATTACATAAAAATAGGGTACTTTTGTATTTTTTTATAAATTCCTCAACATTCTGCCGAGCTTTTTCTGGAGAATATTCATTATCCATAAAAACGACATCAATCCGACGCCCATCTATGCCCCCCTTTTCATTTTGGTTATTTATGCACATTGATATACCAATTTTCACCTGCTTTCCTTGACCTGAAGCCCCTTTAGACAAATCAAGTGTGCAGCCGATGACAAGAGGTTCTTTTTGACTAAGCTTTGGCTCCTGAGGTACAGATTTTTTTGCTAGCGCATGCTTTTAATCTTTTTCAGACACGAGAAAAGCGCTGCTTACATCTTGCACTGCTGGCTTAATAACCTTGCCGCTCAGAACCGCATACGGCTGCCTTTTTAAAGCCCGCCTGTTCACGCACATCTTGATTATGAAGCTCCAGAGTAGAGTGCAAAAGAGATACCTATTTTTAAAATAGCATAGGCATCATAAAAGAAATTAAAGTAATCTCGATACATCCTATTGGGTGCAGAAAAGAGCGACCAGGAAATAATGCCACTCTCAGATGGCAATGAAGCCAAGCCAGGATGGCTCGCATAGCTTATCAGTCGGCTTTCCTATAATAGCGGACTCAACGGGCAGCTCCCCTTGAGCCTTTTCTAGCAGACAAACCTTTGTTGAACCTACAGCTATTTTTTTTATTGTATGGCTGCAGCTCACCTCTTTCAAGCCGTCGAGATCACTCGGAAGACTTCCAATTCTTATAATGCCCTTTTGAGCCGGATCAATGAGTAATAATGAGCGCGGAAGCGTGTCAAAAAATCGCGAAACAAAGCGATCAAATGAAAAATCTGCAATGCGCACTTTGAGTTCGGTCTTGAGCCCGTACGATTGCCAGTACTCCGCATGCTCGTGTTGGCCTGCAATGTAGATTACGGCATGGGGATTTACTTGCATGAGCGATAAAACTAAACTGAGCGTTTCTAGTATATAGGGCGATCCATCAATAACATTACCATCAAAGATTAAGAATACATTCGGTTGTGTAATCTTGAGTGTTTGCGTGATAAGCCCCTGCTTCTCAAGCTCACTCAGTAGACGAACAAGCGAGTGAAAAATCCAAAGAGTGGCCCAATAACAATATATTCAAATCCAGGAGCTGGCTTGGAAACAAGAACATGGGGATGCACCAATCCTTCATCTTCCCGTTTTTTTAGCTGCGTTATCAAAAGATGTTTAAATTGTGCAATCAACCAATCCTCATTCCTTTTGAAAAACGAGAGCATTCTCCCCATCAAAGTGGGAGCATGAGCCTGGTACCACGTGGTATAATCGGGATTGAGAACAACATTCTTATTGCCAATGGGAGGGTATTCACTATGCTGATCGGCATAGCTCTGTGCCTTATCGAGCGTACTGAAGCCCACCAGAATATTAAAGTTGAGAATCAGTGCTATTAATCTTTTCATAGAATACCCATTTTTAACACTCTAAGGATATAAACACACGCAACAATAATCGACGCATGCAGGAGCACTATAAGTAATTTCTTGTGCGTTTCACGGACTTTCAAGCCACCCATGTTGATAAGAAATATGACAAAGGTCCCCATTAAAAAAAGAAAAAATAAATAATCCGAAATCAAGAAATAACCAACTTTCGGGGAAAGATTTTCAATCACAAAACGGTATGCAAGCAAGGCAGTAACGGCACCCATTGAAATGGCAAGCACGGGTGCATAATTTTTTTTGGGGTCCATGGTAAACGAAAAAATCGCCATAAAAAAGGTTAGAATCAGCGGTAGTAAAATAGTTAATGCCTGTCTCATCCCTGAATGGGCATAGTCAAGCGCAAAAATGACACGTGGATGATATACATCATTTTCAGAGGGGTGCTTTTCAAGTTGAGCATGAGAATAACCTGTATTTACGCGCATATCCTTCAAGCGCCATCCAGCATTTCTTATATCAGGCGATACCGCAAATTCATTATTTGAAGATTCGAACGCGAGCTCCCCTGGAGTAACAAAATTGTTATCGAGCGTAATATAGAGGGTATGGCTTTCAAACGGAAACAGCGTATACACAAGATTCGTTTTCATTTTTACGCGTATATCATAGCGGGCAAGTAATTTTCCTCCTACGATGCGGGTACTAGGGGCAGAAAGGAATTGTATCTCCCCTTTTTCAAATGAGAATTTAGAAAGTGTTTCTAAAGAAACGATGCTTGGATCGAATAAAAACCATAGTATGCCAGAAAATATGAAATTGTTAGCAAGCATATCAAATTCGGTAAAATCCTTTATATAGAGTCCTACTTTAACAACTCCGGGACTTCCGCCTAATTGATCAATCGTAGCTGGCGTAAGCGACATAAGCTCTGGCATCGGATCAAGGGAAGTAACTGTCTGGGAAGCTTTATAGAGGAAAAATGATAGCACTAACCCCGAAAGAGCAATCATAGCTATAGAAAAATAAACGAGAAATGGTGACTCAACAATGAGCGGGTTCGATTGTTGGATAGGCGCTTTTGATTGTTCTTCCATAGCATCACTTAAGGTTAAAATACATACAAAATTTCAAACAATAATCTCATATTTCCTGTTGCTCGCGGATTTATTACAACCGCTTTCCGATTGAGATTACCGAATGCAGCTTGAGTATACTCAAGCTCAAGTCCAATTGTCACCGGTTTCTTAATAAATCGAAAACGAGGGGCAATACGCCACACAGTATCAATATTGGGATCAAGAGCAAACACAATGGGCTGTTGAGTGGTGGATCAATATAAAGTGGCTCTCGAGATCCGAGGTTTTTCACGCCGCCTATAAAGAGTCCTATGCTTTTAGTATGCTCATCAAACCAATAGGCAGTATCAAGCCAAGCAGCGACTACCTGTGTATTAGCATACGTGCGGATGTCTGTGAATGGTTGAACGGTCCGAACTGCATAGCCACCCAACATCAACTGATCGGCAGCATTTTGAGCAAAAACAAATTTACTTCGAAATTGAAAGTTTCTCTGCATTGTATGCCCCAAATAGTTCGGTAACAAAGCTATCAACCTTTTCATGCGTTGCAACATTGGTATTTGTTACAATGCGGGGCACTAATCGCTTGCAATCAAAAGCCGCACCAACAAGAATCTCATCATGCACACATCTCAGTTGCATATGGAAATTGGGAATAACTGCATTCTGCTCAAGAACCGGCGTCGCCCCAACCGGTCCAAGATCAGTAAAATCATTCTGCCCACACGCAGCAAGCATAAGCTCAAATGATTTGTGATGATAGGTAAAACGCAGCTGCGGACAGCGCGATTGCGGCTCCATAGGAAGGCCGTTATTAAAGGAAATTGTATCGGGAAAGCATTCGGTATAAATAAAAAGTGGATGCCAGTACTGGCCAGCCATGAGTGACCAGTCTTTTCCTTCAAGCAGCGTATAGCCCAATCTCATCCGGTATGTACCAATCGAGGCATCTGTTGCACCCAAAAAATCGCCTTCAATAACGCCTTTAGCAATGGTGTTATACCAAGGCTGCTCAACTATAACCCCAAATCTAGTTTGAATAGCTGTCATGTTCCATCCAGGATGCGCATTGATATCCTGGCAAAATCTGTCTCGCAAGATAGGCAACGGCCAAAAGAGAACGTAATTATCACGAGCGCCCATAATTTGGCGGCTATCATAATAGTGATCAATAGATATAAAACCGTAAGGGGTAATCCCTATGCTTACGGCCGGCAAAAACTGAAGTACTAGGCATAAAAATAGAATGCGCTTCAAAGGATGTACTCTCTCATTTGAGAAATTTATCCTTGATTGTAGCAAAGATCAGATGCTTTGGACAGCTCTGCTGTTAGCAGGGAATCCAAAATTCAAGAAGATAGGTGAATGCCGCTATCACTATGAGCTGCACCGCTATACTTACTGCTTTCTTCTGCCAGAGAGCTAAATAAGGCCCTATAGAGTTAATAATAAACATAGTAAAGGAAATGCTCAAAAAGAGAAAGAATATGTAATCTGCTATCATGGGATACCCAACTTTTGGAGAAATACTTTCGATTACAAACCGATAGGCAACCAAGTGCCACAATATTCCCGGTCGACATTTGCACAAGAGTTGACCTATTTTGGCGCTGATCCAAGCAGAGCGAAAACATGTCTATAAAAAATATGATGAGCAGAGGAAGCATAATACTGATTATATACCGCATGCTATAATGAAAAAAGTTCATAATAAAAAGCGCTATAGGGTAGGTGACGCTTTTTTTCATCGGCGCTGCACTGAGCACCGTCTCGCCATATCCGGTTCGCACTCTATGCTTCTCATAAAACCAGCCCGACACATATACGTCAGTATCAATTTTAAAGTCCTCTGCACGAGCTTGAAAAGCCATTTCGGCTGGAGATACTTCATCATTTATAAGTCCCAAGAAAATTTTATGGTCTTCAAAAGGAAAAAAGCCGTAGTATAGATTTGTTTTGAAGGTAGCTTTAATTGAATAATAAGCACAGGTCAGGCCATCACACGTAGTTACATGCGGTTTTGATTTATACTTAACATCTCCGCGTAAAAAAGAAAACTTCTCAATGGTTTCTAATGAAATGAGCTTTGGATCAAAAATAAAACTTACTATACCAGTGATCTTGAATTTGTTCTCCGTCACATTAAATTCGGAAAAATCAGTAATCGTAAGGCCCACCTTAACCTGCGCCGGTTTTTTTGCATCAGCAGAAGGCATTTCGATAGGATGAATAGTGGGCTTTTTATCTACAGCGCAAAAATGATATACCTGCCCGGCTATTAAATACAAAAGAATAGCCGTGGTGCAGCTCAATGTAACGATCTGAAATGGTACCGAAATCCCGTTTGACATAGCTTCCCCTTGCTTTCCTTTTTTTCTATCCTGCCGGTTTTGAGAGGCAGAAGTCAAGATTTGTGCTACTGGACTCAGCTTCGTTCTCTGGTTCCTGCGAAATATCATCGTTGATGTTCTCCGTATGAATAAATTCAACGGATTCTTTCTTGCAACTCCAAGCTCCTCACTCTTCATTGCTACAAGCTACATCTCATATGAGAAGAATATCTCATTGAGAAGGGAGACACCATCGCTCCAACTACGTGACCTTCGCCACGATACTTTTTTAGTATATTAATAGCACCAACGCCATCTCTATGATACTTAAAGCCACAACTGCAACTATAATTTCTGCTTCGTGTTTTATTTATTAAAAAGTTTTTTATTACGAGCGCCTACACGGTGAGTGGATGGGGGCGCTTCGCGTGCGCACCCCCCATCACCCCACGGCCAAGGGAAAACGTCCCTTGGCAATCCCTCCAAGTGGCGCGTAACTCGGGCACCTCAGCGCAGAGCTTACCTCTCCGGCTTCCGGCACCCTCAACCAGTACGCGCTGATAAGGAACTTCCTCCGTTCCTTTCCTAATAAGGGTAGTAGTTGGAAGTCTTTCTTTTTAATTGCTTTACTAGCTTTTGCAATGGGTATTGGAAGCTGAATAGTCCGAGCTTAAAAGCTGAATGCCCTCGTAATTACAAAATTAGCAATGGTGATATGGTATTGGAATACCCAACGTCCGCGAGAGTAGAGAAGGTACTGGCGAGTTTGGGGGGTTTCAAGGGGCGTCTGGGACAGACCCCTTTGAGCGGGTGCAGCCGCAGCGCTGCCGCGGGTGCGGGGTGCGCGCAGCACCCTGCTGCTCGGCGCATAGCCCAATCCTGCTGCCCGCCGCAAAGGCGTACTTTGGCAAATACGCCGCCGCAGGCGCGAAAGAGTTAGCTGACAAATGAAAATGATTTTTAAAACAGATAATAGAGCACAAAGAAAATGCGATAATTATCGACAGGAACCCCATTGGTAACACGCCCGCATGCGTTAGGCGTGCCCCATGATGCACGGGTATATTGAAGCTCAATACCGACTCGCACTGGATCTTTCATAAAAACAAATCGAGGAATAACATCCACGACATAGTCGATGTTTTGTGAAACCCCCAATAATCCATAAATAATAGGCTGACCAGTCTCAGGATCGATATATAAAGCCTCCCTTGCCCCAAGGTTCTTTGTTCCCCCCACAAATAAACCCAATTCCATTTCGTCGCAATGGAAGTAGTAGGAGCAATCAAACCAAGCACCGGTGGCTGCGGTGTTAGCATAGGTACGCCTATCGGTCTGCGGATTTACGGTTTTTACGCCAAAGCCGCTAATAAGTTGTTGATCGTTTCCGTTTTGTGCCCAAAACGCCTTCATTCGCCCTACAAAAGAGGAACAGTAAAAATTAACGTTAAAAGTAGCAAAGGCTTCAAAAATGAAACTATCTATGTGCTCTTTAACTTTAACATTATCGTTGCTTACAATCCGTGGAACTAAGCGCTTATAGTCGCCAGCCGCCCCGAAAAGCCACCTATCGCCGTAAGCTCTCATTTGCAAGTGAAGATTGGGTATAACAGCATCTCGAATATAATCAGATACCGGTACCAATCGGTCCATTACTTGAAAAATCACCCTGCGATGCCGCAGCTGCAATAAGCTCAAACCATTCCCAACGTCCGGTGTATCTTAATTGCGGCTCTCGTACAGAAGGGTCAATCGGTGCCCCTATACCAAAACCGAGTGTATGGGGAAAACATTCGGCAATCCAGAGCGGATGCCACCACTGACCGAATAAGAAAGCGCCATTTCTCCACATAATCCGACCAAAAGCATTCCTTAAACGAAAATTAAAAATGGTAGACTCAAGTGCACCTCTAAAGTCGCCTTCAATGATTGCATCCGTTATAAAGCTGTTCCAATCGGGCCCCCTGAGTGCGACACCAAGGCGTGATTCAAAGGCATCCATATTCCACTCGCCATGTGCGTTAATGTCCTGCCCAAAGATATCTGGCAAAAAAGGCGCAGGGAAAAAGAGACTTGCATCTTCACGCAAGCCCAGTACTTGCCTCGTGTCAAAGTAAGCTTCCCATTTTATAAATCCGTAGGGACGCACCACAAGAACCGCTTCGCTATCTTGCGAGGGCTCCTCTGGAACACAGGGAACCGGAGGCAGTACGGGCGGCTGATCCCAACAATTGCCGCTTTTACTCAGTGCAATGAGCGGCGGAGTTGGTAAATCCCCGCGGGTAATTGAGCACATAAAAAGTGTGGGAAAGAACACCAATAAAAAACTATAGAGTTGTTTCATTAAAATATCTCATTTTTCAATGTAATTTCGGTATGAGGATACTATAAAATTTCAAGCCTCTCAATATCCAAAGCCGCTGCAGCTGGAATTCATCTTCTTTTTATAGCCGCCTCATCTAAATTCTAAAAAACATAATAAAAGCTCCCTAAAATACGATAGTTCGTAACACTTACACTATTTTTTGCTCGTGCATAAGCATCCAATGTGCCATACGATGCACCAGTGACCTCTAGCTCGATGCCAAGTCGCAATGGGTCTCGGGTCCATACAAATCGAGGCGAAATTCGCCATGCAAGATCGATATCAGCCACAAAGGCCACTGCTGGATACACAATTGGGGAGCCATTTACAATCTCAAGCCTATGCCTCGAGCCCAGATTTTTTCCCACACCGCCAAAGAGACCAATCTCGCTGGCTTTCGAGGGAAGTACATATGATGTATCAATCCACCCATTTATACTTGCCGTCGGACTATAAGTACGGGCATCGGTTATAGGATCAATAGTATGTACTGCGTACCCACTCAACATAATATGATCAGCAGCATTCTGTGCATAAATACACTTCATTCGGATTGAAGATGAAGTAAAATTGAACGCAGCCCAGGTTTGGACAATACAACTATCAACATATTCGTTGACCCTTACATTTTTTTCGCTCACCAACCGAGGAACAAGTCGCTTAAAATCGACGCCTATACCCACCTGATGATCTTCAAAATGCTTGCGTAAGCTTATATAGAAAGCAGGAATAACAGAATTTGAAAAATAGGTAAATGAGGGACCTATCGGTCCAGGGCTTATAAATTGGCCCTGACTCGTTGCAGCAATGCTGAAATCAAAAGAGCCGATTCTTTTGTAATATTTTAGCTGAGGACATCGTGTACGTGGCTCAAGGGGTGATCCATCGCTAAAACTTACCGTTTGAGGAAAACAATCTGGTATAACAAGCGGGTGCCATAATTGACCTATGAAAAAATTTCCTCGAGGAAAATCAAATTTAGCAAAACACTCATACAGGCGAAATGACCCAAGTGAAATTTCCTGTCCACCCACAAAGTCACTCGCCACCAATACAGAAGCGGCATACTTATCCCAATGGGGCCCTGTAGCAAAAAAGCCTAAGCCTGACTCAAATGCATTCATGGTAAACTGGCCGTGAGCATTAATATCCTGCCCAAAAATGTCACAAACACGTTGCAAGGGGAAAAGAACCTCTAAACCCTCACGCGGACCAAATACTTGCCTGGTATCCCAAGCATTATAGAAAGTTGTGTAGAGTATTGGTTGCAAGGTACAGGGAGTATCAATATCTAGATGAAGCTGCCCTATAAATACAGAGGAAACCCTTTTCTCCCTTTTTGGGGGAATTGTTCTAAAAGCTGAAAATATGCGCAGAGCCATGCAAGAGGTGGGCAACAAGCTAATAATTATCGTAAAACAATAGAGTAAATACATAACATTTAGGTTCCAAAAAAGAAAATGATCTGTAAAGAACATACAGTATTGATTTTATTAGATCAATTTCCACTTTTTTTCTGCTTTCGCCTTCACTCAAAATATGCTATTATTAATTATAGAGGTAGGAAGCTGAAAGCGCGACTTTACGCAGATAGGAAGTATTATGAACTCTTTTGAAATTCGAAAAAAATTTTTTGATTATTTTATAAAACATCAGCATACGCAGGTTCCCAGCTCTTCGCTCATACCTGCACAAGATCCTACCTTACTTTTTACCAATGCAGGGATGAACCAATTTAAAGATGTCTTTTTAGGCAAAAGAAACACGGAGTTACACCAAAGCTGTTTCTATTCAAAAGTGTATACGTGCCGGCGGTAAGCATAATGATCTTGAAAATGTTGGATTTACAAAACGCCATCTTACGTTTTTTGAAATGATGGGAAACTTCTCATTTGGAGATTACTTTAAAAAAGAGGCTATCATCTACGCATGGGAATTTCTCACACAGGAAATGAAGCTTGATAAAAGCAAGCTCTATGCCAGTGTATATCGCTTAGATGATGAAGCCTACGATATTTGGCTTAAGGTTATCGGACTCCCCGCTGAACGAATCGTACGGTTGGGCGAGGCCGACAATTTTTGGCAAATGGGTGATACCGGACCCTGCGGCCCCTGCTCGGAAATTTATATTGATCGCGGTACGACGTATGAGTGCGGCAACAAAGAATGTGCCCCCGGCTGTTCATGTGATCGGTTTCTAGAAATATGGAATCTGGTATTCATGCAATATGATAGGCAACCTGATGGTGTTGATAAGCCGTTAAAGCAAACGGGTGTCGATACCGGCATGGGGCTCGAACGGCTATGTGCAGTTGTTCAAGATAAGGACTCAGTATTTGAAACAGATATATTTGCGCCACTCATACAGCGGATCGAAGAGTTAACAGGCATTGTCTATGAAACGGCAAAGCCCGAAATTCAAGCTGCCTTTCGGGTACTGTCTGATCATATTCGTTCTTCCTGTTTTGCCATAGCTGATGGGGCAACCCCTTCAAATGAAGGACGGGGCTATGTTCTGCGTAAAATCATCCGCCGTGCAGCTTTGTTCGCACAGAAGCTTCATAAAAAAAATATCTTCCCTGATTTGGCACATGCGCTTATTGCATACATGGGTCCTTTATATCCAGAACTGAAAACTCAGGAAAAGCATATCCATTCACTGCTTACAAGTGAAGTTGAAAAATTTTCAAGCAATCTTATTCATGGCCAGCAGATCCTTCAAAAGTATTTTGCAGAAAATACCGCGAAGATCATTACCGGACAACAGGCATTTAAGCTTTACGATACCTATGGGTTCCCTCTTGAGCTTACCAAAGTGATTGCTCATGAGCGCGGATTCTCCGTTGACTCGAATGGCTTTGAGCACTTTATGGAACAGCAGCGCCTGCAATCGGGAAAAAAACAGACTCATGAAGAAATTTCACTCGATGAGTCGCTGTCAACTCAATTTACTGGGTATCAAGAACATGTAGCTACCGCAAAAATTATTGGTCTTGTTGTGAATAATCAATCGGTGAAATCGGTAGAAGCAGGCATACAAGCATATGTTATAACCGATACATCTCCTTTTTTTGTGGAATGCGGCGGACAGGTAAGCGATCAAGGCTTTATTCGTAAAAGCGACAAAGAAATGCCTTTGAGAGCGCTGAAAAAAATTAATTCCGCCATTGGCGCACTTATCGAGACTACTGAAAAACTGAGTGAGGGAGACACGGTCACTCTCGTCGTTGACAGTGCTTCGCGTATTAATACGATGAAAAATCATACGGCCACCCATTTGCTGCAAGCAGCGCTCATTGGCCTGCTTGGCAAGCAAGTTCGCCAGTCTGGATCGGTCGTCGAACCAGACTATTTGCGCTTTGATTTTACGTACCATGAAAATTTAACGCCGGAGCAGATTACGATCGTTGAAGATATCGTAAATCAAAAAATCATGGAAAATATTCCTCTTATTGTTGAAGAGACAACCCTAAAAGATGCAACAGGCAGAGGCGTAATAGCTATTTTTGGTGAAAAGTATAACCCTGAAAAAGTTCGTGTTGTTGAAGTGCCTGGTTTTTCGGCAGAACTCTGTGGCGGTACCCACGTGCGAGCAACGGGCGATATCGGGAGCTTTAAGATAACTGAAGTGTCAGCGCTATCTGCAGGAAATCGCCGCATCGTCGCCGTAACGGGGCCCGCAGCTATTGGACTGTTCCAACAAAGCTATAATGACCTTAAAACTCTTGGTCAAGAATATAAAGTTCCTACTGATCAAGTTGTTGAAGCGGTTAAAAAACAAAAAGAACAACTCAAAGAAGCACAAATAGCGTTTAAAGAGCTTAAGAAAAATATGTATCAGCATCTTATGCCTGAATGGATCAAGCGCAGCGAAAAATATAAAAATGTCCACTTTCTTTATCTTTCTATTAAAGATGCAAGCGGTGAGGATCTAAGAGACATTGCGCAAGAATTCATGAAAGTTCAACCGGGACTCTATTTCTTGGTGGGGCATACACCGCAGCGGGCGACGTATTTTGTTTCTCTTGCTCCCGCTCTTGCTACGCATGTAAATCTCAAAGAATTTGCAGCATGGCTTAAAGAGCAAGGACTGCAAGGCGGCGGTAGCGGCACCTCACTCCAAGGCGGGGCTCCCAAAATTGATCTTGAGCTTGAGTATGGGATTAAAAAGTGGCTCCAAGAGCAGATTAAGTGAGAATTGCAAATTCTGATTGAATACAAAAGTTTGCAAGAGCATTCAACTGCGCAGCAGGTTGCTGCGCAAATTAGAATCGGGCTTACCAGTCTAACTCAAGATATATTTTTTTAGGATTCAATCACCGCATAAATTTGCTATATGAATTTAATGCATTCAAAATAATGAAGTCGATCCTGACTTTGTTCCTCCAGGAACTTGTTATACAATAATGCAAGTCCAGCTAAACTAAAAAGTTTGAGATCGCAAAGTATTGTGCAGCAGGTTGCTGCGCAATTGTCATTGCCCTTCTATTCATAGATTTCTTCGTTTTTTAAATTCAAAATATGTAGTCGAATTTTTCAATCTGAACAAAGTTTATTCTGAGATTTAAAAAGCTAAATTAAAAACGATGAACCACAATTTATAAAAAGATCGCAAGATTTGAAAAAAAAAATTTCAAGATTTGACAAAGAAGTTGACATCTTTGGCGAGAAGCTCTAAGATGATGCCTAAGTAAGCGCTATTGTCTGTTCACATTTTCAAACATCCCTCCAAAAGGAGTTGAAAGACTATGAACGATCAAAGTGGCTTTGTAATCGGTTCTGAATATGCGGCCTTTCTAGAACAAATCAAAACAAAAATAAGATCTGCGCAGATAAAAGCGTCTTACGTAGTGAATCAAGAGCTTATCAAAATATACTGGGAAATCGGTAAATACCTTGCTCAAAAAGAAAATAATGAAGGCTGGGGCGCAAAAGTCGTCGATAAACTAGCAAAAGATCTTAAAGAAGAGTTTCCCTATATTAAGGGTTTTTCGAGAAGAAATCTTTTTTACATGCTTCGTTTTGCAAAAGTTTATCAAGATTTTATAATTGTGCAGCAAGTTGCTGCACTAATTCCCTGGGGCCATACCACGGTGCTTTTAGATAAAATAAAAAACCAAGAAGAGCGCTTATGGTACACTCAAAAAACATGTGAAAATGGTTGGAGCAGAAATATGCTGCTTTCATGGATAGAATCTAATCTCTATGCCAGAGAAGGCAAAGCAATAACAAACTTTGATCGTACATTGCCACAACCCCAGTCAGATCTGGCCAATCAACTCTTGAAAGATCCCTATTGTTTCGATTTTCTAACATTAACAGAAAACGCTCACGAGAAAGAGCTCGAGCAAGGCTTAATAGCTCACGTTCAAAAATTCTTACTCGAACTCGGCACAGGGTTTGCTTTTATCTCGCGGCAGCATCAAATTCAAGTTGATGATGAAGAGTATTATGCGGACTTGTTGTTCTATAACTATAAACTCAAATGCTTCGTTGTAATCGAACTTAAAGCAACCGCCTTTAAACCCGAGTTTGTGGGAAAAATGAATTTTTATCTTGCAGCTCTCGATGACACGTTAAAACAAGCCGATGATAATCCATCGATTGGGATGATATTATGCAAAAATAAGAAAAAGCTCACTATCGAACATGCACTTCGAAATTTTACAGCACCAATAGGCATTGCAAACAAAGATCGCAGAGTCTCTCCCGGAAAATCTTAAGAAAAACCTCCCAACCATTGAACAGTTCGAAGAAGAGTTATCCAAAGAACTGGAGAGTACTGATTTCGAGGAACAATTATCCTTAACAGAAGTCGTGAAGAAAAAAATCTCACAAAAAACATTATAAATTTCCAATCCAGCTACAAGGAGTTCTACATGCCTAAAAAAAAAATATCGGAAACTGAGTACGCAGCTTTTCTTGAAGAAATCAAAAGCAAAATAAGATCATTTCAAGATCTATTTGGAGAAGAAGCCCTCAATCTTGAGCATATAGCTGAACAGTACGAAAAAATGGCCTTCTCAAACGACACTCCAGAACCAGACGCGCCTATTTCAAGGAAAAAGAACCTGTAATGAACCCCAAGAAACCTTTGCCCAAAGAAGTGCAGCAACATGATAAAGATGATCTCTATTGCGCCCTTTTTATAGAGGCATTGTTTCAAAAGGCCACAGAGCTTCTTGAAGAGCCCAGCGTTCCTCAAGAAGATCCCGCGAACCCGCCCAAAAAACTTATCTAACATACTCTTGTTTTTTAAATGTTTTCTAATATATAATTTATTATATAAATATCAGCTACTTAGATATTTTTAAATATCTATTTATTTGCCAAATAAAACAAATAATCATCTAAACAAAGGAGATGCAGAATGAATTATACAGGACATCCATTATGTGATAAATGGGGCTCATTTTTAACAATCGGAATCGTTCTTATTCTTTTAGGAACAGTTGCATTAGGCTCGGCATTTATAACTACTATGGCAACAGTTTTTTTATTTGGTCTTCTTCTTGCCGGAGGTGGGATTGCTCAAGTTGTCCATGCATTTTGGGCACCCGAATGGAAAGGTTTTTTTATCGAATTGCTCGTAGGTATATTATCTGCAGTAGTTGGTTGGCTCATGGTAGTAAATCCCGTCACAGGGGCTCTTTCATTAACTCTTGTGCTCGCAACTCTTTTTATCGCTGTAGGCCTCTTTAGAATTAGCACAGCATTGTTTACTTCAATAGAACATTGGGGTTGGATTCTTCTTGCGGGGATAGTCAGTCTTGCGCTAGGCATTCTTATACTTGCACAATGGCCGGCCGCATCGTTATGGGTTATTGGATTATTTATAGCTATAGAACTCATTTTTAGCGGATGGTCCTACGTGGTGCTTTCTTTTGGTCTGCGCAAATATTGCAGCATACAAGAACCACGAGTATCTGCTTAATTAGAAGAGCAACAAATATTTGTAAGGCGGCTTAGGCCGCCTTTTTTATTTATACTACTTCTCTTTTTTATGTATCTTGCCACTCCCTTGAAGCAGGGATTATCACCGGCTTAAATCATTTTTGCCGCCTTACCATATTTGAAAAAAGGGGCCAGCAACGCCTGCTTAGTCATTTTTTGGATCGGTTTAGGTCAAGCCTTAAACAAAGCCTCTATTGCCGTAACGGCTTCACCAATAATCCGTTCTAATTCTGCAGGATTATCAAAATTTTGAAGCACATAGGTAGGAACCTGTTCTTTGCGTTCGGGCCTTCCTATACCAAAACGTAATCGCCCAAACTGTTCACCCCATTGCCCAATGAGTGATTTCAGACCATTGTGCCCACGCGCACTGCCCCCCATGCGTAGAGCAATCTTAGAGAAGGGCATCTCTAGTTCATCATGAATAACGAGCGCATCTTCAGGACCAAAACCCTGCTTTTTTAAAAAGGGAATTACTGCGCCCGATTGATTCATATATGTTTGCGGCTTTATAAGAAGAACGCTGGAACTATCAATGGTGATTTGTGAGACCTGCATACTATCTCGCGTTCGCCACTGGCCTGCATGGGCTTCAGCCAACGCGTCTATAACGCGAAACCCAACATTGTGTCGATTAAAGGTAAATTGAGGCCCTGGATTTCCAAGGCCTATAATTACTTTTGGAGCTGAAAGCGGAGCAAGCATTAGTTATTCTCAGTCAATTAACCTTTTACCTGTTTTTGTGCCTCTTTTGCCGCCGCCTCTTTTTTTGCTTTTTCAGCCTTTTCTGCTTCATAACGCTTGTTTAAAGCACGTAAAACTTCATCGGTTATATCAAACTTCTTACTTACTTTGCCAAGCACAGCATCGCCTTTAAGAATCATATCCCATCCTTGGCTGGTTTGGATTTCTTCAAGAACCTTTTCAATCTTTGGCCCAATAATAGATTGAGCTCTCTCAAGCTCGCTCTGAGCAAAACGTTCTCTGTGCTGATACATATTTTGCAGTTTATATTCACGTTGTGCTACTTCTTCTCGATATTTTCTTTCTAAAGCTGCCTGTAAAGCTTCCGATTTCTTCTGTATTATTTCTTTTGATGATACAGCACTTTTTTGCAACGCTTCAATCTCTGCAATTCCTTTTTTTTTCATTTCTTCAAGCTCGGCAGTCTTTGCTTTATACTCTTTTTCGGTATCTTCAATTTCTGCGTTTGTTGGCTTTAAGGTATCTTGTAACTTAGTATAAAGGCTACGCCATTCATCTGATGCATTAGGCAAGGCTTTTGGGTCCACTGTAATTATGCGATGCACATTTACTAGAGCAATTTTTGGTGATGCAGCACTTTTTGATGTTGTATCAGTCGTCATAGTCTTAGCTTCCTTTTTGTCAGCACCTAGGTGAAATACAGCACATAAACTAGAAAAGAGTAATAAACGAGAAAAAGATAATAATTGCATAAGTATCCTCTAACACATGGTTAAATTGTAAAGCATGTTTAAATACGCACTATTACTATACCATAAGAACATTTTTTTGAAAGTGAGAAAATAGAGGGAATACAAAAAAGAAAGATAAAAAAGTTTACAATCTATCGATTTCAAATAAAGCTATATGATATAATACAAATATAAAACAAATAATTAACATGGAGGTCCTTTTGAGGACGTTTAAAAAAAGGAGTTTTCAATGAAGCTAAAAAGTATTACCCTACTTGCCTTATCTTTTGCAGCGCAGTATTGCATCGCGATGGAGAAGCAGCCTCAGATTACTGTGATTTTCAAAAATAAGACCGATCGTTTAAAAGTAATTTATGCATTACGTAGCACGAATGTTCATTGCTATGATCCTCTGTTTATACCTGCAGGGGGAAAGTACGAACAAGTTTTTTCGTTTACCCCTACTTCAAAAACTGACCCTAGGAGGGGAGCTATGTTTGCCTATAATATGGATAATAATAACTTCGGCCTTTATCTCACGACAGCCGATTATGCAACCTCGCATTTTAAGGTAAAAGGAGCCATAAATAGTCCTTTTGTATTACTTACCGCTTCTTTTACGCAGGGTACCACTTATAAAAAAGGTGATATGGTGACCTCGGATGTGACGTTTGACGCAATAGATGCTGTGGGGTTTAACGATAATGATACCTTTATTTTCACTTTTGGAAAAGAACCCGGTAAAGAAATGGGTTTTAAGTACATTCCAGCAAAGAAGTAAATCACTCTAGATTTTTGTTTAATACGAGCGCGCTCTTAATAAGTAGCGCTCGTATATTTTAAATATCCAATAACTGCCACACTTTTTCAAATCATCCTCATTGCAAATCTCCACAAAAAGCAGATATATAGGTCCTTAATCTGATTGAGAAGCCGTCCACTATGGCTCTACAATTTTTGAATGCAAAGTTTATCTAAAAAATTTAGGATAAGAAAATATGCGGGAAAAAAGGCATAGTAGAAACCCCCATTTCCCCTTCAGCTTCCCGCATAGTAAGAATATTTTAAATAAGCTCCCGGGTCATTTGCAAGGATTTCTTAGTCCAGGATCGAAATAAATTTTTCTTGCAAGAATTTGGTTATTTTATACTTTATTGCTTCATCCATACGGCCAGGGACCTGAATGCTGAACTTCTCTTGTACAGGAGCAAGATTGGTTAGAAAACGCTGAGTTATCAGATCCACAGCCCGTTGAAGCTCAAGCTTTTTTTCCTGAGGAGTCAGTTGGCTAAAGCTTTTTCCATCAACATCAACTGCTTCGATAATTGGAAGCGCAACAAGAATAGAATCAGCCGTTAAAAACCTCAAAGCCCATTCCTGCAAAGTAGTATTTATAGGGGTTATGTGTTCCTGAAGTACTTTTAAAAATGAGTTATAGAGCTTATCTAAAAAGTAAGTCGGCTTACGCTTCATTTGAAAAACGTGCTGTGGCTCAACCACCTCTTTTAGCAAGGCAAACAATTCACGCCTATTTAACTCTCTTCTACCTTCAGGGTCGAAGGTTTTAATGAAATTATCTGTCACAGTAGCTACATGCTGCTCTAACTCATCTTCGTTGAGTACTCCAGTAAAAGGCACTTCAGCCTCTTCAACAATGTAGCCAATAGCATCAGGCGTCAAAGCTTGCCGCAACTTGAGCGATAACCCAGAATAGGGATCACTTATTTTCCATTCGATGAATGCTCTATCAGCTTCTTTATTTTTTTCCTCAAGTGTTGGTACGTACTGAAGCTTCTCAAACTTTGGCTTTTCTTTTGATTTTTCACTCGTTGGCTGTTTAAGCTTTTGAACCTTTTTTTCTGAGGGTAAAGCACTCGGAATACCAGGTGCACTTACCGCTTTAGCTTTTTTCACCACCGCTGCTTTAATTGGTGCCGAAATGGGAGCACCGGCCTTAGGCGCAGGTTCTTTTCCCGTAATTGGTTTTTTTGGCTCTGGCTTAGCACCCGGCTGAGTCTTAATCGGCGCAACCGCTTTTTTCTCCTTCAATGATTCTTTTCCTGCCGCAGGTGACTTAACCCCAGCCGATGTTGCATTAGGCATAACCTGAGCTATCGGAGCTGTGGCAATGCCTTGAGTAGCTGGAGGTTCTGTAGGCGCAGGCAAAGATGTGCCAGCTCCTGGTTGAACAGGGCCTGATTTTGCAGGGGCTGGAGATTCTTTGGCTATTGCAGCTACTTTGGGCTGGACTGCGGGCTCGCCGACTGGGACACCTTGAGCAGCCGACGCTGCAGATAAGGCTTGAACTGTTGGTGGCTCTGGATCTTCTTGCCCGTTGCAAAACTGGGGCATTACAAGAACAAACTCTAAAAGAATCAATTTCCATAATTTAAATATCGCCATTTACATACTCCCATTATTAATTTATTACTATTAATAATTTTATCAAAAAAACAAAAGAATATGCAATAAAAAAGGACCCGTAAAAATACAGGTCCTTATAGAGTTGTTGGAGGCGCATGAATTAATAACTCATATTTGTCTCACAGATGCTTAAAACACTTCAAGTTAGTCTTTGTAGTACGAAGATGATCTTGCAAAGACTCGATCTTCCATCTTCGGTTATTATGCTTATCAGCCAGGTTTACAATAACAAAATATACCCAGCATCCCTTTGGTACCCTATGAGCATGCAGATCAAAGGGATATCTTTGAGCTCATAGGTACAGCGGACCCATATTAGTCCGATGTTCGCGGAATCATGACTTTCACACGCATAACTCAGCCCATTTATTACGAGCGCAGGGCCATCTTACTCGACTTGCGTATTAAGCTTATGAAACAAACACAGCCATACTGGCCAGTGGCCATAATGGCACGGTTCGCCTCCCGCATTTTTCGCATATTTCAAATAGATTTATTATCTAGTTTGAAATTATCATTTTTTAGATGCTAAAGTCAAAGGTTTTTTTGATGAATTTTTTAAAGTCCTCTTTTATTCTAGGGCCAAAATGGTACACTCTTCCCTTGAACACTCTATTAAAAGGATAACTATGATCTCCAGAAATTTACTACTGACCAGCTTATCTACAATTGTATTTCTCAATTTCTCAAGCTCACGAGCAAGCGAATGGGCCGCACGAGTTTATTCAGGTGTAACACCAGGGTTCGCGTGGATACAACAAGGTGATTATACCTATAAACTCCATAGAATGGGCAAACAGCGTGGCACCATAGAGGGCACCCTTCAGATACATAGCAAAACCGACACTGGTGCTGAAAGCATGATGCGAGAATCACTACAACCCGCATTTGCAAGGTCAACCTTCATAAGATTACTTGCTCAGCTTGATCCTTCAAATCCCATTATCGAAATTGCGGCCAATTTGGGTATAGTGCTACCAAGCAAAGCTCATCTTTAATCAGTAAAAATAGTTAAGCTGAACAATTTTTGATTACATTTGGTATGGGGATAAAGTTTCTGGTGGAGGCGATGGGAGTCGAACCCATGTCCGCAACACAAGCACCGTATAGCGCTACATGCTTAGTCTTTATTAGTTCTTATAAAGGTCCTCAAAGACATGTTCTCTCTATAAGCCAGGTCAGTGATCATTCAAGCTACAGACCAAGTGAATCTTACTTGACGTCCTATTCTGGGTAATACGAGCCCGCCTCATCAATAGGCATATGAAACGAGCAAGATGCTACTAGCCCTTAAGCTGCAGCAGCGGCGGATTGATAAATCTCGCCCGTGCTATAGTTTGCACTTATTGTTTGACCCTTTTTTTAACGAGCACAAAGTCAAAGCTCGGCATGCTCTCTACGACTTTTATATCACGTCGAAGCCAGTACGCCCCCGAAACTTTCAAAGAACTGACAATACTCTTCTACTATAGCGGAACTTTTTCGAATTGTCAACAAAAATTCCAATTGAAAATATCTTAAAATATGGTATCCTTAATTTGATACTAATTAATAAATGGGAGACACCTATGAACAAATTAATCTTAGGCCTACTGACAGGTCTTTTCACATTGCCTCTCCTTGGCATGGGCCTTTCGGCACAAGCACAGGCATTTTTGCAAACCATTCCCGAGGGATCATCGGTCGGAATTTACTGCGGCACTTTTGATCCTATTCACTTTGGGCATAAAGCGAATATCGATTATTGCATTGCAAGTGGCAAAACTCACTTTATCATTGTCCATGTGGGAAGTTCACCCGAAAAACCTGATGCTACTGATAGAGCAACACGCGCATTGATGGCCAAAGCGGCTTTGGCGGACAATCCACGTATTTTTGTAAGTACCGAAAACCTTCCTAAGCTTCATGAAATCTTAGGTCAAAAAAATTGTACACGTGTCTCCATCTGGGGATCGGATCACCTACCCAATCTAACGAGGTCAGTTCAGGAAACCCTTAAAAGCGACCCTTTTCCAAGTGAAGAACTCGTCATTCTCCCGCGGGCTACCGATAGCACCGTTATTGAGACTATCAGACCGCAGACCAGCTTGAAGGGAAAGCCCTTTCACATACCAGAGCTCCATGCATTACCGCATAGAGAAGTATCTTCGACCGAAATACGAAACCGTATAAAAACAACAGGCTCGTGTGATGAATTAAGCAATTTTGTAGCCGAAGCGGCTTTGGGTATAATCCGCAGTAGAAAACTTTATCACAGTCAATGATAAATCAGCTTCGATGATCAAACAAATAGAGAGCGCTGTTAGGTTGCCTGACAGCCATTAATAAGAATATTATTACAACCGTTTAAGGAGTTTTTTATGAACTATTTCACAGTATCATTACTTACATTAGTTTCAGCAGGCTTGTGCGCCATGGACGCACCTTTACCCCAGCGCAAAATTTCACTTGCTCAGCTCAACATGGCAAGTCTTGATATGGAGAAAATACTTCTCGCTGGTCAAGGAGCCATGGAAGCACAATATACGCCGCGAGCGCAGGCAGCAATTGGGGCTCGAATGGACCAGTTTATTGATACTTTGGACGAAGCGGGAGAACCAACTAGTAAACCAACTGAGAAGGTTGCCCGTCCTTCGGCGAATGGATCCTCTGCAACAAATATTTCAAAGCTTATTCTGCTAAGAGAGGTAAACCTCGATACATTTGACTTTGATAGGCTTCATCGAGAAGGTGCACAATTACTAGAAAAGTACACGCCAGAAGCCCAAGCCGCGATTCTTGATGCAAATGAACTTCGAAATGCTATCAAGGCAAGTATGGAAGCCGCTGCCAAAGCAGCACCTGAGGCTGCTAATATGGGCATGGAGGCTCTAAAAACAAAGCCTTTAATAGAGCCTATAGAGCTTAAGCCACAAGCAAAGCTTCCTTCATTGGCAAAAGCTGCGGTTGCAAAACTTATCTCGCTTCGCCAGCCTGAGATAGAAAAAATAAACCTTGGCCAGCTGATTGATGACCCAAGTATCGTAAATCAGTATACGCCACGGACCCAAGGTGCACTAGCTTGGAACGTCGAACGCCGTCTAGCTCTATTCACTGCGATCATGGGACTTAGAAAACTAAAAGCAGAGGGCGAGCCGTATCGTGTTGCAGTCAATGGAAAAGATCAACATGGATATACCCTTCTTATGACGGCAGCACGTCAAGGTCTTTTTAATACAGTCAAAACTCTTGTTGAAGAGTATGATGCATCAATCTCAATCTGCAATACAATGGGTGAAACAGCCATAACTCTCGCTAAAGCTGCGGGACATAAAGAAATTGCCGATTATCTTCAGAACTATTCAAAAAAATAAATAGCACATAAACTATTATGATAGATTAAGAGGCTCTTAAATGGGCCTCTTTTAAAATTCTATTAACTTAAGGCGTTTTTTATGAATTATATGACACTATCGTTACTTATATCACTCTCTGCAGGCTTGTGCGCCATGGAGGCACCTCCCAAGCTTAAATCTTTATCTAAGGCAGATATAGCAAAATTAAACACGAACCAGCTGAAGGATATCGTGGCAGATCCAAACCTGGAAGATAAGTATACTCCTCGAACGGTGCAAAGCCTCGACTCTAGGTTTGATTGGGTCGAAGAATCATCAAATAATGTTGCAGAGATAGGAGAAAAAATGGCAGCTGATGGAGATTTCGACATCAATGCATTTGACAAAGATGGATTAACACTTCTTATGAGAGCCGTGATAGGCAACAGTGTGTCTGATGTAAGATCCCTTGTCAGAAGATGGAATTCGTCAATCGATATCACTAATGAGAGAGGTGAAACTGCTCTATCTCTAGCTAGAGCAGCGGGATACACGGAAATTGTGGATTATCTCGAGACTCAAAAAACTAGACCGGCGCGTAAGTCTTTATCTAAGTCAGATATAGAAAAATTAGGCACGGACCAGCTTGCAGATATGCTGGAAGATCCAAACGTGGAAGATAAGTACACTCCTCGAACGGTGCAAAACCTCGACTCTAGGCTTGATTGGCCAAATTACATTAAAATGATATTAGAAAAAAGAGCAACTGGTGGAGATTTCGACATCAATGCATTTGACAAAAATGGTTTTACACTTCTCATGAGAGCCGTGATACACAATGATTTGTATCATATAATAGCAATTATCGAAGAATTGAATGCGTCGATCAATATCACTAATGAGAGAGGTGAAGCTGCTCTATCTCTAGCTAGAGCAGCGGGATACACGAAAATTGTCAATTATCTCGAAACTCAAAAAAGAAAATAAGTTTAAAACTAATGCAATTTCCGAGTTAGGCATTCGCAACTCTAAGGTGTTTTAAAAAAAGAGGCTCAAGGGCCTCTTTTTTGATTCTATTAACCATGCTCTGGAAGAATTCCAAGAAGCTCAACATCAAATCTGAGCGTTGCATTGGGAGGAATTACGCCAGCAGCACCACGGGCACCATACGCTAGCTGCGGCGGAAGTATAATGTGCCACTTCTCTCCCACTCTCATTGATAATACGGCTTCATCCCAGCCTTCTATTACCTGGCCTACCCCAACGACAAACCTAAAGGGTGTACCTCTATCAACGCTACTATCAAACTTTTTGCCTATCTTGCCGTTATCGTCAAGCCAGCCGGTGTAATGAACTTCGACTACTTGTCCTGGCGTAGGGGCCTCTTCACTCGTGCCATGTTTTTCAACAGAATAGGTAAGTCCGGAAGGCAATGTTATTTCAGGCATTCAATCTCCTAAGTAGGCTATAATTTTAAAGGGCTTTTTAAAGGAAAAAAAGCTTAGAAGGCCCAGGACAATTTGTCAAGAATCAAATATTGGAAATTCGACAGTTAAACCCTTCATACATTCAAAATTTAGACACGAAAAAGGCCCTCAGTAAGAGGGCCTTCTTTTTTATCTAAACATTTAGCCTTTGACTTGGCCTTGACCAACACCAATAAGCTCCACGTCAAATCTAAGCGTAGCATTACCAGGGATTGCTCCTCCTGCTCCTCGTGCACCGTAGCCTAAGTGTGGTGGAATTATAAGAAGGCGTTTTTCTCCAACTTTCATTGTCATAACCCCCTCATCCCAGCCTGCAATCACTTGGCCCACGCCGATGGTAAAATCAAATGGCGTGCCTCGGTCAACACTGCTGTCAAACTTCTTACCTTTTTCGCCATTTACATCAAGCCAACCCGTATAATGAACAGTCACTTTTTGTCCATGCACTGGCGTTTCACCCTTGCCCTGTTCTTCGATGATATACTTAAGCCCTGAAGGTAATGTTACCACCTCAGGTTTTGGTTGCTCTTTTTTCTCTGTCTCAGCTGTTGGCAGATCTTCTTCTTGCTCTAAGTCCATGGGGTCTGGCTCAGTAATTGCTTTTTTTGAACCGCCACCCAACTGAGCAATACCCACATAGCTTAAAACTACCAATGATACAAGACCGACGGCAGTAATAATATTTTTCTTCATGATCTCCCTTCCCGCATTTGTTACACCTATACTACATCAAATACAATACCATTAAATCCACAAGAGTTCCACTCTTTTTTTTGCCAAAAAGGGGGTGAGTGCGACGCTCATCCAATATTTTAAATGCTTTTTGAAATCCGATCTTTAAGCTCTTCAGACAAAGACTGAATAGTAATCATTGCAACTTCCTGACTAGAACGAGACTTAAGCTCTACTGACTGCTGAGCAGCCGTTTTATCACTCCATACGAGGCGTAGTGGCATCCCGATCAAGTCAGCATCTGCAAATTTCTCTCCCGCCATAACTTCCTGCCTATCATCAAAAAAAACTTCTATTCCTTCTTTTTGAAGAGACTCATACAATTTATGTGCCTGCTCAATAAGCTCAGGCTTTTTTGATAATGAGATGAGATGCACGTCATAGGGGGCTATTTCTGCAGGCCAGATAATGCCTTTTTCATCATGCAAGGCCTCTACAATTGAACCCATGAGGCGTGATGTGCCAAGGCCGTAACAGCCCATAGGCACGTCTCTTTTAACATTTTGGTCATCACTATAAACAAGGTTAAATGGATGAGAAAACCTGTACATAAGCTTAAAGATATTACCAACCTCGATCGCTTTTTTTTCAGTAAGCGCAGTTGTCTTGCATCCGGGGCATTCGGACTGATCGGCTATAATTTCTTGATTTATTGCTATGCGGCATGGCTCACAAACAAAAATTGTATCCTCTCCAAAAGGAGTGATAGCCTGAAATTCGTGCGAATATTTGCTAAAAATTCCGCCCGAAGCATAGGTTAAATAAGTGATTTCACCCAATCCACAGCGTTCAAAAATTCTTAAGTACGCCTTAATCATTGTATCATAATAGTTGTCCAAATCTGCCTCAGTGGCATGAAAAGAGTATAAATCTTTCATCCGAAATTCCCTGCCACGAAGCAATCCGGATTTAGGGCGCGCTTCATTTCTAAATTTAGTTTGTATTTGATACAATGCCTGGGGAAGGTCTTTATAGGAGCTTATATAGGTAGCTGCCAATGGCGTAACGATTTCTTCATGCGTTGGCCCCAAACACAAATCGCGATCTCCCGCTTTTAATTTGTAGAGCACATCCACTTTGTCCCAGCGACCTGTCGTGTCCCATGGCTCTCGTGGTTGCAAAGCTGGCATAAGAATTTCCTGAGCCCCCAAACTATTCATAGAATCGCGCACGATGCGCTCAATTTTAGTAAGCACTCTCAGCCCCAAGGGCAGGTAGGTATAGACACCTGACATTAATTTAGAAACATAACCAGCTCGTTCAAGCAGCTGCGCGTTAACGCTGGCTTCTTGTGAAGATATTGTTTTACGCGTTCTTGTTAACAACGTTGATTGTTTCATACTTTTTCCTTCAAAGCCTTTCTCCGTGCAAAGTTGGGCCTTTAAAATTTATATTTTCCGCGCAGCTCACGCCTTGTTTCTCGTTCTATATCTCGCTCTTTAAGCTCTTGTTTGATACCATGCGCTTTTTTATGCTTGCAAATACCGAGGTCAACTTTTACTTTGCCTCTGTCATTAAAATACATCTTGAGCGGAATAACAGTAACACCCTTACGTGCTATTTCACTCATAAGCTGAATAAATTCGCGTCGATGAATAAGAAGCTTTCTTGAGCGCCGAGCTGCTTCATCGCTCTTAGTGTATGCATGTGAGTAGGGGGCAATATGAGCATTGAGCAAAAAAAATTCGTTATCATGCACCGTAGCAAACGAACCGGCTAACGATAAATGTCCAGCGCGAAGCGCCTTTACTTCATCGCCCGTAAGCACTATCCCAGCCTCGAGTCGGTCAATGATATCGTAGTCGTGAAAAGCTTTTTTATTCTGTGCGATAATTTTCATGAGCTTTTGTGTGTATGCTCTCTGCTTTTTCTTCTTTCAAGCTGTTTAATTAAGCGATCAAAAACCCTTTTTAGAATCGGGTATAACGGTATACTCACCATAAGCGCAAGCATTAAACCGCCAAAAAGAAGATACCAGAGGCAAAATTCTGTTCCAAAATGTTGCTTTAAATCTATGTAACGGGATAAAAAGGTGTTAAACTTCTCCACCCATGAAGGATTATACCTTACTAAATCCAATCCGACTACTCTTTCAAAAAACCAGGCCCCAAAAGCATAGCCAATTATATAAATGGGAACCATCGTAAAAGGATTATTAATAAGGTAAACAGCAGTAAAAGTCACAGACGCATTAAGCCCAAATAACCAACTAAGCAAAAAAAGCAATGGTGTTTGCAAGGGAATAGTTGGCGTGAGGGCGATGAACGTACCCAAGCAAAAGGAGGCAGCTAACCTCTTAGAAGATTTTTCAGATCGAACCAATCGATCCATCATTTTGTGAAAATACTTGCGCATACTTTCTCCCGCTCTCTTGCTTTTGAAAAATGGCCTGATTTAAGCTAAGCTTACTAGAGTATACGATCTTTTGTGATCATATTTAAATGGTTTGGAGTTTTTCGATGAAAAGAAAGTTACTAGTATTCATAGCGATCAGCATAGCCTCCACTCTTACGCAGGGTTGCATCATGGCTATTACTCCGCGCGCCCAGCTGCCTTCTGCTAGCACTTTTTTTGAAGATGAAGATTTTGAAGATCAGATCCTGCCTATTTATGATGGCCCCGCTTACATGCCCCATCATGTATCCCCGCCACTTACGAGCTATGTCTTACGCTTTCGCTTTCCGGCGTCAGTAAAAAAAATTCCTGCTCTCTGTGGGTATTATAAAGGCTACAGATTACGCTTCAACACCGATTATTGCCTTATTAACGAAAAAACACCTTCTGATACGTTTACACTTGTAATAGCGGACGATGTTAACCGTCGCTGGCAGAACAATGCTACCAAAGATTTAAAGCGTACAGGAAAAAAGTGTCGCATGTTTTATATAACAAAAAAGCATGATGGCGGCGCTTATGGCTGGGATGTGGAAGAGGAGAAGGAAAGCAATATTCCTGTAGTGCTTCCAAAAACTTCTATCGTTATAATCTTCGATCCGGACCTTATTAGCACAATCAAAAAAAATGATGATTTAATGAAGGTCAAAACGGCTTCACACAGCCCGTTGTATTTGCCTATCATTGAGATTAAACCTGAGGTCACCTGCGAAAAGCTTTCAGAAGCATGCACAGAGGCCTGGTGCGCCGCTCTAGATACGCGTGGAATTCATTGCCCGGTTTCCGCAACGACTAAGAATGATCCTTCAATGATTATCGCTATGAATACCCTGGAGCGGTAATTATCTAAGTGCCAAGGCAAAAATTCTGGGCTCTAAGTGGCCAGTTTCCATGCCCATTTAGGAGATTTTACATGAATCAGTGCATTTTAGGCATCGAAACTTCCTGTGATGAAACTGCCGCATCGGTTTACACAACAGACAAAGGGATACTGTCAAATGTACTCTTTTCACAGGCGGATTTGCAAAAAGCCTATGGCGGCGTTGTACCTGAAGTCGCTTCACGATCACATCTTGAAAAAATTGAACCCATCGTACAAGAAGCGCTCGATAAATCGTCCATTCCTTTTGAAGCGATCACTGCTGTAGCAGTGACCCATACACCCGGCCTTCCAGGCTCTTTATTAGTCGGACTTAGTTTTGCAAAGGCGGCTGCATGGGCAGCGCAGAAAAAGATCATCGGCATCAATCATCTTGAAGGCCACATTTTCTCAGCCTGCATTGAAAATACCATCCCATTTCCTTTTCTGTGCATTACAGCATCGGGAGGCCATACGGCCCTGTATAGAGTCAATGACTATGGCAATTTCACCCTGCTGGGTCAGACCCTCGACGATGCAGCTGGCGAAGCATTTGATAAAGTTGCTAAGTTGCTCCATTTGCCTTATCCAGGAGGGCCTGTCATAGAAGCACTCGCTCGCGAGATTCAGTTTCAAGATTTCTTTCATTATCCCCGATCAACTCCCCACAGTCTTAATTTCAGTTTCTCGGGGCTTAAAACGGCAGTCTTATATGATCTAGTCAAGCGCGAAGCTTTTGACATGAAAACAAAAAGCTTTTTAAAAGAGAATGATCTCGCACTCAAGCAACAGGTTGCAAGTTCCTTTCTCGTTTGCGTTGCTGATATTTTTGAACAAAAGCTTAATGCCGCCCTTGCAATGCAGCCCGTTAAAGCAATAGCTTTTGTAGGCGGCGTTGCTTGTAATAAGTATATAAAAGCGCGGATCGACTCTTTTAGCAAGGCCCACGGCCTGCCCTTCTATACTCCCTCACCACAGTATTGCACTGACAATGGAGCCATGATCGCCTTTGTAGGCCATTATAAGGCTCGGCAAGGAAAATGGTCTGATTTCACCTTGGATATTTGAGTCGAAAGAGTTATAATTAATGTTATTTTTCGACTCATCTGACTCACCACGTAGCTTGAGTTGAAAGATTCAACTCATATTGGCTTCAGCTCAAAACAACGATCTATAAATAGAATTAGGCTGACAAAGAAAATTTTTTTCAGGCGTTTTTTCAACTCACCATGCTATAGCGTGTCTTCTTTCCTGCACCTATCTTTTTTAGTACTCCATCACGAACCAAAATTGCAAGCTTTCTCCCTACTGTAGCTCGGGGTATATGGGTATTGGCAACTATATCACCAACGCTCAAATCAGCTGATGCAAGCCAATTCAGGGAGAAATATTTTTTCGCAAGAAAATCATTGCATTTATTCATATTGAATTGATAAACTAAAAGATAATAGTGTTAATGATAAAGAAAGGATAATAAATGAAAAGTCTATATCTTGTCCTAGCAATCGCATTATTTGGAGGCATGGGATTAAATGGAATGTACCTCACACAACCACAATTTCAGCAGTTTAATACGTTGTTTTATGACCTTACAACAAGATACATAAGAGGCGAACCAATAACACAAACGCAATTAGATACAATTCTCGGGCCCCAAGCCCAAGCGCCTATTAACTGGCATCATGTTATAGGTTTTATACTCGAAAGAAAAGACCTGATTTTACGTCGGGCTGAAGGCGTCCTTGAGCCTCAAAGAAATCCTTTACGAGGCGAAATACTCAATGCTCTTGCTGGCCTGAAGATTATTCGGTTTGGGGGATTAGAGCGAATTCCCCACGCTGATTCGGTGAAAGTAACTGACATGATCGGCAAATTAGAAGAAAGATTACATACAAGACCCCCAATAAAAGCCTAAAAAGCAAGCTTCCATTTCATCTAAATCGTATGATAAAAAAAGGGTAGACTATGAAAAACATATACGTAATTTTTATGATAGCCGCACTAGGTGCCGTTGAGCTGTCTGCAATGAAACATACTCCAGCTCAATTTGAGCGGTTTGATGCTCTGTTCTCGGATTTGACAGCTAGATATCTAGAAGGCTCAGCAATAACACCGACTCAATTAGACATAATTCTTGGCCAATCTCACACAGAACCCATTGATTGGGATCAAGTAAGAAGCTTTGCCATTAAAAAGAAGGATTTGATTCTAAGTCGCGCTGAACAAGTTTTACAGCAAAAAAGTCCTATGCGCGCCGACCTTCTCAACGTGATCGCGGGATTAAAGATTCTCCTAATATCCAGATCGGCCAGAGTTTCTGATAGGGATCTTATGAAAACCATTGATCTAGCGATAAAATTAGCAGAACGATTTTCTAGCAGTTATCCGCAACAGCAATATTGATAAAAGTATAAACCAAATAAAGAAAGTGTAATCAATGAAAAACATATACTTAATGTTAACGATACTTGCGCTCGGAACAACTGAATTATCAGCGATGTGGCCCGCAACAACTGGCCGGGCACGGACGCAGCTGCCTCAAGCTACATTTATTCTAGCCGAGCGTCCAGAAACGACTTGGCAGTGGGATTCTGCGTTCACTGATCTTGCAGGCAGGTATTTAGCTGATGAGCCCATACCTAAAAATCTTATAGCTGCACTTTTTGGTTGGAGGGCAAAAGAACTAAAAGCAGATGCTATTGTTGATGCTCCTATTATGGATTGGAATCTAGTCCGCCAGTTTGTGACACAAAATTTGGCCACTATTTCTAGGCGGACAAAAGATGTTATAGAAAAAGGACACGTTAGTATTTTGCGGTCCCCAAAGTATAGTTATGATAATGCACTTCTAGGACTCATGTTGATACAAAAGCTTATCTTATTAGGAATAATGCCACAGCAGCTTTATCCTCAGACCGAACAGCTAAGAGAAGGGCTTCTTCGTCAACGCGAAGAGAACTATGGAAAGCTTGATCCCAATGAGATAGAGCTACAGTAGCACTCGTTAGGGCTTAAAAAGCGGATCACTCGAAAGCCTGTCCAAAATAGATCTACTTCGTCTACGCGAATAGCCATATGAAAGATTCATCTCGATATCTCATAAATAATAAGGGTGCCAAGCGAGCACCCTGTTTTTTCTTAAACAATCCTCGAGCATTAAGAGTCGCGCATTTACCCCTTTTGCATGTAATAGAAAAAAAGAGTATTCTTTAATAGCATTGTAGAAATAAAAAACATTACAGGGGGATTCCTATGAACAAGTTGCTTTGCATTGCAACATTTGCGCTCGCAGGTTTTTCAGCCCAAGCGCTGAATATTAAGACGGTAATAAATAATTCCCAACAAGATGCGTTCATCATTGCGTATACCACTCCTGATGCGGAGCATGGCGCTCTTAACAAAACGGTAACTCGTTTTGAAGAGGCTTTGTATCCGGTTGAAAGTACCGTTTACATGCTTACACGAGAATCATGCCATAAAAAAGCGGCTGCTTCATCTGGGCTTTATATCAGCGAAGACAAACAGGTTGTGGTCTCAACCTCAAAAGGGCACACAAACCTTACCATTAATGCTAAGACTTTCGAACGTATCGATGTTATCGATGCGCTGATAATTTCCACGGATGGAACCGTCAAGATTATTCAGGATGGCGTGGCCATTTAGCTATTAACTAATTGGTTTTTGAAATCAAATATAACAGCAAAGAGAGCTCGGTATAAAAACCAAGCTCTCTTTGATTTAAAGCCTATTTTCCGCCATTAGGTGGAAGAAGAACTTGACGACGCGCCACCGCCATTTTTCTTCATCGATTCAAGAAACTCTTCATTGGTCTTGAATTTCCTAATTTTCTCGATCAGGAACTCCATTCCTTCCACAGTATTCATGGTAGCTAAGAATTTTCGCAGTACCCAAACCTTATTAAGCTCAGCTTCAGGTATTAAGAGCTCTTCACGACGTGTTCCTGAAAGAAGAAGATCAAATGCAGGGAATGTACGTCTATTTGAAAGCTTACGACTCATATGCATTTCCATATTACCGGTACCCTTAAACTCTTCATAAATAACTTCATCCATACGAGACCCAGTTTCAACTAAGTGCGGTAGCTATGATTGTTAAAGAACCAGCTTCTTCAGTATTACGTGCAGCACCAAATAATCTTTTGGGATGTTGTAAGGCACTCGCATCGATACCACCAGTTAATACCTTACCAGATGAGGGAGCAATCGTATTATAAGCACGCGCAAGACGGGTAATAGAATCGAGCAGTATAACCACATGATGGCCAACTTCAACAAGCCGCTTTGCCTTTTCAAGAACTAATCTCAGCAACTTGTACGTGGCGCTCTGCAGGTTCATCAAACGTTGAACTAATAACTTCTGCATGCTTCCCTTAATCGTCCGTCGCATATCGGCAACTTCTTCAGGTCGCTCATCAACGAGAAGAACAATTAAATAGACATCAGGATGATTCTCTACAAGTGTTTGGGTGATCTCATTTAAGAAGCATCGTCTTACCCGCTTTAGGAGGCGCTACAATCAATCCCCGTTGGCCTTACCCAATAGGGCTAAAGAGATCCATAATTCGGGTTGATAAGAATGCTAGGATCATATTCCAAATTAAACTTTTTATTGCGGATGCAGAGGAGAAAGACTATCAAAATAGGTTCGATCTGCAAGCTCGGCTGGATCCTTAAAATTAACTTGATTAACTTTTAAAAGAGCAAAATATTTTTCTCCCTCTTTTGGCTTACGGATCACTCCTGAAACCGTATCTCCCGTCCTTAAATTAAATCGGCGAATTTGAGAAGGAGAAACGTAAATATCATCTGGTCCTGAAACGTAATCAAATCTTGATGACCGTAAAAATCCAAACCCATCAGGCAACTTTTCAAGTAGTCCTTCTACTTCAATCTCTTTATCCGGATGCTCAGTAAGATCAATTATATGCTTAATAAGCTGATCCTTAGACATGAGCGTTGAGCCTACTACTCCCAAGCGCCGTGCTTGATTTTGTAAATCATGAAGACTTAACTGCCGTAATTCTTGTTCATTCATCGTATATTTCTCCCTAAAGTGAGTAACATAGCAAGTAAAGCGTAGCTATAGCGCTCGCTTAATGCTTATGTGCTAGATACAAACATATAAGATCTGATTTTTTAAAATGACTTTTTTGTCCCTACAAACGACCATTTGGTAAATAGTGTATGCTCTCGATTAAGCTTTCTTTTCTTTATATAGCATATAAAGAACAGGCGTTGCAATAAAAATAGTCGAATAAATACCAAATACAATACCTATTAAGAGCGCCAATGATAGATCTCTTAAGGTTTCTCCTCCAAAGAGGAATAAAGCAATAACAACGAGTGTTGTTGCAAATGTTGTTAAAATCGTACGACTCAATGTTTCGGTAATACTGATATTGATAATATTATACATCGATTATTAGGCATACGTTTAACATTTTCCCGAATACGAGAAAATATCACAATAGTATCATTGATTGAGTAGCCCAAGACCGCCAAAATAGCACCTATCACGTTCATTGATATTTCTTTGTCAATAATAAGAAAGAAGGCCAATATAACAATAGCATCATGAAATAATGAAACAATAGCCCCCATGCATATGCAAATGACCAAAATCGCAATGCTATATATAAAAGCATAAGTATAAGACTTAAAATTACAGCCCAGAATGATTTTGTTCGCAAGGAAGAACCTGTTGCTATACCCACACTATCCGTCTGTTCAATCGTTATTGCATAATCATCTCCCAAGCCCTTTGAATAATGCTTGACGAATACTTTCAGCTTCTTGGCTACATCTTTCGCTTCTTTTTTCACACGCACTAAATGCTCAGTAGGCGAAAATTCTCGCGTTACTGAACCTGGCCAACCTTTTTCATCCAAAATATGAACAAGCTTTTCACCTTGCACAGGCTTATTAAAAGATAAAAGAAGCTGAATGCCCCCAGTAAAATCTACACTGTAATTAAAGGTATGATGATCCGGACGTCGTATATTTTCTATAAAAATAAGCACCCACAAAAGTTGCGATAATAAGAAGCAGATAGAGCGGCTGAAATATAACGATATTTTAAGAAATCGATGGGTTTTACAGAACCATCTTGAGAACGAAAACGTAAGAAATTAGCCATAATACTCTACCTTAAATGTGATATGTGCTCATTGACTCGTTAAAAAGACAAATATTTTTCAAATGCTTGATTCGCCATCCTTATGCTGGACGCACTGAAACATATTTGCGCCCTTTAGGACCATAATGAAATTTTATAACACCTGGCGCCATAGCAAAAATAGTATGATCCGACCCGATTCCTACATTTTTACCTGGATGAATACGCGTTCCACGCTGACGAATAACAATCTCGCCACCCGTTACTCTCTCACCATCGTATAATTTCACACCAAGGCGTTGACTTCTACTATCTCTACCATTCGAAGTCGAACCACCAGATTTACTAGTTGCCATCGCAATCCTCTTTCAATCAAAATTTAATAATGAAATACTGGCCATGCCAGACATCAGAAGTGAATAAATCAGTTCTTAGTATGCCCAGTTTTTACACAAATGTCAAAATTTATACGCATGTTACCCTATAAAAGGCTTTAGAAAGGCATCCAGCTCTTTACTATTCTGCAAGAACCCATCTGAGCCATTTTTCAAAATAAAACTACGCGGGAATCCTCTCCCAAAAGCTTCATAATCAGCATACCAGAAATCGAGCAACTGCAGATAATTTTCATTCCTTGGACCATCTCGCTGTTTAATTCTATCAATAACCACGTCTCGCGGCACATCAAATCGAATAACCACATACGGTATTTTTTTCTGCTCAAGCAGAGGAAACAAAACCGCATATCTTCTATCAATACTGGCATCTAAGATAATAAGCTTATTTGGTCCCTTATAGTGCTCTAAAAAGTAGAAAAGATAGCGCCCCAATAACAACTCTCCATTGCTTACACTAGGGCAAGAAGTTTTGATAAGATCGCGTATTTCATCTGTGCACAAGCGTACCCCTTTATATTTTTCTTGTAAAAGTTTTGCCAGATATGTTTTACCCATCCCCGGGGTTCCAGAAAAACAAATCACCAGAGGTTTATGCGAAACATCCGTATGTGTTAACATTTCGCTATGGGCCTTATAAAGAGCTTCACACACAGAGGATTGATGCTCAGCTCTCCCAGGATTATCCATCCCTTTAATGTCTCTCCAGAGCGTTGTAAAGAGTAGTGGTATTATTAAAAATAATTTTTTCACAGCTATTCCTTGAAGAAAATAATTCCATTGATTTGAATCATCACAATTGCTTATAGTTAATAGTGTAAGCGCTTACATTAAAAAATAAAGCGGGGGTACCAATTGAAACAAAGAATTAACTATTTAGTAGCACTCATTTTAAGCATAGGCCAGGTTGTAGCATTGGACATCGAACGTTTCTCTGTTGATTTTGAGACATCAATGGGAGAAAATGATCCTTATATGGCAAAGTACTATGAATATTTCTTTAAGAATGTTAATAAAAAAGGAAATTTTGGCTATTTAAGGCCCTACAAAGCAGCTGATCTTATTGAACTATGCAAAAAATCTTATGAGAAAAATATGCCCAGCAATTGTTCTCCTTCCAATCTGGAAAGGATTCCTCGTATCTTTCATCAAATTTGGATAGGAGATAAGCCTTTTCCAGAAAAATATAGAAAATGGCAAAAAACATGGCAATCGGTTCCCGGCTGGAAGTATAAGCTGTGGACAAATGAGGATGTAGATAGTTTCAATTTGTCTAATAAGGACCTTTTTTACAAAGAAAAAAATTTCGGGGCTCGTGCAGATATCCTTCGTGTCGAAATCCTCTATCGCTTTGGTGGGGTATATATAGACACCGACTTTGAGCTTTTGCAGCCTGAGTTTTTTAATTTTCTCAACACCGCTTATGACTTTTTTACGGGTCTAACTCCCGTAGACTCTTATTATCATTGGGATGAATTCATGATAGCTAATGGTATCATTGGATCCGTTGCGGGCCATCCTATATTAGAAGCATACATCAAACAACTCAGACTGATTGATCCTACGGCCGGAACCATAATCAAAGGCCCCGGCTTATTTACAAAAATGGTTCTTATGCATGCGGGAGAAAACGATATCATATTTCCTCCAACCTTTTTTTATCCAGTGGGCAACATGCAGATGCAAGCCAAGCCCTATGCTGCTATCACCAATTATTTAAAAAAGACAAAGATGCTTAAAAGGAATTGCTGCCGGCCGGAGTCTGCTGCCGTGCATTGGTGGGAAGGCAGTTGGGAGTCGCCTGATGCACAGGCAAAATAACGAGTAAATGAGAATATCATGGCAAAAAAACATTCTCTCTTCTTCCGTTTTATAGGAGCACTAGTACTGGTCCTCATGATCCAATGGCAGGAACTCTCTTCGTATGATCTGACTATACTGGGTCACGTCAAGTATCGAGAAAGCCTTGCACGAATACCTATTTCGCTTACCGGCCTTTTAAAAGATTCTCTTACTATAAATTTCATTCCTACACCCGGCCCGTACGACTTTAGAGACGTCCCTTCTGATATAGCAGAAATATTGCGAAATCCCGACAAGACTCCCGGTAACGTCGCACTTCTTTTCGATGAATTATGGCGGCTAGAAGCCGTACCAGCTGATTACGTTCCCAAAGAAAGCCTTATTAAAATCGCTTACTCCATGATTGAAGGCACCGCAATCCCGGAACGCTGGGTACAACTTCTCAATAAGAAGTTTGACTTAGTGCTTGTTCCAGATGATTATTATGTGGGCGTGTATCAGAACTGTGGTGTTCACATTCCCATTTTTTCTTTGCCTCACGGAATAGATCTTGAAGAATTCCTCAATGAGCCAGTAAGAAAAAAAGCATCGAAGCCATTTGTATTCGGCTCATCGGGCCTATTTATAAAAAGAAAAAACCAAAAACTTCTTGTCGAAGCTTTCCATCGAGAATTTGGCAATGATCCTTCCGTGCAACTTAAGATTCATGGCCGTGATTCATGGGATTTTGAATGCGAAATGAAAGCTATACGGGAAATAATTAATGGCCTTCCACCATCCGATTGTGTCCCCGTGCAGCCAAAGAGCGGGGGCGTTTCTAAAGGTACTCAGAGATTAACTCCCAACATTGAAATCATTCATGCGTCCTTCTCAAAGAAACAATATAAAAAGTTTTTAAAATCACTAGATTGTTATGTTCTTTTATCAAAGGGAGAAGGATTTTCTCTCACACCCAGAGAGGCATTAGCCTTGGGCAAACCCTGTATTATTTCTGATAATACGGCACATAGGACCTTAGGAAAAACCGGTTATGTATACGCCGTACCCTCGCAGATACAAGAGCCGTCATTGCAATCAGGAATGGGAGGGTACATAGGTTTTGATTTTAATTGCTTGGTAAGTGATGTACAGAAAGCCCTGCGAGAAGTATATAATAACTATCAGCTGTATGTGCAAAAAGCTCAGGAAGGACGCATCTGGGTAGAACAATATCTCTGGAAAAACAGGAAAGCAAAATTCCTCAACGTAATAAAACCTAAAGAAGTTATACTTGGAGACGAAAATAAGCTGACTGATGACTTTCTGATGACAACATCAAAAAAGCTTTATGCAAAATATAAAAAACTTATAAAAAACTAATGGATCCCCATTATCTGTTTTTTAACAGAGCAAAACATTCCGCATACTTGCCTGTCAACGTCATAAGGCCTCGGTAACAATTTAAGCCCTTTATTGCCTCAATGAAATTGAGGTGCACCAGCTGAGTCTTATGCTCCGCTAAGGCTTCAAGCTTTAGATCAATAACATCAGAAATTTCTTCTTTATCTGTTACTTCAAAAAGTGGCGTCCACACTTCATAACAGAGGATGCGGGGAACTTTCCAGGCATGCTTTTTTGCTCCGCTCGCCTTTTTTGCAGCTGCTACCACCAGCCAATGCGTAGCCTGGTGGTCTTCATGATCGTCCGCACTATGGGGAATGTAGGCAGTGGTGGGCTTATAATCAAGAATTATACGTACAACATTTGTCACATTTTCCAAAGATTGCTCAAGAGCCCCATCAGGTTCCCTCAAAAAAATAAGATCTTCCACGCCAATTTTTGCAGCAGCATTACGGGCCTCTTGCTCACGTATTTCTTCTAAATCCTTTCGTTTACCCTTCCACTCAGCAGCACCCCCCGATGTCATATATACAATGATAACATGATCACCATTTCTCACATGATGAATAAGCGTTCCCCCACAGCCCAATATGTCATCATCGGGATGTGGAGCAAAAACTATAACCGTTTCTTGTTGACGCTTTTTTGCTTCTATCTGCGTACTGGATAAAAAAGAACTCATCAAAAATAGAACAAATGTCCACTTATACACTGTCGCCTCCTAACAATTTTGGTACACCATTTTTGCCGCTTTGCCACACATCCAGGAACTGGGACCTTCAACGGCACGCTTGGTCAAGTAGATACTTCCTTAAAATTTTTCTACAATACCGCGCCTTTGGCAGCGTTCTTGTAAATTCCACCACATGTTCCTTGATAATAGAGCGATACCAACCTTGGTTTTTTTGCTTTGTCATTATATCAATAATTTTATTAACAATAAGTTCATAGGCATCGCAGTCTATTACTTCAGATTCGAGAAAATCACCATCTTCGCCAATAAATCGCACGAATCCTAAAAAAAGTTTCTGTTCTTCAGTTAATGGCAAATCCTCGTCCCACCAAGCCCACGATGCATAGTTTCCTTCAGATCCCGTGTCAACCAATGCCACTCTCCCGTCTTTCATCGGAAGCATATTGCCAGCATGGTTATCGACAGACCCGTGAAGCTCCACAAGCAGTGCCAATTGCGTCATTTGTTCCTTATTTATGCGGCTGTTCTGATCTAATTCTACTTTTTTAGAAATTATAAGATAATTTGAATCGGCGAGATCATAGGGTCTTCCCTGAATATGGTAATAATATTTCTGAGGCACCATAAGCAGATTGAGTTGATGTTTCTCTATAAAAAAACGTAAAGACTCAGCATTCTTAAGCCTATCAACTCCAAATTTAACGAAATAACCAGGCAACCAAGAAAACTCTTTCACAGCATAATCAGTTTCACATTTTGTACCAGGCTTTTGCTTTATGCATTTGCCTATCATGGCTTCTAGCTCATTACTGTGACTATCCAGAATAGTTTCTAGCTCACTTGTAACCGAATGAGCACTAATAAATTCTCTTCGCTCACCAGAAAAATGGGTCCCACTCCAGGCGAAACTTGTAAGCGCCAAGACAACTACCAAAAACCAACCAGTGTTGTTCCTGCTCTGCATGTTCGGGTCTTCCACTTTCTTGTTGCTGACTTGTATTCTTTCAGCTGTTCACTATAACTTGCTTCTAAAATGATTGTTTCATTTTTTGAAAAGTATCGTCAATAGTTTGCTTTTAAGCTTTTAAGAGGGGCAAAAAAATTCCTTGCCAAACTATTGCTTTTTTAAAAATGAGGCAGCTAATATGTATCCAAAATTAAGGAGATCAGGTAGTTACCATAGATTTAAGGGAGATGTCATGAAGCAACAAAATCTGTTTATCACGCTATTTTTCGCACTTTTTTGCTCAAGCAGTATAGTTTCGGTCCTTGATACTTCAAAGCAGGACCCACTGCTGGTTGTTTTGCTTATGGTCAAGGATGAAAAAGAGGTTATTATTCCAACGCTAGAAACATATCTTTCAAAAAACCTTCTGGCTGGCAATCCTGATACGGGCGAAGTTGCCTACGTTCTGTTTGACAATGGCTCAACCGATGGCACCGACACGCTCGCAGAAGAATTTTTCAAGAAATACAAAATCAAAAATTATCTCATAAAAAGAGACCCCGAATGGCTCGGATTCGGGCGCACACGTAATAAAGGGCTAGCAGCGGCTCGCGCAGCATATCCTCAAGCTACTTTTATTTTATTTCCCGATGCTGAATGGTATATACGCAACTTCGATCAATTGATAGATTTCTGTAGACAAGAAGCTAAAAAGGAAGCATCCGGCACAAAGCTGCAACCATACTATCGTATTTGGATGAAAAGATCGGGGAGCGAATTTGGGCAACAACGGTTATTTTTAGCACATGATGATGTAGAATTTGAGAAACGTCGCGTTCATGAATGTCCTACAAAAGGCGCCAATGCCGCTGTACCAAAACATATCTATTGGGATCTGGGCTGTAGCAAGACCGGTTATGAAAAATCGCGTAAACGTTGGTTTAGGGATCGACAAGAAATGTTGCTTGATCTGCTTGAAGATCCACGTGACCCACGGACCGTCTTCTACTTAGCATTGACCGAACTGTGGCTTGAAAATTATCGTAACGCTTATACGTACTTTAAGATGCGAACCACACTTTCATCGTTCCCTGAAGAGGATTATTTTGCTCACTATTACCTAGCAAAAGCCACTGAAGCGCTGGCATCAAGTGAACCAGAATCATTTAAATGGGACGAAGCGCTCAAATATTACTTGCAGGCTTACTCGATGCGCCCGCACCGAGCTGAGCCTTTGGTAAGGATAGCGCAACATTATTTGTGGGAGAACAATCATGCCCTCAGTTATGTCTTTGCGCGCAGAGCATGCGAATTACCTTACCCACTGGGCGATGTCTTACCTTATGACAAACATCTTTATGACTTTGACCGCCATGAGATCCTAAGTCGATGCGCATGGTACATACAAGAGTATGAAGTAGGGGAAGAAGCTGCTAAAAAAGCAATTGAGGCTCATCCTAATCTAACCCAGTCATATAAAAATCTAGCATTTTATTGGGAACGCAAAAAATAAATAGCATGGTAAGGAATCTCATATGAAGCTCATTCAATCTATAGTAAGAATGATACAAGGCATAAGCGCACACACTGACGTGCGGGGCATGGTCATACGGCGCAGTAATTCACAACGCCCGAGTATGCTAGGCATGAATATGCACTATGCAAATGTACAATGCATGCACCGGACGCTCAGTACTATGCATCGCAAGATTATATATGCAAATGTATGCCTGCTTAGCATATACGCAAGCCTGCCCGCACTGTTTGCAGACGCTTCGCTTGCTGATTCACCCGTTGATGTCGAGTTTGTGATACTTATTACCTCCTTCAATAACGAGAAATATGCGCGTAGAAATCTTGATTCTGTGGTAAAACAACGATCATCAAAACCATATCAGGTCCTCATTATTGAGGATGGATCTTCAGATGCTACGGGCAAGATAATGGATGATTACGTAAAAGAGCACAAACTATCCGACTCATTTGTTAAAATAATTCATAACAAGGAACGCGTTGGCTCGGCTCTTGAAAATATCTATAACGCCGTGCATAACCACATACCAGACCATAAGGTGGTTGTATGCTGTGATGGCGATGATACACTTTCCTTTAATGGCGTATTAGAACGCTTAGAGCAAGAATACAGGGATCCGGATGTGTGGATGACCTATGGTCGCTTTATTGTATACCCCGCATGTGAATTCTGGTCCCGCTGTTGGGGCTACCCTGAAGAGGTCATACAAGAGTGCGGCTTTAGAAAACATTGGTGGAACGTGCCTTCTCACTTAAAGACCTTCCGAGCAAAATTATTTAAAAAAATTAAGAAGGAAGATCTTTTGTATGAAGGAAAGTTCTACAAGAAAGCATGGGATATGGCAATGCTCTACCCAATGCTCGAAATGAGCGCACCTGTCCATCCTATGGCAAAAAATCATAGTGTTTTTATAGCCGATACCGTGCTCTACGTTTACAACTGGAACAACCCATTGTGTGACGGCCATGGGGCGGGACTTGAAGAACAACAACGGCTTCATAACACAATATCAGCTAAAACCCCTTATACACCTCTTGAGCATCTTTGAAAGGAATTTCTATGAATAGTTATAAGCTCTACACAGCTTCTCTACAGTATTTAAAGTTTATCTTTTGCGGATTGGTTACATCATGTAGCCTTATTCATGCTGCTCTTGATCTGCTACCACCTCTGGAGTTCGTGTTTGTGGTACCTTCTTACAACAATGAAAAATGGGTAGTGCGCAACCTTGATGGCCTCACACACCAGCGAACATCAGTTCCTTACTCAATTATCTGCGTCGATGACTGCTCTACCGATAAAACGGGAAAAATAATGGATGATTATGCCAGTGATCATAATCTTGATCCATCATTTTTACGCATCATTCATAATAAGAAACGCAGAGGAGCACTCGCCAATATTTATCATACCATACATGAACAGTGCAAAGACCATCAGATTGTAGTTCTTTGCGATGGGGATGACGTAATCGCTCACAACTTGGTGCTAGATAAGCTTGCCAAGGAGTATGCAGATCCAAATTTATGGATGACCTATGGCCAGTTTATTTTCTATCCCAGCGGAAAATGGGGTACAACGTATGAAATCCCGCGTGAATCTCTTGAAAAAAGAGAAGTACGCTCTCTTGTCTATGTAGCCCAGCATTTAAGAACCTTTAAAGCAGGTCTCTTTAAAAAAATACACAAAGAAGATCTCATGCTCAATGGCGAATTCTTCTCGGTAAATGCAGATATGGCAACGATGATTCCTATGCTTGAAATGTGTGCACCAAAAGACGCTCATTCACCAAACCACAGCAAATTCATTCCAGATATTGTGTATATCTATAACTACGACAACCCATTGGGAGACGAACGTATTCATAGGCAATTACAATTGGATTTAGAAAAAATAATTAGGTCTAAAAGACCTTATGAACCGCTCGATAAACTGTAATAACTACTATAAACGGACACAGTCCGCCGGACACCGTCCAAAGGAGAGATTCGATGAAAGCTATACGTCTACACAAAACAGTACGATTATATATCGCATTACTCAGCTTCGCTTCACTTTACGCAGAAAATGTAAAGAAGGAAGAAATTGATTTGATAGATGCGGTTACCGTAAATAAAAATGAGATCAGTATTACCATAAACAAAGAGTTTAGAAGAAAATATCTGCTTGCAGATTTCTTTGCAAAATATGAAAACGATATCGATCTTACGCAGCTCGATTACTCTATTCAAATTATGCCTTTTATCATGAACGTTGTATCAATTGTCTGGATCTCAGGCAAAGACTATTATATTGAATCCATGGATGAAGAGCTTTTTGGTTCATTAGAGAAAGTAAAAGAAGTCTTTAAGCGTATGTATAAACGAACACGGTGGAATGGTCGCCTTATTCCTAGAAAACTCGTAAAAAATACGTATAGGCATGCACATAAGAAAGATGAAAAAGAACGTATGGCTCTCCTCTTTAGCGGAGGCTTAGATTCAACGGCGTCTTCCCTCTATCACAAGGATAAAAAACAGCTACTCGTAACGGTATGGGGCCACTGGGATCTTCCTCTTAATGACAAAAAATTATGGGAAATCCGCAAAGGTCAGTTACTAGATTTTGGCAATCAGTATGGCCATGAAAATACCTTTATTAGATCAAACTACTATTCCTTCCTCAATCGCCCAGTACTTGACCATCTTTCTTCCGAAATCAGCTCATGGCGCATATTTACCGTTGAGGGCATTGGCTGGGCAGGCCTTGTTGCACCACTTATGCTCCTCAAGGGATATCCCGTGTTACGTCATGCATCAACCATAACATGGGATTATAGCTATCCAGCAGCCGCAAACCCTTTTGTTGATGATAACATTAGATTTTCTGGCGTTCAGTTAAAGCATGATCTTTTTGATATGAATAGACTAGAAAAGTGCGAATTCATTGCCAGCGTATGCAAAAAAGAAAAACTTGAAAGGCCTCTCATTCGTGTCTGCGAAGAAAAGATTGTAGGCAATTGCTGTCACTGTCAAAAATGTGTACGCACCATACTTGAATTCATCGTCATAGGAGAAGATCCTAGAGGGTATGGCTTTAATGTATCACCAGAGGTTGTTTTACGAAAATCTAAGCAATTTATGCGCGATCATACCAATGGTTCCACCACAGTATGGCACTTTAAGCACATCCAAAAAAGGTTACTCGAAAAGATGAAAAATGGGGAGACGATTCCGGAAGATCTCAAATGGATTTTGTCTATGGATCTTAAGAAAAAAGAAGTTACATCAGATATAAAGAATCAACATAAGATTAACTGGCATGACTTTGCGGACTTACTTCCTGGCATAGAGTTTCCAGAAAATTATAAAGCATAGAGATTCATGAACCTGGGCGATAGTTTAAAGAGTCGCCCAGGCACACTCACTACACATAAAGGACAGTAATGTTTACCATAAAATTAGCCACGCTGAGCTCTGCCCTTTTGAGCTGCTCACTGCTGGCCGCCGCAAGCACACAGAACCATATAAATCTTATAGATGGTGTAAGCGTTACAAAAAATAAGCTTTCAGTAACGATAAACAAAGACTTTAAAGCACAGTATTTGAAGGGCAACTTTTTTGCTGAGTACGAACCCGATATTAATCTTGAGCAGTTTGATTACTCTATTCTTACCATGCCTTTTATCATGAATGCCATATCGATTGTATGGATCTCGGGTAACGTATACTATGTTGATGAGATGGATACCGAGCTGTATCATTCATTAGAACGAGTAAAAAAGGTTTTTCAAACAATGTATCCTAAAACAAAGTGGGATGGCGAATTACGTGCACGTACATTAGTCGATCATCATTTTACAGCGCCTCAGGACACCAGAGAGCGCACCGCACTTCTCTTTAGCGGCGGCATTGATTCAACCTCAACGGCATTTGCTCATTTAGACAAGAAGGAGCTTTTAATAACCGCATGGGGCCATTGGGATCTACCTTTAAACGAGCATGAATTGTGGCAAACTCGCAGAAAAAAACAATGAAGTTCGCGCAAAAATTTGGTAACGAAACTTCATTTATTAAATCCAATTATTCTTCATTTTTAAATTGGGAATATTTATCCCAGATCACGCCAGAAATCCCTAAATGGCGCTTGGGCGTTGTTGAAGGATTGGGCTGGGCCGGACTCACGGCACCCGTCCTGCTGGCCAAGGGATATCCGGCACTACGCATAGCCTCTTCTCATACCTGGCTTTATCCTTATCCTTCTGCCTCGAGTCCGTACGTTGATAACAATCTTAAGTTCTGTGGACTTCGCGTTGTCCATGATCAATACGAATTTACGAGGGTGGCAAAAATAGAGTTTATTGCTCGTACCTGCAATGAAAAAAATATCGAAAAGCCATTCTTAAAAATTTGTTCGCTTGAAAAAAAGAACGACAAAAATTGCTGCAACTGCCGCAAATGTTTATCGACCATAATGGGCTTTTTTGCTATTGGCGAAGACCCTAAAGAGTATGGCATGCCAATTTCATTATCTACTGCCTGGTCTCGCACTCGCGACTTGATAGCTCCTACTAAGCTCAATTCGTACACTATCTTGTATTTTAAAGGCGTACAACAACGAATTCAGGCCCGTAAGGCTAAAGGAGAACAGCTACCAAAAGAGTTAATGGCCTTGGCAGCAGTTAACTTTGATAAAAAGATAGCGATTGAAGAAAAGTTGCAGCATAAGCTTGATTGGAACGAAATGCGGCCCTTACTTCCGGAATTAGAAATACCAAGCACTGTTGATGGAATGCCGGTTTTATAAGTCTTACTGCATTTTTTCCTAAATCCGCCTGCGGTAGGCAAGTCTCTATGAACCCTTATGGCCATTTATAGCTTCAATAAGAATTGTTGTGCTGATAGCGTGCCCATTTTCAGGAGATTTTGCTTTAACAATTGCTTTCTCTTTACTAGACCCTTGAAGACCTACCGAAACATCCCACAGTCTGACTGCATTATCACCCGAACCTGAGGCCAGGATTTTACCATCTGGACTAAAGCTGAGAGTATGAACTCCATCTGTATGTCCTACAATAGTTCTTAAGCATTCACCTGTAGCGGGATTCCATAATTTTATCGTCCTACCATTGGAGCAAGTTGCAAATAAAGCACTATCTGGGCTGAAACATATACCTGTAACAACTTCATCGTGCCCTTTCGACGTCTTTACACAAGAACCGTCAGATACCTCCCACAGTGTTATCAATTTCTTATAATTGTAAGAAGCAATCAGTTTTCCGTCAGGACTTATACATACTGCACCCAACCCTCCATGCAGTTCCTTTAAAGCGAGCTTACACCAGCCTCGATCCACCAGATCTTCATATTGCGCTTCATCGCACTTTCCTTGTTCTGCAGTCTTGCGATGTTTTAACAAGTGATAGAGTTCTGTTATATCCCAAAGCTTTAAGGCTGTATCAAAGCCTTTTGATCTTGTTACAAACATTTTTCCATCGCCACTAAAGCAGACTAGCTCAGCCTTGTAAGTGGGATCTTTCACGGTGTATAAACGATCTCCTGATTTCACATCCCAAATAATAAGAGTCCCATCTCTTGAACCAGAGACAAGCGTATCAGCTGGGCCGAAACTTAACGTCACTCCAAATGCCACAGTCATCACTGGACCGGTATGCCAAGTTAATGTCATTAAACAAAGGCCAGTGGTGACCTCCCAAAGCCGTATTGTGTTATCCAATGAGCATGAAGCAAGAAGGTTTCCCTTGGAATTAAAACAAACAGACAAAACGAATTCTGTATGGCCTCTAAGAGTTTTATAGCTCTTGCTCTCAATATCCCAGATCTTAACGGTGTTATCGCAAGCTCCAGAGGCTATTTTTTTTCCATCTGGACTGAAACATACAGATAGCACGCAAGATGTATGGTCTTCTAAGATCGCCAATTCTCCATTTTCCGGGTTTATTGCCCTTTGGATCTGGCTTGGCAAGAGCCCGGGAATGGTTAGACGCCCACGTCGTATTATTTCTTTATCAGTTTCAGATAAAGGAACTCCATTTGCGACCAGCAAGGCTACAGAATCAGAGAGATTATTTCGTAGTGCGATTGTAAGAACGCTATTGTCGTAGATATCTTTGGCATAAATATCTATACCTAATGTACCTGCCGATTCAACAAACATTCTTATTACATTCTCTCGCTTTTCAAATGCGGCTGACATAAGCCAAGTCTGCTGATTATCATTTTTATCACCGAAAGAGAGGCCTATATTTAGGAGATACTGTATAAATTCAGGCGTTGCTTCTCTCATAAGTCGATAAAATTTTTCTTTTTGGAGTTTCTCTTTTTCAAGGGGATGCTTTTTAAGATATTGTTTCATCCACTCCTGAGCCCCAGGGGTACCAAGTCTATAGCTGGCGTAGATTTTACGCACGGCAGAATCAGGGGATCCACAACAATCGCGACCAAAGTTCTCAATAACAAAAGTATATCCCTCAGGGCTTTCAAGCCACGTATTCCATGTGCTATCAGAGGATTTGAGTTTTTTCCAGTATGTGGTCAGTTCTTCAAGAGAAGGTTTAGGATTGTTGCAACAGAGCGCTTCATAAAGCATAGAGCGTCGCTTGTTTTCTAAGGACTCTGCTTGTAACATTTGAGGGGTAAGAGCAGCAGTTTTTACCTGCTCCATAGCATTAAGAGAGAAAGTTGCACAAAACATGATGATAAAAATGGTTAACATAGCTTCTCCTTAGGTAATTGCATTAATATAATGCTAGCATACTTCGATACCCTTGTTAAGGGCGCTTCTCATAGCTTTTATTCTATCGAGTGCCCTGGGCGCCCAACTCTCTTAAACGATTTTCAATTGCTTTGTATAGATAAATCTCCTGCTCTGTGTTCCTACGGCCACTGGCTTCTAGTATATCTATGGCAGATTCACCAGCCTCATTGCGAAGCCGAGGGTCAGCTCCCAACTTCAGAAGCAGCATTGCCGTTCTTTCGTAACGGTTCTGTATAGCGACAATAAGAGCCGTCTCTCCCATAGCATTTCTTGCATCTACGTCAGCTCCGCCGTTTCGGTGCAAAAATCTGATCATTCTTTCTCGCATGTTACTGTTGTTATTTTCAGACTTCGTAGCATCGGTAAATTGAGCTGCTAAATGTATTAATCTATTTTTATTATCGCCATTAACCGGTAGATTTATATGCGGACTAAATTTGATAATCTCGAGTGCTGCTCTGCTTGGCAAACATTTTAGAGAGGCCAAAATTAATGGGTCGCCAGGGCATAACAGTCGTTCTGAAAATTTTAAGACATCTTCATTAGTAAGACGAATATTTGGCGAAATACCTGAGCGAAGAAAAAACTTTGTATATTCAACGTTGCTGTGTATCACTGCAGCCTTCAAACAATTTTCAATGATTCTTAGTGCGTGCGGCTCGCTTGCGCAAAGTAACCTAAGCCACGTATAGGCATTAAGTCTACACGCAACAATCACCCGTTGAGTTGCTGGCGGAAAGTCCGTGGGTAACAGGATATGTCTAGCGAATTTGCGCAGAAATTGATTTATAATCTGATCATAAATAAATCTATGGGCACGATAGGTGTCGATGGGTGCTTGCTGCGTGCCGGTCGCCCTATATATTTCAACGAATTTTAGAGCATGATATTTAAAATAATTGATTGTTTCTTCAAAAGTTGCTCTATCAAGGCCGGAGAAAAAAATCTTTTCGAGCAACTCGTCAGGAAGTCTATGCAGATTTTCCACCAATTCTTTTAGCTCATTAGGCTTATCCCTTGGGATCTCCATACCATAGGATGAGGCCGAATAGAGAATCATGAATACTAAGAAGCGATGGATGTTCTGGAGCATCTCAATTGACTCATTTGGCAACTTTGTTCTTATTTTCAGTATATTATAAACAAAATGTAATCGCAATCAAGTTAACCTTATAAGTCGCAAAATCCTGTATTTTTTGGAGAATCGCTACTTACCTTCGCTTAATAGAAAACGAGTCTGCAAAGGCCCCACACCACTTATTTGGGAGGATACATAACAATCTCTGATTCTCCTTGGATATCCCTACTTACCATCTCATCAAATTGTGCTCGTGCAATAATGGATTTGTGCGCCAGATCAAGGGCGTTAAGTACCAGCTTAGCCAAATCTGCTTTTTCAGGCTGATCTTTTTGTATCTTTTCCCATTCACTCTTAGCTTCTTCATAGGCCTTGTTTACTAAATCCTTCCAGCGCTGTAGAGAAATTACGCTATAATCTGGCTGCATAAGATCAAAAAAGTATCTCGGCTCTATGAGCTTTTTATTTACATGGTAGCTAAATCCTTTAGTGATTGTGGATTAAAACGCAGCGGGTGGCGATTTTTAAGAATCTCTCGCAGTTTTTCTTTTTCTTTGGCCACAGAGGCCTCTTCTTTAGGCTGTGATTTAGATATGTCCAGTTGTGCAATAGATATATCCATCGAAAAAATGGAAAGATTTGAAATAAGCAGGGCGAAAAGACTGAAATAGATAAAATGGATCATCTGAGCTCCTTTAAAGAAAGCTAAAACTTTAATGTGACCCCTTCAGTCTTTTTTATTATAATACATATGCTAGGATGCTCAACAGCCTCAGATGCAATCGTATAAATTTCTAATGCCACTTTTATAAAAACATACAATAAATATTCTTTTCGCTTAACAAAGTCGCAGAATCGTTAAAAAAATAGCAGATTCTGCGACTTTTGTGCGCTATTTCGCAGAATCTCTATAAAAAATCAAGATTCTGCAACTTATAAGATGATTACCCTCTATGATCAAAAAAGATCGTCCAACGTCAATGTCACGTCAGCAGTACCAAAATAACCAGCATTTTTCTTGACTCCATAGGGCGAAATAAGCGTAAGAAATATGCTTTTCTTGCTCTTTGTCTGACTAAAAAAAATGTTTCGCTTTTCCCTGAGCTCTTTATCATAAGCCTTAGTAATTAGGAATTCTTCGTTACAATATTTGATTTCGCACAGATTAATGCAATTGTCTGCGCGATCAATTACCAAATCGATTTGCGCCCCTTTTTCAGATGAGCCTTTTAATGACTTGTAAACCCAACCAGACGCGCTGGTCATCACACCTTCGATGCCTAGAGACCTCTTAATATTCGAAATATGTTTGAGGCATAGCATTTCGAAGGCATACCCTGCCCACGACTGTCCCAGTGGGCTATTGAACACATTCATCCAAAACTTATCATCGCCATGGCTTAGATTGCTTTCTTTTGCCTTCGGCCCCCATCGTAGATAGAACAAAGAGTATTCATCAATTAGCCTATAGCGGCTCTCTTTTTTTTGTTTACCAAAATCCCTAATAGCAAGGATAAAGCCAGATTGCTCGAGCTCTTCAAGTATCATATTCATCCCGCCCCCAGCCGAAAGACCACTTGCCTGTGCAATCTCAGATTTAGTCAAACCGCAAGGGCGCTCTGCCAAGGCTTTTACAATGCTCACATGACGAGTGTGATTTTCAAATAGGGAGGCATAGAGCTCATCAAATTCATTTGTAAGAGGCCCATCAAAGCAGAGATGGCCTACTGTTTGAATCGCTGACTGCCCCCTTTGCACGTAATTCAGATACTTGGGGATTCCACCTATCGCCATATAAATATCGGCAACAGCCTTGCGATTCAACGTTACATCCTGCTGCCGCAGGTAGTCTTCAGTCTCTTTTAGATCAAATGGGAGAAGCCGAATTTCAGCAGTCAAACGTCCATACAATCCCCCTTTGTTATGAACTATTTTTCTGATCATCCACGAGGCTGCCGAGCCACACACAATGAGGACCACCCGATTATCTTCCGACATGTAACGGTTCCAAAAATGATCTAGATCCTCAAGGAATCCCGAGCGGGGAACGGCTAGCCAGGGCAGTTCATCAAAAAAGAGGATTATACGCTCCGATCCCTTCACCCTTTCTAGAGCATTTCTCAATTGGGAAAATGCTTCAAACCAATCACTTGGCAGCTTATATCCCTTCGGCCGGCCAAAAACTCTTCCAAACTCTTCAGCAAAGTTTCTAAGTTGCTTGCGCGTGCTAGCCCCTTTGACCCCCGTAAGAGCAAAGTAAAGCCCTTTTTTCTTAAAAAACTCTCGGATAAGATAGGTTTTACCTACACGCCTGCGACCATAAATCGCTAAAAATTCCGGTTTTTTAGAAGTATAAAGCCCTTCTAACAGCTTCAGTTCCCTATTCCTGGCAAAAATTTGATTCATTATTACTCCTCTAATCTCGCAGAATCTATAAAAAAAAGCGGGATTCTGCAGCTTTGTTTATCAATTTAGCAGAATCCATTAAAAAAGTAAAGATTCTGCAGCTTTTAACATCAAAGTCGCAGAATCTATGAAAAAACATGAGATTCTGCGAAATAGCGGGCAAAGTTGCAGAATCTATAAGCAAGCTTCTTCGACTTATGACAGATAGCTTGTAGACCTTATAAAAACTAACCGCCTCATCTAAAAATATGAGCAATTTTTTCCATTTGTTGTAGTATTAAAACAACAACTGTCGGTTCAATTTTTACCTAGAGCTATAAAATTATGAAAATATCATTAGCCTTAGTTTTCTTATCTATCACTTTACCCCTTAGCGGTATGGAGTCAGCAAAAGTTTTAGAGCCCAAACTCCTGGCGCTCAATGCAAGCAAATCTGGTACAATCGTTCAATTACCAGCACTTACGGGAGAAAAATCGATTTCGATTCCCGTTGAAACAGCATTTTTTGATCGATGCATGTACAAATATATCCAGGAGCACCCTGAGACTCGCTTATCTCTTATTTGGCCCTGTAAAGTAGATATGGCCGAAGGCATGAAAGAAATCTTGAGGCAGTGTGGTCCTTTGTTATATGAAAAAAAATTTGCCTTGTTTAGAAGAGGCCCAGATCACCTCTTTCTAGTTGCGCATCCTACCATGGCTAAAGATCTAGCAGCAAGTATGCGTGAGTATATCCCTGAAGAAATGAAGGAACCCTATACCTTTCTAGCGGTTCTTTTTGAAACATCAAAATCACTAAGTGAAATTAATGACATCAAGAAAAAAATTAGAGAGTATGCCCGTGTTTCCTGGGCATCCATTCATATTGATGATAAACATGAAGAAACGTGTGCTCTTGCTCATGCTATTTTTAACGAGAATCCAGAACAGCTCTTTCTCAAATTAAAACGGGATGTGTTCGAATGGTGGGTAAGGAAGCAGATCACCAAGATCATTTATACCCTGAGGCGGTATCTTCAAATCGGTGGCCATTTGGATAGAAAAGATAACAAAGGCCGCACCCTTCTCTTTTTTTATGCTAAATGTCTACCAGATCTCGTCGGCCTCCTTCTCAAGGAGGGCGCACCTGTAGATACTCAATGTTCATCTCCTGTGGAAAGTAAAATGACACCTTTATGGATTGCAGCAAGATCCAACCACGAACAGGCAATAAAACAACTCCTTGCTCATGGTGCCGCTATAGATGAGCCAACAAAAGATGGCAGTACCCCACTTCTTACTGCCGCGATGAGGGGATGCACTGAAAGCGTAAATGTGCTCATCCAATCGGGTGCTGACGCGCATTCAGCGCTCATGAGGTTCTTAAGGGTAGCACGGTATCAAGAAGACGAACCAGTTCTCGACAAACTACTTGCGGCGACAGACATTAATGCAAAAGATAAGGATGGCAACACCGCATTAAGGGTAGCAGCCGAATGCTCCCCTCTGCCAATTTTTATGCGAATACTAAGCGAAAGCCCAGATGTTAATGCACAGAATGTTCGTGGGGAGACTGCGCTTTGTTTAGCCATTAAAGGTCGGAATGATGCTGAAGAAAAAGTAGCGTTACTGCTACAAGCTGGAGCCGACCCTAATAAGGCACCAGATAATTATACACCCCTAATAGAGGCATGCGGTTATTCACACGCTATTTCAATGATGCTTATAAAAGCAGGCGCTGATATCATGGTGGAACGGGGCATTCTTGTCCCATTGGTTTGGGCAGCAAGCTGCCACGAATTTGAGACCGTTAGGGAGTTACTAAAAATACACCCGCATAAGTTGCCGAAAAAAAATTATGTTAGTAGAGCACTCTACATGAGTCTGCGCTATGCAATCACAGAACCGGATGAAGATGTTGCGGAAACGGTGCGCGTGCTGCTTGCCGCGGGTGCTTTGGATGATAAAGATGAGGTTACCTATTTTGAGCATATCGTCCTTCATGTTATTGATTTAGGCTACTTTAAAACTTTTCAGCAGCTGATAAAAGGCGGGGTGCCACTTAATAGCCCTGATAGTAAAGGGCTAACTCCCTTATTGCAGCTCATCCACTTTCGGGCAAGTCAATTTCTTCCCTTTGACTTGCATGACTCGCAATTTTTTCAGGACCACAACCTGCCTGACCCATTTTTTTCGAATGGCAGACATAGATACGCTGATGAATTGGAAGCTGTGAAGGTATTGATCGCGGCTGGTGCAGATATGACAATAAGGGATCCAGATGGCCACACAGCTTTGGATTATGCCCATACATATAATAAAAATTTAATCCCGATACTCAAGCAAGCAGAAGTAGCCTGCGCAAAACGAGCTATTGAAGAAGTTTCACAAGCAAAACTTGATCTTGCAGTTGCTAAGCTTAACCTATGAATTGTGGCTAAAAATGAATGGCCTGTATCGCGGTTAAATAAGCATTTCTCACCTTTAAAACAATTAGATGTAAGCGCCCTGCCACGTTCATGGGCTTTAAAAAGTGACAATTTACTTACTTTCTTCGTTTCAAAAACCACTCATCATGTGCTTTTTCTTCGGATTTTATGAACTTAACAAAGTTCGGATCTTTTGAAATAGATGTATGCCAAGCGCTATTATAAAATTCCTTAAGCAAAGATCCCCATGAATCTTTTATTTTAGCTATTGCTTCTTCATTTTCATGTTCAGGCAGGTAGCCAAAGTTCGGTTGCGGATTTGAATAATAATCACTATAGGGGATTTTTGAATACGTAAGTGGGCTTTTTTCAAGATGTAAAGTGCTTAAAAGATCAAGTAATGCTTGATCCGGATAACCAAGTTCTAGGCCAACCATAAAATGGTCTAATGGATGACCCAAGGGGCCTTCCTCTAAACTATATTTCTTATCTTTGAAATAGTGTTCTGCTTTATTGCGAACAGTGTCTCCCCAAAGTATAAAGCCTTCATAACCTGTAGACGAATCAAACGGTTCAACAAAAGGGAATCGGGACAGTTTTGATGAGTACTCTAAACCTTTAAAGTTAATAATCTGAATGCCGTCGATCTTATCTTCAAGATCCTGGGTCAAAATAAATTTTATGCCATGTTTTTTGGCTAGCTCATTGGTTTTCTCCAGAGTATTTTTTTCTTCATCGGTTACGTCATGCATTAAAAAGTTTCCACGGCCTCTTAATCCCGCAATGGTAATTACCGCATTTGGCTCAACAAGATGTACCCCAATTCTTGGACCAAGCGCAGTATAGAATTGGGAGATAAGCTGAGCAGTTTCTTCACCATTTAATGGCTTTGCATTTTCAACATGACGTTTACACGAAGGAAGCCCTAAAAGAGTGACCAGCAAAAAAGCATAGGTAATTTGATACATTTTTTTCATTTCAAATCTTTCTGATAAATTATTTTTCAGCTACTTGTTAACTTTTCTCATCTCTTCCTAAATAAGCGCGGGAAACGGCCCTTTTGGCCGTGGTAGTTGAATTGTATCAAACGACTAACTCAAATACCAATAGAAATCACGCGAAATCTAACCCGCAAAAAAAACGGGATTCAAAATTTGATCCCGGTACTCGAGCAGGCAGAAGAAGCTAGTATAAAATTTAGAAATTTCAATAATTTTTGAGCTCATTAAAGCATTCCATGTATTCAACTTGCGCTAACATAATGCCACGATACTTATTTAATGCCTTAATAGCACCGGTAAAGTTTACATCTGCTAACTGCGATTTATGCTCAGATAAAGCTTTAATTTTTAAATCCATGTATTTTGAAATATCAACTTTGTGAGATATTTTAGACAAAGGCGTCCATACTTCGTAACATAGAACAATGGGTCTTTGTTTTAAGGCGCCTTCTACTTTTAAAGCTTCGCTAAGCGCCTGCGACACAAGCCTAAATGTCGCCTTATGATCATCATGTTCGTCATCGGCATGTGGTATATATACATAGGTTGGTTGGTGCTCAAGCAATAATTCTTGTATTTTCTTTATATGCTCAGCAGAATAATAACTTACCTTAGTATCGAGCTGCCTCAAGAAAATAAGTTTTTTTGCGCCTATCCTATCAGCTGCTTTCTTTGCTTCTACTTCACGAATTTCTGCAAGTTTTGTTCCTGTAATCCCCTTCCAACTATCGGCATCACCGGATGTTATATAAACAATTGTAACACTATCTCCATCCCGCTTATGCCGAACAATTGAGCCCCCACACCCCAGAATATCATCATCAGGATGGGGTGCAAAAACCATCACCGAACCAGCACCTACATGTATAAAAGCAAAAAACACGATAAAAATTAGAGCTTTAAGCATTGTTGTTCCTCATTTAGTACTAAATCTATCGCTAACAAGCCAGAGATTTACCATCATCTGCAATACCCCATGAGCCCTCCCACCAATGAATGGCTAGACTTTCATGCTTGTTAACAAGGCGTTTTATCTCATCTCTGCCTTCCTCAGATTCCATCAAGTGGGCAAGCGCCCCTTGCCTATCATAAAGAGCTCCTTTTGGCCTTCCGGGCCAGATAGCCAAGGGGTAAAAGAAGCTTGGCGGGAATAAAATATCCCTCAGACCTTTTTGGTTTGCATGGGTTAAAACAAGATTTGTAAAGAAACCTGGACCTTTCATAACAATTCCATCGCAATCATTTTCTGTTTTTACATTTCTTATGTTGTTAATATAGGCCTCCAGTATGGGATGACCGGGAATTGACCCAATAAGCCCATTAGCCAAAAGAATCACTTCTGCATCAACGGGAGTAATACCGCTATAAAAATCATACGACTGGTTAAGAACATCAAACATCTTTGGTTGCAGACATTCAAAGTCGGTGTCAACATATAACCCACCTTCTCGATAAAGAATTTCCATTCGCAGAATGTCCGCGCGAGCCCCTATATTTTTTTCCTTCAAATAGAGGTCTTTATTAATAAGTGTATACTGCTCGACTTCTTTATCCGTCCAAAGCTTATATTCCCAGCCCGGCATTGATTGCCATGTTTTTTGCCATTTTTTATATTTTTCTGGAAATGGCTTAGGTCCAATCCAAATTTGATGAATGACTCTTGGGATTCTATAGGTCTCACTTTTTCGCAACCTATTTAATTTATTTTTATTATAGAGATCTCGAAAAAAATTAAAAACCTGGAGTGGGGACTTTTGGCTAACAGTTTTTCGCCAATAATCGGGTGCTTTTTTTCTTAAACATGCATTATAAAACGGTCTTAAATAGGAATCTTCTTTTCCCATTGATATCTTAAAATCCACAGAATACTCATTCAAATTTTTATTGAGCACATCTGAATGTTTTCTACCCTGAATGCTCATCACTATAAAAGTTGCCAAAAAGAATATTTTGAATTTGCTATAGCACATACAACCTCCCACTTTCCTTAAGATTTTAGTTTCATCCCCCTGTGGGAGAAATCATTAGGTCACTCCTAACGATAAGCACATTTTCAGTATATTTTTATAACAAAATCAAAGTCAATATTTCTGCTAATCAAATCATTGAAAATTGAATGAGGCGGTTGTTAGACTAGCTCTATAACATGAGAGATTTACGCATTTAAGGAGTATTAATGAAAGTTTTCGCACTAATCACCGCAGCATTTTTACTGCCATTCTCTATGCTGCTTGGGGCACATTCACCTCTGATTGATTCAGTAAAAGTTCTTAAGAATAAAATTACGGTAGTACCTGGTCAAGAATTTAAGGCTTCTTTCTTCAAAGAGCCCACGCTGACTTTTGAATATGAGCGCGATGTTGACTTAAGCTCACTCGATCCTTCAATCATAACTATTCCCTTTATTACCATGGCGGCACCAGCTGTCTGGATTTCTGGTAAGACATGGGCAGTTGAATCTATAGATAAAGATCTTTATTATAGCCTCAAAAGAATAAAGGAAGTTTTTAAGCTCTTCTATCCTACAATTTCCTGGGAGGGTGACATCATAGCTCACAGAGTGATCGAAAATAAGCAACAAAAGTATTTAAAAAAAGATGAAATGGCGTTAATGTTTAGTGGCGGGGTGGATTCAACTTCCTCTTCACTAGGGCGCTTCTATAGAAAGCAATTGTTGATTACAAATCATGGAATAGATAAGAAGTTTGTCAATGAAAAAACATGGCAAAATGTAAAAGCTCAATGTGAAGAGTTTGCACGGACCTATGGACATACAAATGCATTCATAAAATTCAATTTCCGATCTGCTTTTAACGAGGCTGCTATCAGCAAATATTTTGAGGACACAGGCTGGGCATGGTTTCAACATATTGCGCACGGCTTCTATCTTATGAGTCCCTCGGCACCCCTTTTATTTCTAAAAGGATATGACAAGCTCTATGTTGCCTCTTCAGCGACTGTTGATTGGCCTTATCCTTATGGGAGTCATCCTCTTATAGACAACAATCTTAAGTTTTGTGGAATAAGCGTTTGCCACGATCAAGATGCCCTGAATCGTTGTGAAAAAGTTAATCTTATTGAGTATATAACGCAAAAAAATGCTCTACCCAAACCAAAACTTCGCGTTTGTTGGTTTGATGAAAAAGGAACTAATTGCCTTAAATGTGAGAAATGCTTACGCACAATACAATCCATGGTGAGCCAAGGTTTGCAACCGAAGGACTATGGTTTGCCAATATCATTTAATACGCTTAAAAAGCGAACCCAAGAGTGCCTTGCGCGCAAGTATTTCGATCATAGCGTGCTCGCTGAATGGCAAAATGCCAAAATCGCAAGTAAAAAAAATCTTCAAAATAAATCTTTTCATGAGGCCCTTAGCAAGGAGTTTATTTCGTATCTTCAATGGTTCGCCTCTTTAAATCTTTTGGAGTTTTGCGATAAAAAAAGAATCTACCTTGAAGAAGAGCAGAGAAAGCCATTTTTTATTGGGTTATGGCAGCAGGGCAGCACATTAAATAGCGATCCATTTGTAGCAGAATGATCTAATACCGCTCATTTCATCCACCCGAATCTCTTGATCAGATCGGTTCTCAAGCGATTTAAAACTCTCGGGAGGCAAAAATAAGAACATAGGAAACTGAAGGCCGCTCATTCTTATAATAGCATTCATGCACTCATTCAAAGAACTAAAAAATTGGGCTCACTAAATCCTTGAAAAGTCACTCAAGGATTATATAAGATTTAGTGAAAGTTCTTTATTGCATATGAAAAGGAATGCCATGAAAGCGAAAGATACTCTAAAAAAAACTGTGCACTACGTAGCAACAGTCCTTGCATTTTTGCCTTTTTTTACGACAGCATGTACCGACTTAATTGAGCGTATACAGGTACGTAAAAACAGGCTTGATGTGATAATCAATAAAGAATTTAAAAAGAACTATTTGCGTGAAGACTTTTTTATAGAATATGATGAAGATATTGATTTAGAAAAACTTGATTATTCAATTGTTATCATGCCCTTTATTATGAACGTTATTTCACTGGTATGGATATCAGGTGAAGATTATTATGTCGAATCGATGGATCAGGAAGTGTATGATTCTCTTGAAAGAATTAAACAAGTTTTTAAGGTTTTTTATCCTAAGACCTCTTGGACTGGGCGCCTGATACCCAAAAAACTTGTAACCAATAAAGGTCCTGTTGAGTCTGAAATGTCGTCCATGACCGCATTACTTTTTAGCGGCGGTCTTGATTCTACCTCATCATCCTTGGCTCATCGCAACAAACAGCAGCTTCTTATAACCTCGTGGGGCCAGAGTGGATTGCCCCTTGATCATCCAGAATTCTGGTATAAAATTAAAAACCGTATTGTTGCTTTTGCCGAGCGCTACGGTCATAAAAATGCTTTCATCAAATCAAATTACTATTATTTTCTTAACCTAAAAAAACTGAAACAGCTCTCTCCTGAGATTGTAACATGGCGTATCGATACCATTGAAGATATTGGATGGGCGGGACTCACTGCCCCCATACTTGTTACACATGGTATACGCGTTTTACGCATTGCTTCATCAGATTGCTTGGCATCCTCTTCCTACCCTTCGGCAGCAAATCCTTATATTGACGGCAATATCCGATTCGCAGGAATTACGATAAAACATGACCAGTTTGAACTCTCCCGCTTCCAGAAGGTTCTTTGCATTGCTTATTTACGCAAGCACCACCTTATTGGCAAGCAGGAGCTTATCATTTGTCAAAAAAGGGGCGGCATCATAAATTGTTGCTCTTGCGAAAAATGCTTACTTACTATTATCAGCCTTATGGCAGCAGGCGAAAATCCAAAAGAGTATGGCTTTACTCATTTTGGTGCTGATGTTGAAAAAAATACACGCACCTTGCTGCAGGAAGGCAAGCTGAGCGCAAGTGGTATTTGGCAATTTGTGGATATTCAAAAAAAGCTCCCTCAGGTGGAAAGCCAACGGTATGACCTTGAATGGTTTACAGGCCTTGATTTTAGCCACATAAGGCCATACGATGCAAAAAAAGGTACGAGCACCGTTGATTGGCCATTGCTCCAAAAAATGTTTCCAGACATTAAAGTTCACAAAAACAAGAATTCGCTGACATTGCACGCATGCGCAGATCTAGAAGCCACCTTATAAAAATGGAGTCTTTGTGAAGTTATACTATCTCATTATCATCGGCATCTTATGCACCCTCCAAGTTCATCCAATTGGAGATAAGACACTCTTTATTAGAAACAATCAATTGGTTATCGGGGCAGATCCGGAGAGAGGCTTTTTTGGATGCTTTCTAAGTGCCCTTAATAGCATTGCCTGGTGTGAAAAAAAGAAGATAACTCCTGTGGTATACTGGGATAAAAATTCGTGCTTTTACGATCCCGCAGGATATAATGGCCATAAAACAAATGCATGGGAATATTATTTTGAACAAGTTTCATCTGGTTCCTACAAAGAAAACGATCCTCAATGGCAGGGATTTCGAGATTTAGAAGGAAAGGGAATGAGCCTTATAAAAGATCTTGGTGAGAAATATAATACCAAAGAATCCCGAACCGAGATTAATAACGTTATCCAGAAATATATAAAAATTAAACCGGCCGTTCTTCAAAAAGTAGAATCCTTTTATCGAAAATATATGGCGGGCAAAAAAACCATCGGCATCCATATACGAGGTACCGATAAATTCACTGAAGTAAAACCGGTTGAAATGGATACCTTTGTACAAACAGCCCATACACTTGCACAGCAGTACCCCAAGTGCCAATTTTTTATAGCGACTGATGAAGCTCCTATTTTAGAAGAAGCAAAAAAGAAACTCAAAGGTAGGGTTATCTACTATGACTGTTATCGTTCAAAAAACGGCCAACCCCTCCATACCCATACTACCGGATACAGTAAGGCAAAACTCGGAGAAGAGGTTCTTATTGAAGCTTTACTGCTTTCACGCTGCGATGCTTTCATTCATACAGTATCAAATGTATCCATGAGCGTTCTTTTTTTTAACCCAAACATATCCAATGTATTGCTCAGAAATGAGGAAAAATAATGGTACTACAAAAATTAGCTTTTCTTTTTCTAACTATCGGTGACATCTATCATGAACCCACATGGATTAATTTCTTTGCTGGCCATGAAGATTTCTATACACTGTATATACATTCAAAGCAGCCGCTCTCCAAAAAATCCTTTTTTAAAAGTAACGAAATACCCCGTAAAGTACGGACTTCCTGGGCCAATACTATGCAAGCACAAATAGAGCTATTGCGCGAAGCTCTTAAAGATCCTGCAAATGAGAAATTTATTTTCGCTTCAGAATCTACCCTGCCCCTCCAACCCTTTGATGATATATATCAAACTCTCATGAGCACACCAAATAGCCTCTTTAAATATTACCGCAATCCATTTGCCGCTCGCTCTTTTGGGCCATTAACATCCGATATGCTCTACAAAAACGCTCAATGGGTTGTCCTTAATAGAAAGCATGCACAGCTTATGGTCAATGATACTCATTTCATCCGTATCATGACAAATGATCCGCATGATCAAGAACATTACCCTTCAACTTTTTTAGCAGAACATGATCTGCTGGATGAAGTAACGAAAAGGGATACGACCCTTGCCATATGGACGGGACTAAATGGCAATTCGCATCCACATAGCTTTACTGATCTAAAAAATGATCAGTATGTGCGGAGATTAATAAGAGCTATTGAAAACAAGCGCTACTTATTTGCACGAAAGTTTGAAAAAAAGTGCGATTTATCAATTCTAAAGTCCTATCTTCCCTGGGTGAGCTAGCCTCACACACTACGTGATAACCAATACGACTTTTTGAGGATTTACATTCTCAAGACACTCTTTCACTTCGCCCAGCGATGTGCAGGATTTGCCACCACATTTCTTTTTGATGAGTCCCCTTCTATAGAGCGCAAAGAACTCAGAACATTTTGGCGAAGCCTTGAAATGTCCAAACTGAAATGCGCTTAGGTGATCTTCCAGATGTATCACGGGATCCTGATGATTATCCAAAAAGCTTTTAAAGGACTGAAAGTGCACAACGTAGGCACCCGTTTTTTCTAGTTGTTGGATTGCACATCTTATGGAAATGTGCGGATTGCCTCTTATCCTATCAGAAACGATAATAGTATGCTCTTCTTTCGCTTGGTCCAAAAAGCAATCAAAGGAACTTTGTTCTTCTGTTTCGTCTACAAAAATCAGCGTGGGGTATTCTTTTTTAATGCTTATGTAGCAGGCATCAGGTAAATCATAATCTTTTGACTCATCATCATTTCGGATTACAAATATTTTTCCAAGGGCACGCAGCTTCTTAACACTTTCTAAGCATGAATGAAGATGTTTTGGACCATGTTCATTAAAAATCAGCAGGTCAGCACGATAATTGCGCTCATTCTTACTATGATAGGGGGGCTTTTCTAACGGCTCATATTCCCGTTTACGATAAATGAATTCCCATATGCACTTTCTGAGCTCCCTTTTCCATACACTCACGGTTATTAATGGATTTCCTATATTATAGCTGTAAAGCACCTTATCAATAAATCGATGATGCTTACCCGCTTGCTCAATAATAGGAAACATAAAGGCCAGATCTTCTCCCACCGGAAAAAATAGTCCTTGATAAAGAAAATCCTCAAGCTTTATATTCTTAAAAAGGCCCGCGTAAAATGATCGTAAATGGTGTATATTCCATTCGTACTCTCTAAAGGTGTTTTCTTCAACAATCTCTTGAGGGAAAGGTTTTAAAGTAATGGGCCTAGCTACTTCGCTGCCTGGAGGATAATAGTCAAAATTACCATACGTACACCAGACATTTGGATCGCTATATACCTCATTAAGGTAGTCAAGAACGGACGCATCGGCAAGAGCATCATCCCCATCGAGCGTTACGATAATGGTATCATCTGGTAGCTTGTGAATCTCTCTATAATAGTTTTTCAGACAATAACATTTGTCTGTATTTGCCACAAATCTTACCTTGTCTTCAAACCCTTTTTCTTTTATGTACTCCTGAACAGCTTCCCGCGTCCCATCTGATGACATATCATCTACATACACAAGCTCCCAGTCATCATAGGTCTGATTAAAAACCGAATCTAAGTTCCACTTATAATACTCAATGTTATTGTATGAAGCAGTAAGAATAACAAACTTCTTGGCATCAGCAAGACTTTGCAAGCAGGCAAATGTTGAAAAGCAAAACAGTAGTATACTGCGGGCATACCCTACTAAGTCTTTAACCACCATCCCCTCACTTTTAAGACCTTCATAGTATCTATTTTGACACCTATGCAAGGGAGCCTAAAACTACCTCGCATAGGTTATTTGTTACTCATCTACCAGCAAGCATTTATGCGGTACGCATTATGTTCAAAGCCTTTAAAAAACGCTCTCGGGTACTGTTAATAAAATCTAGCCAAAATTCCATATAGAGCCTTTTGGGATCATATTTTCTTGAGGTGATTTCAGCATACTTCTGATTAAGGAACTCTTCGGTTACTTCCTCCCAACTATCTATAAAGAGTATAGGCAAGCCTTCATAGAGATAATCTAGGTAAGAATGCTGCACAATAGGAATGCTCCCTACCAAGAGCGCCTCGTAAATTCTATATAAATCTGGCCCTAAGCCTGGCGGGGATATCACAAACTTATGCTGTGCAGTCTCCTTAATATACTGATTAAATCGGCAAGGCCTTCCATTATGACAAAAAGATTTTTCCAAGAAGAAGTCTCGTATTTTCTTTCTTTGTGGATTTCTCCAATCGGTAAAGTTCATATACAGGAGCTTTTCTTTTTTAGTTCTTCGATATTTAAGAAATTGCCTATGCACCTCACTTCTTTTTTCATACAAATCGAAGTATTGAACAATCCCAAGCGCAATAGGAAACACTTTCTCATGAAACTTCTTGGGAGGATGGATGGTAAACCATGCAATGACATTCTTATCGTTAGCATATTTAAAGTATGAATCCTGAAAGGTGTCTAAATATTCCCCATGAGTGAGGATGAAAAAAGGGACTTTTATTTTATGGCCCATAGTCTTAAAGAAATAGGGGGCGTCCCGTACTAAAATCATGTCCCCAGGCCGCACAGCTGTCGGGTCAAACGAAGCACCGCCTGGCTTGGTTGATGTTGGCCATACCTTGCGCGGATCAAATACAAAATCGCATATCTCTTGAAATGCCCAGCGGATAACAAAGTTGTCCGATGTTCCTCCATAAAAGAGATCATAATCTGCGCTTTCCCTGTCATTTGCGAATGTAGAGCAGCAGCTCATTACGCTTACTATCATAAGCAAGAATGCACTATGCACAAAACCTATCATGATATCCCCCGAATAGCTTATTTATTATGCGCTAAAAACGTTTCACGAACAGCGGTAATTTTGGCAAGCCAATATTCCATGTATAAACGCCTTAGATCATATTTTTTGGACATGATTTCTATATACTTTTTCTCTAAAAATTCTTCATTGATCTCTTCCCATTTATCAATAATCAAGACAGGAAGTCCTTCAAAGAGCGGGTCAAGTTGAGATCTTCTTACAACAGGTATAGATCCGCAAAGTAAACTCTCCCAAGTCCTATAACAGTCGGGACCAAGGCCTTTTGGCGAAAGAGTAAATTTGCATTGAGCCATCTCTTTCAAATAACTATTGAATGGCTGCCTTTGACCTCTTTTGCAGTAGCTTTTGTGACTAAACATCTCCCTTACTCTTTTTCGTTCCGGCTTATTAATATCTGCAAAGTTCATATAGAGCAAATACTTATGTTCAGAAGTTTTACGTAACCTCGTAAAGTATTCGTGCAACGATGCTCTTTTTTTATAATTCGCTGGTTGTTGAATAACTCCTATGGGAATCGGGAAGAATTTGGGATGCTGCACTTTTTTGCTTGCATGAATGCCAAACCATGCTATCACCTTCTCTTCATCCATGAACTGCTCATATATTTTGCTCACCTTATCAAGATGCTCGCCATGGGTCACTATAATATAAGGATGTTGAATCCTTGGATGCATTTTCTTAAAAAAAAGCGGCGCATCACGCACTAAAATAACATCGCCTGGACGAACCTTACTCGGATCAAAGGTTACCCCCCCTTGCGATTTAGTTGGCCAAACATACTGATCTGTACGCGGATCAAATACGAAATCACAAAAATCCTGAAATGCCCAGCGGATAACAAAATTTCCTGAAACTTCTCCATAATACAAGCGATCTTCTTGTAGGCCGCTTGCTTGTTTAGTGCTTGCAACATCTGCGTATAATGCTGATGTAAGTAAGCAGAATGCTATCATTTTCTTCATGGTCTCCCCCTCCATTTTTTAAGTATATTATTTAAAAAAAGCGTCCCTAACGCTTAGTATTCTTTTTGTCCAATATTCCATAAACAGTTTTTCTATATTATATTTTCGTGGCGTCATCTCTTTGTATTTTCGCTCAAGAAACTCTTCTGTTATCTCTGCCCAGTCATCAATAATCAGAACCGGCAAATCGGCATATAGGCTATCTAACTGAGAGGTCCTTACCACAGGAATCGACCCCACCAGCATCGCTTCCCACGTGCGATATGAATCGGGTCCATACCCGCGAGGAGATAAGCTAAACTTGTATTGAGACATCTCTTTCATATACTCCAAGAACGGCAAGCGTTCAGCCTTATAGCAAAATGGTTGTTCTGCTAAAAGCTCAATTACTTCTGCCCTCTCTGGCTTTTTGTTACGAAGATCACCAAAATTCATATACAGCATGCCCTTCTTTGGAGCATTTCTGAGTTGTGCAAACTGCTTGGTAAGTTGTGCGCGCGGCTTTAGATATTTCTTATCTTGGAAAATACCCAATGGTAGTTGATAAAATTTCTTATGTGTTTTCTCACATGCATGGACACTAAACCAGGCAATAATTTTTGCATCATCTAAATAATTAAGAAATTTTTCTTGCACTTGATCCCGATATTCACCCGCTGTAACCATAACATAGGGCTGCTTAATCTTGGGAGCCAGCGTTTTAAAGAAGGTACCCACATCACGCACAAATATAAGGTCACCCGCTTTCACATCCGCAGGATCAAACGTTACCCCACCTGGTTTTGTAGGCCACATAAACTCGTTCGTACGCGGATCAAAAGAATGTTGGCAAAGCTTTTGAAAATGCCACCTCATGACATAATTTTCTGAGTACTCACCATAAAACAGCTCTGAGGTTTCGGGATACTGAACGCCTTGAGCGCCTTGAGCATGCACACCCGCTATGAGCAATGCGCTTGCAAGCAAAATATTTTTCATACTAAATTCCTTTTTTAATATTTCAATGATGGTAATCGGATACATCCTCTTTTTTATAGTATGGAATAAGCGCTTTTTTATTCGCAAGACTTTTTTATATAAAAATTGAATATTAGTACTCAACCGACTTACGTCATCAGTCACCTCAAGGCACACAGCGAGCGATTAATAAATCTTTCAAAACAAACCCTTTTTGAATTTTTTTAGTCGTTCTATTGTTTTTATAATTCGTAAAGTTATATTATTTTATTAAATAGCAGGCTTTCCTGTTAAAACGAAACGGAAAAGACATAAACTAAACAATTGACGGGGGAGTATCTATGAACTTACATTTATATACGGGCGCATGTTTAACTCTACTTACTTTTGCATTACATGCCTACATCAACAACTATGAATTCAAGCTAGGCGCGAAACAAGAAGACCGCAATTTTGTAAGTTTTGATGTCGCAATGGGAATGAACGATCCTTATCTAAGCTCCTTTTATAAGGAGTTAATAAACAAACTGAATCGTGCGAACAACTATTGGTTCAGGTTTATACGGCCACACGCTAACCCGGCTACTTTGTTTACAGCTTTAAAAAACGCATATAGCAAAAATGGATATGCACTAGCAGATAACGTTACCAGAATTCCTCGCATTTTTCATCAGATTTGGGTAGGCCCATTACCATTTCCTGAAAAATATAAAATTTGGCAAAAAACGTGGCAGTCTATTCCCGGATGGGGCTACAAGCTCTGGACAGATAAAGATGTTGAAGATTTTCCACTCATTAATAGCGCTATGTATTTTAGTGAAAAAAATTATGGAGCACGCGCAGATATATTACGCCTTGAAATTCTTTATCGCCATGGGGGTGTTTATGTTGATACTGACTTTGAGTGCATCAAACCAGAAATGTTTGATGTCCTTAATAGATCGTTTGATTTTTATAGCGGACTAGCGCCTGTGGATTGTGAAGCTCTGGTTATGGCTAATGGCCTCATTGGCTCAATACCGGGACATCCTATAATAAAAGCCTGCCTTGAACAATTACCTTCTCATGCGGCAAATGTCAAAGACCAAAAGATGCGTACAGTTATGAGAGGCCCCGGTCTGCTCACCATCATGACCGAGAAACACATGAACCAGGGTCACCGAGACATCGTATTACCATCCGCCTTTTTTTATCCTCTTGGGGCAAGCCAAATGAGACGCAAACCTTATAACAATCTTACATTTTCTGAAAAAACTTGCGCCCTCATAAAAAAAAATCTCATCAAGCCTGAAAGTATTGCCATCCATTATTGGGACGGCAGCTGGAAGCGGCCTAGTGCTAACGCAAAATAGTGTATAAAATATCATGAAAACAAGAGTAATGTTTACTTACCAGGACTAAAAAAATGAAATGTACAAAATTCATACTACTTTTTTTGACCTTCAATCTAGTGCAGGCAAACCCCTATCTTGTTGACTTTGATGTCTCAATGGGCGCCAATGATCCCTACCTGCGCCCTTTCTACCAAAAATTAATAAAGAAACTACATCAGCCTTACAGTTGGTTTAAATATATGGAACCAGGGCTTAATCAAAAGACTGTATTCTCATTAGTAAAAGAAGCTTATAATAGAAATAAAGTTCCGTTGATACGACAAGGTGATACTAGAATCCCTCACACATTTCATCAAATTTGGGTCGGTCCTAAACCTTTCCCTGAAAAATATAAGCGCTGGCAAAAAACATGGCAATCTATCCCTGGATGGACATATAAGCTGTGGACGGATAAAGAGGTTGATAATTACCCGCTTATCAATCATGATGCCTATTATAAAGAGAAAAATTTAGGCGCCCGCGCAGATATATTACGTCTTGAAATTCTTTATAATGAAGGAGGCGTGTATATAGACACAGACTTTGAATGCATAAAACCTGAAATGTTCGATCTCCTAAGTAGCTCGTATGATTTTTATTGTGGGCTGCATCCACTCGACTGCAAATCATTTCTTCTCAATAACGCCATAATAGGTTCAATTCCTAAACATCCAATATTAAAAGCATGCATTGAGCGCTTACCATTCGCAGGCCAAAATATTTCAAGCCGCAATCGTCAAATTGAGGCAAGAGGAACCGCATTACTCTCAACGATGACATATAAGCATATGGGCAAAGGTTATCGCGACATAGTATTTCCGGCCACTTTTTTCTATCCGCTGGGGGTATATCAGATGAAAAAGACTCCTTATGCCTACATGCCATTCAATAATACAACACTCGAAAAAGTGAAAAAAGACCTAGTAAAGCCTGAAACAATTGCTATTCATTGGTGGGACGGCAGTTGGGAACTACCAAGCGCTGTGCTCAAGAACTAAGAAGCAACAAGACCTCTGCTTTCAATCGAACAATTAATGAGCTTCATTGTTATTGATATAGACCTCATCTATGGTTCCAAGCCTTTTTACAAAGCGAAAGTTTTGAGATTCAAGAAATGACCGTATTTCAGGTATATGATAGTTATTTTCAACGGTGATGGCACTAAAATAAAACCTTTTAAAATCAATCGATTTTAACACCGCGAGCTCTCCACCTTCAATATCCAGTGACAGAAAGTCAATGTGATACATTTGATTCTTCTCAAGAATGCTATTAAGTGTATAAGCAGGCACTTCAACGAACTCATATGAACCTCCCCTTGCTTTTAGCGCAGCTTCTATTCGCGCTTTATGCCGCGCGTCGTAATTTGCCTCAATACCGCTCAGCATTTCGGACGGGCCCAAGATTTGTCTGAATGTTACCGAACCTTCTTTTGCAGCTATGCAGGCATTAACGCATGCACAACTTCTAGAATTAACTAATTTTTTAAAAACATGGGGCATTGGTTCAAAACAGATACCCTTCCATCCCAATATCTTTTCATAAAACCAGGTATTACTTCCCGACACACCATCATGTGCACCTATATCAATAAAAACTCCACTTTTTTTATCTTTAAAAAAAAAGTTGTTGAGAAATTTATCCTGACCATACTGGCTCTTGTAGTCGTTTCTCTTAGCGTTTATACCAATTATTGAGAAGAATGCTACTACTAACATAAGAGCCAAATTTTTATCTAATTGCCGCAACATTTTTTTCCTTTCTTAAATAATTAACCATTTTTTAAAAGTCCTAGTTTTGCAAAGTCAGTTAGCAACAATGAACCGCATCACGGCAATTATTGAAGCCCTGGCTTACCCAGCGCGAGCACTTACGAATTCATCTTCCATCGAGGTCTTTTGTTTGTATGTTGTCTATTGTAAGTATCCCTCAATTTTCCAGCTTGAGCTGATTATACGAAAGAGCGCAGCAAATATTCAAGAGTTTGCGAACAAGGTCCATAATGCGACTCTTAATGCATGCCGTTTTTCGGTAATTGTTGACTTATAAGAAGCGGTGTATTTACCATGGAAATAAGAGGGTAACGCTTATTTATTAGGATTAAAAAATGAACTATGCAAAATTTATTCTACTTTTTTTGACTTTCACGCTCGTACGAGCAAATCCCTATCTCGTTGACTTTGATACCTCGATGGGGATGCACGATCCCTACTTACGTGAGTTTTATAAAAAATTAATAAAAGAATTGTCTCGTCGTCCTGAGCGTTGGTTTAGATACGTGCCACTTGGGGTAAATACAAACACCATATTTTCGTTGCTAAAAGACAACTATAATAGAAACAAAATCCCCCTAATGTCTCAAAGCGATACCAGAATACCGCGCACATTTCATCAAATCTGGGTCGGGCCTCATCCGTTCCCTGAAAAATATAAGCGCTGGCAAAAAACATGGCAATCAATACCAGGTTGGACGTACAAGCTTTGGACTGATAAAGACGTTGAAAACTACCCGCTTATTAACAAAGATGCCTATTATAAAGAGAAAAATTTGGGCGCTCGTGCCGATATTTTGCGTCTGGAAATTCTTTATAATGAAGGGGGTGTCTATGTCGATACAGATTTTGAATGCATAAAACCTGAAATGTTCAATGTCCTTCACAGTGCGTACGATTTTTATTGTGGACTGCATCCACTCGACTGCAGATCGCTTTTTATTAATAATGCTATAATAGGCTCAATTCCTAAACATCCCATTTTAAGAGCATGTATTGAAACATTACCCGTTGCGGCAAATGGCGTTCCACCAGATATGCGGGTTGTGTCAAAAGGGCCCGGATTACTATCAGCTATGACGTTCAAGCACATGAATAAAGGATATCGCGATATGGTATTCCCCTCTTCTTTTTTCTATCCACTGGGTGTCGAGCAGATGAGGAAGTATCCCTATACATACCTGCAACTAAACAACGCAACACTCGAAAAAGTAAAAAGGGATCTGGTCAGACCTGAAACGCTGGCTATTCATTGGTGGGATGGCAGTTGGTTGCAGCCAAGCGCAAATCTTAGGTGTTACAAATTTGATGAAGAAGAAATACTAGAAAGAGAGATGTATGAAGAACAATCCTAGTCTTTTTCGAGACTTACTCTACATTGTCATATTCTTACCTACTGTGGCAATTCAGGGTATTGCCCAATTTAACCCTTCGCCTTTTGATCTTACTATAATAGGACAAGCAAAATACCGCGAGAGCCTATGTCGACTACCTATTGCTCTCACTGATTTGTTAAAAAATGAATTAGCTATAAATTTTATCCCAACACTACAAAGTGATTTTACCGAAGTTCCTGATGCGGTAAGAACAATCCTTTCCAATCCAGACAAAACCCCAGGCAACGTAGCACTTATATTTGATATTTTGTGGGATTTTGACAGAACCCCGGCCGATTATGTACCAACAGATAGCTTTATAAAAATTGCATATTCGATGCTTGAGTCAAGCGCTATCCCTCCCCAATGGGTCAAAATACTTAACCAAAAGTTTGATCTGGTTGTGGTGCCTGACACGTATTACCACTCCGTATATAAAAATTGTGGCGTGCAGATACCAATTTTTGTTCAACCCCATGGCATTGATATTGATGACCTTCTTCGAGAGCCGCTTAATAAAGCTCCAAGGAAACCCTTTACATTTGGCTCCTCTTCCACTTTCATGAAAAGAAAGAATCATGAACTCCTCATAGAAGCTTTTCATGCAGAATTTGGCAACAATCCAAATGTTAAACTGAAGATTCATGGGCGCGCAGTTTGGAATAATGAATTTGATTTAAAAGGCATACAAAAAAAATTAAATACACCCGCAGAGCCTGGCAAAAATGACTTTGTTAAGCTGACAATTCATGGGCAAATGGTTTTGAAGAATAAAGCCGAGTTAAATGGTGCGCACAAAAAATTAATTGCTTCGACTAAAAAAAAGCAGAGAAAACTTACAAAAGGGATAAATAAGCTTACTTCAAATATAGAACTAACTCTTTCACCCCTCTCTAAAAAAGAATATAAAGATTTTTTGATGTCGCTCGATTGCTATGTGCTTTTATCAAAGGGCGAGGGATTCTCATTAACCCCTCGCGAGGCATTGGCATTGGGAAAACCATGCATTATTTCTAACAATACTGCACATACTACCATTGCAGAAACTGGCTTTGTATACTCAGTCCCTTCTCTTTTGCAAGAGCCGGCGCATTATTCGGGTTTTGGACATTGTGGATATAATTTTAACTGCACGCTTGCCGATACTCGCAAGGCCCTTAGAGACGTATATACGAACTATCAAATGTATGTAGCTAAAGCACAAGAGGGGCGAAAATGGGTGGAACGGTATCTTTGGAAAAATGTAAAAGCAAAATTCCTGAACCTCATAAAGCCTAAGGATGTTCGCCTTGGTGGTGAAAATAGAATAACAGACGAATTTATTATGACATCATCACCGATGCTTTATAATAAATACATGCAGCTAGTAAACAAGTAGCGGTTCTTTTTCTCTTCTAGAACTTTTTATTAATTACCAAGAGCAGCTGCCCATTTTGGATCACCATTGCTTGGCCAACCTCAGATTGTTTATTTTTTGCTGGACGGCGCTCTTTGTCTTTTACCGGATGGTTTTTCACCGGCTGTTGCTTTTTCTTTTCATGTTTTTTGGTTTTTTTTTGAAATTCTTTGTTGTTGATGTAAATTTCATCAACCCCAAGCCGTTCTATAAAACGAAAATTTTGAGATTCAAGATAAGACCTCATTTCAGGTATCTCATAGTTATTTTCAACGGCGATGGATGCGATATAAAATGTATTAAAATCGATCGATTTCAATACCTCTAACTCACCCCCTTCAATATCAAGCGAGAGAAAGTCGATATCCCAGAACGCATTTTCAGCAAGAACGGTATTGAGTTTGTAAGCAGGGACTTCCAAAAATACAGAAGAACCCCGATTCGCGGCTATCTCTTCTTCTATTTTTTCTCTGTGGCGAGAATCATAGTTCGATTCAATGCCACTGTACATTTCTCCAGCGCCAATGACTTGTCTTAGTACCACCATACCATCTTTATCTGATACACACGCATTTATGCACATACAACTTCTATTCATAATCAACCTGTTAAAGATATCCGGCACCGGCTCAAAACATATACCCTTCCACCCTAATTTTTTTTCAAAATACCAGGTGTTGCTCCCTGACATTCCATCATGCGCACCAATGTCAATAAAAACTCCACCATTTTTATCTTTGAATAAGATTTCATTAAGAATTTTGTCTTGGCCGAACTCACCTCGGAATTCTATCACCGCATGCAGGCTTGTCATAACCAGCAGCACTGATAGCATCTGAGAGCATAAAATCCTTATCGATTGAGATATCATTTTTTTCCTTATGTAAGCTTCATAGAACGCAGTTGGGCATCCCGTGTATTTGGTTACCTTCAACCGTAGATTAGCATGGACATCCGGACAAATTCAAGGGTTTCGACAGGTTTCAAGACTTATGGTTGCACAAAGTCGCCGGCCGGTACCATACAAATTGAAATTCGCATTGTGAAATGTTTGATGGTAAGCAGTTAGGCCGCTAGGCTTGGAGTACGAAGCAGCTACTCATATTTTCCAACAGGTATAAACCAATACTTTCTTGGTGCTCCATTTTTTTTCATATAGCTATGACAAGAAATGTAATGATATCCATCGCGTTTATATCGATTCATTGAATCTAATGAGGATACATTTGCCCATTTCAAAACTCTTATGTGAGCCTGCCTTGTAGCTCCAAAGATATAGTTAAAATATATCTCAAACTCCGACATAGCTAAATTGGTAACATCTCCGGATGGTTCCACAAAAATATGATGGCAAAGAGCTCTCCATGGCTCTAGATGATTATATAATCTGATTACCTCGAATAAGCCCTCGATTACGCTTTTTTGTACAAGCATGTGATGACATATGCCAGAATGCTCACGAAAGAATTTCTTAAAGCCTGGTATAACTTTTTTTGCATGAGTAAAATACTCTTTACTATGCGCTATCCCAGGATTAAAAAGAGGCTCAAATCGATCATTTAAGAATGACACGGGATTCAAAAAGATCGTATCTGAGTCTAAAAGTAAGACATTCGAGGATATTCCTTTTATAACCAAAGGGGCATACAACTTAAGCAACTGCTGATAAATCCAGCCGATGCGATTCCCTGGCTTTGCTAAATATGCTTTTGCCAGTTCCTTGCTTTTATAAATTGCAAAGGCTACATCGTGCTTGGTAAATGGAAAATTCTTTTCATCAACCCATATCGCATTTGTTGTTAGCCGTTCGGGAGAAATTACATATACATTTCTTATGGATTTTCCGTGCGTTTTAATTCCTTCGATACAGAGATCTAATACTTCAATGTCTTTTGAAATGGCCGGAATTACGACATCTACAGGCTCATTTAGGAACTGAAAATGCTTTAGGGCATTTATGCTGTATATTAAATTGAGTGCACTAAAGATAGCAATCAATCGGAATCTATTAATGTTCATGTATTTCCCCTTTTTGCAGGTCTAGACCATGCACCACTTATATAAGAATATCTGCTAAACGATTTAAAAAAAAGAGTTATGATCAAAAAATTAGAGATCAACATTAGGTTGTGTAAACTTTTGGACTGACCCTTGACAAACCCTTGGTCATTTTTTCAATAATTGTGTCATGCCATAAAATAAATTGTTAAGCATTTAAGGAATAATTGGTGAAGAAGTAATTATAAAAGCTCATTTGCTTTCTCGCAGTGATTTGTTTTTACATACATGTTCGAGTGTATCAACTGGATGGCTTTTTTTAAATCCGAATTTAGAACATAAGATGTATAGGGGCAATAAACCATTTTTAAGGCAAACAATGAAACTGGCCACACAGAAGTTTTTACGATTATATCTCCTGATCGTAGGTATTGATCTCGAATACAGCAATTGCCAGTGCAATAACGTATAATTTAGGGGATAGGTTGGGCGACAACTTAGCCAATTATTGCCATGCACGGTGGATTTCCTACAAGCGGAATATCCCATTTCATTGTCTCGTGCTAAGGTAATTATACATCCATCAAATTATGCGCGCCCTCAAAAGCACGGCAAAAAGTATAAAAAAAATGATAAGCGCCCTATCACGCAAGTGGCAACTATCATTAAATAGAATGAATTCAACTGCCCATATAGAAAAAGCTACCATTATCTTAACAAGGTCAGCAAATTTAGTTTTTGTTACTTCCTGAAATTAATGCCACGTCATGGGCTATCATTATTTTAATGAGGTCTGGAAAAGAAGTTCTCGTCTTCCAATTCAACTTTTTTTGAGCCTTGCTTGGGTCGCCAATTAAGATATCAACTTCTGTTGGTCTAAAATATTGGGGGTCAATCTTTACTAAGATCTTGTTTGTTTTTTTATTGACCCCAATTTCATTCACACCTTCACCTCGCCATTCAATTTCTATCCCAACTTCTCTAAAAGAGCGTTCAATAAATTCGCGCACGGTATGTGTTTCACCTGAAGCTATTACAAAATCTTCCGCTTTTTCTTGTTGCAGCATAAGCCACATTGCTTCTACATAGTCTTTTGCATATCCCCAATCTCGTTTGGAATCTAAATTGCCCAAGTACAATGTTTGTTGAAGGCCTTTTGAGATACGGGCTACTGCCATTGTGATTTTGCGAGTAACAAATGTTTCGCCACGATGCGGGGATTCATGATTGAACAAAATTCCATTGCAAGCAAACATATCATAGGCTTCTCTGTAATTTACCGTTATCCAGTATGCATACAGCTTTGCAGCTGCATAAGGTGATCGCGGATAGAAGGGTGTCTTTTCTGACTGGGGAATTTCTTGCACTAATCCATAAAGCTCACTCGTAGATGCCTGATAAAATTTAGTTTTACGAGTAAGGTTGAGTAAACGAATAGCTTCTAATATGCGTAACGTTCCTAAGGCATCCACATTTGCGGTATATTCTGGCATTTCAAATGATACCTTCACATGACTTTGCGCCGCCAAATTATAAATTTCATCGGGTTCCACATCTTTAATAATGCTTATTAGATTAGTTGAATCCGTAACATCACCATAGTGCAGGAAAAAACGATTAGGAGTAGCCGCATGACGATCATGATAAAGATGATCTATTCTATGCGTATTTATCAAGGAAGAACGTCGTATAATCCCATGCACTTCATATCCTTTGTTAAGTAAAAATTCCGCCAGATATGCACCATCCTGTCCGGTTATGCCCGTTATGAGAGCCTTTTTTATACCGAAACTTGCAAAACTAAGTGCCGTAAAAATAAAAATGAGGGTTATTTTGATAGCGATTTTCATGGTAATCGTTCCTTTTTTGTAATACCAAGTTAAAAGAGCCAATATCATAGTCATACAATATAACAATATCCGGATGCCAATTCTACCTAATTTGAAATAATTTATGGCGATACCCAAGGAGACGATTTAGCAATTAATGTCACCCTTAATTTCATTTGAACCTAACAAAAAAACCTGCTTACAAAAAGGGGCCCAGAAAGGCCCCATAATACATTAATATCATCCAAGCTCATAGCACCTATGTCACAACCTCATAGCCACCGTTTTTTTTCGGTAATTTTGTTCCTTTAGATAGAGTTATATTTAAATAAATCTCGTCTAAATCATCTATCGTCGTGATGTAGCGAAACCCGTGAGATTCTAAAAATAACCGTATATCTTTAGTATGGTAATTATTCTCAACAGCTATTGTATGAATATGAAACCTATCAAAATCTATTGTCTTCAAGACGTCCAATTCGCCACCTTCAATATCTAAAGAAAGAAAATCGACATAATAAATGCTATTTTTTTCAAGAATATTATTCAGTAAATAGCTAGGAACCTCGATGAGCTTATATGAACCGTTTTCCCTTGGCATCTCAGTTGCGATTCTTTCCAAATGCCTTGGATCATATTTAGATTCAATCCCACTGAGCATGGTTAAATAATTGCTTCCTCGTATTTCTCTAAATAACACACTGCCATCTTTATCTGATATACATCCATTAATACACAGACAATTTCTATTTTCTTTTAATTTTTTAAATATGGTTGGATTTGGCTCAATGCAAATTCCTGTCCAATCTAATACTTTTTCAAAAAACCAGGTATTGCTATATCCTACCCCATCATGTGCTCCAATATCGATAAAAACACCTCCTTTTTTATTTTTAAAAAAAATTTCATTAATAACTATGTCCTGTCCCGATTGGCTTTTATATTCTCCCGCATTAGCGCTATGCATGAGAGCAGCTGAGAGCAAAATTGCGCAATTAATTTTCACATATTTAAATATCATTAGATAACTCCTTATCAATGTTAATCACTTTTACGAATGCCTTTAATAATTTTTTCACAAATCTCTATAACTTAAATCTTGTCATATGCTATCCCGCAGTCTTTTCGTACCTCCTCTTTTCTGTAACTTTTTCTATTATTGAGTATAGAATGATAGAATGATGTCTTACAACAATTCATGGTTTGCATTTCGGAAAATGGAAAATTCGCGAATCTATAAAATGTGATACTTCACCGCACACTCAAGCTAGATTCTGCGCAATGTTGAAAAAATATCAAAACAATAATGCTAGAAGAATATGCTCATCAAACGTCTTAACGAATTTAGTTATGATAGCTGTATAGAGGCTGTATTAAAAAAAATGTTGATCCTCGCCAAGAGACTTTATTATGCTGATAATAGATAGAAAAAGTTTGGATTCATTTTGCATACTGGGAAAATCTTATGAAAAGTAGGCTAAAAATTATAGCCCTAATCAGCATTATAGGTCATTGCACTAAAGCCACAAATAAACGTGTAATTGGATGCCAGCCAGGAGCTGGGTTATTTTACAATTTCTTAGGTGTCATAAACAATCTACAATATTGTAAGAAAAACAATTTAGAACCTATTGTTTATTGGGGCAAACACAATCTCTATTATGAAGAAACAGGATATCAAGGTAGCAAAAATGTATGGGAATATTACTTCGAGCCTATATCAAACGCATCATATACTAGTAAAGATTACCTGTGGAATAGTAACCGAACTCCCGATGGCGAAGAAATTATACCCATAGCAAATGAATATTGTGAAAAATATGCAAAACAAGAGTTTCGTGAGGCCGGGCATACCATCATACAAGAATATGTTAAACTGAAACCTTACATTAAACAAAAAGTTGAATCATTTTTCCAAGAGCATATGTTTGCTAAAAAAACAATAGGAATTCATTTACGGGGTACCGATAAAAAAGCAGAAATCCAACCTGTAAATCCTGACGATATACTCAACGACGCAAACGTAATCGCTCAAAATTTTCCCGGATGCCAATTTTTCATAGCAACAGATGAAGAGCGGCTTTTAAAGAAGGCCCAGTCGATTTTAAAGAGAAAAGTAATTTATTATGATGCTTATCGTTCATCAAATGGCCAAGCTATTCATTGGGGTAATAAAAAATTGCCCAAAGCTAAACTTGCAGAAGAGGTAATTATAGAAGCAACACTGCTTTCACGCTGTGATTTTTTTCTACACACTTGTTCAAGTGTATCGACAGCAGTGCTTCTTTTGAATCCCCAGCTTAATCATAAGGCATATACAGCGTAGCCGCCATAATTCAAGAGAAATTTAGCATTTGTTGAAAAACGCTCACGCAAATCATCTGTGTAAAATTATTGCAAGTGTGTATTGGTTTTAATTATTATGAAGTTATACGGCATTCCTAAGTAAAAATTTTAAATCGGGAAAGAACTATGTTGAACAAAAAATATTTAACTAAAATAACAAATTTAATATGTTTCCTGTTGCTACTTGCAACTAATAGTGCTAACGCTGCTGATAAAAGCTTTGTGATTCTTACGGCTTCCTATAATAATATTAAATTTTATAAAAGAAATTTAGATTCGATTTTTGCGCAAACGTATGCTAATTGGGAGCTCATTTATATTGATGACATCTCAACTGATGGCACAGGAGCTGCTGTAAAGGCATATATAAAACAAAAAGGATTTGAGCACAAAGTAAAATTCGTAGCTAATAGCGAAAAATGTTATTGCCTTAAAAACTATTATCGTGAAATTCACCAATCGCTAATAATAAAATTATTGTAACTCTCGATGGAGATGATGCTTTTTTAGGCAATAATGCGCTTGAATACCTCAACACAATATACAGTGATCCAAATATTTGGTGCACCTATGGTAATTATAAGGACGTTCCAGAAAGGCCTAAGAATTCACAGTTCATACTAAAGCCATTTTCTCCTGACGTTATCGCTCAAAACAAATTTAGAGAGGTACCCTGGAATATCCATCATTTAAGGTCCTTTTATGCGGGCCTTTTTAAAAACATTAAGCTTGAGGACTTTCTTCACGAAGGAAAATTCATTGAAGTCGCTGAAGATGTTGCATTTATGATGCCAATCATCGAGCAAGCTGGTAAACACCATCGCTTTATCTCTAAGCAACTTTATTTATATAATACCGGAAATCCGCTTCAGGCAATTCATGTATGGAAATCAGATAAAATAAAGGTTATAACGGACTTTATTTATAGCAAGCCCAAATATCAACCATTAACAAAGCCCCCTTATTTAATTGATGAGAGCCATGAGCATCGAGCCGATGTCATAGTGTTCAATAGCCATGGACCGGAGCAGCTTTTTTCCTGCTTAGGAAATATTAGCGGATATGTACAAGACATCGCTCATATCTTTGTTATCTATGATAACCATGCAAATCTTGACCACCTGTATAAGGATATTATTCAGCGCTTCCCCCACATAAGATTCATTGCGGCGGAAGATTTATTCGAGCCCTTCCTCGAAGCTATAGAAATGTGTACGCAGTCTTACGTAGTAGTCTGCTCAGATCTATCTGTCCCCAAAAGAACCATTTCTCTAAATAGATGTATTGACATGTTAATCAAGACCAATGCCTACGCGTTCTATCTTGATATCGATAAAGCATCATGGAACAAGCTCGAAAATAAGAATGCCTTAATAAAACTTAGCCCTAACATAAGTGCCCTACAATTTGGGCAAAACAAGGAGCTTATAAGTAATGCTCAATTCATGAACATTTACAGGAAGACAGACATCAGGAAAAAATGCTCACAACAAGCATGCAGAACATTTCTAGACCTAAAGGCCAATGTCCTTGATATGGTTGACCCACAAAAAGTAGGCTTGTGCAGCAATTAAAAACAAACTTAATTTTAGGAATAGTGTAGATAGGTAGAACCAATAACATATTAAAAAAAGGGCAATTCATGTCGAACATAAAAAAAACTTTCTGTACACTGAGTATTTTTATGAGCGTCACTATTCTAACCTCGCCAGCAAGACCAGGCATTAACAGGATAGCCTTAGGACTTAACAGGATACCGTTAGGACGGCAGGTAAGCTCACTGCCCAAGGAATCAGAAAATATTATAGTTGTATCTATTCCACAAAGCGGCACTCATTTGGTTGGTAAGATTGTTGATAAAATTAATGAAAAAGCCAACCGCCATTTTTGGCAGGGCTGCAAACAATATACAACAGTAGATCAGAATGAAATCACTGATTTTATTACCCAAAAGAAATCGCATTACTCCACCCATGCTTTCTGCAATTCTCATAATTATGAACTTGTAGAAAAAAATAAGCTCAAGGTGATTGTTATGATCCGAGATCCCAGGGATATCATCGTTTCAAGGGCATTCTGGTGGCGAAAACATTCTGATATTTTTGTTCACTACGCTAACTTATCGGTTGATGAGGCAATAACGAGCCTCATCAAAAGCTACATTGTTCCCGGACCAACGGGCGAAAATCATGAAACTCTCAAGGAGTATTATGACTCATATCTTTCCTGGTCTGCTTATCCTAATCATCTGATTACTAAATTTGAAGATTTGATTGGCGCACACGGTGGTGGCAATGCCATAACTCAACAAGATGAAATAGTGAGAATCGCCAAATTTATGAATCTGCCTCATACCACACTCGAAGCACAGTCGATCTCCTCTCAAATTTTTGGAAAAGGTGATACATTCAGAAAAGGAAAAATCGGCTCCTGGAAAGAATATTTTACCCCAGAACAAAAACAGCTATTTAAAGAAGTTGCTGGCGATCTGCTTATAGAATTAGGCTATGAAAAAGATAACAACTGGTAAATATTAGTTAACACCGTTAACCAGGTAGAGGGCCAATTTATAAAATTGGCCCTCTAGTACTTCTCAATTACATAATTCACTTGTTGATCAGTTGAGCGTATTTTTTATAAAGCATCGGCGATGTCGTCATAAAATAGTCATCAGTCACCCTATTTTCCTCGCCCAACACTATCTTCGTAGGTTTTATAAGATTCATAAATTTTTGCTTTAAATTTTTCCATAGGTATTGCTCTACCCAAGGTCTTCCTTGGTGCGCTTTATCTACATAGTAGGAATAGTCGATATAAACATCTCTTAATGCTTTTCGAACGTCCTCAATTTTACAGTTATAATCATATCCTATGGCTCCACCAAACAACTCATGGGAATTAGCCTCCACTAAATTCGAAGGTACGCCATAAAAAAATCCAGTCTTATTGAGTGTTTTGTGTGCACTATTATCTGAGATAATACAAGGTATGCCGAGTGCTAAAGCCTCCCTCGGGGCAATAGAAAAGCCTTCCCCTTTTGATAAAAGCACAACACAATCTAAAGTTTTTAGAAAGTTATTATATTCTGCTCCAGTAAACACCTTCTGGATGATTTCTATGTTGCGTATCTTTTGTTTTTGCACCTTCTTTTGAATTTTCGCTAGATAGCTTTCATCAGCCGCACGACCATGCAACTTCAATTTCACATCGCCCCTATTACCAAATTCCGCTACAAAAGCATCCACGAGAAGTTCTTGATTTTTTCTTGGCCAGAACCCTGCTGATAGCCCAAACGTAAATGGTGTTGATGATGTTTTTTTTACTGGTTCTCTGAGTAATTCCTCTACGTATATCCCATGCGGTACTACAAAAATAGGAATAGTTACACCAGCTTCCTTATAGAGCGGTCTGCAGAATTCATCCGGAACCACAACCAAATCGAATTTATTATTTAATATCTCAACCCATTTTTTAGGCAGAGCTGAAGACTCAAATACAGAATATGCTATTTTAATGCTGCTTTTTTCAGGGACAAAATCAGAAGGAGTAACGGTATTAATCCATAAAAAATCTAAGAGGATCGCTACATTTCCGGGTGATTTATCAGGATTTTTTATTATTTTTTGCACCGATTCACTAACATCAACAAATTCATAAGCGCCCGGTGTTTTTATATGATTAATTTTAATATCATTTTGAAGTACATCAATAAGACCTATCCCATACCTGGTTAAGCTACATGCAAAGCGTATTTGACTAACAACAGTAAGATCATAGCGTTCTGACTTGCAAATAAGAGCATTAAATCCACATAACAGCGTAAACAAAAGTACTTTTTTCATCGAACACCTTCTCTCATCTCTGAGCAATTGGCATAAGTAAAAAACCATTCCTGCTCATGCCAATTGCTCAAAATGTTTTATGGTTTTTGAATCCACCATATTCTGTTGTTTATCCCACCCGTTTTAACGGTCAATGATTTTGTCTTAAAAAATTCATTAACAGCTTTCATTAATCCAGGAAACATAGACGTATAATCGTCACCGGCAACGATTCCTCCGGGTCTGACTTTATCGAACCATGATTGTAAATCGACTTTAACGTCTTCATAGGTGTGCCCAGCATCGATAAAAACAAAATCCAGCTGATTAGCCTTAAAAGATTTTGACGCTGTTTCAGAACTTTCACGTATCAAAGTGCATCTCGCACCCCAAGGTTGTATTCGTCTAGATGTAAGAAAATATAGAACATCAGCATAACTTTGATTCGTACCTACCTGAGGTCCTTTATAAGCATCAACGCAATAAAGCTTTTCGATGGAGGTCGAGCTTAAAATTGCAGACGCATGACCTGCATAAAGCGTTCCTACTTCACAGCCGGTTTTAAGATTAAATTTTTTTATTAATTCAGGCAGCAACCGGTAGTATTCTGCACTTGCATCCTCTGAAAATTTTTTCTCCGCTTCATCCCAATGTTTCAGAGCCAATTTAAGTTCATCAGGAGCAATCTTTGCGACCCTCATAAGTGTTCTATAATCAGACTCTGAAAGATCTTTGATGAAGTCCTTACAAAGTGCGTTTCCCCACACTGCCAGCATGGCAAGATATATTTTTTTCATAGAAGTTCTCTTAAAAAAAGTGTTTTCATTTATTAGTACCTATTTAGCCAAGATTATTAATGCCTCACCCCCGGTTTAGTCTTTTTGTGATACCATTCACAGTAAAACTAATATAATATACGTTAGTGTTTCAAGAATTTGCTTTATAATTTTTAGACCAGAGGTACCTAAAAATTATAAGCACTTATTATGGTGAGGCCAAAGATAAATACTTGTGGTAAAGACTTTCTGACGTAGTCATGAGAAAATTCTCTGTCACGAGATTTTCATTTCCCAATAATACTTTTATCGGTTTAAATAAATTTCTATACCTCTTTTTTAGGTTGTTTCCATGGTATTGCTTTACCCATTCTCTCCCCTCGTGTGCTTTCGCCAAATATTTCTCATAATTACTGTATACCTCTCTGAGTGCCCGCTGCACATCTTCTACCCTGCAATTGAAATTGTAGCCACATGAAACTCCAAAAAATTCTCCAGGATGCTTCTCGACAATATCAGCTTTTACACCATACACATACCCAGTATTACAAATGGTCTTATGAGCAGTATTATTCGATAAGATACAGGGAATACCCAGTGCTAGGGCCTCACGTGGCGTGAAAGAGAAGCCTTCTCCTTTTGAAATTAAAACATAGCAATCCAGGCCTTTCATGTACCTTACGTACTCATGCCAAGGTAAACTTTCGCAAGAAATTTCGATATTACTGACTTTTAACTCCTTAAGTTTATTATGAATTTTATCTGCATAATTATTCCATGGGCTATGCAAACTAAGTCTTACTTTCAAAGAATTGCCAAATTCCCGCGCGAAGGCCTCCATAAGCAGCTCACAATTTTTGTTGTTTGAAAAGGCACAGGACACACCAAACACAAAGACATCATTTGGTTTTTTCTTCAATGGCTCAGCTAAGAACTCATCCATATATACGGGTAGTGGAATAGAAAAAATGGGCTTTTTCACACCCGAATTTTTATAAACCTCAATTAAAAATGGATCTGGTACAACAACCCCATCAAAATAATTATTTATTATAGATGCCCATTCATCGGGAATCGCAGTTGTTTCAATCATAGAGTAGGCAAGTTTTATTTTGCTCTCAGGCATTTTTTTATAGTGTTGAGCATGCGGTAAGATAAGGTTATCATGAATTATCGCGACATTGCTTGGGGCATGATTATTTTTCAGAACCAGCTTTCGCACCTTCTCAGGCACATCTTGAAATGAGGTAATTTCGGGACGGGTATTTTTGAAGTTAACTTTTACCTCATCTTGTAAATAATCTAAGGCGGCAATTGTCGTCCTGCCAAGCCCATTAGCAAAGAGTACATAGCCAACAATTGTAACATCAACCCTTTCTTCTCGATCTTTTCTTTGATGACTCAAGCAACCGAAAGTGCCCAACAGAAATACTAATACTATTACTACGTACCTGCCACTCATAACATCCTCTCTTGGCAAAAAAAGTCACTATCCCCTATTTACAACACTATTAATTTTTTTAGTGCGCCTTTTCAAGCTGCCATCCAGTCGAAAGTTGCTGTAACTTCACAATTACATTTTATACCTTGACAGTACTTGTCAGCGGAGTATTTTTCTTAATAAGCTGAGCATACTTCTCATAGAGCGCGGGTGAGTTTGTCATTAAAAACTCGTCCGTGATGTCATTTGTATCTCCAAGAAGAATCTTCTCAGGCTTTATAAGATTAAGCAGCTTGCTCTTTAAATTTTTCCAAAGATATGTCTGCACCCATACACGCCCTTGGCGCGCTCTTTCAAGATATTGTCCATAATTAATATAAACATCTCTTAGTGCCGCACGTACAGAAGTTATTGAACAGTCGAAATCGTAACCAACTAATCCACCAAACAAGTCAAGTACTGTGCGATGTTGTATTGAAGAAGGAACGCACTTAAAAAAATCCGTCTTACATAACAATTTGTGAGCAGTATTATTTGAAACAATACACGGAAGACCTAATGATAGCGCTTCCCGTGGCGGTATGGAAAAGCCCTCGGCCCTTGAAAGAACTACCATGCAATCTAGTGTTTTCAAAAAATTTTTGTACTCTACTGAATTAAAGGATTTGTGAATAATTTCTATATTTGAAACCCGGTACAATTTAATTTTTGCTAAGATCTTATTGAGCACATCTGCATCGGCCATCCGACCATGAAGTTTTAATTTTACTTTTGGATCATTACCAAATTCGGCCCGAAATGCATCAACGAGAAGCTCTTGATTTTTTCTTTCCCAAAAGCCTGCTGATAAGCCAAAAGTAAATGGCCTAGAAGCACTAACCTTAGCAGGTTCGCTAAGCAAATCTTCTACGTAAATGCCAAGTGGCATCACAAAAATGGGAATCGTTACACCACAATCTTTATAGAGAGAGCGGCACGTCTCATCAGGAACAGCAACGAGGTCAAACTTGCTATTTAAGATATCGACCCAGGCCCGGGGCAAAGTGGAAAGTTCGAACATCGAATAAGCAATTTTGATGTGACTATTTTTGGGTACTAAGTTTGCCGGTGTAACCGACTTAGTCCATAAAAGGTCGCAAAATAGCACGACATTCCCAGGTGTCTTATCTGGATTTATTATTATTTTTTTGACGTGCTCATTAATATCTGCAAAATCAATATGCTCACGAGTATTGATGTGATTTATGGTAAGATCATCCTTGAGAGCATCCATAAAACCTATACCCAGTCTCTGTATGGCGTCGGCAAACTTAATTGGGCTGGCAACAGTCAAATCGTAGTGACTTGAACTTTGTTTAGGGTAACAAAACAAATAGAATGCACTACATAAAAACGCTATTTTCTTCATTGCTGACCTTTCTTATATCATGTTCATAACATTATCATTATACAACATAATAATGCTTGCATGTCAATAAATTAACAATTTTATATAAATAGAAATAACGCTAGAAAGATTTCTGGGCTATCTCTCGCTACCGAGCGCTATCTTTATAAGCAAATTAATAAGCGGAGAAAAATTTTTTTCGATACATGATAATGCTAGTAGATGAAAGCTGATTAAGGCACTCTATATTTACATAAAGTTTGCGTCCTCAAACTATACCTGTGTAAAAGTTCTCACTTAACTTTCCCATCTTTGTATAACAAGAAATGAGCAGCTGGCCTTGACATCTGTAGTGCAGTCAGTCGGAATCTTAAGATTTGGGATATACTTATACTTCAACTTTCTCCACAAGCCAGAAAAACGACTCATAGCCTTAGTTATAGTAGCTATCAACCGGAGCATAAGGCGTTAGATTCTTTATATATACAGCCATATCTTCCTGCTCTTTTTTTGTGCACCCGATTATCGCTAATATCTAGCAGGCATAATCATAACAAGTGGCTCTTATGATGTTAGAACCATTGATCTTCAATCAGGCACTTTGCTACGCTTTCCAATAGATTTAACTTTCAGGTACTAATGCCTGATCACACCCATTATTAATAAAAAGGAAAATTGTATGAAAAGATTGTTGAAAATTATGACTCTTGCCGTTGTTATAGGGTGCTCTTGTAAGGCTACAAAGAATCATGTTATTGGATACCAAATAGGTGCCGGATTGTTCTATAACTTTTTAGGAGTAATCAACAATATTCAGTACTGTAAAAAAAACAGCTTACATCCCATCGTTTATTGGGGAAAGGATAGCCTGTATTATGAAGAAGCAGGTTATCAGGGCCGCAAGAATGCTTGGGAGTATTACTTTGAACCTCTGTCCGATCAAACCTACACTAATGGTGATGCAGTGTGGCCTACCAATTGTGCTCCTGATGGCAGCAAAATTGTGCCTATATGGGAAGGACACTGCGAAGTATATGAAAAAAAAGAATTTCGGGAGTCTGCTCACACTATAATACGCGAATATATTAAAACCCGGCCCTATTTGACCGCAAAAATTGAATCCTTCTTTCAACTGCATATGGTGGGTAAAAAAACTATAGGTATTCATCTGCGCGGAACCGATAAAAAACTCGAAGTGAGTCCGATCAATCCGGATGATCTGCTCAATGACGCAAATATTTTGGCACAAAATTTTCCAGGATGCCAATTTTTTGTGGCTACGGATGAAGATCGGCTTTTGAAAAAAGCTCAATCAATTTTAAATGGAAAAGTAATTTCTTATGAAGCTTATCGGTCAGAAAATGGCCAACCCATTCATTACGGTAACAATCTACGCGGAGCAAGAGCTAGGCTAGGGGAAGAGGTAATTATAGAAGCAATTTTGCTATCACGTTGCGATTTTTTCCTTCATACCTGCTCAAGCGTATCAACAGCGGTACTTTTTCTAAATCCCAAACTTGATCATAAGTCATACAAGGCTAATCCTTTACAAAGTAAAACTCTGAAAAAAATGTAGACCCGCTTATTACATAAAAAGACTGGTTTTTATTGACTTAGCATTAATAACGTATTTAGGATTAAAAAGATCACAGCCAAACGGTCCAAAAATTATAAAGGTTAAAATATGAATTTGAAAATAACAAGCACACTCATCATACTCTGTGGTTTTACTATTTTAAAAGCCGACACTTACTTAATTGATTTTGATGTTTCGATGGGAAAGAATGATAAGGTGATGGGGCAACATTTTGAAGCTCTAGAAAAACAATTTAATAATTCGGATACAAAGTGGTTTGAGTGGCTTAGTTATGAAAAATCACCACCCAAAAATCCAGATGCAGCTTATTCACTCCTAAAAGAAACCTATAATAATTATCGGCAAGAAATCTTCAACAAGCATAAAATGCAGACTGGCCCTGGCCATTGTAACGATAGAATCCCTAAAATATTCCATCAAATTTGGGTTGGGCCCAATCCATTTCCCGAAAAATATAAGCGGTGGCAAAAAACATGGCAATCTATTCCTGGATGGCAATACAAACTATGGACAGATAAGGAAGTTGAAAATTTTCCACTTATCAATCAAGCTGCTTACAATCAGGAGACAAATTTTGGAGCGCGTGCAGATATTCTACGGCTTGAGATCCTGTATAGGGAGGGCGGAGTTTATATAGACACGGATTTTGAATGTGTAAAGCCTGCTATGTTTAATATACTTAATAGCTGTTATGATTTTTACTGTGGCTTGCATCCGCTCGATTGCAAGGCGGTCCTTCTTAATAATGCTCTAATTGGGGCGATACCTGGACACCCCATAATAAAAGCATGCATTGATCACATCCCTTTTGCCGTTAATAGCAGCTCGCCCCGGGCTCAACAAATCATGCAACGAGGACCAGGGTTGATTTCAAAAATGGCGATGAAAAATATGAACAAAGGTTATCGAGATATTATATTCCCAGCCACTTTCTTCTACCCTCTGGGGTTATTTGAGATGAAAAACAAGCCTTATTCGCTCATGCCTTTCAATGATGAAACTCTCGAAAAAATAAAAAATGATGTTATCAAACCAGAAACTATAGCTATTCATTGGTGGGATGGTAGCTGGACTCTTCCATCTGCCAAGCTTCAAAAGCCTAAGAGCGAGGCTGAAAAAAAATCATAGAATTATGATTTCTTTGCAAAAAAAGCGGCTTGGATTAATTGGCCCAAGCCGCTTTGAATATACTTTTCTAAAAGCTTACCACTTTCCAATAGGTGGATTCCACCAATTTTCTGGCGAAGGATTTCTCATATACTCATGGCAGGAAATATAATGGAATCCTGCTGCTCTATAACGCTGCATTGCTTTCAAAGAGGCAACATTTGCCCATTCTAGGATTCTGATATGTGCCTGCTTTGTTGTAGCAAAAATATAATTAAAATATATCTCAAACTCTGAAAGGCCCACATTAATTACATCTCCCGAAGGTTCCACAAACATATGATGGCAAATTGCTTCCCATGGTTGCATATGGTTATGTAATTCAATTGTTTCAAATAAAGCCTCAATAACGCTTTTTTGGATGAGCATATGGTGGCTTATGCCAGAATGTTCATCAAAAACACGTTTAAAGCCTGGTATCAATTTTGCGGCATGGTCAAAATAAGGTTTATGGCGCCCCGGCGCGGGATTAAATAACGGCTCATTAAGCTCATTTAAAAAAGAGACCGGATTTAAAAAAATTGTGTCAGAATCTAAAAGTAATATGTTGGAGGATATTCCTTTTATCACAAAAGGGGCATATAGCTTCATAAGCTGCTGGTAAATCCAGCCAATTCGATTTCCGGGCTTTGCTAAATATGCTTTTGCTTTTACCTCATTTTTATAGATTGCAAAAGCAATATCATAAAAGCTGAAAGGAAAACTTTTTTCGTCAATCCACGTCGCTTTTGTAGTGAGTGGCTCGGGAGAGATGACATAAATATTCCTTATTGATTTTCCATTTTCCTTAATTCCTTCAATACAAAGATCCAATGTTTCTAAGTCCTTTTTAATCGCAGGTATCACCACGTCAATAGGTTCATCTAACAATTTATATGAGCGCATTTTTTCAAAAGCACCAATTTCATAAGCTTGATTAAGCACGGAAAGAATGATCATAAAATGCAATGAATTAATCTTCATTTTTCTATCCCCTTTTTAAGTAAAGAGCCATTCAGCAAGTCATTAAGTTAAAATATATCAACATATCTATTTCTATTATAGTTATTAAACATTCTGAAAAACAAGATTTTTGTAATCAAAATATGTGAAAGTCTTCCCTGTAACCGCCGCAGTCACACAAAATTAATTGATGACTTGGCTTCTTTTGCGCCTTTATTGTGATTAATATCTAAAGTTGAGTCGGCTTGAGGATTGTTACAAATGCAGCGCAGAATTTTTCAAAACATACAAAAAAAACTTGCGCTTTTTCTAATAAAACATTTAAACTAAAATTAGTTAGTAAAAAAATTACAAATTACACTATAACTCCCAGGAGGGGTCTCACAATGAAAATGGCAATTAGAAAAAACAATTTATTTACATTATTACTCATGTTAATTCTAAGCACAGTTTTATTAGCTGAAAACCCGATCGATGAAGGGAATCCTAAACATGAGAATCCTGAACATTCACCCCTAATGCTAATTCTCCTTACAATCCCCAAAAGCGGCACGCATTTGGTTCAAAAAATTCTGACAAAAATGACAGGATTAGAGTCAATATGGGGCAAAACACACACTATGATAGATGAAGAAAGGATTGCTCAGCACCTTAACTCTGTGTGGTACATTTCGCATGCCCCTTTTACGGTTTCTAATTACGAGATTCTTAAGAACAATAAATTTAAGATGATTTTACTTTTTAGGGATCCCAGGGATGTTTTAGTATCCTATGCGCGTTGGTCCATGGAGAATCCTGCTGCGCATATTCAGTGGCATTATGGAAAAAGGGAGCCTTATGCTAATCTCGATGATTTAAAAAGCTGGTCACTAGAACAAATGATAACGCATTTCATCGAGCATTATCCTTTCAAAGGGCCCACAATGCCTGAATGTACCAACTATGCCGAATTTTATAATCTATATCTTCCCTGGCAAAACTATCCCGATTGTTATGTAACAACATTTGAAAAGCTGGTCAGCCCACAGGGTGGTGGCGACAAGATAACCCAAGAAAATGAAATCATGAAAATCGCTCAATTTTTAAATATCTCTTTTGAACGCGCTAAAATTGAGATTTTCTGCTCTGAGCTCTTTGGGGGAACCTATACCTTTAGAGAAGGCCGCATAAATGGATGGAAAAATATCCTTACTGATCAACATAAAAAAGCCTTAAAAGCACTGCCTGGCTTTAATGACCTTCTTGTGAAACTAAATTATGAAAAAGACGATACTTGGTAAATACAGAATGCATTCATACACGTGTTATCAAAAAGATTCCTCAGAAATTTATTCTCCTGAGGAATCTTTTTGCATTATACTGTCCAGTAGGATATAGATTTTCTAAGCCGTGTTTCTCATATATCCAATAAGAATTAAAGGCGCTAACACAGCTCAGAACGCAATAAAGTAAAAAAAATACAAGGTTAAGCAAAACCATGCAACTCAAACTAGTTCTTATTCTTTTCATCCTATTGTTCAATACTGCGCTCCAGGCTTCCAACCAATCTTCCAAGCCTCTTCTGGTTACCACAATCCCTAAAAGTGGTACGCATCTTCTTTCAAAAGCAATCAAGCTCATTACAGGCAGCGGTGTGTACTGGGGCCAGAATGTTGATACGGTTAATCCGGCTGAACTTGATAGCCTTACGAGCAACAATTTTTATATGCTTCATGCTCTATGCACCCCCTATAATTACGATGTGATTAAGTACCGAGGGTTCAAAGTCATTCTTCTCGTTCGTGATCCCAGAGACGTCTTGGTATCATGGGCGCATTGGCTGAAAGAATCCCCTGGCAATAAAGAGTTCTATAAATGTCATTCCTTATGTGAGCTCATTTCAGAGCTTATAAAAAATTATCGGTTATCCCATCTTGAATCCCGAACGTTGGTAGAATTTTTTGACCAGTATCTTTGTTGGCTCAACTACCCAGACGTTTATATAACGAGTTTTGAAAAATTGGTGGGCCCTTTTGGGGGAAGCGATATCTTTACTCAAGAAAATGAAATTATGAGCATTGCCAAATTCTTAGAAGTTCCACTGTCATGGGCTCAAGCCGGCGCTATCTGCACTCAGCTCTTTGGCGGTACGGCTACCTTCAGAAGAGGACAAATCGGATCCTGGAAAGAGGAGCTCACCAGCAAACAAAAACATGCACTCAAGTGCATGCCCGGATTTAATGAATTACTTATCAAACTTAAGTATGAAAAAGATGGCAATTGGTAGCTAGCAAATAGGTTTCCCGTCAATGAGTACCCAGGCACCTTCCCACCAGTGAATAGCCACACTTTCAGGTTTGGCAACTAAGCGTTTTATTTCTTCCCGCCCTTCTTGAGTATCCATCAGATGTGCAAGATGCCCTTGCCTGTCTGAGAGCAAGCCTTTTTCCTTTGGCGGATAGATAGGCAGAGCATAAAAGAAGCTTGAAGGGAAAAGAATATCTCGGTGCCCCCTATTTGCATGCATATAAATAAGTCGGGTTAAAAAGCCTGGCCCCTTCATAACAACGCCCGTGCACGTTTTAGGGGTAACAAGATGCCTTCTTTCCTCAATATATGCTCTAACAATCGGGTGGCCAGGTATTGCAGCTATAAGCCCGTTGGCGATTAAATAGGCTTGACCATCCAAAGGAGTAATACCCGCATAAAAATCATAGCTCCGATTAAAAATATCAAAGAGTTCTGGCTGCAAGCATTCAAAATCGGTATCGACGTAAAGACCTCCCTCGCGGTAAAGAATTTCCATACGTAAGATGTCCGCACGCGCACCTATATTTTTTTCACTATAATAAAGATCCTTGTTAATGAGAGGAAAGTTTTCAACTTCCTTATCGGTCCAAAGTTTGTACCGCCATCCGGGAATGGACTGCCATGTTTTTTGCCATTGTTTGTACTTTTCAGGGAAAGGCTTTTCTCCGATCCAAATATGATGGATGACTGGTGGTATTCTATACGTTTCATCTGGTTTAATCTTGCTTAATTTATTGTCTTCATAGAGGGTTTTAAGAAAGTTAAAGAAATACCGCGGCGGTTCCATTGAAACAGATTGCTTCCAATAATCAAGCGATTCTAGCAGGCATTTTTCGTAAAATGGTTTAAGATAGAGATCGTATTTGCCCATCGATATCTCAAAATCTACCGAATATTTTGCAGGATCAAAGGGCGCTGGTACCCTTTTTTCTTCTTGCTGCACTTCGCGAACAGGCGGTTCCCCAGATTCAGGCTTTTTAAGGCTTTCAAGTCCAATCTCTTTTTCCAGTGTCAGTGCCGTTTGCTTAACAACACTGAGCAGATTAGAAAAGGTAGATGGATAATGTTGATCAACATAGGGCTGCAGCAAGGTTTTAAGGTGACCATCATTCTGCGTCATCAGCTGCGCATGATCCCTGTCCAAAACCACCCAATGCACAACGGTATGCGCACCTTTGTTCAAACCTTTTGAAGAGGGAATGTAATCAAAAACAGGACGGCTTTGAGCAGCAATATCATCATAGATCACATCAAATGATTGCGTTGGAATAGCCGTTTCAGCAAGGAAAACGAATTTTTCATTGCTCGAGTCTTTCAGCGCTTCTTTTAAGAGCTGAGTTCCTGATTGCATTAAAGTGCTCCACTTTGAAGGCACCTTTGCGCCATTTTTTCCCACGTGCAAAGTTTTCTGATACGGGGGAAATCTATCATGGATATACACAGAATAGCGCCTTTCTTGGCTTTTAAAGAAAAGGTCCCATGCTTTTTCACTCTGTCCCTGAGTTATCGTTAAAAATAGGAATGCAATTTTTGCAATCATTGTTTCCCCTTACGTTAGCAAGCCGAAGCGCAGCTATTTTACAATCGCATGTCCAATATTTTCAAATGCAAAGCCTAAGCGTGCAAGTTTCTGAGTATTGATGATATTTCGTGCATCTAACAACACCGGCTTATTCATTAATGCTGCTACTCGTTCAAGATCAAGAGACTTAAACTCGTCCCACTCAGTAAGTACTACAACTGCATCAGCATCTGTGAGAGCTTCCTCAACTGAACGGGCATACGTAATATCAGGAATAACTTTTTTCATATTGTCCATCGCAACAGGATCATAAGCCTTTATGATAGCATCATGCTCAAGCAGATGCTCAATAAGCGTAATTGCTGGCGAATGGCGAACATCATCGGTATTAGCTTTAAAGGCTAGTCCCAGGATAGCGATAGTTTTTTTATGCAAACTATAATCAAGCAAATGAGAGAGCTTGTGAAAGACACGCTTCTTTTGATCTTCGTTTGCTTCAAGAGCAGCTTTTACTATTTTTAAGTCTATCGAACAGGACCGGGCACGATGCAAAAGCGCTTGGGCATCTTTAGGAAAACAGGATCCACCAAACCCTGGGCCAGGATTTAAAAATTTTGGACCAATGCGGGTATCAAGGCCCATGCCTTTTGCCACTGTTTTAACATCAGCTCCCGTCATATCACAAAGGTGTGCAATCTCATTGATGAAAGAAATTTTGACTGCTAAAAAAGAATTAGACGCATACTTAATAGTCTCAGCAGTAGTAACATCGGTATATAAAAATGGCGTATTATTGTAGGTTAAATATGCATATATCTCATTCATTATGCGTAATGCTCTTTCTGATTCAGCCCCTATAATAACACGGTCAGGATGCAGAAAATCATTAACTGCAGCCCCCTCTTTAAGAAACTCTGGATTTGAAACAACATCAAACTCTTGATCAGATGATGCATATTCCTTAATTATTTCTCTTATTTCTTTGCCCGTACCTATTGGTACGGTACTTTTTGTGCAAATTACTTTATAGCCATTTAAATTTTTCCCAATCATTTTAGCGACCGCTCTTACCGCAGACAAATCTGCCTTACCATCCTCACTCATGGGCGTGCCAACAGCAATAAAAATCACCTGACACTGATTCACCACGGTATCTATATCATCGCTAAACGAAAGATTCCCCTTTTTCCTTGCTCGATCTACGATTTCTTTAAGTCCCGGCTCATAAATAGGAATATCTCCTTGATTGAGCATTTTTATTTTTTCCTTATCAATATCAGCACAGATTACCTCATGGCCAAAATCAGCCAAGCATGCGCCCAATACCAAGCCCACATAGCCCGTGCCTAATACACCGATGATGCGCGATTGCGCTGCTTCCATATAAGCAGAAGAAAAAAGTAATAAACATAAGACTAGACGTTTCATTGTATCCCCTTTTAAATAACATCCTTTTTATTGAATGCGTTAGCAAACTTACCGCTAGGCTACCATGAATAAATCGGCAATCTCAATAATTACATTCATTTTTTGTTTTGCGCTAGATTTCTCTTGATTCTTTTTTTTGCTAACAGCTATATTGAAATAAAGGGACAGTTTGAAATAGGGGAAATCTATGTTTAACATATTAATGCTAATCGCAACTCTTGCTTCTTTTTCCAGCACAATGCTTGCTGCAAGAAAGATCGATGATACCGAATTTGTAATTCTTATAACGTCCTATAACAACAAAAAATATGCCAAAGAAAATCTAAAATCCGCTTGTCATCAAAAATCCACCAGGCCTTATCAGGTAATTTGTGTAAACGACTGCTCTACGGATGAAACAGGAGCTATCATGGATCAATATGTCCAAAAGCATCATTTAGAATCATTTGTTAAGATCATCCATAATCCGGTGCGCGTAGGCGCATTGGAAAATATATACAATGTAATTCATACCTTAATAGCCGATGATAAAGTGGTGGTAAGCCTTGATGGCGACGACCGCCTCGCTCACGATGAGGTACTCTTACGACTAGAAAAAGTCTACAGCGACCCGCACGTCTGGATGACCTACGGAAATTCGCTCACCATTCCTGGTGGCAGACTTTGGTGCAAAGAAGTTCCTAAAGAAGCTTTCTTACAAGGAAAACTCCGACAGATCCCTTTTGAGGCTCAGCATTTGCGAACCTTTAAGGCTTGGCTATTTAAGAAAATTGCAAAAGCAGATCTTATGTATGAAGGTAAATTCTTCCCGATGACATGGGATATGGCGATCATGTTCCCTATGCTTGAAATGGCCGGGCCCAAAGATGCTCAGTCAGTAAATCATAGTCGGTTCATTAAGCAAGTTCTCTATTTTTATCGCATGAATAATCCTCTTAATGATTTTAGAGTCAATGATGCTCTGCAAACAAAGCTCGGCAAAATTATTATCGATAAAATACCTTATAAACCACTCAAAAGTCTTTCAACCAAACAGGAGCGATCATGAATCGTCAAACTTTAATAAAACATTTTATCGTGTTTCTTATAACCGTGCCTTTAAGCACTAAATCAGAATTTTCACCAAAAGATGGAGTCTTTGTAGACTTTGATTCATCAATGGAATTTCAAACGGGAGAAGATAACTATCTGCGTAAAATTAATCGCCAACCTCTACATGAAGCAAAACAATTGATGGCATTTTTAAGAAACATTTATAAGCGCAACAATTTATCAAAGATCAAACAAAATCCCGACCCCCTCATACCAAAAATTTTTCATCAAATTTGGCTCGGCCCTAACAAACCTCCTGCTATCTTTAAAGAGTCACAAGAAAGCATACGAAAGTTGCATCCTGACTGGGAATATAAGTTGTGGACAGATAAAGATATACCCGGTTTAAATCTGTATAATCAAAAATATTATGACCTATCAAAAAACTATGGAGAAAGAGCGGATATTGTGCGCTATGAAATACTCTATAAGTTTGGTGGAGTTTATCTTGATGTGGATTTCGTATGCTTACGGCCCTTTGACATCTTAAATCACTCTTACGATTTTTATACGAGTCTTATGCCGCTCGACTGCGAGGACACCTTATGCAATGGAGTTATAGCTTCAGTACCCGGTCATCCAATCTTAAAAGATTGCATAGAGACCATTAAAGAAGACTGGCAGTTAAGCAAAAGCTTAATTATCCGAGTTGGCCCCTATCACTTTCAAAAATCCTTTGCCAAAATAGCAAGCGAAAGTAGTGGCAGGCATATAGCGTTTCCAAAAAGCTACTTTTTTCCTATAAATTATAAGGATAAAAAAAAGTGTAGGCTAAATCCTGAGTTGGTTTCAAGTCTTATTAAGCGCGAAGCCTTTGCTGTCCATCATTGGGCTCATACATGGGTTAAAGCTAAAGTTAAATAGTGAGTTTTTGAAAGCATTCGCCGTAGGCACCGCAATACTCCATAATGCCTCTGTAACGATTTAATGCTTTCGCTGCATCAACAACATTAAGCAAAGGGGTTTGAGAGTTATGCTCTGCCAAGGCGTCAAGCTTTATATCGATTACCGTTGAAATATCGACCCTGTGAGTCACATTTGTTAAAGGAGTCCAAACTTCATAACAAAGAATAAGAGGAATCCTCCAAGGCTTATTGCCTTGTGCAGCTTTTTTTGCTGCGCTGCTCACAATGGCGAACGTTGCTTTATGATCGCGATGACCATCCTTACTATGAGGAATATATACGACCTCGGGTTGCAATTTCAGAACTAGATCTGCCACACGTGCAATATTCTCTGATGAACGCTCAAGTTTGCCATCTGGTTCTCTTAAAAAAATGAGATTTGTAACGCCAACCTTCTTAGCACCCTTTCTGGCTTCTTCCTCGCGAGCCTGAGCAAGCTCCCTGGAGGGTCCATCATGTGAGCCGGCATCGCCAGAGGTCATATAGACTATGGTAACGCGAGCACCACTTTTTACATGCTCAATAAGTGAACCACCACATCCTATGATGTCATCATCTGGATGCGGGGCAAAAACGACTACTCGCTCACCAGCAGGCTTATATAATTTTGCCTCTATATATATGCCATAAAAGCTAACAATATTTAAAAGCGCTATAATATTTAAAAGCGCTATAACGAAACCTTTAGTCATCGCTAACTCCATTCTCAGTTTGGAAATCCGTGAATCCATATTTTCTTTTTTGCAAGCAAATAATTATACCCTTCCAGCCTGCATAGGCAAGAGCGCTTTTCTTTTTCTCCGTTCGTTTCGCTCTACTCGCGCATTTCATGCGCTCCATCGGGACGGAACGGCCATTTGAAAGCAATTTAGTTTTTGGCCATGCTCAATTGTAGGTCTGAGGCTACCATTACTTAGATTTTTTATAAGACAGCCTGTGCACATCTTCATGAGCTTATATAGGCTGAAAAATCTAAAAAACGCTATTTTCTCATACTCATGGAAGAGGCCAACAAGTGTTATCTTGTTGGCCTCTTAAGTCTTAATTACTATTTATGGACCTCTTGTAGCGGAATGAAGCACCTGCAAGGTATATATCTCCCTTGTACTCATTGCTTGTCGAGCCCAGATTGTCGCTTGAGCGATCAAACACTATCAATGCTAGATCCTGAGGATAGAACTTCAGTGAATCAAGCTGAACAGTAACCCTGTAGTGTTTAAGTCTGCTGTTACCTTGAACAATTACTGGCTCGTCCACCACGAGATATGCATGCTTACACTCAAGCAAGCAGCCTATTTCATGACCATTATCTTTTGAATCATATTGTATTCGCAAGTTAACCGGCATGTCAACCACTGGCTTGTCAGAAGTATTTGCTACCAATACATGGAGGTCTACTTCAGCGACGCCTCTAAAGTCGTAATCTTTAGGGACTTCAAAGCACAAGCTTACAGGCTCCTGCGGCATGGTGCTCGGTTTCATGGTCCAGCCATTGATCGCTATCGGCGGATTTGTTACCGCAAACAACCGAGCAAATGTCTTATCATTAACCGTTACCTTCGTCATATCAAACGCGGTAAACATGAGCTCTGCATTGCCGTCACAGCAGTCACCTTTTTCACCCGTCGCACCTGTAGCACCAGTTACGCCTGTAGCACCTGTGTCTCCTCGCTCACCGGTTGCCCCTGTTGGGCCAGTTGCACCAGGTAAACCAGGCTGTCCGGGCTCTCCAGCAGGTCCTTGTTCTCCAGTCGCACCTGTAGGTCCCGTTGCTCCAGTATCAGCTGTTGCACCCGTAGGTCCCGTAGGCCCTGCGACTGATTCACCGCGTTCACCGGTAGCTCCTGTTGGACCAGTTACGCCCGTATCACCGCGCTCACCGGTTGGACCAGTTGCTCCAGTTACCGATTCACCTCTTTGACCAGCTTCACCGCGCTCGCCTGTAGCACCAGTTGGACCCGTAGGGCCAGTTGCTCCAGTTTCTCCAGCACCAGTGGCGCCAGTAGGTCCTGTGACTCCTGTGACTCCTGTGGCTCCAATTGACCCAGCTTCACCTTTTTCACCAGTTGGGCCTGTAGGACCGGTTTCACCTCGCTCACCAGTTGATCCTGTATCACCTCTTTCTCCGGTGACACCCGTAGGACCAGTAACACCTGTGGCTCCTGTTTCACCAATTAGGCCTCTTTCGCCAGTTGCTCCTGTAGGACCGGTTACTCCAGTATCACCTCTTTCACCAGTGGCGCCCGTAGATCCCGTCGCTCCAGTAACCCCTGTAGATCCAGTTGCACCGGTGGCTCCGGCTCGTCCTCTTACGCCAGTTGCACCTGTAGGACCTGTTGCTCCGGTTTCACCTCTTTCTCCAGTGGCACCCGTAGATCCAGTAGATCCCGTAAATCCTGTGGCACCAGTTGGTCCAGTTTCACCCGTGGCTCCTGTATCCCCAGTTCGGCCTTTTTCGCCAGTTACACCTGTAGGGCCTGTCACCCCGGTTTCACCTCTTTCTCCAGTTGCACCGGTAGATCCCGTTGACCCTGTTTCACCTGTGGATCCGGTTCCACCTGTGGCTCCTGTATCCCCAGTTCGGCCTTTTTCGCCAGTTGCGCCTGTTGGACCGGTTACCCCGGTTTCACCTCTTTCTCCAGTGGCACCCGTAGATCCTGTCGTACCTTTTTCTCCTGTTACGCCAGTTGCACCTGTAGGCCCTGTTTCACCCGTTGAACCAACTGCACCCGTAATGCCGGTTGCGCCTGTAGGACCTGTTACTCCGGTCTCACCTCTTCCTCCAGTGATACCGGTAGATCCCGTAGCTCCGGTAGCCCCTGTTGCTCCTGTTTCACCAGTTGAGCCAGTTACACCAGTAGCACCAGTTGCGCCCATCGTCCCTGTCTCACCAGTCGCACCTATTTCCCCCTGACTACCTCGCTTACCTCTTTTACCGCGTGGACCAGTTTCACCTGTTACACCAGTAGGACCAGTTGATCCCGTTGTACCTTTTTCTCCTGTTGCACCAATAGATCCCGTAGGGCCAGTTGCTCCAGAAACACCTGTCGCTCCTCTTTCACCCGTTGGGCCGGTTACTCCCGTGGCTCCAGTTACGCCAGTTGCACCTGTAGCACCCGTTGATCCCGTGATACCGGTGGATCCCCTTTCGCCAGTAGGACCTGTTGCTCCTGTGGATCCGGTCGCTCCTGTTTCCCCGGTTGCGCCTGTTACTCCAGTCGCTCCTGTCGATCCTATCTCGCCCGTAGCACCCGTTGATCCCGTTGGACCGGTTACGCCTGCTTCTCCAGTTACTCCGGTTACACCCGTGGCTCCCATTTCACCCATTGGTCCGGTTGCTCCTGTTGATCCTGTTGGACCCGTAGCTCCGGTTTCACCAGTTATTCCAGTTACACCTGTAGATCCTCGCTCACCTGTTGAGCCTGTTGGACCGGTTGCTCCTGCTTCTCCGGTTACCCCGGTGACGCCTGTCTCTCCTCTTTCACCGGTTACTCCTGTAGCCCCTGTAACACCAGTTACACCTGTTGGCCCAGTAGATCCAGTTTCACCCGTAGCTCCTGTAGATCCTGTCGTACCTTTTTCTCCGGTTGCTCCAGTTGCACCTGTTGGACCTGTTGCTCCTGTGTGCCCTGTCGCTCCACCGGTTGGACCGGTTTCACCGCGCACACCAGTTTCACCTCGTGAACCGGTTTCACCCGTAGGCCCAGTTGCACCAGTTTCACCACGCGCACCAGTTTCCCCAGTAGGCCCTGTAAGACCTCCTCTTTCTCCAGTTGCTCCAGTAGCCCCTGTAGGACCCGTTGCTCCCGTTATACCAATACCGGTTGCTCCAGTAGGACCAGTTGCACCAGTCTCTCCTACGCCCGTAGCTCCAGTAGAGCCAGTTGCACCAGTTGACCCTGTTGAACCTCTTTCACCCGTTGGGCCGGTCGCTCCTGTAACACCAGTCGCACCTGTTTCCCCCGTCGATCCGGTTACCCCAGTTTCTCCTTTAGCCCCAGTAGCTCCAGTAGATCCCGTGGATCCAGTCGCTCCTGTTTCACCTGTCGAGCCAGTTACACCTGTAGCACCGGTTACCCCTGTTGGGCCGGTTGCTCCAGTAGTACCAGGTTCCCCTGAAATACCTCGTCGCCCTCTTTTACCGCGTGGACCAGCTTCCCCGGTTATACCTGTAGGTCCAGTCGCACCATGTTCTCCTGTAATACCTTTTGGACCAGTTGCACCTGTTATACCAATACCGGTTGCACCCGTTGGTCCAGTTGCTCCTGTAACTCCTGTAGCACCTGTTTCTCCGGTAGCCCCTGTTATTCCAGTTGCACCTGTCGGTCCTGTTTCACCTGTTGGACCTGTTGATCCTGTAACTCCTGTGACACCCGTTGATCCTGTCGGACCAGTAGCACCGGTAGCTCCAGTTAAACCTGTAGCTCCCCCAGTTGGACCAGTTTCACCACGCACACCAGTTTCACCTCGTGCACCGGTTTCACCAGTAGGGCCAGTTGCTCCAGTAACACCAGTCGCACCTGTTGCGCCCGTAATACCTGTTGCACTACCCGACGGACCGGTGGCTCCCGTGGCCCCCGTTGGACCAGTCGTCCCTGTTATACCAATACCAGTAGCACCCGTCGCACCAGTTGAACCAGTAGTACCTACACCGGTAGCGCCAGTAGGTCCGGTTGCGCCAGTTACACCTGTTAATCCTCTTTCACCAGTTGGACCGGTTGTTCCTGTAGCTCCTGTTTCCCCAGTTGCCCCTGTTACTCCCGTTGCACCCGTCGAACCTGTTGCGCCCGTTGGGCCGGTTTCACCCGTAGATCCTGTTTCACCTGTTGGGCCAGTTACGCCCGTTGATCCTCGCTCACCAGTCGCACCAGTTGGACCAGTTTCTCCTGTCGCCCCAGTTGGACCTGTTTCACCAACACCTGTCGCTCCAGTATGTCCAGTAGGACCTGTTGCTCCCGTAACGCCCGTTAAGCCTCGCTCACCCGTTGAGCCTGTTGGACCAGTTGCTCCAGTTTCTCCAGTAGCTCCAGTTTCTCCTGTCGCCCCAGTTACTCCGGTTGCACCCGTCGAGCCTGTTTCACCTGTAGGGCCAGTTGATCCCGTTGTTCCCTTTTCTCCTGTTGTACCTTTTGGACCGGTAGAGCCAGTTACGCCCGTTGATCCTCGCTCACCAGTCGCACCAGTTGGACCAGTTGCACCTGTAACTCCAGTAGCTCCAGTTTCTCCTGTCGCCCCAGTTACTCCCGTTGCACCCGTCGAGCCTGTTTCACCCGTAGGGCCAGTTACTCCGGTGGCACCCGTCGATCCAGTCGCTCCTGTTGATCCTGTATGCCCTGTAGCTCCTCCTGTTGGACCAGTTTCACCTCGTACACCAGTTTCACCTCGAGAACCTGTTTCACCAGTAGGCCCAGTAACGCCAGTTGAACCTGTCGCACCCGTTGCACCTGTAGGTCCTGTAAGGCCTCCTCTTTCTCCCGTTGCACCAGTTGCCCCTGTAGCACCAGTAGCACCCGTTATTCCAAAGCCAGTTGCACCAGTCGCCCCAGTTGGACCTGTTTCACCAACACCTGTCGCTCCAGTATGTCCAGTGGGACCTGTTGCTCCCGTAATACCCGTTAAGCCTCGCTCACCCGTTGAGCCTGTTGGACCAGTAGCTCCAGTTTCTCCAGTAGCTCCAGTTTCTCCTGTCGCCCCAGTTACTCCGGTTGCACCCGTCGAGCCTGTTTCACCTGTAGGGCCAGTTGATCCCGTTGTTCCTTTTTCTCCTGTTGTACCTTTTGGACCCGTTGAGCCAGTTACGCCCGTCGATCCCCGCTCACCCGTTGAGCCTGTTGGACCAGTAGCTCCAGTTTCTCCAGTAGCTCCAGTTTCTCCTGTCGCCCCAGTTACTCCGGTTGCACCCGTAGATCCTGTTTCACCTGTAGGGCCTGTTGATCCCGTTGTTCCTTTTTCTCCTGTTGTACCTTTTGGACCCGTTGAGCCAGTTACGCCCGTCGATCCCCGCTCACCCGTTGAGCCTGTTGGACCAGTTGCTCCTGTAACTCCTGTCGCTCCTGTTTCCCCTGTCGCCCCAGTTACTCCGGTAGCACCAGTAGATCCTGTTTCACCCGTAGGGCCTGTTGATCCCGTTGCACCCGTCGATCCAGTCGCTCCTGTTGATCCTGTATGCCCTGTAGCTCCTCCTGTTGGACCAGTTTCACCTCGTACACCAGTTTCACCTCGAGAACCTGTTTCACCAGTAGGACCAGTAACACCAGTTGAACCTGTCGCACCCGTTGCACCTGTAGGCCCTGTATGGCCTCCTCTCTCTCCCGTTGCACCAGTTGCTCCTGTAACGCCCGTTAAGCCTCGCTCACCCGTTGCACCAGTTGGACCGGTTGCTCCTGTAACTCCTGTAGCTCCTGTTTCCCCAGTTGCCCCCGTTACTCCGGTAGCGCCTGTCGATCCTGTTTCACCCCTTGGCCCGGTAGACCCGGTTGTTCCTTTTTCTCCTGTTGTACCTTTTTGACCTGTGGCGCCAGTTGCACCAGTTGATCCTCGCTCACCAGTTGAGCCTGTTTCACCCGTTGGACCGGTAGATCCCGTCGTTCCTTTTTCTCCTGTGGTACCTTTTTGACCTGTGGCGCCAGTTACACCTGTTGATCCTCGCTCACCTGTTGAGCCTGTTGGACCGGTAGATCCTGTAACTCCTGTAGACCCGCGTGGTCCCCTTGCTCCTGTTGGGCCCGTTGCTCCGGTTTCACCCGTCAATCCTGTTGTTCCTTTTTGTCCGGTAACACCAGTGGCTCCTCGCTCACCTGTTGAACCAGTTGATCCTGTAGCTCCCGTTTCCCCTCTTAGTCCAGTTGTCCCTGTCGGGCCTGTTGATCCGGTCGAGCCTTTTTCTCCGGTTACACCAGTGGTTCCTCGCTCACCTGTTGAACCTGTAGTTCCAGTTTCTCCTCTTTGCCCGGTTGCCCCCGTTGGGCCTGTTGATCCGGTCGTTCCTTTTTCTCCAGTAACACCGGTAGCTCCTCGCTCACCTGTTGGACCTGTAGATCCTGTAATACCTGTCGCACCAGTTGAACCTCGCGATCCACGCCTACCTGTTACGCCAGTTGCACCCGTTGCGCCAGTCGCGCCGTTCTCACCAGTAGCACCCGTTGAGCCCATAGCTCCAGTTGAGCCTCTTGGTCCTCGACTACCTGTAGAGCCAGTTGCACCTGTTGGTCCGGTTTCACCCGTATGCCCGGTAGAACCGATACCTCCCTGTTCACCTTTCTCACCGGTAGCTCCCGTAGGTCCGGCTTCACCCCTTTTACCTTTTATACCACGAGGACCAGTTTCACCTGTCACACCTGTGGCTCCCTGTTCACCTTTTTCTCCGGTCGAGCCTTTTTCACCCGTTGCTCCGGTCGAGCCGCGTGGCCCTCGCACACCTGTTGAACCAGTAGCACCCGTTCCGCCCGTTGCTCCGCGTTCTCCTGTTGACCCCGTTTGACCTGTAATGCCAGTTGCTCCGGTGGATCCGCGTGGTCCCCTGACACCAGTTGTTCCCGTTGACCCTGTAGATCCCGTTGGACCAGTAGACCCTGTATGTCCTTTTTCGCCAGTAGCCCCAGTTATTCCAGTAGCGCCCGTAGGGCCTGTTGATCCCGTAGTACCCATAGCACCGGTTGACCCTCTTGGTCCGCGCTTACCAGTTAAACCAGTAACACCCGTAGAACCTGTGTTACCCGTTGGGCCCGTTGCACCAGTTATACCTTTTTTACCAGTTGCGCCAGTTACTCCTGTTGGACCTGTAGCGCCTAGATCTCCCTTTGCTCCTGTATGGCCAGTAGCACCCTTTATACCTTTTTTACCAGTTGCGCCAGTTACCCCTGTAGGACCAGTTACACCTGGATTTCCTTTTTCTCCTGTATGGCCCGTAGCGCCGGTACTACCTTTATTTCCGGTTGCGCCAGTTGCTCCTGTAGGACCTGTGACACCTGGGTCTCCCTTTGCCCCTTTAGCGCCCGTTGCTCCAGTAACACCCGTATTACCTTTTTTACCAGTTGCACCAGTTACCCCTGTAGGTCCTGTGACACCTGGGTCTCCCTTTGCCCCTTTAGCGCCCATTGCTCCAGTAACACCCGTCACTCCTTTTTCACCGGTGGCTCCATGTTTTCCTCGAGGACCTCTTTCCCCTGTTGGACCAGGAACTCCTGTATCACCTTTTTCACCGGTAGGGCCTATTTTGCCTGGAATACCTTGTTTACCTCTTTTTCCTTCAGGTCCAGCCTCTCCAGTTGCACCAGTTGGTCCGATATCACCTTTTTCACCAATTTCGCCCTTTTCACCGGTAGGGCCTATCTTGCCAGGAATACCTTGTTTACCTCTTTTTCCTTCAGGCCCAAGTTCACCCTTTTCTCCTGTAGGACCAGTTACTCCAGGTTCTCCTTTTTCTCCCGCCTCGCCTTTTTCACCCGTAGGGCCTATCTTACCAGGTTTTCCTCGTTTTCCTTCAGATCCAGGTTCGCCCTTTTCCCCTGTAGGACCAGTTACTCCATGTTCTCCTTTTTCTCCAGGCTCGCCTTTTTCACCGGTAGGGCCTATCTTGCCCGGCTTTCCTCGTTTTCCTTCAGATCCAGGTTCGCCCTTTTCCCCCGTAGGACCGGTTACTCCATGTTCTCCTTTTTCACCCGTATTACCTTTAGACCCTGTATTTCCCTTAGGCCCGCGCGCACCTGTTTTACCAGTAGCACCCGTTGGACCTGTAGATCCTATGGATCCTGTGATTCCTTTTTGACCTGTGGCACCAGTTGGGCCAGTTGCACCTTTTTCTCCGGTCACGCCCGTTTCACCCGTTGGACCCGTTTGTCCCACTTCACCAGTCGCGCCGGTAGCCCCCGTAAAGCCTGTTCTACCTTTTTCCCCAGTAGCTCCCCTAGGCCCTGTAACACCAGTAGGACCTGTAGATCCTGTACTGCCGGTCACTCCGGTAACCCCGGTTGAGCCTCTTGGCCCTCGCACTCCAGTAGATCCTGTAACGCCTGTGGCGCCAGTTGTTCCTGTAGATCCGCGTTCTCCCGTTATTCCACGTTCTCCCGTTATTCCACGTTCACCCGTAGCTCCTGTTGGGCCCGTAGCGCCAGTTACGCCGGTGGATCCAGTGGATCCCCTAGGTCCCCTTACTCCAGTTCCACCCGTTGAGCCAGTAGTGCCTGTTGGGCCTGTCGGGCCTGTAGATCCTGTATGTCCCTTTTCACCGGCAGCTCCCGTTATTCCGGTAACGCCTGTTGGACCCGTTGAGCCAGTAGTTCCTTTTTCTCCCGTAGCTCCAGTAATGCCCGTAGCACCAGTTGAGCCCCGATGGCCTCTTGCACCAGTTGCTCCTGCCGCACCTGTTGGGCCCGTAGATCCTGTATGCCCCTTTTCACCGGTAGCTCCCGTTACTCCGGTAACGCCTGTTGGACCCGTTGAGCCAGTAGTTCCTTTTTCTCCCGTAACTCCAGTAATGCCTGTAGCGCCCGTTGAGCCACGATGGCCTCGTGCACCAGTTACGCCTGTCGCGCCTGTTGATCCGGTAGTTCCTTTTTCACCAGTAGCACCTGTTGGCCCATTTTTCCCAGGATTACCTGTTTCCCCTGTGGCTCCAGTGACACCCGTTGGACCTGTAGACCCTGTATGACCTCTTTCACCAATTGCTCCGGTCACCCCTGTTATTCCTGTTGGACCTGTAGATCCCGTATGTCCCTTTTCGCCAGTATTTCCTTTATGCCCTCGCGCCCCTGTTTTACCTGCAGCACCAGTTGGACCTGTAGATCCAATATGTCCTTTTTCCCCAGTGGCACCTGTTGGCCCCTGTATTCCAGGATCTCCCTTTTCTCCTGTAGGTCCGGTAGCTCCTGGTTTACCTCGGTGTCCAAGATCTCCTTTATCACCTTTTTCGCCCGTTGGACCCTGCGGACCAACGTCGCCTTTTTCTCCTGTAGGTCCGGTAACTCCCGGTATTCCCTGTTTACCTCGATGTCCAAGATCTCCTTTTTCACCTTTTTCACCCGTTGGACCCTGCGGACCAACGTCGCCTTTTTCTCCTGTAGGTCCTGTAACTCCCGGTATTCCCTGTTTACCTCGATATCCTGGCTCTCCTTTTTCACCCGTTGAGCCCGTCGGACCCTGCGGGCCAACATCGCCTTTTTCCCCTTTACCAGGCTTGCCCCGTTTTCCTGGAGTCCCCGGCTCACCTTTTGCCCCAGTCGCTCCAGTAGGACCCTGCGGGCCAGGACGGCCACGTGGCCCTCGAGGACCACGCGCAGTATGCTGATTATCGAGAATTTCGTCAGAGCTTATACTATCACTATGAATCTCTTTAATCGTATTTTTGCGAGCAGGTATTGCAACTTCCTTGCTTGTTGAAGCATCTTTACTTGCCTTATCTAAACTAACCGATTCGTCTTTAGCACCCGAAGTTTTTCTTTTTTCTTCTTTACTGACTGAGGCGTCTTTACTAACTGAAGCATCTCTACTACTAACCGATCCCTCTTTACTTGAAGCGTCTTTACTCGTCGAAGCATCTCTACCACTTTTATCTGAGCTGCTAGATGAACGGTCCCCACCGCCATTAGCATGCGAGTTTTTGTCATTGGCAATCTTGCCTGCGCGCGCCGGTAGCGCAAGCGCTGCATCTCTGTTTACAGGTCGTTCCTGTGATTCAGAGCGCGCTTTCAGATAGTCACTTAATAAGAGTTCGCAACTAACTGCAGGAATTTCTGTTGCTCCACGTACTGCTACCTTAACCTGCGCATCGCGAGTCAAAAGACTCTTTTGATAGCGATCAAAGGCTTCAGTTGCTGCCGTATAAGCGTCCTGGGATAATTTGTTTTTATATGAAGATAGCTTACCATTAATGTATTTAACACCATCTTGGGCAACCTTGTACTTTACTAAGCCCTCGGGCGCTAATTTCAATTCGCTTAAAAGGGCGCTCTTGTCCTGTGGCTGAAAAACATCGTCTAAAAGGTCCAAAGCGGCCTTTACATCGGCAGGGATATAACCAATATCCTGGCCTGTTTCACCAAGGTCAGCAAGTCTTTGCAAGAATCCTTTACTTACCAAGGTAACAATTTCCTGATGTTTTTTCTTCTCAGCCTGAATCACAATCTTTGTTTTAGGCTGACGGGGGGACTGCTCTGGGGATTTTCCACCAAAAAGTGGACAAGAAGTGCTCAGCAAGAGTATCGCTGAGAACTTCCAGAGAGCACGTAGGCTTCGCTTCATACTATCTCCTTAATAGATTTTAGTTATAACTCAAGTTATAAAAACTGCTTCATTTTTATATTTGAAAATTATTGTTGGTGTGCTTATTTTCACAAGCTTCCACAATACTTTTCCCTAAATTAGCAAAACTAACTAAGCAAAAACAAGAATTAAGTAAGCAATCAACAATAAAGCAAATTATTATTGCTGGAAGCTGATTTTCTGTAGTACCATAAACAAAAAAAGCAGCACGAGACCCTATGAGCAAAAAAAAATTAAGCGTTTACCAAAGCAGAAGAAAATTCGACCAAACGAGCGAACCGGCAGGCAAGGCTCACAAAAAAAGTGCGCATCCAATTTTTGTTATACAAAAGCATGATGCACGCTCATTACACTATGATTTAAGGCTAGAAGATGAGGGAGTACTCAAATCCTGGGCCATACCTAAAGGCCCATCAACCGATCCTTCGGTGAAGCATCTTGCAATTCATACCGAGGATCATCCGTTTGAGTATAAAGATTTTGAGGGAACAATCGCGCAAGGGAATTATGGGGCAGGTGGTGTTATTATTTGGGATAGGGGCACCTATAAAAATTTAAAGGCTCAATCCCTTGCGCAGTGCATAAAGAAAGGAACTGTTGCGGTCTGGCTCGATGGGGAAAAATTACAGGGAGGTTTTGCGCTTATTCGTACACCCCTTCGGGGTCAAGATTCATGGCTCTTTTTTAAAATGAAAGATGAAGAAGCCGATCAACAGACTATACAATTACAGAAGAAGAGCCCGATTCAGTGGTTTCGGGGAAATCGGTACAACAAATAGAAAACGAGGACAAAGAGTAAAAATGAAGGTAATAAAAAGAGGGCGATACTCAGTAACTCTGAGCAACATGGATAAAATTTTACTTCCACCCAAGATAACAAAGGGAGATATTATCGACTATTATGCTAAAATAGCCGATACCATGGTGCCCTATGTAAAAAATCGCCCACTCATGATGCATCGTTTTCCCGAAGGACTCAAAGGAGAATCCTTTTATCAAAAAGACGCATCTGCTTATTTCCCTGCTTGGATCAAACGTGCTCAGATTCCCAAAGAGGGTGGGTACAACGATTATGTAGTATGCCAAAATCCAGCTACACTCATTTATCTTGCAAATCAAGCTTGCATCACCCCTCATATATGGCTTTCCCGGATAGATAAATTAAATTTTCCCGATAGGCTTATTTTTGATTTAGATCCTTCTGGAGATGATTTTAACAGGGTAAGAACCATGGCTCTAGCTTTAAAAGAGCTCTTTGATAGGTTAGAACTCATTTCCTTTGTGATGACAACAGGCTCCCGGGGCCTGCATGTTATCGTACCTCTTGACAGAAAGCTTGATTTTAAATCGGTGAAAGAATTTGCACATAGCTGTGCCCTGCATTTAGTACATGCATTTCCCGATAAAGCCACACTGGAAATTCGCAAAGAAAAAAGAGGGGACAAAGTATTTATTGATACGCTGCGCAATCAGTATGGGTCTACTGCTGTCGCTCCTTTTGCTATCCGCGCAAAAGCTGGTGCACCCGTAGCCACACCACTTCATTGGCACGAGGTAGAGGATAGAACGCTTAGTCCGCAGAAATTTAACATAGATAATCTGTTTAATCGCCTAGAAAATATTGAAGCTCAAAAGATCGAAGATCCTTGGAAAGATCTTCTAAAAATGCGTCAATCGCTCAAAAAAGCAATTACTAAGCTGGCAGGTTGGGGGGCTCATTAAAGCCCCCCCTTACTGGAAGACCTCCATTGTCCCCTGTAGTCATTTATAAGTTGAGATGAATCGCTTAACTATGGAGGATTTAAGTAAAAAGCGCTTATAAATTACGCAAGAACAATAAGGTCAGTACTTATTATATACTAACAGAAAATAATTGCAAGTTTCTAATTTGAGATTTTAAGAGTATTTGGTGTTATTTTGTAACTTCTTGCCAATTTTTACCAACCCTAGTTGTGGCAACTAAAGGTACGTTCCAAGAAACAACATTTTGTAAGACCTCGGTCACCAGCTTCTCTGTCTCTTTTTCAACTTCGCAGGGAACTTCAAGAAGCAGTTCATCATGAATCTGAAGCAGCATATGCGCACCAGGAACTTGCTTCTTAAGTGTTTCCTCAAGAGTGACCATTCCCCATTTCATTAATTCAGCCGCTGTACCCTGAGCAACCGTATTAATGGCTACCCGCCGTGCCAGATCATACATTGTTTTATTTCTTTCATATATTCCCGGCAAGTAGCGACGCCGTCCCCAGAAAGTTTCTACATATCCTTTTTCTTTTGTTTTTTCAACTACCTCATTCATCCATGTAACTACACCCGGATACTGAGCCATAAATTTTTCAATATAGGATCGTGCCAAACTATGGCTGATATCAAGATCTTGCGACAGGCCATGGGCGGTAAGTCCATACAAAATACTAAAATTAATTCGCTTACCCAATTGACGCTGTTCATGAGTAACAGCCTCAGGAGTAACCTCAAAAAGCCCTGCCGCCGTAAGCATATGTATATCTTTGTTTTCCTTAAAGGCTTCAAGAAGTGTTTCATCCTGGGAGAGATATGCAAGAACTCGCAGCTCAATTTGTGAATAATCGGCCGAGATAAAAAGGCATCCCTCGCGCGGTTTAAATGCCGCACGCATCGCATACTGATCTACGGGAATATTTTGTAAATTTGGCTCGGAACTTGCAAGACGCCCGGTAGCGACGGCCGTCTGATTATAGGTAGTATGCACACGCCCTGTTTCCTTATTAATATAGTCCCCAGGGCATCTAAGTAGGTACTTTTTAGTTTAAAGAGTTCCCGATAGCGCATAATCAGCGCTGGCACAGGGTGCAGCTTTGCAAGTGATTCTAATACTTCCTGGTCAGTTGAATATGACGTTCTTTGCGCTGTTTTTTTCATAACCGGCAGCTTAAGTTGATTAAAAAGAAGATCTTCAAGCTGCTTTGGGGAATTGAGATTTATATCTGCAAATTCCTGTCCGATAAGATCGATAATCGCCGTACGCAAGGTGTTGATTTCATGCGTAACCACTCGATCAATATCACCTAGAACTTGCGAGTCAAGCGTATGCCCCTTTTTTCCATATCTATTAGCACTCGCATGAGCGCCATTTCAAGTTCCAAAAAAAGTTTTTCAAGCCCCTGCTCTTTCAGAGCTTTTTCAAAAATAGGAACTAGTTTCATTGTTTGATGAGCATCAGCGGCCGCATACTCTGTGGCAAGCGCAAGCGGCACGTACGAGAAATCTTTATATTTATTTTTTCTTACCACATCAGCAAATTCATGCATGGGCTCTTGAAAATAGTAATCAGAAAGCGATTTCAGACCGATTCTTTGGCCATCTCCTACCACTAAACTTGCAGCAATCATGGTATCAAATGCTATTCCCTTTAAATCAATACCAGCATGAAAAAGCATTAAAGCATCAAATTTAGCATGATGAAGATATTTTTTTATCGTTGAATCCTCAAGCACCGGCTTCAGTAATTGAAATACGAGATCCCGCTCTATTTGCTTTCTCTCCCGTTTTGTGAGCAAATGGGATATAATAAGAAACTCCCTCTTCAACGCAGAGCGATATTCCCACTAACTCTCCTGCAAGGGGATTTAGGCTTGTTCCTTCAGTATCAAGCGCACAATGCCCTTTTGCCTTAATTTCGTTGCAAACGGCATTTAAGAGCTCCGGGGTATCGACTAGTTGAAACTTATATTTTTCATGCAGAGTAACGGGCGCTTTCACAACTGCTTTTTCCGCCTCAGTGCCCTTGAGCAATGATCTAAACTCACATTTTTGAAAGAACGGATATGCTTGTTGCCAATTATCTGAAGAAAAAGCAAAACTCTTTTTTGTCGCATAGGTATCATAAAACCGTAATGTAAAAAGCTGTTCACTTAAAAAAGCATTTTCATTAGATTGCTCAAGCAAGCATACGCGTACGCTCTGAAGCAACTTTATCAAGATTTTTATACAAATCAGTGAAGTGAATCAAACTGCTGCACAAGGCCTTGTGCCCCTTTGGGCCCAATTCCTGCAACACCAGGAATATTATCCGAACTATCCCCAACTAAGGCATAGATAGAAAGGCAATTTTTCAATAGGGAAAACCAAGCTTTTCTTCAAGCGACTGGCGCGTTATAAAGGCATCTTTAAAAGGATCAAGAATCGTCGTATATTCGCCCAGCACCTGACCGAGATCCTTATCGGAAGTTACAAGAATTGAAGACGTCTTTTCAGCTTCAAGCTGGCGAGCCACTGAAAACATTAAGTCGTCCGCCTCAACACCCTGTTGGGCAAGTTGCTTGAGTCCTAGTAGATCGGCAAATTCTATAATAAGCTCTTTTTGCTGCATTAAATCATTCGGCGCAGCTTGACGAGTTTCTTTATAGGCTTGATACAGCTCATGCCGAACAGTTTTTCCTTTACTGTCCCAGACAAGAAGCATATGCTCAGGATTATACGTATCCATTAATTTTTTAATCATCCTGCAAAACCCATAGACCGCATTAACGGGAATACCGGCCTTGGTTGTTAAGGGCCTGATACTATAATAAGCTCTATATAAGAATGAGGATCCATCAATAATAAAAACTGCATCTTTTTGTTGATTCACGCGCGTTCTTCCTTTGTTTTTTGAAGCTTTTTATAAAGTATACCATAAACAGGAATTTATTAAAGCCTTATCATGCAGAATGAAATAATTTATCCAATTATTGACTTTTACCATTTCTATTTGCAACAATATAAATAAACAAGAGCAGTAAAAATAATCGAGGAGAAAATCATGAAAAATTTAATATGTGTGGCCCTTTTGGCAGGATGTGCAAGCCCATTGTTTGGCATGCAAGGACTTTCACCGGCCCAACAGGCGCGGCAAAAGCTGCACGAGAAATACCGTTCAATGGGGATACCCATGGAAATAACCGCGGTGGAAACGAGTTTGCCGATGGAAATTGAAAAAACGGCACCACAGGTTAAAATAGAGTCGGAAAGACTACTCTCTTATTTAGCTAACCCAGCACAACTCCATAAGCAGCTTCAGGCACAAACTAATGAAACACAACTCCTGGAAAATGCATATAGTGCAAACCCAACTCCTGAAAACGAGAGTAAAGCGGCTCTTGCCAAGGTAAAGCTTCAAACTCTTCAAAGCCTTTTTCATTACGCCGTCGCTGCTCAAAGAGGAATGGCGTTACATCAGGCGAGTTAAGAAAAACTCAATTTTTTTTAGCAGGACCTAGAGATAGGTCCTCCTTTTGTTTATGCATAGTATCTATGGTATACTTATGAGGCCAAAATAACTGCTTTTAGAACAGCCATGGAGCCCTTGTATGGAAATGTCTCGCTTCATATCCCATATTTTTTTCCTCTTACTTGCTCTTTTTACACAACTAAGGGTGTATAGTGCTGAATTTCCCCTCGTGCTTGAATTGGAGAAACCTTTCCACCTGAATATTGAAAATATTTGCTGGTCTCCCAACGAGCAGCATTTAGTGGTGAGTTTCGCTGGGAGCAGCTGCTGTCATTTGTACAATACTCAAACAGGTAAGAAAGAAAAGACCATACAGGCACCAGATAAAATCACCGCGGTCACGTGGGTTGAAGATTGCCCAGTTGTGGGTCAAAAGGACGGAAAAATACTTATGCCCGGGCCTGATGGGAAATTTAAGATCCTGGGACAATTTGATCAGCCGGTTGAAATACTAACGTATTCGCCTCAAATAAAAATTCTAGCAGTTCACACTAAGCCGGTGATTACTATTGCAACTAGAGGTTGGCCCCACGATAAAACATACTTCATTAACCTTTCTCTAGAATATTCCTCCCTGGGCACAACCTCTCTCGATGTAAGAAATCAATATGGACAGCTATGCAGCATGACCTATTTCACTTGGTCGCCAAGTGGAAATTTTTTTGCTTTTGCAACCAATCCCCAGCTATCGTGCTTATTTCGGATTTACAAATCAAATTTTAGTGCAGAGACCGGGGCATTTTCGCCTGTATTGTACCACACGGAGTCTGTTGACGGCGCTGTCCGCTCTATCGCTTGGTCGAAAGATGATCGATTTGCCGCCATCTTAAACGACAAAGGGCGCATCGAGATCCATGATCGAGCAAAGAAAAAAAGAATTTTACGCCTTGATTGGCCTTTTAGTGGCACCCTTGTAACTGAGCTTTCCCTGTCCTGCGATAATCGGTACCTTGCAGTAGGAGGCCAAGATAAACTCATTCTTTACGACCTACTTACAGAAAAAATTGTTGATTGCCCATCTCTTACATCTCCCAATGAGGATTTTTTTAAATCCCTTGCAGGGACCATCGAGGGCCTTGCATTCAGAGATAAAAAAAATGGCATTATTGATGGGACCGAGGGCCTTGATGCGAGCAAGATCGCTTGGTCGCCTTTATCGCCATTGTTAGCTGTTGCACTTAAAGAGCATGATTCAACACTATTTTTCCCCCATGGGCTGGTCATTTTTGATGCCCTTTCATTGCAGCACTCATATGAAAAAAGAAAGCTCATGCAATTAACTGGCAAAACCGACTCAAAAAAAAGTCCAACAAAAGCTGATAAAATACAGGGGCCGCCATGCTGACGGATCAAAAGACAACAGTTGAAGAGTTGAAGCAAATAATGAAGAAATTTAAAGCTGAGAGAAATTGGGACCAATATAATACCCCAAAGAATCTGAGTATGGCTATTGCTATTGAAGCGGGAGAGCTCATGGAGCATTTTATGTGGGCTGAAGATAGCAAAGCCGCGCAAAGGGCCCTTGAGGAGAAAAGAGAAGAGATTGAGAATGAGATGGCAGATATTTTGGCCTATATGCTTTCACTCTGTGCTGGTTACAACATAGATCTAAGCAAAGCATTTGAGCGAAAAATGAAGCTCAATGCTGAAAAATATCCCATTGAAAAAGCAAAGGGTCGACACGAAAAATACAACCAGCTTTAATAAAACTACCTGCAATGTATATCCGTGTAAAACTGCTTAATGGCTTTCGTGAATCACTCACCTACTCGGTTCCCAATGACTGGCGCACCGATAATTTAGTGGGCTCTATTGTAGAAGTTCCCTTACAAAAGAGAACTGAGGCTGCCTACGTGGAAGAAGCCTTTAAAAATCTTACTGATGCTGATACATATACTATTAGGGCAGCAACCTCGCAGGAGATAGTCCCTTCAGATCCTCATTATCTTTCATTTATACAAAAGCTAAGCAGCTACCACGTAGTTGATAAATTTCATTTTTTTAAAAGAATTCGGCATTTCTTACAAGAAAGAGAACAAGAAGTTCCTCAGCCTAATAGCGTGAGTGAGCTAGAAAATGTCGGCAATATTCTTACCAGTGAGCAACAGGAAATTGTACAAGCACTCATACCCCAAATTACGGCGGGCAATTATTATCCGTCGTTACTGCATGGCGTTACTGGATCGGGAAAAACGGAGATTTACAAAAAGCTTATCCTGCATGCATGGGAACTTAAAAAAAGTAGTCTTTTGCTCTTACCTGAAGTTTCGTTAGCAGTTCAGTTTAGCTCCTTATTAAAAAAGCAGCTACCAGCGCACATCCCTTTATATAGCTTTCATTCAGCTGTAAGCGTAAAAGAAAAAAAAGCACTCTGGCAGCGATTGCTTGCCAATCAACCCGTTGTTATCATAGGAGTCCATCTTCCTCTCTTGCTACCGCTGCCACATCTGGGGCTTATCATAGTAGATGAAGAACATGACGTTGGATATCAAGAAAAAAAGCATCCTAAGGTAAACACCAAAGAAGCAGCGTTCCTACGCGCACAGATTTCTTCAATCCCCATAGTAGCCGGATCGGCAACCCCCTCAATTGCATCCTTATATAACGTGAAGCAGCGGGGCTGGCATTTTTTTAAGCTAAAAAAACGCTTTGCCGGTGAATTTCCTGTAATCAAAGTGGTTAAACTGACCGATAAAAAGCCAAGAAAAAATTTTTGGATCAGCAAAGAGCTTGAGGAAGCTTTAGCCGTGCAGCTTGATAAAAAAGAGCAGACAATTATTTTCTTAAATCGCCGCGGTTATAGCTTTTTTATTCAATGCAAGGACTGCGGTTTTATTCCGCATTGCATACAATGTTCTGTAAGTCTTACACTCCATAATAACGACCGCCTACGCTGCCATTATTGTTCATTTACTGAGGCTATGCCTGCATCATGTGCTTCCTGCAAGGCAGGCGCATCTTCCCTTTTAAAAAAAGGCATCGGAACACAGCAGGTAGTTAGTATTTTAGAAAAACTTTTTCCGCAGGCCCGCATTGCCCGCGCAGACCTTGATACAACCGTTAACAAAAAAAAGTGGATGGAAACGATTAAAGATTTTGAAGCTGGAACAATAGATATTTTAGTAGGCACACAAACCATTACAAAAGGCTATCATTTTCCCCAGGTTACCCTGGTGGGAATTCTTTGGGCAGATATTAATTTAAGCTTACCTTTCTACAATGCAGCTGAAATTACGTTACAACAGCTCATTCAAGTTGCAGGAAGAGCCGGTAGGCAATCACACGAAAGTCGAGTTATTGTGCAAACCATGATTGACCATCCCCTGTATGAGTATCTTAATGAATGCGATTATGAGTTCTTTTATGCATGCGAGATTGAAAAAAGAACCCTGGTTAATTATCCTCCCTGCGTGCGCTTTGCGGAGATTGAATTAAGGCATGCAATCGAAGCTGTTGTTGCGCAAGAAGCACAGGAGCTAGCTCAGAACCTAAAATCGATGGTACAAAAAAAGCATTTAGGCGTCATCGTTCTTGGTCCTAGCCAACCGCCTGTGCATATGATCAAGAATGTGTGCATGAGAAAGATCTATCTTAAAGGTCAAAACATGGCAGACATCATCGACTTGTATCGGCATGTGGACAAAGTGCTGTATAGTAGCATAGTTTTTTTCACACCAAATCCGCTTTCATAGGTGATCTAGGTGATTATTGCACACACTCGTGCGTTATATTTAGAATGATACTACTATGCGGCACAATTCTTCTTTTCTTCATTCAAGTGCTTGCCGTCAGGCAATTGAATTTTAAAAGCCTTTAGTAATTCTTGCATCCCATGAAAACGCTCATCGCAATTTTCAGCAAGCACAAGATAGAGGTTTGCAATCTCGCTACTGATTTGCTCCGTAATGTGTCCATCATATGCTTCCAAGGTATCTTGAACAGCAAGCAAAAAGATGTCGGGATCCTCATCCTTTAATGAGACATGCATACCATCAATGGCTTCTTGAGGATACTGACGTAAGCTTTCAAAAAGAATCTCTTTATAGCTTATCAAGCCAATGCGCTTTGTTGCTTCTGAATTCATAGGAACCTCCCATTACGAATTTTTCGAATAACGCCTTACTGCACAGGGGTATCATATGATAATTTGTCAGAAAAATCAAATGTTTTGCCATATATTTATCGATTCGCAATGAATTACTCTAAAATCCTTCATCTGAGTACAGAATTTCCCGCTTAATATGCTCAATTATGCGGCCATGACGTGGTAAAATGTTTATGGGAAGATTATCTATGTTAAACCAATGAATGTTACAATTTTTTTTGGTAGGTGCCTAAACCTGGTCGGGACCTTATGTATGCGAGTAAAGCATTGCCCATATTTTTGGGGTGGAACAAATTTGTTATTACTCTGAAATAGTGTTTTGGAATTGAAAAATTTCAGAGTAATTTTTTCTTAGTAGAATTGCCTGAATAATGCTTCTCGGTGGAGATTTTGAAGATTATTAATGATCTCTTTGCCAGAAGCAAATTTTACAAGATGTTTTTTAAGAAATCAATTTTTAAAAATTTAATTGTATTGATCTGATAATGTAATTGAAGACAATTACTCTGAAATTAACTCTGAATTACTCTGAAGCTAAAAATTTCAGAGTAATTTTCAGAGTAAAGTGCGAACTTCCCTTATTCAAAGCAAACCCTTGGCAAAAATTATAAAACCTAACTTTTGCGGAAACTAAGAGATGTAACACGTGAGCTCATCCAGGAAAGTTCTTTCGGGTGCGCTGCCCTTCTCCTTATAAAGCCGCTTATTTAATTTTGCAAGATTAGTTTTTCGTGCATTTAATTTTTTCTTATTGAACGCGCTATTTCTTTGCGCTCTTAGAAGATTTTGTCTTTCAAGATTCAGACCTATCTTGCGAGGCGATCTATTCTGTTTATTTTTAATTTCCCATTCATTTGTGTCCAGAGCCACAAGTAGCTCAATAAGGGAAAACTCCAGTTCAATTTTTTCTTTTACTAAAAAAGCACGATCAACCGCTTCTTTTAGCTCCTCATCTTTTACAGGCTCATCATCTTGCGAGAAAGCATTAATACGCTCTACGGCCTGCCCAGCAAGGAGTTCAAGCTCTTTAATATAGATAGGGAAAAGTTTTTGATAGAGTGCACAATGGCTGAGCTCTAATGTTTTATGATCTGCTTTCTTTGCTGAGCATGCTTCGGTTTCTAATAATTTTTTTTGTTGAGCAAAACAATCGGTGAGCCTTTTTTTAAGCGATTGAATAGCATCTGATAATTCTCGTTGCTTGTTTTGTAAAATAAAAATTGCTTCGGTCACACGCCCTTTAGTTGCACATTCACCTTGCGCGGGCAAAAAGAAGATGCTTACAAAAAGCACATATAAAATTTGATGCCTTATTTTTCTTGCTCCCATATATCCCCCTTGCTTTTAGTATAGAGCTTTTAAAATGGGCCAGTAAATACTAGCGGCAAAAAAATTTCAAATCAAACTTCGGCAGTTGGGTTAAATAGAGTTCGCTCGTCTCTCATCTAGATAAAAAACTAAGAGCCCCGAGGAGGTTACCGCGCAAGCAAGGAAAAAACTCAATGAAAGCGGTTCATTTAAAAAGAGCCACCCAAAAAAAGCAACCAACAAAGGGATGGAAAAACTTGCAAGTGAAATAAAGAGAGCGCTATACCGCTTTAAGCCATGTGCGTACAATGTATAGCCAAAAATATTACCCACTACAATTGTGTACCCTAAAAAAACAGCGAGAAGCCCCTGGGAGCTCAAAGCACTCAGGGGTGCATATGAAAAAAGTGGAAGCGCTGTTTGCTTGAGATCTCCCACTCCCATCTGGTCTCTTAAGAAAGCTGTCATAAGCGATACCAAACCGCCAAGGAGCATGATTACACTATTAATTTGAAGGGGACTAAACACTTCTTTTTTGAGCAGCTGCTGGGCAAGTATCCAGCCACATCTACTGAGTGCCATTGCCCAAAAAGCGGCAAGTTCAGGATAGGAAAAAATTGAAAATGCTCTTAACTGCCCTTCAAGAGGAGATGAACCAAAAATAAGTATCATCATACCTGCAAACCCAATGAGTATGCCCAGTATTTTGTTGAACGTAAGACGTTCGCGAAAAAAAAGGAAGGTGATAAGCGTTGTTACAAAAGGATCAAGGGTGCCAAAAAAAGCCATTTTAGCCGAAGGCATATTGGCTAGAGCATACGCTTTTAAATTGGCAGGAAAATAGGTGGTAAAAAGGGCAACGACAATTACCAAAGGCAGATAAGCCTTTATGGTGTTCCATTTTAATCGGCGATGCACATGAAGAGAGATATAGAAAGCCAAAATGATCCCTGCAACGGTCATCCGTATGCCAACAAGAAATTCAGGCTTAAGCGCGTATAAAAGAACTTTATTGGCGGATATAGCGCTCGCCAGAAAACCAAAAGCAAAAAAGAGGGAAAGCATAATCAATCGTTTTCATGAAAAAAATAAGTTCTGTAATGTGCAAGCTCTTCAATGGATTGCAGGATATCTTCCCGCGCACGATGATTTTCTACTTTTACAAAATTCTCATACGGATCTTGGGGATACCATCGTTTTATTACTTCTTTTATCGAACTGACATCAATAATGCGATAGTTTAAAAAATCATCAATCTGCGGCATGTGTCGTTTTAAAAATGCACGGTCTTGCCATACCGAGTTGCCGCACAAGGGTGAAAGATTTTTTTGTGCATGTTCAGCTATAAATGCTAGGGTTTGCTCTTGTGCCAACTCCATTGTAATCGTTGAATCACGGACTGCAGCAACAAGGCCCGAGGCCGTGTGGTGCTCCCAATTCCAGGCATCCATAAGCGATAACGTTGCTTCGCCATGATGGATGACAAAAGAAGGCCCTTCTGCGATGGTCTCTAAATCATTTGTTGTTATAACGGTCGAAATTTCTAATATGGTATCCCGGCTAGTGTCTAACCCGGTCATCTCGAGATCGATCCATACTAAATTACTCTGGTAACGGCTCATGCGTGTCCTTGATTTTGCTTTTTATAATCAGGGTTTAGATTAAGTATACCCCAACAGTTAATAATGTTGTAGTTAGTGTTCTTTGCTCAATTCGAAATTCAAAGTTTTATGGAATTTTAAATAAAAATATTTTTTTAACGCCTCCACGGCGAGTGGCAAAGGGCCTACACATGGCGGCCCTCTGCACACCCCATGCCTAGGGGAAAACTCCCCTAGCAACCCCTTCAAGTGGCGCATAACTCGGGCACCTCAGCTCAGAGCGTACCGCTCTGGCTTCCGGCACCCTCAACCAGCACGCGCTGATAAGGAACTTCTGCCGCTCCTTATAAAGGATAGTATCTGCAAAGCCATTCATCTTGCAAGACTAGCAACGCGGCGTTTGGACGGTAATTACGTAATGAGCAATGCAGCAGTGATTTTGAAAGCTCAGTGACTCGAAATGCCTTATTAGCAATGCGTTATAGCATTTGAATGCCAAATGCTATCTAATTGGCAATAGGATTTTCCGCTTGAATGCTGAATGTGCTCCTTATTAGCAATGTAATTTGGTATTTGAAGCCGGGTGCCCTCGTAATTACATTATTAGCAATGGTGATATGGTATTTGAAGCCGGATGCCCTCGTAATTATATGATTAGCAATGCGATAATGAATTTGAAGCTTAACGTCCGCGAGAGTTGAGGGAGCATTAGGGAGCTTGGGGGGTTCAAGGGGCGTCTGGTACAGACCCCATTGGCGGTGCAGAGCGCAGCGCTGCCGCGGGTGCAGGGCCTGCGAAGGTCCTGCTGCTGGGCGCATAGCCCAATCCTGCTGCTCGCCGCAAGGCGTTAAAAAAATATTGATCTAGTAATTTAGGCCCGCCGCAGGCGAAAACGATAACGATTTTGTGTTATTGTTATAACTTGCCTTTTTGCAACAGCAAGCAACTATGCTACACTTATCTTAGTTAAAGCTCATTTCCATCTGAAAACTTGTAAAACAAGGATGCATCTTGGAACCACATCTGAAAAGCACAAAGACTCTCGATGTCCTAACTAAGGAGCGCACTCTGCTTAGGGTTGGCGTCCTTATGGGTGGCCGTGGGGGCGAGAAAGAGGTCTCGTTTAATTCTGGCCGGACCGTCTGTGATCATCTTGATAGTTTCAGATACCTTGTTATTCCTATTTTTCAACGGTCAAATGGAGCACTCTATATTTTGCCTTACCGTTTTTTGCACCGTGGTAAAACGAGTGACTTTGAACAGAGACTTGATACAGAAGCTGAAAAAATTTCCTGGGACAGCCTTAAAGAGCGCATAGACTTTATGTATATTGCCATGCATGGCCGCTATGCAGAAGATGGAACCATGCAAGGCTTTCTAGAAATACTAGGTATTCCCTATTTTGGCTCAAAGGTTATGGCAAGTGCCCTTGGCATGGATAAAACTCTTCAAAAAGAGATTCTTAAAAATAATGGTATCTCAGTGCCAAAAGGGATATCCATAAAGCCAGAAGATATTCTTGCGTTTACTCAATCGCCAGAGCTCCTTCATAAGCGAATAACCGACGCAGGATTAAGCTTTCCGTATTTTGTAAAACCTCACAAGGAGGGATCAAGCCTTGGTATAACAGTGGTCTTTAATGATAGTGAATTACAACCGGCGCTTATAAAAGCAGCGACCGTTGATCCTCAAAGACCCCAAGCGGTGCTTCTAGAAGAATATGTAAAGGGAATGGAGTTCACCTGCATTATACTTACTGATTATAAAACAAAAAAATACCTCCCTTTGCCACCGACAGAGATTGTGCATGAACGCAATACTCTTTATTTTGATTATGAACAGAAGTATATGCCTGGCCGATCAACAAAATATACCCCAGCTCGGGTTCCCTCAGAGATTATTAAAAAAATTCAGGATATATGCACGCATGTTACTCAGATTCTTGAAATAGAAAACATTTCTCGTATAGACGGATTTGTCACCCCTGAAGGTGAAATCATTATAATAGATCCTAACACTTTCTCTGGGGTAGCCCCATCCAGCTTTTTATTTAGGCAAGCTGCTGAGGTTAATATGAGCACTACTGCTTTAATCAATCACCTTATCGAGACTGAGCTTGATCATTACGGCATGCTTGCAGCGGTAGAGCTTCAAGAAAAAAAAGAAAGACATCAGATGGAACAGCAACAAAAAAAGCGAGTCGCAGTCTTATTAGGCGGCCGCTCTCACGAAAAGGAAATTTCACTCGAATCGGGTCGCAATGTATTCTATAAGCTTTCTCCCTACAAGTACGAGCCACTTGCACTCTTTGTTGATGACAATCTTGAGCTGTATCGCATAGATCAAGCACTCTTGGTGCGCAATTCAACAAAAGAAATTGCTATGGCCCTAAAACCCGAAATGAAGGTTTTGTGGAATGATCTTCCTTCATTGGTAGATTTTGTCTTCATAGGACTTCATGGGGGAGAAGGTGAGAACGGATGCGTGCAAGGCGCACTAGAAATGCTCGGCCTTCCCTATAATGGATCCTCTGTGCTTGCAAGCTCTATTTGTATGGATAAGTATAAAACGAGTCAGTATTTGAAAAGCAAAGGCTTTAATGTCCCTCTTAATTATTTGATTGATGTAAATGATTGGCAACATGACCAAAAAGCACAACTTTCTGCGATAGCCAGGGTTGCACCGTTTCCTTTAATTGTTAAACCTCATGATGATGGGTGCAGCGTTCTTGTGCATAAAGTAAACAATGAGAGCGAACTTATCAAGGCCATTGAATCAATAGTGGCGGATGGCAAAAAGAAGGTACTGGTAGAGGAATTTGTAACCGGAATGGAATTGACCGTGGGCGTTCTTGGTAATAATAAAGCTCAAGCATTGCCGCCAAGTCAGACAGTCTGCTCAAGCGATATTCTTACAATCGAAGAGAAGTTCCTGCCAGGATCTGGCGAAAATCAAACTCCGGCGCCTTTACCGTCCGCAGCTCTGGCATTTGTCAGAAAAACTATCGAAGATGCCTATGAATCTATAAATTGCAAAGGATATGCGCGCATTGACTGCTTTTATCAAAGCGCATTGCAAAGCCCAACGGGGAGTGAACGATTAGTAATCTTAGAATTTAATACGTTACCTGGACTTACTCCAGCTACATGCATCTTCCATCAAGCTGCTGAGATTGGTCTCAAACCTATGGATTTTATTGACCGCATTGTTGAGCTTGGTTTTGAAGAGCATACGCAATCGGGTTCGTTAGCCACAAAAGAAAAAGTCTTATCTCAAAGGCTGTAGAGACATCTTAAGTTTATCTTTATTAAACTTATCTTTCATGGCTCGCAGCACCAAAGACGCTAAATACAGCTTCTTGCCGCCATGTTCATCGCGCGTTATACCAAGAAGTTTTTTTGCTTTCCACCCGTCGTGTGACGATTGATCGCCGTCTGGATCTGGTGCATACATAACGCCTGACTCGCTTGCCCACAACCGGAATTGGCCATAAGGAGTCAGAACTTCTAAGGCTCCCTGGGGTGTAAATGCTCTTCTGGAAGTATATTCTTTTAAGTAGGTACCTATCGAGATAAATGGAATCAGCAAAGGACGTATCGGCTTCGCCGCTTTATCTGATGGCACTGCAAACCCGTTTATGGTGCAGTCGTCCCCTACAGCATTTTGTATCTTATTGATATAGACTTTAACATATGCTTCATCAGTAGTATCATCCAGCTTATCCTTAATAGAACTTTCAGCACCAGCAGAACGTGAATCAACAACACGCTTGCTATAAGAAGCTATTGTGTTCGCGGCAGCTATAGTGGATGACAAACAATGTGCACTTATAAGAAGTAAAAGAAAGAGTATACGTTTCATCGACAACCTCTCCTTCGTGTTTTTAAAAATTCTAATTATTAATTATACAGCTTTTATAAAAAATGTAAATACCTAACCCTGTTGAATGGGATGAGAAGTATGCTAACTTTAAAGTAAGGATACCGAATTTTTATATAAGGAGTATAGAGATGCGTACATTATTTTTATGGGGGTGCTTACTGCTTACCCTTGGTTGCATTTATCAGAGCAGCTTTGCAAGCGAAAGTTCAGAAGAGCAAACATGCATTGATGCACATTTAGCCCAACTTTACCCCAGCGACTGGCATATGCTTGAGGATATTTTTATTACACAGCCAGAAGCAAAAGTTGATGGGCTGGGAAGAAAAGCTCTGATGGCTGCCATTGCAGCAGCGGCCGGTACAGGTGCTTATTTTTTAAGCAAAAAAGGGTTAGATGCGATTAATCAACAAGATTGGTTCGGTGCTCGGCCCTATCCCTATCTTGATCGAAAAAGGCATCATATAACCATAGGTGCAAGCATTACAAGTGGCGCTTTGACGTATCTTGCTCTACGATCACATCTGCTGGCCATAGAGGAGCGAAAGCAGCTTGCCTGCTTGATGGACAATTGGGAAACAGCAAAGGAGTTTCTACCAAAAAAGCTAACAGCTGGTCTTGCTAAGCTTGCTCAACAATACCAACAAAAAGGACCTCAGTATTCGCAAAACAGTGATGAAGCATTGCGCTTAATAAAAAATGCCATTTACGCACACTTTCCCCGCACATATAGCAAAAAGAAATGGTATGACATTTTCTCGGAAAAAAGATTCTATGTCTATACCTATTTAAATATCGATTTGATTGAAATGGCTGGAAAGGCTTTGAGCTTTGCAAAAAATTTAATCATGTAGGCATCAAGTCGCTTATCAAGCAAAGAAAAGCGGTTCTTGCACGTACGTTGCAATAGCCAATCCTTTATATGAGACCATTAGAATACAATTGAGCGCTTAAAGTAAGGCGCACATAAGACTTGTTTGCGATCTATAATTTTGCCCGTTCAACTATGCTTTTCATGAAATCATAATAAGCCAAAATATGCTGAGCTATTTCTTCGGCGAGAAGTTCATTGTAAGTGTGTGAAGTGAGATTTCGGTCATTCAACATATCTAGAAAGATCTCATACTCACTATCAGTAATAAAGTTGATCTGTAAAGCGCTTCTCAGAACCTCCTTAGGGCTTACTATATCAAAGATAACACCCTTTTTAATTTCTAAGTATTCTCTTAAAAATTTCCAAAGCGTATCTATACTGAATTCAAAACGTTGGATAACTGAATCTCTTAATTCATCATGCAATTCAGAATATCGTTTACTTTGAAAAAGTTGAATAGATTTATTTAAAGCTATTAAGCACTTCGATACCGCCACAGAGCGGGTTTCTAAGCTTCCCATGTTACTCTATCCCGCAATATCTCTTCACGCATAGGATCTGGTACTGCATACAGATCTACCACATCAACTTTATAGGGTGTTCTTAAAGCTTTCATCAGATCATTAACCTCATATACGTCTCTATAGTCCAATCGCTCTCCAGCATCCAATGCCAAGTCAACATCAGACCACTGACTGTATCTGCCCCTTGCTCTAGATCCAAATAAATAAATCTTAGTTTGAGGCAGCAATGCTTTAATGACCGAAATAATCTTGTGACGCGTTTTATCATCAATATTCATCATAGAAAATCCTCCATGCTTCTCTTTAATAGTATAGATGGAAGTGCATAACATAACAATTGTCAACCCCAAGATATTTTTTACTTCCTGCTCTTTTGGCAAAAAACGAAGATAGAGCGGCGTCACTGCTTTCTTGAGGAAACAATTTCTGGGAGCGTCATAACTGATGCAATAAAAAACGATTTTGATAAACTTATTAGCTGGGAGCAGAACCACAAATCCCAAGGAGATTATTGCATGGCTCATACATCGGGTCCTGTACGATTTAAAATTATCGTCACAACAGCTCTTGTCCTTATGGATAAGGACAACAATGTTTTACTGTTACGACGCTATAATACAGGGCGTTTTGACGGACATTATGGACTAATAGGCGGGCATTTGGAAGCAGATGAAAGCGTAACACAGTCCATCATACGTGAAGCTCAAGAAGAAGCCAATATAATTATAAAGCCCGAATGGCTTAACATGGCTGGAGTTCTTCATTCCAAAGCAACACAACCTACAAGTTCTGGAATAATTACATTGGAAACCGTAGATTTTTTCTTCATTTGTCGGCAATGGGAAGGGATGATCCGGAATAATGAACCATACAAGCATGATGAGCTAGGGTTTTTCCCGCTAACTCAATTACCACGCCCCCTCATGCCTCATGATGAGATAGTACTCCATAACGCTATTAACGGTATCACCTTTGCTGAGTATGGCTGGTGAATGGGAAAACCAAAATTTCGATTTAAGTAAATGCCCTTAAGATCATAGGCACCCTTATGCAGAATGAGCGTTGTGAGCAGCCGTGCAGTACGCCCGTTACCATCGTAATACGGATGAATCGTGGCAAACTGATAATGAGCAATACCTGCTAATAGGGGATAAGGAAAATGCGCATGTTCGGTTGCATTGAACCAAAGTACTAGATCACGCATAAGATGCGGCACATCTTTGGCCTCAGGAGGCAGGTAAACTATTTTGTTGGTTCTGCTATCGCGTATAACATTTTGTCCGTCACGGTAAGGACTCGGTTTAGCCGCCTTTTTACCACCCGCCATTACCAAGGCATGAAGCCGCTTAATCACTTCCTCTGTCACTTTGGCTTTGCGGATTGCAAGCTTTTCTAATTCATCCAAAGCACTATAATAACCCAATACTTCTTTGTCATCCCTTTCTCGGCCCGGAATATGCTCTGCATTTTTTATAATCAATTACCTGTTCTTGGGTCAGACGATTTCCTTCAATTTGAGTTGAATAATGCACAGATTGAAGACGCGCTGTTTCCCTTCAAGAGGCAAGAACCTGTAGAGTGATTGGAAGTCCTAGAAATTCTTCTCGGATAGCCTCTATGCGCATTAAATAGGTTGCAATTTTTGGAGTTAAGGTAAAATTTGGTTTAAACATTTCTTTTAATTTTATGCCATTAAGCTGCCGTTAAACTGCCGTTATTTCAAGAATTCTCTATGTGATATAGAGATTAAGACGAGGGGAGTGACTCATTCAGAATCACATCTTTAAATAGTAAACGCATATATTTAAGAAATCTTTTGCCGGATTTTGTATTAACTCTGGTTACTTTCAGTCCGGCGATATCGATCATTTCATGTTTTGCCAGGATATCGGGCAGTCTTTGCACTCCATCTTGTTTGTTCGCTGTTAGATCAAAGCGCTCTTTTAAATAGGTTTCAATTTTTTTCGCTGATTGGGTCATTTTCATCATGTAAGGCGGTAGACACACAAAACTTATAAAATCCGCGCTTCCAATAACTTCTTTTGCTCTTGCCTTCCCTTGCCTCTCAACCCAATCAAAAATATCAGTATGCCTTGAATACTCAATTGCATCAGAAATAGCAAATATAGTACAGCCTGTCCAATCGTATTGGCGCTTTAAGCCTTCATGCACATAGACTGTAGATTTGACATTCAAACCTTCTTGCAATGCTGCCTTGACGCTCTCCTTTAGGTCATTGATATAGTTAGCCTCTGATTCGTTTAGCTGCTTACTTTTTTCTCCCGTACTATCAAGGATTAGTAGTTTCAACCCATCCTTACTTTGTTGTAGAAAACAAGCTGATACATGATCAGTAAAATTATTTTTTGACAGCGAAGAGCATTTTGATAGAAATACATAACGCCTCAACTCATCTTGATTTAATTCCTCAGCGGCTTTCGTCTTTATAGACTCAGTTAACTCGTCCAAGTCGGAACAAATGGCGCAGGGAACATCTTTAAAGTAATTCTTTTTTTCATTAAGCAATCCAATTACTCTCTCAACCCCTCTTATAGTAAGGAGACAATACCTACCGGTGCTCGTGTAATACTCGTTCAATTTTGGAAAGAGCGAGGAAAGGCTATAATAGAGCATACTTAACTGACCGTTTCGTCCAGTAACGGCCAAATATTCTTCGTACTCTCGATCTTCAATATAGCTAGCAAAAATCCCGAGAACTACATCTACCGCAAACTGTCTGTTTCTTTTAACCAACTGGCTAATGGTGTCTTTAAAAAGCCTTTCTTCCCGCCGCATTAAACGCTCTTTTAAGTATGTTACGGCTTGATCTTGGTTTAGGCAAAGAGCATCTATAGTCTCCCGAATTAGAGCATCAGAATCTCCTACCTTTACGTCACGCTTACAAAGCGCTTGCCTTTTTAAGAAACTCGCGAAACTTAATTCCTCAAGATCCATACCAAATGCATAAGGTAGAAAAAAAATTGTTAGAAATAATAAAACTTTCATGCATTTTCCCATAGATATTTTTAACTGTCAATTTTTATTGTAGCTTCATTTAATATTTTTTTCAAATGCTTCTTTTTAGCATTCATCATTATTTTTTTCGGCTGGCTTACTGGATCAGTTGTCTTCGTGTTCGAAATTTCCTCAGACTCCTGCCTTTGACAAATGTGATACTTTATCGCACCCTCAAGATATATAATAACAAACTTATTGCACTAAGGATAAACATGCTTGCAAAATATTCATTGCTAACAATACTTCTTCTTTTCTCATGCACCACCCAAATTTTTTGTAGCGAACATGTTCGAAATATAATCGCTCAACAAAAGCAACTGGTTGAAAGTATCAAGCTACCCCAAGCCATTCAAGCGTTAACCCAACCAAGGGTTGATGAAGCAGATCGTTATGCTTATTTTATTAAAAAGGGTGAAGAAGTAGCGGATTTGTTTGTAAAGTACCTGCTTCAGACACCTAACCAAGAACTAAATCTGCGTGCAGTGCAGGAACAAGCCGCTTTAGAATGTTGCATTTGGAGTAACTTATCAGGATTATGCAGAAGCACGAATCCTGAAAGCAAAGAACACGCATACGCGCTCAAAGCATTTACAAGTTATGCAAGAGCATTTTGCAACAAGCTAGAAGCCATTAAAGCTGAAAATACAAATTTTGCTCAGGTACTGGAGAAGTTTGGCTGGCCACTACCTCTTTGTAGCATGGTAAATGCACATTCAAGGCAAGTTTTTTCTATTCAGCTGCGTTTTTATCGCCAAGCCGCGGCAATTCAAAAAGCCACAACAATAGATCAAATATATATCGATCTAAAACAAGAATTACAAAATGCCACCGCAGTGCATGACAGAGAATGGCAAAGTGCAGTAGCTAAGTTTGCTAAATAACAGAATCCGGATGTGCCTCAATCTTTCATAATTTAAAGTTGAAGCGTACCAACTACGGAATTAAATGTGATGGAAAATTGCGTTAGCAAGACTGCGCACAGTGCAGATTAAGCAATTATTTTTTAATCTGTTAATAGCGGATCACTTGCGGATATTTCACTGCCAAATATGTAATGCCAAGCAAATTGGGAATGGCAACAAAGATTAATACGACATCCATAATGTTCCAAATGACCGGAACTGCTACCAGCGACCCCGAAAAGGCTATCAATGCTGCAACAAGGTAATATGTCTTAACATAGCGGTACTTGGTAAGGGCAGCAAAGCTCTGGCTGCCATTGTAGGTATTGCCAATAAGAGCAGTTATGACGAAAAGCAAAATACTTACCATGAGCACGTACTGGCCTCCTGCAATGGGCGAATGCATTTTAAATGCTTCATAAATAAGAGTATTGCTCAATTTCCCTGACATCCATACCCCGGTTACGATGGTAAGGAGCCCCGATAAGGAACAAAGAAACATATCAGCCAATCCAGAAAACAAGGCCAGTATGCCCTGATCAGTTGGCCTCTCTACATCAGCTAATGCATGAGGAATTGATGACGTTCCCACACCAGCTTCGGTAATAAATATGCTTTTATATATGCCCTCGCGAATAACCGTAAACAATGTAATTCCGGCAACACCGCCGCACGCTGCAGTGGGCGTAAATGCGCAAGCAAATACCAATTTTATAGCTGCTGCCAAGGCGCCTAGATCTTGAAAAAGTATTACAAGCGCAAACACTATATAGAGAACAAATTTAAGCGGAACAATGCGGCTTGCAAAAAAACCTATCCTTTGAACGCCACCGAGAACCACTACAAGCAGGATTGTGACCGCTAAAAGACCTGTTACCCAGGCGGGGACCCCTTCTTGCGCCCAGATACAAGAAAGCGTATTCACTTGTATACTCGACCAGACGGTAAAAAGTAAGATGGTCAGTACTGCATACCAGGTTCCTAACCAAGGTCGTACCAGGGCAAGATACTGCGTGGGCCCACCTATAATATCTCCCCGCGCGCTTGTGGTGCGTGTATAAACAGCAAAGGTAACTTCGGCAAATTTTGTAACCGATCCAAATACTATGTAAAAAAGCAGCCAGAAAAGTGCCCCCGGACCACCTATGCTAATAGCCATTGAAGGACCAACAATATTACCCATACCTATAGTTGTAGCCATAGCACTAAAAAGCGCATGGAATGCATTAATAGTATGAGCCCGCGTATGGCCTTTTTGAATACCATCCTTAATAAGATGCATAAATCGAGGAAATGCTCTTATTTGAATAAAACGTGTTTTGAAAGTTAAAAAAATCCCTACCCCCAAAAAAAGCATAATCGAAGGAAGCGCTAAATGAGTATTCAGTGCAAAAATTGCCGCATAACAAGAGGAAAATAGATTCATCGTCGGCCTTTCTTCTTACAATCTTTTTGCAAGAAATGAGAGTCCCTTTTTTAATAATTCATCAATCGGGCTTGTTTCAATAACGGCCTGTTTATTTAGATACTCAAGTGCCGAGGTAATTTCAGCAGGTTTATACCGTAAGGCCGCAAGAGCTTCATGTACCTGTCGTATTTTAATAAGCGTGTCATGTTTATCAACTGCATGACCTGGCGCAATTTTTGCTATCTTATCTTTAAGTTGCATAATCATCAGCTCCGCTTTTTTAGGGCCTATACCATTTACCTCGCTTAATGCACTCCCATTGCCCACAGCTATCGCGCGCAAAAAGTCCTGCGGTGGCATGTGTGCCAGAATAGCCAGCCCAATTTTGGGCCCACATCCCGAGCAACTCAAAATATGGGCAAAAACAGTTTTTGACAGGGCATCATTAAAGCCATACAGGAGCGGGCCATTTTCTTGATTCCAGTGAAAATACATATGGAGATCAACGGTTTGTTGAATGGTATATTCATGCTCATCAACAACAGCAACCGCATACCCCACCCCTTGAACATCCAGAGTTATGCTTTGCATTCCCTTTTCTATTACCTCGCCTCGTAACCGAGCAATCATAGGTCTCCCTTTAAGCGGTATTTTTAAAACACTATGCCTCTAGTGTACCCTCCTGATGTGTATTTTGCAAAAATCAAAAAATAATTTGACTGTTATGAAATTTTAAATTATAGTTCTTCAGTAATTGCGCCGAGTTCTTTGAAATGCATGAAATATTGAACAGATCTTGACTTCGCCTTGCGCCGTGTTCGGGGATAATAAGCGGTATGGCTTTTCTAGATTCCCCAGTTATTATCTTTCTCATAGCCCATTTTGATTAACAGTTCTCCCGCATATTCTTTAAATGCGGCCACATGCTCAGGGGTAAAATGATTTCTCCAAGTACCAATGCCACCGTTTCTAAAAGTTGCTGTACCGCCATAGAGATTAGTAGCCATCGTTGTTAGTTCTTCTTGAGTAAGGGCAATCCCAAGAAAGTCAGCTATTGCGCTGATTTCTTTTTTCTGAAGTTCATCACTACCTCCACCTTGGCTACCCACTAATGCTTCATAGGTGGTAAAAAATACATCGGGTTGCGTACTCCAGTCAAAAAATTGATGATAATCTCCTTCTAAATACGGACCACTTGGTGAATCCTTATCTGTAGTTAGATACCATTTTGTTATGTGAAGCATGATTATCTTATCTTTATCTGCCACATGATCAAGTCCCAGTTTTTTGGCATGCTTTGGCCCAAAATAATAGTACATCGAAATAATAACATCACGTGGGTCACGTAACAAAACGAGCGTTTTAAAGTTTTTTCCGCTTAGAAGTTTTAGATTTTCTTCAAGCGCAGGTGCATGGGACATCAGAAAGGTGTCAGGCGGAAGATCTATATCTTCTTTAGTGAGTACACTAGAAGAGCCTCGAGGCTTAAGGCCTGTAAGTTCTCTAACAAGTTTAGAGAGCATCATAGTGCCTGTTTTAGGAATAGATGCCATTAAAATTTTAGATGGAATGTCTTTCGCCTGAATAATGCTCAAACACAAGAGCATCGCTAATATAGTCATTTTAACACTATTCATACGGTCCTCATGGCTTGTCTTTTAAAACAAAATCGCCTACTTATTACATAGTAACGCATGCGAGTAAGCGAAAACAAGAGAATATGATGCGATTCATGTTAGCAAGCTTACGACAAAGACGAAGGCCCAGCTAAAAACTGGGCCTCATTTGCTATCTCTAGTGGCCAACACAAAGAGCGGTTTTAGGTGATTCTATCTGTGTGCTTGTTAGCGTTGCCAGTAGGCTTGCCTTTTTCTTAGATGAACAGCAACAATTTGCTCGTAGCTGTAGGGTAAATGACGTAGCCGCTCCAACACCTAAGAAGTCATGGAAGGTGGCTGTTACCGTATTGCCCGAAGAAACGAAAGTCCAGCCTTCTCCCACGCTACTTAAGAAACTATAGCAGCATGGCAATGTTTCAGTTACCACAAAGCCAGTTGCAACTGCAGGACCAGCATTTTTTACGCTCACTGTTACTGAAGTCATGCCATTGCATGATTCTTTATTTCCACAGCACTGAAAGAGACCCAAGTTTGTCGGGCATGGGGGAACCATGACTGTTTGCAGCATGGATTTCATGCAGTTATTATTTGTTGCGGTAACCGTAAAGTTATACGTACCTGGCAGTTTTCCTGGGAAGGTAAAACTAAAATTGCCCGATCCATCAGCCGTGCCGCTTGCACTTATATCTCCTGTTATGGTAATAAGATCATTTGGATCGGCAGCACCCGTTACCGTAATGTTGCCTAAACAATCGCCCGCTGATGTCACACTTAGATGTGCTGCATTAACCGTTATCTGTACTTGAGTTTGGGCTGTACAGTGAGGCTGCACGCTCGCATCAGTTGCTGTAACCGTAAAGGTATGCATGCCATTTGTAACGTTTGGTATGGTAATAGTGAAATTTCCCATCGCATCCGCCGTTGTTGAGCCACTAAAGGTCCCATCAGTCGCCATTATTGTATTCATTGAGCCAGCCAGACCTGTAATAGTCACGGTGCCTTGGCAATCGGCAGAGCCCATAACACCTGACAAGAAGGCTTGTCCTAAAGCGACAGAAGCTGTTGCGCTACAATTAGGATCGGTTATGGTGACCGTATAGGTTCCTGGAACGGACGCATTTATAGGATTACCTGTTGTAGGACCAGTTGGAGTCGTCCAACTGTAGGTGTAAGTACCCGATGGGCTTGGTACCGCGGTGAGCGAGAGAGAACTATTTTGTGGTATGCAGAATGTACTTGGACTAATCATAATCCCAGCAGAAAGATTTTCGTTGGTAACAATCTGTGCTGAGCCGGAGCATTGGGTCGATTTATTAGTTACCGTTACCGCATAAGTTCCTGCTGCATTTGGATTAATGGTAGGCGTGGTATTGCCAGGAAAAGGGTTGCCATTGAATGTCCACAAATATGAATAAGTGCTCGTATCATTTGGCATAGCGGTCAATGTTGGAGGGTTTTCGCCACATATATCCATATTGCCTGTTATAGTTACTAGCGGATTTGGATTGACTGTCACAAAAATTGTATTTGAATCCCCCTGACAACCATGACTATCTGTCACTGTAACGTAATAGCTTGTTTGATTTATCAGGGGTATATCAGTCAATACATTGGTTGTATCCGGTGAAAGAACGCCATTTATAAACCATTGATAACTTGCAAATCCTGGAGAAGCTGTCAACATGACGCTTTGTCCCTGACATACTGAGGTGGCACTCGACATAATAGTAGGGGCTGGATTTGGATTGATAGTCACACTAACGCCATTACTAATACATGGCGTTGCTGTTTGTGCAGTAATTGTGTACATCCCCGGAGGGGCAAGAGGACCGACAGTTCCACTAAATGATCCACCTGTGGTAGCCATAAGAGTTGGTGACAGCGCCTGCGTGCCAGCAAATATTGTTACCATTTGGCTTGCTTGGGCCCCGGTACCTGACACATAGACCAACCCATTACATTCACCAGTAGCACTTATCATTAGATCACAAGGAGGTGTAACAACTATATTTGTACTTACTGATGTACTACAATTAACTTGTTGATTATCAGTATAAACTTCAACTGTCCATAATCCCGCAGTTGCAGCGCCCGCAGTAAATGCAATCGTCTTGGTTGTAAATAATACGTGCCCCGCAGGATTCGTCCAGATGTATGAAACCGGGGGCAGTGTGGTAGTTGTATTGGCAGTAAGCGTTACTGTATCTCCCGTGTTATAAGGGCTAGCATTACCACTAATCGATACGTTTGCCGGCACAGGCCCTCCTCCTGGTATTATGAAAGTACCAGACGTCGATGCTGAAATTACTGTGAACGACTCACCTGTAAAACTTTCACCATTAACGTTGATGAGCCACTTATATTTGCCTCCACAAAGATTACCAAATGTGTGTGGTACTATTTTTGTCGATTCAGGTGTATAATCTTGCATTGCTGTGGCCTTATACCCTACTTGGGTATTTGACAAAATGAGGGAAGTAAAGGTTCCGGAATTATAACGAGGTTTAAACCTTGCCCCTAGTTGCGCAGATCCATCGCATATGCATGGGTCTGAATTGGTATGCTCAACTATTTTGGTTATTGGATTGTGATTTTCTGCCTCTGTAGATTTAAAATCGCTTATAAACAAAATAGTCGCACATAATAAAAGAAACATGTTACCGTAGCTTTTCACAGTATCCCCCTGTTTTATAAATAAAAATGTATCTGCAATTTCATAATAACGTAATCGAGTAAGCAGAAACAAGAGAATAGTAAATTGCACCCTATACCCTGTGCATTGACAATTTCTGAGGATCTGATACTCTTTTTAAGATATGTTGCGGGAATAGCTCAGCTGGTAGAGCGTTGCCTTGCCAAGGCAAAGGTCGCGGGTTCGAATCCCGTTTCCCGCTCCAAATAAGCACATACCGACGCTCACCTTTATACATTCCCTAACAATTTTCTTTATAAAGGAAAACTCATGAAATCAATTATGGAAGAAGCATCTTCTATTTTTAAAGCTATAGAAAAAGGATGGAACAAGTGCCGGAAATCCAAAAGAGTTTACTATAAAAATATTTGAAGAGCCTCAAAAAAACTTTATTGGCATGACGGTGCGTCCTGCAAAAATCGGCATTTTTTTCACAGAAAGTGCTCCCCAAAAATCTACAGAGCAACAAGCTAAAAGAAGAAAACAAGGGCAGCAAGAAGAGCGCCAAAAAACGGTTGAATTGCCTCAACAAGCACGTGGTCAAAAAACGCGTACCCCAAGGCCCAAGGAAGCACCCGAAAAAGAGCAGCGCATACAAGAACCTCGCCAGGAAGCTCGCCAATTAGATGCCGAGCTAAAGCAGGGCCCTATCTGGACTGATGAGATGATCGAAACCGTTAAAGATTGGATAACCGAAATGCTTCCTTCAATGGACCTTGACAGGGTCCCATTTACGGTAAATCCGCAGCATTTTCATTTAAAAATTCAATTTCAGAACAATCTTTACGATGACAAAACTCGTCAAAAATATCTTTTTGCAAACGTATCAAATCTTTTGCTCACGATGCTCAAAAGGCAGTATAAGCGGCCTTTAAAAGGCTACAAAATAGTTCTCTTGGGCGGTGAGTAGATGCTTTCGCATGATGAAGATAGCATCATTGCCCAATGTACCGCGAGCGGCAAAGGGGCGCTTGCACTTTTGAGAATAAGTGGAAAAAACGTTCGCCCACTCGTGAATTCCTGCGCTCAGCTCTCATCAGGGAAAAACCTTCTGATCGTACCATCGCATACCATCCATCACGGTTGGGTGATTGATGATAACGGTGCGCATATCGACGAGGTTATGTTCATCGTCATGGACGGGCCTAAAACTTTTACTGGCGCAGATGTTATTGAAATTACCTGCCATAATAATCCATTTTTAATCGAAGCTATTATTGCCCAACTTATTAAAAAAGGGGCGCGACTTGCACAAGAAGGCGAATTCACCAAACGCGCTTTTTTACATGGCAAGATCGATCTTATTCAAGCTGAAGCAATAAATGAGCTCATTAGCGCAACAACGCAGCTTGCCTTAAAAAAGTCTCTCGCACAACTTGAAGGCAGCTTTTCGCATTGGATAAGCGCCCTGGAGCAAGACTTGCTTCGGGCTCTTGCATGGTGTGAGGCAAGCTTCGAATTTCTTGATGAGGAAGTTGATTTTGCAGACCGCATTGCGGCATCGCTCAAAGAAATGGTAAGAAAAATAGAAAATCTCAAAAAAACTTTTGATGCACAACAACAGATTCGAAAAGGAGTCTGTATCGTACTTATTGGATCAGTAAATGCTGGAAAATCTTCTCTTTTTAATGCCCTTCTTAATAAAAAGCGCGCTATCGTAACTGATATAGCAGGCACAACACGGGACGCCATTGAAGCGAGCCTTACGGTGAAAGGCAACTACTGGACATTAATAGATACTGCCGGATTACGTCAAACAGATGATATAATTGAGCAAGAAGGCATTCGCCGCTCTCATGAAGAAGCCCATAAAGCTGATATCATTATTTTGGTGGTCGATCGCAGCAGGGCAACGACTTCTCAAGAAATAAGTATTTACCAAGAACTCCAAAGAAAATATTCTGCCAAGTGCATCCTGGTGCATAATAAATCAGATCTACCTGTACATGATTCTGCTAACGCATTAGGCACACCTGCAGCTACCGTCTGCAGCCTCACACACGAAAGCCTGGGCATCCTCAATACCCTCATTGAGCAGAAAATAGCTCAGCTCTTTGACTCGTTAGAATCACCCTTTTTACTCAACAAGCGCCATAATGCTTTACTCATTCATCTTGAAGAAAAGATCAGTAAAATACTGCCCTTGCTTACCCAATCAGTTCAGTACGAACTTATTTCTTACCATCTTAATGATGCACTCACGTTGCTGAGCGAGCTCACAGGTAAATCAATAAGCGAAGCGGGGCTTGATATGGTATTTAAAGAGTTTTGTGTCGGGAAGTGATCTCCTCCACGCCTAAAATCGCTTCAAGGAGCCAGGGTTCTTTGTGCCTACTAATAAACAAAGCACCTATGACTTACCGTACCAGCGTACATGCCATGGTTCATAGTCGTACTCTGGATTGCCCTCAGGATAGCTTATTTTAAAATTATATTTATGGACATTTTTCTCCATCCACTCTACGTATTTTAATTTTTTATTCTTAAAAAATTTATAGCCGTTTTCCGCAGATAAAATATCCACCGTTGTTCCCAACTGATGTTCAGAATGTCCGGGGCGCGCCGAATAACGGTTTGCCCTCTTTTGCGCCTGCTCACGTGTTAGTCGCGGATCCTTTTTAAGCTCGCTCTCAGTCCAACGATCAAACGTATTAATTTGCATTTCATAACTACGATATCCGGACACCACTTTGAGCGTAAGGCCTGCCTGATTGGCAGCATCCAAAAGCTGCTGTAAATCTTTTACAATACGCTTTGCAACCCAGACCCCTTTAAACTGAACAAGATCATGAGGCTTATAGTCTCCAAGAGATGTTGTTTTGTTAACAACAAGCAATGAGGGATCTGATGATCCCTCAACTGCCATAAAACCTAGAGAAATAAAAAGTAACTTCTTAAACATCGCCGACCTAAGCTTTTTCTTGAATCTCATACGCGTAGATTTCTACACGACGGTTCGGTGCTTGCTGTTCAGCGTTTCCGGATGGTACGATAAGGTGAGCACACCCACGCCCAACAGTTTCAATTTCGCCTATAATACCATGATCTCTAAAATACTGCTTCACAGCCTGGGCGCGATCGGCTGAAAGTGCCATGTTATAATCGGTCGATCCGGCCGAATTACATGCATGTCCTTCAAGAACAAGCTTGTAGCCCTTATCGGAGAGCGATTTCGCAACTTTCAAATCATGCTCAAGCACTGGACGCTGATCAGCACGCAAATCATCTAATTTGTATCTATCAAATTCGAAGAATATAGTTTTAAGGCCGTACTGAGCGCTATCGCTATGGATATCCCCTACTGTTGCATCAGAGCCTAGGCCAGTCAATTGTTCTTCTTGCTGAGCCTGAGAAGCGGCAGCTGCACTAAATTTATTTTCATCTTCTTTAACTACAAAAGCACCCAATTCTTCATCATACTCAGCTTTTTCTGGAGCAATTGATTCGGTGGCTACCGCAGGTGCTGTTGCATAACGCGGCTTTTTGCGGCATGCGGGAACAAGCAGTAACAAGAGAGAGAGGAGAAAATATTTTATATTCATGAGTAGACTCCAGATGTTACAGAAATATAGTATACGATAAGCACAATCTATCACATGAAAGAAAATTTTGCTACTGAAAATTACGTTGTACGATAAAGATGTGATATACTGAAGGTATTAAAAAATTATTTCTGGCCAAAAGCCTTCCAAAGAGAGACGATGAAAAAAATTCTTATTAATGAAACACCCTGGCAGACGCGAGTAGCTATCACCAGGGGAGATGAGCTACAAAATATTTATTTTTGGGCACACTCCACTGAAAGCCTAGAGCGTTCATTTTTTAAGGGAGTAATTACAAAGATCCTCCCGGGCATCCAAACAGCCTTTGTAGATATAGGACAAGAGCGTGCAGGATTTCTTCATATTTCAGAAATCGACCGCGAACTTGCCATTGATCGCATGACTACGACGGGCCAAATAGAAGATGTGGAAGATGAAGCTCCAAAACCCCCCCGCGTCGCTCGTCAAAATCTTGATATCAGCAAAATTTTGAAAGAAGGTGAAGAAATTCTTGTGCAGGTAAGCAAGGAGCCCGTGGCCGAAAAAGGCGCTAAGCTTTCAACGTGCTTTACCCTGCCTGGTCGTTTTATAGTGCTTATGCCCAACATTCCCCGAATTGGCATTTCAAAAAAAATTGAATCTAAAGAAGAACGGGCTAGGCTTCGCGATCTTCTCAGTGAGAATATTCCCCAAGGAATGGGGGCAATTATACGTACTCCCTCTGAGGACCAGGGTTCTACGGAAATATTGCAGGATCTTAATTATTTAGTATCCACCTGGAAAACCATCCAGTCTAAATACAAAGAAGCACTGCCTAAAGAAAAAATTTATGAGGATATAGATCTCTCGCTGCAAGCGGTTCGGGACCATTTAGACTCAAGGGTTGAGTCGGTTATTAGCGATAATCCTGAAAATCAATCACGGGTTCATAAATTTGTAAAAAATATAGCGCCTGAGTATGCGCATAAAGTTTTGCTCTATCAAGGACCACCAAGCCTCTTTGATAAATATAATATTGAACCCCAAATTGAACAGGCATTACAACGAAAAGTATACCTACGATCGGGTGGCTCAATTGTTATTGAAACCACAGAAGCAATGACGGTTGTAGACGTAAATACAGGTAGGTATATTGGTCAGACAAACCTAGAAGATACCATTTTAAAAACAAACCTAGAAGCTGCTGAAGAAGTTGTGCGGCAATTAAGATTACGCAATATCGGCGGTCTGATTGTTATCGATTTTATAGATATGGCAAGCGGCAGCAACCGATCAAAACTCTATCGTTTTTTTGAAAAAACGCTCAAGGAACGAGATAAATTTCAATCAGTTGTTCTTAAAGTCTCAGAGTTTGGGCTCGTGCAAATGACACGTAAGCGATCAGGAAAAACACTTATAAATCAATTGATGCATCAGTGTGCGACCTGCCGAGGATTAGGTTTTGTTAAATCAGTATCAAATGAAGCTTACACGGTATTGCGCGCTTTAAAGCAGGACTTTGACAGCAAAAAAGCGACCGGAAATATAACCTTATCGCTCCATCCGGCCATTTTTAATTACATAACAAGCACTGAATATAACACTATCTTATATCTTGAAAAGACCTACAAGTGCAAAATCATTCTTGCTAGTAAAGAAAGTGTCGCCATAAACACCTACAAAATTGAGAAATCTACTAGATAATTGGTCGCCCACCGCGCAAACGATGCTCTTTCCTTTGTGCAAACCGGGCTCCCCTTTCTACCTCAAGGTCATTAAGGGCTTTCTCCAAGGCTGATTCAGCAAAGCCTGCGAGCGTCAGACCCGGCTCCCAATAGACAGCATTTTTCACCCTATCTACAACTTCTGCCGATATGTGTAGGGTAATTCGTTGCTTACCCACGGTAGGCATAGGCAGAATTTCCGGTTCTTGTTCTTCTTTTTTATGAGGCTCAGGCTCTTCAGATATCCGCTCTTTGTGTTCGCGCGATGAAGCAAGATATTCTTCGAGTGGATTAATTCCGATTGTTTTTTGTTTCATTTTTTTCCTAATTTTAGGCAATGTTCTCTTGCTTAATAACTTCAGCCGCCAGCAGTTTGTAGTCTCGTGAGCCATTACTTGAAGAATCATATTCGGTTATCGGCTTTCTAAATGAAGGGGCCTCAGCCAACCGAATATTTTCACGGATCGCTGTTTTATATACCAAATCACTAAAATTTTTGCGCAATTCTTCAACAATCTCCCTTGAATGACGCGTACGCGAATCAACACGACAAGGAAGAATCCCGGAAATTTTCAAGCTATCATTCAAACGGTGACGTACAATATCAACGGTTTGCAGAAGCTGCACAAGACCATTTACCGCCATTATGCGCGCTTCCACAGGCACGATGACTTCTTCACTTGCGGTAAGCGCATTAATAGTAAGAATTCCTAACGTCGGCGGGCAGTCAATAAGGATATAATGATACTTCTTCGCATCAAGGACCGCCAATTTCTGTTTTAATATTGTTTCAGCCCCCACCTCATTTGCAAGAGCTTTTTCAAGCCCAATCAACCATGAAGAAGAAGCAATAATCGAAACATTTTCCGTATCAGTCTCTTCAATAATGGATGCAAGAGGTGTATTTTCGGTTAACACACTCAAGAGACCTTTTTCAATGGAAGTCCTACCAAACCATTGGGATGTTGACGCCTGAGGATCAAGATCAATGATAAGGACTCTTCTTTTCTTCTCAGCTAAAGCAGCTGCTAAATTGACAGTGGTGGTCGTTTTACCACTTCCACCTTTTTGATTTATTATCGCTATCTTTCTCATGGTATTTTGTTCCCTTTATAGAGTATATATAGGAACCTAGTGTACCATGGCTAGTATCCATTAACAACATTAACATCGTTAACACCATTTTCTTCATCACCGCTTTTGATTGCAAAAGGATGTTAAACTGATTTGACACATTTTTCGCCTATGCGCACTTCACATTCATATTCGCCATTGAATTAATCAGCTTATTTGTCATAAATACATACATTATCCACCAAAAGCATGTTTGATTAAATACCATAATTTATACGCATTAACCACAAAGCACGTTTTTTATCCATTTTCATAAATATACTTTATTGCATCTATATATGCCTTATTTTGCATTTGATTAAATACTTACAATAACTAATTTTCAATCATTTATGCTATTTAATAATCAACATCAATCAATGCATTTTATACAATTCGATCAATTAATAAAATGCATTAAACAAATTAATTGTAAGCCTTTATGCCAAATCCTCCTTAACCATAAAAGGCTTATTCATCTTAATGGCTTATAAAAACATTATTTAAGTATTTCTAGCGTTTATCAGCAATTACATACAATCAACATATTACAGCCATTAGTATATAAACATAAATACATACATATTCACTTAACATATGTATTTATGGTATTTAATTAAAAGACGCAAATGATGTAAATACGAAAAAAGGAATATACCCATTAAAGGTATATCCCTTTTTTTTGCCTTACCAAGGATTTTTAAGTCATTGCTTCATCTATCATCCCTTTGGCTGGGTACGCAATTCACAATAGCCAAAACTATTACACTGCCGTCCTGAGCAGCATTCGTCACTGTCATTACATCTACTATCACCACGCTGACGTGCGCATAGAGTATCGCCTCGAGGACATTGACTATAGACTACATTTACTGACACCGCTGCAGGTATCAACGCCCACAACAGGGTTGAAAAAATAACCTTCTTAAGATGCATAACTGCCTCCTTTTATTACAAGGTTTACATAATAATTAATAGTATAATTTTAAAATGATTGAAATTGCAATAGTTTTTGAAAATTATTTTCTATGTGCATCGGAAAGTTGCGATAATGGGCTACAATACTAGTTTTTTGATTTTCTTAACCTTTTTCATTGACGTTATGCGAGAACGCGAAATTTTTTTAACCCTCTGATCACCCCTTGTAACCCCCAAGCCCGCCACTTCCTATCACCTAGAGCGTATGTTGGGTATTCTAATACCATATCAACATTGCCAATCATGTCATTACGAAGGCGTTCGGCTCTCAATACTGTATCATCTTTGCAAATCATGTAATTACGGGCCTTTTCAGCTTTCAATACTATCAACATTGCCAATCATCTCATCATAAAGGCTTTCGGCTTTCAACACCATATCACCTTTGCAAATCATCTAATTACGGGCCTTTTCAGCTTTCAATATTCACCATTGCCAATCATCCCATCACAAAGGCTTTCGGCTTCCAAGTACATCCAAGAATTATAATTGCGATGTGTACGCTGCATCCAATTTATGCTATGTTAAAGAAAATTTAATTATAAAGGGGCGCCTGTGAAAGAAACACTATCCGCTTTAGAGAGATTCCCGGCCTATGAAGTCAATATAGGTATAGAAGTTCATGTTCAATTAACCACAAAGAGCAAAATCTTTTGCACCTGCTCTAATGAGGTTTCCGATAAACCCAACAGCCACATATGTCAGAGGTGTACCGGGCAGCCTGGGGTTTTACCTATTCTCAATAAAGAAGTTATACATGATGCAATTAAAGCAGGCATAGCAACGAATTCTGTTATTGCTCCTCGCTCTGAATTTGCTCGAAAGCATTATTTTTACCCTGATTTGCCCAAGAACTACCAAATTACGCAGAGCGATAAGCCAATCTGTTCAGAAGGACATGTAGCCATTACACTCGAGGATGGATCGACTAAAAAAATACGCCTTATCCGTATTCACATGGAAGAGGATGCGGGGAAAAATATTCATGCTTCATCAAGCAATGAAAGTTTTGTCGATCTCAACAGAGCCGGAACACCACTTCTAGAAATGGTAAGTTATCCCGATATATCAAGTGCCTATGAAGCACGTGAATATCTTAAATCTCTCCGTCTGACAGTACAGTACCTGGGCATCTGTACAGGAAATATGGAGGAAGGTGCCTTTAGAGCAGATACTAATATTTCCGTACGCAAAAAAGGAGCTTCTCAGCTGGGCACTAAATGCGAACTCAAAAATATTAACTCTTTCAAATTTATCTCCGATGCCATTGAATATGAGATTGAGCGGCAAATCAAACTCCTTGAGTCAGGCGATAGAGTACGTCAAGAAACCCGCCTCTGGGATCCCAAAGAGGGTGTGACAAAACCTATGCGAAGCAAAGAGGAAGCCGCAGATTATCGCTATTTTAATGATCCAGATTTGCCCATTATTCTTATTGATGGGGCGATGATTGCAGCAGTTAGAAAAGAAATGCCCGAACTCCCTCAGGAAAAAAGTGCACGCCTCATGCAACAAGGGCTATCATCTTACGAGGCGGATATTTTGCTCAATGAACCTGAAATTGCCTCATTCTATGAACAAGCTGCCACCTTTAATAAAAGTAAACATCTTATTAATTGGGTGCTGCGAGACCTCATGGGGCTTTTGAAAAATGAAAAGATCTCTCTGAGTGAATGCAAAATAACCCCAGAAAAATTAGGTAAGCTTGTAGATATGCTGGATAAGGGTGTCATCAACAATAGAGCTGCACAAGAAATTTTTGCTGAAATAGCCCATACGGGTAAAGAACCCAATCTTATTATGCAAGAAAAGGGCCTTCAACAAATGGGCAATGTGGCTGAGCTTGAAACAATCATTCAGGAAATCATAAAAGCGAACCCTGAGAGTGTCACCCTTTATAAGAGTGGAAAAGATAAGCTATGGGGCTTTTTTGTTGGTCAAGCTATGCAAAAGACACAGGGTAAGGGAAATCCGCAGATTATTAATGAGCTTTTAAAGAAGTACCTTTCATAAATAATCTCATATTGTTGCAATTTGTAATTACTTATTACTATACTGATTTTATAGAAGTCCACGATACATAAGTAAGGAGAAACCTATGAAACGTATAGTAAGTGCACTACTTATTGCAAGTGCCTTGTTGATTGGTTATGCAGAAGCGAAGCTTGAAAAAGTACAGCCAAAAGAAGAAGAAACAAAAGTTACTTGCACAATTGGCCTGGAAGGTGAGGGAAGCTTTACCGAAGTGTACAAAAACAAAAAGGAATGCAGGCAATATTGCAAAGGCGGCGCAACGGTCTGTGAAGAAACGGGAATCGAAACTCCTATCAATACCGAAGAAGTCGATTAGTGCCAAAAATAGTGCCCATAAATTCTAAAAAGAAGTCTGAGTTTTATCAGACTTCTTTTTCTTTCTTTTCCCCGATAAATTTCAAACCATAATCAATTAATTTTTTTTGACTGACTGGTGTTGGAGCATCCATTAATGGATCATGGCCACTTGCCGTCTTTGGAAACGCTATGACTTCCCGAATAGACGCACACTCCAGCAAAAGCATAACTAATCGATCTATTCCCAGTGCAATACCTCCATGAGGTGGAAACCCTAATTCTTGCGCCTCCAGAAGAAAACCAAAATGTTCTACCATTTCTTCTTTCTTTAGGCCTAAGAAATCAAATACTTTGCGTTGCACTTGTGGATCGTGAATTCGAATAGATCCACCGCCTAATTCAACTCCATTTAATACTATATCATAGGCACGAGCCTTCATATGCTCAGGTTCCAATGTTTCCCAGCCCGCTTGTGGGGAAGTAAAAGGGTGATGAACCGAGCTCCACTGCTTGGTGCTTTCATCATATTCAAGCAAAGGGAAATCGGTTACCCAATGCAAGCTCAATGCATTTTTATCGATCAAATTCAAGGCATGGGCCAGCTGCAAGCGTAGTTTTCCAAGTTGAGTCCATGCTTCTTTGTAAGGCCCCGCAACAATAAAGAGGGTGTCTCCCGATGCAAGCGAAGGAATCTGTGCCTTTACACGATTAAAAAAGTCTGCCGGCAAAAATTTTGCAATAGGAGCTTCAAAGGCCCCTTCCTCCTTAAAGCGGATCCAGACCAGCCCTTTGGCGCCATTTTTAAGCGCCTGGTCCACCCAATGCTCAAGATCTGATCGGGTAAATCCATGCTTAGGAACATGCACAGCACCGATCTTGCCTCCCTTATCAAGAGTCGCCCGTAAAAACGCTAGCTGTGTATCAGCAAATACGCTCGTCACATCATGTAAAGGCATACCGAAGCGTAAATCCGGTTTATCAGAACCATACTTTGCCATCGCTTCATCATAAGGCATACGCTTAAGCGGAAGAGTGATATCTTTGTTAAATAAGGTTTTTAAAAGGTCTTTAAGCAAGCGCTCAATTAATCCTTGAATATCCTTTTCTTGAATAAACGACATTTCAATATCAAGCTGCGTAAATTCAGGCTGCCTATCGGCGCGCAGATCTTCATCTCTAAAGCAACGAGCGATCTGAAAGTATTTTTCAATCCCCGCGCACATCAGAATCTGCTTATAGAGTTGTGGCGACTGAGGAAGCGCATAGAATGAGCCTTGATGAACTCGAGAAGGTACTAAAAACTCGCGAGCTCCTTCGGCAGTATTTTTTGTAAGAAGAGGCGTCTCTACTTCGTAAAAGCCTTCGCTATTAAAAAACTCTCGCATAGCAAAAATTATTTTATGGCGTACCGCCAGCCGATTGAGCATGAGAGGTCTTCTTAGATCTAAGTAGCGATACTTCAATCGTAATTCTTCCTCAACATGATCTGCTTCATCAAGCTGAAAAGGAAGTGTTTTTGCTTTATTAAGTACAGTAATGTCTGTAGCTTGTAATTCATAATGGCCAGTAGGAAGCTCAGCATTAACGGTCTCTTGAGAACGCTTCACCACCTTGCCTTTAACGGCAACAACAAATTCAGATCTTAATTGATTTGCTATTTCGTGAGCAGAAGCTGCAAGTGCAGGACTAAATACGAGTTGCATAAGCCCACTGCGGTCCCGAAGATCTATGAATATAACATTGCCATGATCACGGCGCTTATTTACCCAGCCCGCAAGGCTAATGGTTGTATCTAAATTCTTCTGTGTGACCTCGCCGCACCCGAGGGTACGCTCATAATGCTCCATAGATTCCTCTATCTGATTGTATGTATCTTCTGAATTGCGCGCAGCAATCGGCAAAATTCATCTTTTAATTCTAAACCAAACCAGAAGACTATGCAAGGTCTGCCAACAGCAAGGAATAGGGCTCTTGAGGTTGGCCGATCAACAAGCCGGTATGAGACCTGTGGCGAAGCCTTGCTGACAAGGCAGCACCCTATCATGCAGGCAGGGCTTTTAGACGGGTACAGGGTCAGGCCCCTGCTAGAAGGTATATTTAAAGCCTACATCAAAAAAATAGGCAGAATCGTCGCCTAGCAAAGATTCTCGGGGTCCCTTTTTATCGTTAATAAACCTGGCTTGGGTAGCATTGAAAGGCATACCCCTCATTTCCCTAAAATGGAAACCAGGAACAAAAAGTCCTGCTAATACAAAAAAGGTAAAATCTTTGACCGCCTCAATCTCTGCCAAAATATTTACTTCGGTTCCTAAGAAATGATCCATAATTTGGGGTCTATGCAACAGAAGTGCCGAATTTCGCGGATGTTTTATAGATTCAAATTTGCGCGCCGGCTCTTCCTGCCAAAAGAATAGCAAATTCGGACTCACACGCCACTTATGAAAGCTATTTTTATAATTATAATCTACTGATGCACCCATATATATCAAATTAGTAAATCCCGTAATATTAAGTACCGTGGCATCTGGCATGAGACCTTCCAATCCTATGTCTATCACCCGAGGAAAGGTCCCAAAGCCATTAAAGAAGAGCATGCTCGACACTCTCTTTCCTGCATATGACGAATCAAGCGTTATAAACCCATCATAATCTATTGTTGAACGACTCTCTTTTCCCAAGGCAAGAGCCTTGCGTGGATCTTCCCCGCCACTTGCAATCCCTATGGCCAAACTCGCCTTTAACACGTCCTTACAAAATATATAACTTGCGTCTGCTACAAAAAAATATCCCCTATAGTGCACATCAAAGGGCTCACGATATCTCCATTTTTTATTTTGCAAACTGTTGCGTGGGATGTGGTCGCCGATTGCGGTCTCTTCATTTGCTAGGGCAATCATCTTATTATTGCTGCGTTGCGTTTGGGGTGAGCGTACAATGGCTGCCTGCTGCTGCGCGTCTGCAACAAGGGCGTCCGAGCCTGTTTTTATGTCGCTTACCTGATCATGAGTAACGATAAGCTTTCCATCATCATCTGCAAGAACAATCGTGTTGCGATCGATCCCAAAAGCGTGCAATTGCCCGCGATTGAAGGCTCCCTCAAATCCACATTCAATGGGGCCAAAGGCACATTCTGCCATTAGGCCAAAAGTTGCAAGGTCACTTACCCCATCGCTAAAAAGATCAAGTCTCAGTTCAGGATTATGGTTATAAACCGCATAGGGTTCAAAATATACTTTCTTTTGATCATCCTTTTGATCGTTAATTTTGATCGGGTACCATTGTAGTCGTGCTGCAACAACATAGTTAATAATCCCAAAGCCGCGCGCCCCGTCTAAGCGATGCCCAAATTCATGAGCACGTATACGGGCATTTGTTTGCTCAAATGTTGCAGATCTATTATTAAAAAAGGCACCATAAATATCATAAGAAAGGCGGTCTTTTTCTAATTCACCAGAAAGCTTTGCACCAAAGGCATACTGATCGATCTGAGCATCAATAAAAAAGCCCAATGCTGCTGGCAAACTTGGGTAATTAGCGCCAAGAGAAATTCCCCGGCCTATCTCGAAAAAAAAGGCACCACAGGTCAGGACATGCCGAGCACAAAAAGGCAAACCTAAGAGATCATTTAAAGACATCTCAAACCATAATTCACGTATCCACAGCTCATTTAAAACAATACCATGCCTATGGGGGCCAAAAACAGCGCCAAGCTCTCGAATAGGAGTGTCGGTCGTCTCAAGAACAGAAATATTGTTGCCCCAGACAGACCGACTCCGCACGCCACATTTTGCCTTGAAAAATTCGCGTGTTGCATTTCCGTAAGTATATGTTGCAAAGCTATCTATAAAGTGGCGGAAAATAATGAGTTCATCAGGATTTTTATTGTTAAGCAATGTGAGGTTTTTACCATAAAAGAATTCGGGAAAAAGATAAAATGAGATATCAAAAGTGCTGCCATCACCTTGCCATTTAAAAAACTTTTTTTCCGGCTCAGTACGCTTCATAGGGCTAATTTTAGAATTAACTTCAGGATTATTTGAGCCTAGCTGCTCATTCTTAGACTCACTAGTCGCTTTTTTCTCCTGCTCTGATAGAAAAGCAATCGATTGGTCTGCCAATTGATTTAAACCTTGGTCAGTCCCTGCATTCATCTGAGGATGGAAGAGCGGTAGAAAACAGAAAGAAAGAATAACTAAACCAGGGGGGATATACACCATTTAAAACTCAGCAAAGTAAGGGAATAATCTCTTGCTTTGCTGAGTTTAGTTATTTTATCAAATACATCAAGCGTCAAATGCTATTTTCTAGGACGCTTTGCAATCGTATTAATCATGTCTTGCACGATCTTATCGACCGATTTTAGAGTTACTTGATCATTAGGGGATGCCAGAGCATCCATCTTAATGTCTCTGACAATCTCAAATATCTCTTTTGCAGAAGCACCATCTAATTTTCCCGCTATATCTTGAATCTTTTCATCACTAATAATGAGTAATGCCGAACTGGCACATTCATTTGAAACATCAGAACCACAAAAGAGTGCGTTTCTGTGCATTTCAAGTAACCTAACTCGTTGCTCAAAGTCTGGCCTATCAAACACGATGACCGGTGTTTGAATGATACTTGACATGGCAGCCGTGAGGCTCGGCTCTTCGTCTGTTTGCGCAGACAGAATTACCATAAACTTGTCGCTAGCGTTTTCTACATGCTCAATAAAACAAGCTATCTGGCGACTTAAAGGCGTATTATCGGTTGCCTTACGATTCGAAAGGAGTATACCGGCGTTATTTATAAATACGATAGCGCCATTTGATGATTTTGAAGCAACACCTTTGAAGAAATCTTCATAGGCTTTCTTCATATCCGACTCCTCCTTATATTCTGTAAGAGAGGCTACGGAGAGCTCAATAAAATCCATTCCTACGTAGCGTGCCAAATTCTCTGCAAAGAGCTGCTTTCCTGAACCCTTAGGGCCGCACAATAATAAGCCACGATAGGTACAGACCTGGTCACCTTCTTGGATTCTTCTTTTTGCAAGAGCGGTTTTCTCTACGATACCCATCAATTGCTCTTCTACGGCTGGTGCAAGAACTAAGCGTGTGAAAAGATCAGGTCTTTGGCCACTTCTCAGTGTAGCTTCAAGAGGAGTAATTTTAAAATCAAGCTTTGGTTTATTATAATGGCGCTCGAGCCTATTCCAAATAATCCTAGAAACAAAATAGGTGGTAATAGCCAATGCCGCACCAATCACCACTTTGGTTATGAGACTGGTCGATTCTTGTTTAAACTCGTGCTTAAGAGTAGTTGCATGCTCTTTCCCTCTTTCTGTAATTTCTTCTAGAAGTTCATCTTTCGCCTTTTTGATATCTACTTTTGTCTTATTGAGCAAGGTCTTCGCTTCACCAAGCAACTTTGTAGCCTCAGTCCTTGCTTGCCTTCCCTCCTCTTTGACAAGCGCAACCGTAGGCAGTATAAGATTTTTGTTAGTCTCTTTAGCAGCAGTAATGGTTGCCACTTCGGTGCCAAATTTAATTGCTCTTCTTGCACTAAGACAGCCAGCCATGGCTGCCACCGGCGTGCCAATGTAGGTCGGCAACAGGCACCAAGCGGCTGTTCCCAAACCTATTGCTCCTACGGTGAGCATATCAGGGCCCGGAGTAGATCCTGCTTTGCCCGGTGGGCGCTGTTGGTTTACATTAACAGGTAGTAGGGGCGCATTTGTAGAGGGTAGACGTCCCCTCAGCCAAGCACTGACTGGTTTCGTCCAGCTTGCTCCCTGCGAAGCCCAAAAATCTTTGTCTTCCATACCATATACTGTTGTCTGCAAGGCACAGCCGAGCAGCAGTATATAATAAATTCGTTGTATCATAGTTAATTTCATAACACACCATAGTTTTATTTTCATATTTTTAAGTTCTTAATTAATAGAGATCTCTATCAAGTCTAACGCATTTTCCATCCATTGCCACAGCCCTAGGTCTGTTCGGGAATGGCTAGCTTTCCAAACGAGAAGGAGATTGCGATGCGAAATTCATATATTTGCTCATTAAAATGAGCACTCAGCTTGATAGAATAAGTAGTAGATTATATAAATCTTTATAAGCAGACACTTTTCAGATGCTAGGCAGCAGCCGCAGCCATGCGATCAACAGATTGTAGGTGATGTGAAAACTCATGATTCTTTTTGACAGCCAAGTCAACAACGTTAGCAATAAGTCCTTCGCTTGCTAAACCACTATCAGTAACAGCAGCATCAGTGATAATTGCATTAATAATGCCGGCAAGCTCCCGGCCTGAAAACTTAATAGTCTGCTGAGCAATTTGGTCTATGGCTTCGTCATTAAAATGAATTTTTACTGATTCCACAAATTGCCTACTGTTTTGGGTGGTATCAAGCAAAATAGTATCACGATATAAGCGGAGAATCTTCGCACGCTCGTCAAGCTCAGGCAATTTAATCTCTACGGCATCATCGATACGGCTCGGCATCGCAGGATCGAGAAACTCGGGATGATTTGTTGCGACAACAATCATGAATTTGTCACTTCTCGTACCCGTATGGTTAAGGAAGTTATTTAATATTTGATAGCTTTCCTTGGTAACATCACTCCCGACTCGGCCACCTAAAAATGATTCTGCTTCATCGATAAATATGAGCAATCCATTTTTGCTGTTGTTTGCCCATTCAAAGAGCTTATTCATTTCGGTAATCCCCTGGCCTTCTTTAAATTGTGCAAATGATGCACCGCTCATCATTACGTATTGCATGCCAGAAGAAAGGGCCAAAATTTTTGCAAACATCGTCTTACCAGTTCCTGGAGGGCCCCAAAGGATTAAGTTGCGATATTTGACGTTTTTCTGACCGTTGGCTATTTTTTCGCGTATATTTTTTGTTGCCGCAATGATATTGTCTAATCTTTTTTTAAGGTCGGGCGAAAAGATCATCTCAGGGATATCATCATGTCTGATAAATATCGCTGTCATTTTTTGCCAGAGACTTTTCTGGGAAGACTCAATAATGAGCTTTGGCGTGTTTAAGTTGCGCTCAATTTGATTCCAGAGAACTTTGACACCATAGACGGCAGCCACCGTAACCACTATGAGCGCTGCAAACTTTAAGCCCGTACTCCAGGCATTATCCTCTATTTCTTTGCCTATACCCTGAATATTTTTAAATCTAACCTCAGCGTCTTTTGTTATGCCACCAAGCGTGGTACCTATAGCGTCTAATCTTCTTTCCGTCTCGAGCCCTACACTATTTATTTTTACTTCCAGATTATCTGCTAACGCTGCAATTTCAGCCCCACCAGTTGCTGCCCATTTGCGTAAGCCTATTATCCCTTGTTCTTGTATGATACCGGAAGCACGTTCAATGGCTTTTTTCAGAGCTCCTTCATCTTCATAAAGATGCGCTAACAATACACCCAGGAATTCATCAATAACCTTACGGGCTCCTCCTCCTTGTTTCAGCTGCTCTTGCCACATAGGCCACATGTCAACAATTACTTTATAGATTGAACCATCCTGTTGGCATTCCTGCTGAATAAATTGCGCACACTTTCTAAAAGCCAGCCGGCCCTCTCCTTCAGGATCCTCTACTAGCTCCTTGAGTGCCTTTGCCAAAGAGTTAACGAAATGGGCGGATACCTTATGACCGTGACCACCCGGTCTAAATTGTTCAGCACCAACCTGCAAAGTGGCTTTCACCACATTTGCAACGTGTGAACCGATAATCCCATGCTCTTTTTTTGAACCAATAGGGTCATCTACAAAAACTGAACCCTTAGGCCCGAAGGCCCAATGGAGTGCGCTACTAGGATTTTTGATAAAATGATAGAGATTTGCAAAAAGCCCACTATTGCCATGGCGTCCGACGTTTGGCCCCGGCTCCATAGCGTAAACAAACGAAATTTGTTGGATATTCGCCAAAAATGAAATCACGAGAACTAAAAAAGTGAAGTTCCTTCTAAGAAACACCAGATCCTCCACATGCTTTCTTTATTTTCTTGAAGCACCGTAACACGTTTCGCATAGATACTTCAAGAGAATAAGCAAAAGGAAACAAAAAACTCCCTAAAATCTGTATTCTAACCCCACATTGATGAAGTAAGACTTGTCATGTCCAACCAATGGAACACGATCATTAATAATCCCTGTCACATCGAGATTATCAAGGTAAAAACGTTGTGCTTTATTGAGTGCACGCCCCGTTATATCGCGATAATGGCTTCCTGGAAAGAAAATTGCGGCAATAGTAAAGAATTTAAGATCTTGAAGGAGTTCTGCCTCAAGAAAAGCATTCACCTCTAGACCGAGGTAGTTCCGAGCAAATTGGGTTCGGGAGAGCTTTTTTGTTTCTTCATCAAAAAATCTTGAAGAAAAATCGGTCCAGAAAGCAATAACGTTAGGATTGAAGCTCCATTTACGGCAACTCCAGCTCGGTCGCCAATTAGCGCTGGCACCTGAGAAGACAAGGTTCGTAAACCGGTTAACTACCACAGCATAAGGGTCGTAAACCTGCTGCGTTGGGAAGGAAAGGGGACGAGGTATTTTACCTTGGCCACTCATTAGATAGGCACTTTTAACACGTGTACCTCCATAAGCCTCCTGCAAGGCAATAAACCCCTCATAGGTCTGATTAATATCACTGTCACCATGGAATTGAAGATCCCTATTGGGATTAGCATCTCCACTTGCATAACCAAACCCGGCACAAAATTTCAACTCCGGTTTACAGACAAAATAACCCATATCATAGACTATCATCATGCCGCGATACTTATTGAGCGAAGGTTCGGTAAAGCGATGAACACCATTAATTAATGTTCCGTGCGCATTGGTGCCAATAATTTGCCCATTTTGCCCGGCCGCTTGAGCCGACATATTGATAATATTCTGATTTCCCGGAATTTTTAAAGCTAAAGGCGATGTTCTTGCGTTAGGAACCTCACCAGGTGGAGCTTGACGCACCTGACTATTAACTACAACAACGGTTCCGGCTTTATTTTCAAGCTTTATTAAATTGCGGTCCCAGCCATAGACGGTTTGCTTACCAAAGTTATACGCCGTATCAAAACCAGCCTCAAAGTTGCCTAACTCAAATTCTCCCGCAACTCCCAGAGTGCACAAGTCGCTCTTTGCATCCCCTATAAACTCAACTTTCTGCTCAGGATTATGATTGTAAAGGATATAGGGCTCAATACGCGCTTTGGTTTTGGCATGAGAGAATTTGGGGGTCCAGATAACGCGTGCAGCCACTACATAATTAATTATGCCAAATCCTCGAGCTTGATCTTCACGAAACCCAAACTGTTGCCCTCTAATTTTTTGATTTGTATTATCAAAGGTATCTGAAAGATCATTTAACATTGCTCCATACAAGTCATAGACTAGCTCATCCTTAACAATATCGCCCGAAAGCTTACCCGCAAAAGCATATTGATCAATCCCCGGCTCTGCCCAAAACCCCAGATCGCTTGGGTCAACAGCATAAGCGGCGCCCAATGCTATACCACGGCCCAATTCAAAAGGAAAAGCACCGAAAGCAAGAGTATGTTGGTTGCAAAAGGGGATACACAAAATATCATTAAGCGAGAGTTGAACCCATAATTCTCGTATCCATAACACGTGACGAGGAAGAGCATGCCTGTGTTCGCCAAAAACAGCATCCACTTCTTTTATAGGACTGAGCGTTGTGGTCGCAATCGACTCGGGATCACCCCAGATGCCCCTATTTCGTATGGTCATTTTGACATAAGCAAGGTCGTAGTCTGCTGTGGGCTTGCCATAGCGATATTCGGTATTTAAATCTATAGTATGTCTAAAAAAGATAACGCGATCGGTTGGATTCAGATCATTGAGCAAACGTAGATTTTTTCCATAAAAAAATTCGGGCATACGCAATCGTACGCTAAATTTAAATTCGCTATCGGCTGCGCTAAATATAAGAGGCGCTTTTTTTGGCGGCTCATCTTTATTATCCTTATCTTTTTCACCATTTTTACCATTTTCTTTACCATTTTCACCGCTTTTACCGTTTTTTCCATTTCCGCCATTTTTATCATCTTTTTCATCTTTTTTAGCGACAGAGGGAACGGCCTGGTTTTTTGCGGCTGGGGAATTTAAATCAGTTAATCCCGGAGGCGCTACTTCCTCCTCTAGCGATTCTTTTTCATTCTGAGTTGCAGGAGCAGCAAATAAAACAGACCCACTAGCGAGTATGAATCCTATAAGAACAGCTCTATGATGCAAGCGAATTCGCTTGTTCATGATTTTCTCCAAATCGACGCACTGGAGCGCCTTTTTAACAAGTGGTGTCTTCTTTAACGTCTAGCTCAATAGCTGTATTCACTGCTCTGGCTCTTTTTAGATCCCCATTTAAGTTAATAATTCCATATAATTTGTCAAATTGTTTTTTTCTACTTAGGCTATAAAATGCATTCTTAGAAAGGAGTTTTTCATATGCCAGCACAAAAAATTCTCTTGGGAGCTCATATGTCTATAGCCGGTGGCATAGACAAGGCATTTTATTCAGGGTCGTCCATAAACTGTACGGCCATTCAATTATTTACTCACAGCAATCGTCAATGGGCAATGAAACCTATTTCCGACAAGATAATAGCAGCAACTAACCAGGCGCAGAAGGAAACTGGCATAAACCATGTAATAGTTCATGCAAGTTATCTTGTAAATCTAGGATCAGCAACTGCTGAAACAGTAAAAAAATCCTCCATAGCTCTTGGCAAAGAGCTACAAAACTGTTCCTCTTTGTCTTTTCCCTATCTTGTACTCCACCCTGGCGCCGGAATTTCGGATAAAAAAGCTTGCATGAAACAGATCAGCGAAGGCATCAATGAAGTCTTTCATGAGGTCGATACTTCCACCATGATTTTGCTTGAAATTATGGCTGGTCAAGGCACTTCCGTTGGCTCAAGCTTTGAGCAACTTGCTGAAATAAAAAGCGGTGTACGCAACAAAAAGAGAATAGGGTTCTGCATTGACACCTGCCATCTCTGGGCTGCGGGCTACGATTTTTCAACAGAGAAGGGATATCATAAAGTTTGGAAAGAATTTGACGACATCCTTGGTTATGAAAATCTAAAGGCCATACATATTAATGATTCTAAAAATCCATTAGGATCGCATGTGGATAGACATCAGGAAATCGGACAGGGAACAATAGGTATTGAGGCCTTTCGTATGCTTATGAATGACCCTCACCTGCACGCCATTCCAAAAATATTGGAAACCCCAAAGGACACGCTCCCAGATTACGCTCATAATATGGAAGTATTGCGTTCACTTATCAATGAATAAACATCTTGAATTGAACTTAGATTATCGGGCAGACCTGCCCCTCAGGGCTGTCTTACGCGGCAGGCTCTGCGGCCTGCACCGCCCAGGGGTCTTGCCAGACAACCCTGGACCCCCAAGCTCGCCAGTACCATCTCAACTCTCGCGGACTTTGAGTATTTAAATACCACATCACCATTGCTAATAACGTCATTACGAGGGCTTTCAGCTGCCAATTCCATATCACTACTAAATCATCTAATTAACGTAAGTTGCGACTTACAAAAACTCATGATATGGCCGATCGTCCCGATGGAGCGCACGGAGTGCGCGATTAGAGGGAAACGAATGACCAGGGGTTGAGGACATATTTAATGAGGCAGACCTGCCTCTGGAGATTCTTGACTATCAAACTGCTTTGAAAGTGGATCCGCGATCATAAGATCGCAATAGTTAAAGACCCGTAAATTGTAGCTAAGAAGGAATTGTAGTAAGGATACGAGTCCTTAACTATCACTTTCTTACAAGCAGTGCCTCTTTATTAACCTCTACTATCTACAACTACCGAAGGGAGAGAAAGATAGTTGTAAAAAAGTAAGAACTAATCATGAAGCACTTTCAAGTTTTTACTAAAATCAAACAAAAAACAACACTTAGTTTTCTTCCTCCAAAACAACAACAAAAAAATGTGGTTTTTCGGATACTTTTCACAATAAACGTATTTAAATTAAATGAACAACGAAAAAGCAACATATAATTTTACACAGAGATAAATCCATTTTTGCTCTCCAAGAAAACAAAAAAACCCGCAAGCCTAGGCCGTTCCCTCAGTGAAAACTGCAGGAAGGAACCAGCCTCTTACGAACAAAAAAAAAGGGCAGCTGTTGAGAACCAACCGCCGCCAAAGGAAAAGCTATGTTAACGAGTTACGTGAAAACTGCTTGTATTTAACCGACCATAAGATCGTAATAGTTAAAGACCCGTAAATTGTAGCTAAGAAGGAATTGTAGTAAGGTTACGAGTCCTTAACTATCACTTTCTTACAAGCAGTGCCTCTTTATTAACCTCTACTATCTACAACTACCGAAGGGAGAGAAAGATAGTTGTAAAAAAGTAAGAACTAATCATGAAGCACTTCTAAGTTTTTACTAAAATCAAACAAAAAACAACACTTAGTTTTGTTTGACTAAAACAACAACAAAAAAGTGTGGCTTGGTAAGTGTTTTTTGCAACCATTCGTCCATTTTTTGATGAAACAACACCAAAACAACACCAATGGTGCATAGCAGATGAACCATAAATTCCCTGAAGAACCAGGGGTAAGAAGGAAACCTTTGCAGGAATAGCTTAGAGAATGAATAACAAAGAAATCATTTAATAGCGAGATTAGGCTGGCATTTCTTGGAAACATTCAACGCGGTCATCTATTTCCCATGTGTCAAAGCCATCAACAAGGAATGCGCACTCGAAACCGGTGTGCACCTCTTTGACGGACTTGCGGTCGCGCTGAAGCCCTTTAATAGTACCTTCACCAACTTTTTGCTTACCACGCCAGACTACAACCTTGCCATCACGTATAAAACGGCCACTTTTGATCTGTGCGCCAGCAACTATACCAAGGCCCTTAATATCAAAAACCTTAAGCACAAGAGCTTCACCAATCTTTTTGCTGATCATTTTTATAGGTTTGCCAGCCTCAATGAGCGCTTCAACATCCTCAAGGAGCTTGTATATAATATCGAAAATTTTAATAGTCACGCCTTTTTTTGCTGCTATATCAAGAATCCCAGCTCCCGCTTTCACATGAAAACCATAAATAATAGAGCCAGTGTCAGAAGCAAGTATGACATCACTTTCACTAATATCGCCTATTCCGGCAGTAACCAAGGTAATTTTCCTATGATCAGATTCTATTTTTAAAAGAGCATTAACCAAAGCCTCACGAGATGATCCATTATCAGCCTTTACTATGAGCGCTATTTCTGCCTCACCAGTAGCTTTTTTGAGATACATATCGGTGCGCGGCTCTATTGCTTGAGCAGCAACGCCTTTTTTAACAGCTTCTTGCGTTGCTACCTCAAACACATCCCCGGCCTGAGGAAGCTCAGAGAATCCGGCGACTTGTACCGGCAAAGAAGGGTATATTTCAGCAACTCGCTTACCATAGGAATCAACAAGTGAGCTTATTTTTCCCCCAGTTGAACCTGCAACAAAATAATCTCCGACATGCAAGATGCCATGCTGACAGATTACTGTAGCAACAGGCCCACGACCTTTTTCAATTTTTGATTCTAAAACATAGCCGCGTGCAGGAATCGAAAGGTTTGCCTTTAAATCCATAAGCTGAGCTTGCAGAACTATAACTTCTAAGAGTTGATCTATACCAGTCCCTAATTTAGCCGATATAGGCATGCAAACCGTTTGCCCACCCCAATCTTCAGGAACGAGATCATGTTGTGCCAGTTGTCGCTTAACGGTCTCAACTTGTGCCGGTGTTGCTTTATCAATTTTATTAAGTGCAACAATAAGAGGTATGCCAGCCAGCTTGGCTCTTGTAATAGCTTCAACGGTCTGAGGCATAACGCCGTCATCTGCTGCAACAACTAAAATTGCAATATCTGCGACTTTAATACCGCGAGCCCTCATAAGCGAGAAGGCCTCATGCCCCGGGGTATCTAAGAATACAAGATTGCCGTGGTCCGTCTTAACTTCATAAGCCCCAAGATGTTGGGTTATGCCACCTTTTTCTTTTGCAGCAACGCGTGTTTTTCTTATATAATCAAGCAGGGTTGTTTTGCCATGATCAACATGCCCAATAACAACTACTATCGGCAACCGTTCCTGCCACACACCTTCGCCGCTTACCTCCAACTGCTTCTCTTCAGCCCGCTTGGAAGGTGCTTTTTGAATAACTTTTAGACCATATACTGTTGCCAAATTCGCAACTGTTTTTTCCGCCAATAGCTGATTTTTAGTTGCCGCAATACCTTGCTTTAGAAGGGTTAATATGACCTCACTCACCTGCTTGTTAGCCTTCAGTGCTATATCGGCAACTGTCATAGGACCAAGCACAATCTCTCCCAAACCAGGAGCGCTTTCAGTCGCACTCGGCTTAACTCCTGAAGGAGGGGATGACTTTATGGGTTGAGATGGCACACTTGGGATTGGCTTTCCTGGCTGAGTATAGGTTGGCTGCGCCTGGGCTTTTTGAATTTTAGGTTCTACCTTAAGTTCCACCGCAGGCTCCGGCTTAACTGCTACTGGTTTTTTTTCAAGCTCCGGTGCTTCTTCACCATTCTTACCCGGTGTTCGTTGGCTAAATATTTTCTCTACAAGTGCAATTGCGTTGTCTGGGACCACAGCGATATTAGAGAGTGAAAATCCATGTTCTTTAAGAAGCTCTAGGAGTTCCTTATTTGGAATCCCTAATTTTTTTGATAACTCATACACGCGCATTGCCATAAATTTTATTCGCCTTCCTCTTGAATGTCATCAGCATCGTCTGTAGTTTCGAACAGTCCGCTTTCTTGAGATTCATTTTTTACTAAATGAAGGTCAACACCGGTAAGTTGTGATGCAAGTCCAATATTTTGTCCCATTTTGCCTATCGCCACAGAGCGCTGATCCTCATCAACCCAAACATTAGCATTTTTTTCATCCACCAGCTCTACGCGATTCACCTCAGCCGGCTTTAACGCGTCACGTATCAGCTCTTCGAGAGAATGAGGAGCTGCAATAATATCTATTTTTTCAGTGCCAAGCTCCCGTAGAATGGGTTTAATTCGAGCTCCACCTACCCCTACACACGTACCAACAGGATCTATATTTTTATCATGAGATACAACAACAAGCTTTGACTTATAGCCAGGAGCTCTGACAATCTTTTTAATTTCAACTAATTTCTCGAATATTTCAGGAACCTCTATTTCAAAAAGCTTTCTTAAGAACTCCGGAGAGGCCCTATCAAGAATAAGCTGATTCTCATTACGAGGCTCAGGAAGAACCTCCTTCAAAAGTGCACGTATAGAGTAGCCAACAATACATTTATCTCCGGGAATAAGCAAAGACTTAGGCAGGAACGCGAGCGCATCATGTATTTTTATCGTTACGCCATGCCTCTCACACTTATGAATAACCCCGTGAACAATAGTGCCTTCTTTGGGCTTAAACTCATCGTAAACAGCTGAGTGTTCAATAGCGCGAATCTTTTGAGCAATGACCTGCTTTGCCTTAAGTATCTCAATACGACCAATAGTTCCGTCAAAGGGAACCGCTATAACATCCCCTATTTGAGCCACTTCGTTGACAGCGCGGGCTTTTCGCAGGCTTATTTGAGTGTCTTCATCTACGACCGATTGTACCACTGTTTTTTCAATGGTAATTTCAATGTCATCAGTTTTCTTGTTGTAAAGTGCCTGCAAAGGTAAATCGGGGTACTTTTTTTTATAGGCAGCAAGCATCCCTTCCGAGATTATCGCGCCTAAGGTGCTCCGGTCCAGGCCCTTTTCTTCAACGAGTTCGTCTATTACTTGAGAAAGCTTCACAATGTTCCTTGCATATGAGATTGCTATGTCTGGATGATAAAAAGTATAACAGCTTTTTCAGAAAATAGAAGGAGCGCGCCGTAGGGTCTTCCTATTATAACTATCTATATAATTATATATTTCATAGTAATAGGGGGCTACTGGCACTGTGGAAAAGTGAGCCTCATTTTTTGTTTTTTATCGTCGGGCAACTATTTTAAGCTAGTATATGGATTGTGGATAACTTGTGAATAAACTGTGAATAAACCGTGGGAAACTAGGTGTTTCGAATCATTTTGTTCCCGGTTGATTCACCATTTATGCACACTATTTTCACAAGTTATCCACATACAAAAAGGTTAGTTAACGATCAGGGCTGTAAGCGCTGCCCAAAGATCGAAGCCGAAGATATATGTTTCGGCAGCGCCTAGCTCGGGCTACGTTTGTATTAGGGAACGCACAATTCTGCGCCGCAGGCATAAAAATTAAAACTGAAGGCGTGATGCCATTAGACCATGACTTGTATAAGTTTTGTAGAGTGGCTTGTTTCTAACTCGGGGAGCCGAAATGAACTATCATTAGCCGTACAGGTTTGTATAAATTTTGAAAATCTATTTCAGCCGATCATTTCTTTAATAAGTTTGAAATCGGCAAGCCAGGTATTGGCTTGGGTTTGGTTACGAAGTATATACGCCGGGTGGTAGGTGGGAATAATAATCATATCCTCATGTTCGATCTGAGTTCCGCGGACTTTAGTTATTGATAGTGGCTTTCCTAAGAAGGAGTTGAGGGCAATAGAGCCAAGAGTGCAAATAATACGCGGTCGTATAATTTTTATTTGATTGAACAAAAAGAGCTTCATGCAGGTGCTCGTTTCAAGCGGTAGGGGCGTGCGGTTGTTGGGTGGCCTGCACTTGACGATATTTGTTATATACACAGATTCCCGCTCAATCCCGACCAGGGACAATGCGCGATTTAAAAGCTTGCCAGATCGGCCAACAAAGGGCTTTCCCTGTATATCCTCATCTTTGCCTGGGGCTTCCCCTATAAAAAGAAGATCGGCGTCAGGATTGCCTTCACCGAAAACAACATTCGTTCTGCCCAGAAAACCCAGAGGGCATTGGATGCATTTTTTGTAGGGTGCATATAATGCATCCAAAAGATCTTGCTTAAATTTTTTTGGGTCCATAGGGGTGTATGCTCAATAGATTGTCCATTTTGTTCAATATTAAGCGATTTTGGGTATTAAAGAAAGAGCAGCTTTTCATGAATATAACTCTTTGCTGCTGCGCTCCAAGAAAACAGGTGGTACTAGATTACTCTTTCTTTTAAAGGGCCAGTGGGCTGAGCGGGCATCTTCTGCTTATCAGTAAGTTTTCGCGGTTTGCGGCTGTAGGTATCTAGAGCGTGTGTTACTTGATAATAAGCAGTATCAAGACAGTCGTTGCCATAGCATGAAAATAACCACGGATACGGGTTTTGGGGGCCGAAAACCTCTATTTCACCAAATGTATAGAGTACACCGTACATAATATAAATATGAAACCATCCCTTCCCCCTAAGACTAGAAACCCTTACCTTAAAAACTATTACGTAAACAACTATCACCCAAGCAGGGCTTCGCGTTAGTGTTGTGATCAGTATAAAAGGTCTAGTTAGCAGAAATCTAGGGTTTTTTTAAAAAAGATCGAGAAGACCTTAGAACGTATAAAGAATGAAGAATGACGTCATTAAGACCGAAACTCTAGCGATTCATCGGTGGGGAAGGTAGCTGGACGCAGCCAGATGCCAATATACGATAGCCATGATGTTGTTTTCGGTAACGATGCTTGTGCTGCTGGGCTATCGTACTGCATGATATTTTTTTAAAAAAGGGAGCCAGTTGTTGTTACAGGCGAATGCATTTCGGTGATAAGATTTGTGTATGATGAACTCAGGAAAATAAATGGAGACCCCGGTTGCATGTTGGAGATTTTTGCCTACAGCATTAGCAATCACGACGGTGCCCATTATTTTTTTGATTTTTGTGAGCTGTGCCGAAACATCGGCTTTAAACTCCGATGTGCCAGAAGAAGTTAAAAGTTCGCATTTAGAAAGATTTTTCTGAAGATTGCTGCAGAAGTGGCCAAAGTCAATATAGCTTTGCTCGATAAAGCGCGTGCAATGATTTTTATGTCGGCTCAATCGTATAGCTTCTTTGACACTTTTGCCTTTTTGCTGTTCAAGGCCCATAAGGAGTGAGCCTGCCAGTTTATCAATGGTAGATCCAAACTCATCAATATTTGTAAGATCTATGGCCGAATGAGTATAATCCTGGGAAACTTTCCCGTAAGCTTCCTTATAAGCGAATACAAAGTGGCGGGCCAGGTCTGCGTTACAGTGCATTTTGTTTTTGAGTAAGGGTTCAAGCAAGATGTCATAACGGTATCCTGCGCCAAGCTCGGCCTCTTGCGACCCCACAAAATAGTGCACAAAAGGCTCAAAGCCAATAAAAACATCAGCTCCAGCCATTAAGCAAGCATCGCAGGCTAAGATTTTAATTTTCTTTTTAAGTATTTCAGTAGATATGACACGTAAGGCATTGGTTAGCTTCTCAATCGTAAGATAGTTGCCTGATGAGTCATCAAAGCAGATTCCTTTCGTTTCATTGTAGGCAGTTTCACCTTGTGATATATAATCTAAAAAGTTGATGGAACGATTTATTTCTACAAGACCTTTCTTTGGGTTATACAGAAAAAGCTCAGATGGGTTAATTACCTTCTGAATATCTGGTTCTATGCCGCCGGTTCCATGATTCCATAGAATAAGGACGAGTTCATCTGCTGGGAACCGCTCGTAGGCACATTGTACCGTATAGATAAGCGATTTCTCATCCCCACTGTCCATACTTAAGTCAGAACCAAGCTGCATAACTTTATTTTGCTCAATAAAAAAATGTTTGGTAATGCACGGTTGATCGGGCTTTTGTAAATCAAAGCGAATAAATATTTTTATGCGCTCATCTGACCCAACAGCTTGAAGTTGCTTAATGTTTCGGCCAGCGAAGGGGAAAAGATCGTTGCGAGCGGCCATGTATAAAACAATAAGGACTTCAGGCTTCTTGCCAACTCGCGCTTTTAAGGTTGTTGGTTCTTCAATTTCTGGAATGCTGTCGAACAAGAGCGCTTTGTCTTTGCTCAAAGACACCTGGTTTACAAGGCTGATGCAACAAAGTGCGCTTACTAGTATGTAGGTAAAATTCCTCATGCCCCCCCCGACGCTCATTATACATCCTGATATTTATTATATGAAAATATTTTAGTTATTTTCAATAGTATTATAAAATCTTTGAATTTTAATGGCGGCTTCGTTAAACCAAGAAAGAGCAAAGGTGAGGCCAAAACTTAACTGAAAATCTAAAAAAAAGAGCTGCAGGGGATTATAGAGGAGCACTGCATAGGTGGTAAGCGATAGGATATGAAGAGTCTTATATGACAGACTCTGTACAATGCATAGCTTATAAAGGATAAATGTGATGAGCGCCCTTAAAAAGGAAATGCTTGTTACGGTAAGTACATGGTAGATAAGGATAAGTAAAAGCAGAACTATCTGTTTTATGAAAAAATTGATTGCAAGAGAACGTAAAAGAAAATCCCAAGCGGAGAGTATAAGGACAACATGAAGGCCTGATCGGGCTAAATAATGCACAATTCCCCAGAACGAACAATGTTTTTTAATCAAGTCGTAGGATGCACTTTCAGGCTTTTGCCCAAGAAACAGTGGGCCAATAAGAGCGTTGGCTGTGGGAGAGAGCTTATATTTAATAGACTTTGCTATTCTTTTGCGTGTTGTATATGCCCAACGCGCAAGGCTTATAGATGGTCTAGCAAGAAGCATACTTTTTAGCCTTGGTAAGAAAATGCTGGCGCAGATCCCCTCCTTAAAGAGGTAGCTCTCAAATGAGTGATTTTTGGACTGTTTTATAGTTAGCGAGCGTACTTTGATTACATCACCAACATGAAAATGGGGCGAGGAAATGCTATGGAGCTGGATGGTTGCTTTTAGAGGCGAGGTGCTAGAAGCGCGCTCAATAGAATAAATATTTAGGGTAATAACCGTTTTAAATGCTTTTTTGGTCTGCTTTTGAATGTTTGTAATAGTGCCAATACAATCAAAGCTATCCCTGGTGAGCTCAATTAGGAGATTTTTGTAGCGATTTTGTACGCGATTATAACGCCAGCTTCCCAGATTAAAACTTATGCTTACTAAAAAAAGTATAAGCAGAGTTTGCCAAGTCATTACTGCTTTTAGGGAGGCATACGAAAAAATCAACAATGCAGAAGCACTTATGGCAAACAGTACATAAGGTGCTATATCCTGATAAGCACAAATGATGCCGCAACCGTAAGAAATTGTGCACCAAAGAACTGGATGGGTGGGTACAGTGACAAATTGTGAAGAAAACATACGGTCACGCAACTATTTCTTTTTTGCTCAAAACAATACTTTTTTTTTAAAACCAAGTCAAATCGTGATAAATTAAACACTCAATCTCTAGATTAAAACTCAAAAACGAGCTATAGTAAGCTACATTCTAATTTTAACCCCGGGTGTGTAATGAAATCGCAAAAAGTTATCAAGCATGTTCTTTCGAATGGATTAACGATATTAATTAAGCCCAATCATACGGTGCCAAAAGTATCTACACAGCTTTGGTATAATGTAGGATCGAAAGATGAAAAAAATGCGGAACGGGGCATTGCTCATCTGATTGAACACATGATATTTAAAGGTACAAAAAAGCTATCAGAATGTGATATTAATATGATAACACATAAGCTTTCAGGATATACGAATGCATTTACATCATATGATTACACTGGTTACTTATTTGATTTTCCAACGCAACATTGGCAAGAAGCTCTGCCCATTATGGCTGATTGCATGCGTAACTGTACGTTTAAGGAAGAATTTTTAAGTTCGGAGCTCAAAGCGGTTATCCAAGAGCTTAAGATGTATAGAGATGATTATACTTCAAACTTGATAGAATCGTTGGTGTCATCGATATTTAGCGATCATCCCTATCATTATCCTATAATTGGCTATAAACACGACCTTTGGAGCCTAAGCAGGGATAAGCTCGTCAATTTTTATGAGCATCACTACGTTCCTAACAATGCAACGCTTATCATTGTAGGCGATGTAAACCCAGATGAGGCATATACATCGGCGGCTAAAGCGTTTGGTCATATAAAGGAAGCGAAAGGGTATAAAAAAGAAGAGTATTATCATTCACCTGACTTAAAATCGCAATCGGTAACCATATATCGTGACATTAAAACACCGCACATTGTTTTAGCCTGGGTTATCCCGGGTTCAAAGACAGGCAATGATTATATCATCGATATTGTTTCATGGATTCTCGGGTCGGGTAAGGGCTCTCGATTATATAAAAAACTTGTAGATGATTTGCAATTAGTAACGGACCTCGATAGCTTCAACTATGATTTGTTTGATCATGGACTCTTTTTTATCTATCTCCAGCCTAAGGAGCTTGCCTCGCTCGAGAAGATTATAGCAGTTATTAACGAAGAAGTGCGCATCTTGGCAGAAACACTTGTATCGCCCACAGAACTTAACCGTGCTATTAAGAAAACCGAAGTTGAGTATTTAGCGCTGCTTGAAAGCAACCAAAAGCAAGCCTACGCTATTGGCCGATTTTTCTTGGCGACCGGTGATGAGCAGCGTTTGTATACCTATACCCAGGAACCAAAGGATCATCTGGCTTATCAGGCGAAAGATTTTGTTCAGGCATATTTGAGACCTTCCCTTATGCATAAAGGAGCGGTGCTACCTCTTGCCCCTGAAGAAAGGGATTACTGGCTTGAATTGCAGGAAATTTCAGATCAAGAAGATGAGCGTGTGCTTTCACAAAAAGCGAGGACCGAGGTTGTAGAGCAAGCCAAGTGTGCGGTAAACATTGTTGCGCAACCTCCTAAGCCATTTACTTTTGCTCGAGCACAAACAGTGTATCTTGATAACGGGTTAAAAGTACTTTATTGTAGCAATGCAACGCTTCCTAAGATTGACCTCCTTATCGATTTTGAAGCGCGACAACAGTATGATCCGATAGGAAAGGAAGGCTTGAGTTCATTCGTTGCCAACCTGCTTTTAGAAGGGACAAAGAATTATACAGCCGATTCCTTGATCGATACTATCGAGTCATACGGAATGGGCATTCAAATCTCGAGCGGTCAAATAGCCATGTCCGTACTTGCTGTTGATCTTCCCAAAGGACTTGAGCTGCTTAATGAAATACTTGCGAATGCAACTTTTGCGCCTGATGCAATTGAAAAAGTAAGGGCGCAAATGCTTGCCGAGCTTGATGAGTTTTGGGATACACCATCGCAATTTATTGTTCAGCTAGCGCGTCAAGAAGTATATAAGGAACATCCCTCAAGTAAAAATGTTTTAGGTACCGTTGCGGGGGTAAATGCGATAACACGTGAAGATATAGTGCAATTCTATAAAACCTATATAACTCCTCGTGGGGCACGGTTAGCGCTTGTAGGGGATTTTGAAAGTTCCGCAATACATGAGCTTCTTGGCCAAAAGCTTGCAACATGGAAAGGACCGGTGGTTGACCAGTTGCACTACCAGCCTATTGAGGCTGTAGAGAAACGCCACGTTACTTACCAAATTTTACGAGACCAAACGGTACTATGCTATGCGGGACTCTCAGTTGCCCGTATGGATGAAGATTATGATAAAATGTTGCTTTTTGATCAGGTTTTCACAGGAGGTGTCCTAAATTCCATGGCATCCCGTCTTTTTGACCTACGAGAGCAGTCAGGACTCTTTTATACCATTGGAGGTTCACTGATTCACCGTGCTGATAAGCAGAAAGGACTGATACTGGTTAAAACCATTGTTTCAAACGATCGGCTTGAAGAGGCAGAGCGGGCAATTGAAGGGGTAATAAATTCCGCCATTGATACCTTGAGTGGTGATGAATTAGATGAGGCTCGCCAAGCAGTTGTTAACTCGCTTGTCGATAACTTCTCTTCCTATTACCAAACTGCCGCAACACTTCTTTTTAAAGATAAATTTGATTTACCAGAGGATTATTTTGATAAGCGTGCGCAACAATTGGGCACGGTATCCAAGCACCAAGTCCAGCAGGTTGTAAAGAAGTATCTTACCACAAACAAGATGGTGAACATTCGGGCCGGCCGAGTATAAGGCCTGTTCTTATTCGATAAAATAAGGTTTCTGGTAGAGTCGTGCTATTGTTCGTATAAGATCGTGAGTAGAGTCAGATGAATCTATGAAATCAATCTTAATACGCTTCGAGTAGCACCACTCCGCCCACCCTCTATCTAAACGTTGTTTTGAGAGTAGCAAGAATCGCATATTATTATAAAGAGCGATCGATTTTTGTGAAAAGAGTTGATCTGCCAGTTTCGATTTTTTATGGTTGTGTTTTTCTATATCCTCTTTTCTTGAAGAAGGGCATTCCCATTTCCACGAACAACTTTTGCACTCAATAAGGAGTCTCTCGGTGAGGTGATCAAACTCTCGCATGTTAAGAGCAGATGAAGAGGATACGAAATCATTCATTGTTAAGAGATTTCCAAAGGCGCACTCCTTGCATGAATCGTAGAGGAAAAGGGCAACAGCGATTTCCCATGCTGGTCCTTTGGCACTTGCTCTTTCAGGATCATAATATGCGCAACAAATGTACTGTTGCAGGGTATAGATAAGTCCAGTATAAAGCCTTAGATGGGGCTTAAACGATGTAAGAGCAGTAGTGCAAAGTTCAAAAAACTCTTTATTCTTCTTTTTTTCAAGACGATTAAATATCTTAAGAACAAGCTCTTCTGGTAATTCAGCCATATTAAACTGTGCGCACCCTTGATTTGCTGCAATATGGAAAGTCTTTTGTTTGAATTCCCACAGCACCTTACCGAGCTGTTTACAGGACGGCTCAACGAGAACTTGGGCATCTTCAAGCTCTTTTTTCTTTGCTTCAATTTCTGCGTCTCTCTTTGCCGATTTAGCATGATAATCATTCATTTTTTTTAAGAAAGTGGGTCGTGCACTATTACCCCTAGTGGGCATTATGATGGTTGTCTGCTCTAAGCTGACAACTTCATCGGTCAGGGCGTTGCATTTTTGATCGCATTTTTCCAAGGTATCATACGCCTGAGAGACTTGAGCTCGAAGATCATTTGTATAGCCGGTTAGAAAATTGATGCATTCGTTAATAAGCTCAGCAAGGTTATTGCGGGCATTATTGCTTAATAATTCTCTATCATTACGAGAGCTTTGAGATTGGCTCAAATTTATTAAAGTAGCATCAGCGCATCCAAGCTCCGTAACTTGCTTTAGAAGAGTGACTGTTCCGCTTGCTATGGAGTCGTAGCTCTTGTTTTGTGCTTTAAGATGAGCATAAATTTCTTCGACATGTGTCAAAGCGTACATCAACTTTCTAAGAAGCCATATATTCTGGGCTGCCGTCTCTTCAAGATAGCGGAAGCTTGATAGGGTAAGAAAGTCATACAGAGCTGTTAATTCTGGTACTATGTTTCCTTGGCAAAGTGCCTCGACCGCTTTTTTCTCAGCTTCTGCTTGAGCCTGAGCGGCTGCGGGGTTTTTCGGTACAGGTTTTGATGAAATTTCTTGATTTACGTGAATCTTCTTCTTGGTTTGTCGCGGCGAAGGCGCCTCCATTGCTTGCAATGCAAGCCATGGAAAGAGCACTAGGAGTAGACAATAATAAAGTTTCATGAAACATTCCCCTTTTAGGATATCTCTATTATTAATTTTCATATTGAAATTATATACATATTAGTTTATTGACATTAATTAAAATGTCAAATAGGGGGGTGATTCAAATAGATAATGAGCAGGAAGTGCTTATGTGGTATACTAGAGGGACAGAAGAAATGCCCTCTTTTACTAAAATGGTGACTTTTGTGAGTAAGGCCGCTTTTTAATGGGTTATTTTATGCAACTTTCCCTTTCAAATGATGTCCAAGATTTAGCGCCCTTTATCTTTAAGGGGCAGCTTTCGCCGGAAGGAAGAGATCTTTTTAGAAAGATCATATATGCTTATTATGCTCATAATAAGCGTTTGTTCTCCTGGAGAGATATCGATGATCCCTATAGAGTGGTTGTTTCGGAGATTATGCTTCAGCAAACGCAGACTGATAGGGTCAAAGTAAAATATGAGCAGTTCGTACAAGAATTTCCTACCCTTGAAGTCCTTGCCGCAGCGCCTGTTGCCAAGGTAATTGCCGCATGGCAAGGTCTTGGCTACAACCGTCGGGCTTTGGCTTTGCATCTTTTTGCTCAGCGCATTGTATCTGAGTATGCGGGTAGAATACCCGATAATCCTGAATTGCTGCGGTTATTTAGGGGCATAGGTCCTGCAACTGGGGCTTCAATTTGTGCTTTCGCTTTTAATAAGCCCACTGTCTTTATCGAAACAAACATCAGGGCGGTGTATATCCATTGTTTCTTTGCTGGTAGGTCAGAAGTGAAAGACAGCGAGATTATGCCTTTGGTTGAGCAGACTCTAGATAGCCTGAACCCTCGAATGTGGTATTATGCATTGATGGATTATGGGGTTATGCTCAAAAAAAAGCATAAAAATCCGAGCCGTAAAAGTGCTCATCATGCGGTACAATCGAAGTTCGAAGGGTCTGATCGCCAGGTCAGAGGGCTCATTCTGAAACTTCTGGTGCAAACGCCCGTTATGCATACTGAGCTTTTTCTGGAACAAATACAGCGGGAACCCGACAAGATCATGCGTATTCTTAATGAACTGGAAAAAGAGGGATTCGTTCTGCAAAACAACAATCATTACTCGCTGTCCAGGGATTAATCGTTAATCTGAGAAAAGCCGCTCAAATACAAAGATTTTATTTAGATTCTGCTTATAGAGGCTATTTTTGTTGCTCCTTTGCCTGTTTTATGCGGCGCTAAATGAACCTAAATTGCGAAATTATCCTTATCCTGTTGCTCTTGGCTTTTCTGCGCATTCAAGAGATTGACAGTTATCCTTGTCGGATTAAACTTAAAGCCATATCTAAGCAGCGAGGAGCGTTATGTTTGAGAGCACCCTGTTAACTATCGATCACGCCATTGCATTTTGCGGGGTGGCGATTATTGCCTACAGCGCGGCTAAGGCTGCTTATCTATTCCTGCTTGGCATAACCGGGACATCGATGGATGTTAACCGTATTCGCTTGGAGCTTGGGCATGGGATTATTTTAGGCCTTGAATTCATTGTGGCGGCCGATATTATCGAATCGATCGCAAAACCAAATTATTATGATATTGGGATGCTTGCCATTTTGGTTGTTATTAGGACATTTCTCAATTACTTCCTTAACAAAGAGTTGCAAGATCTTTCGCCAGAGAAAAAAGAAACGATACAGAATCTATCAAAATAGCGACGCAGTCGCAACTTTCTAAGTTGATGATGAGCCGGTGTATTCGAGCTTATTTCAGATTTTGCACCCATTCCATTATAAAGCGATTAAGCGGTACTGATTTTTGTTATATATGAAGCTATTTTTGTAGAGGTCATTTTAAGTTATTTAAATCGTATTGCTCACGTTGCATTTTCAATGCAAGCTGCTCTCTTTTTCTGGCTGAAGATTGCTTGATTTTCTCTAATTTATCTTTTTCTTGTCTCGTTTTACCTATTTTTTGTTTTTCAAAAAATTGCTCAGTGCGCTGAGCTTCTTTGATTTTTTGATCAATGTCATCAATTGCAAATTGTAAGCTTGCTTTTCTCATAAGAATATCCTCTTCTGTTGCGTTTTTAATGCCAAGAGTTTTAAGCTTCTTTTTTTCTGCATCAAGCGCTCTTAACCTCTCATTAATATGGGCTTGTGCTGCGGTCAATGACTCGAGAACGGCTTGATTTCCTTGTTGCAGGACTTTTTTCCCTTTGCTTGGTTGATCTGAGCGTTTTTTTAATGCAGTGAGTTTGCTTTCGAAAGATTTTCTTCTGAATTGCAAGGATTCAATGTTTTTTGTAAGGAGGTCTTCATACCGACTTGGTACATAGTGGTCTTGGCCTAAGATTATGGATGGTAGTGCCAAAATGGCGACAAAATAGGCTTTTTTGGTTATGCGCAACACGTTCATCTGACTTCCCCCTTTGTTTTCTCATTTTTCTTCAGTATAAGAAAGTGAGATGCTAAAAGGCAAAGGTTTTGGGTGCTTAAAAAACAAGGCTCGTTAAAAACTTAACCATGAAAGTAATTGCAGCAAAAAGGGCTCGCTGGAACATTGGTATATTAAGGAGAATAATCAGAATGATGAATGAAAATTGCTGAAAGCGATAATAGAGAGGCTTGAGACTTTCTGGTATGAAAGCCGAGATGATGTGACTTCCATCAAGTGGAGGAATTGGAATTAGGTTAAATACGCCAAGCATCACATTTATCCAGACCGAAGTTTTTAAAAATTCATAAACTATTTTGGCTGCATAGTGGCCCAAGAGGCCCCAGGGAATATAGTGGAGTAAGTAAAGACAGATGAGAGCAAGTAGAAAATTAGCTGCTGGCCCGGCTAGGCCAACTAGAATTGAATAAAAGCGCGGATATTTAAAATTACGCGCATCGAACGGCACAGGCTTTGCCCAGCCAATTCTTACCAGGACGATAAAGAGTAGCCCCAGGGGATCGATATGAGATAGAGGGTTGAGAGTAAGCCTGCCGGCCCTTTTTGCTGTATCATCTCCCAAAGCATAAGCCATAAGTGCATGGCAGAACTCATGGAAGGTAATTGACACCAAAAAAGCTACGATTGTTATTAAAATAGAAGCAAAATCCGTCATGCTCAGATGCCTTTATACAATGCAGATAATATACTAAAAAGGTGCTAAATTGTGCTGCATACGCGACAATAACTCTGCTTGAGCGATTAAGATAGCATGCTTTATGCTTTTCTGGCAATTGCTTTACTATATACTTCTTTTGCAATAGCAGCTTCTCTGCTGTGATCAAGCATAGGGACTGTTTTACACCTTGAGCGGCCTATATTTGGGTGAGGGATTTAAGCTGTTTTGCCTAGTTTTTCAAATTCAGCTAAGTAGTTACAAGCAGCTTTACTATTTCAGTATGTCCCTTAATTGTAGCCCTATGAAGTGCTGTCTTGCCGGCGCCATCCTTAGCATTTACATCAGCTTTTGCAGCAACTAGCAATCTCACTACTTCACTATGTCCTTCTCTTGCAGCCCTATGAAGTGCTGTCTCGCCGTCGTCTTCCCGTGCATTTACATTAGCTTTTGCAGCAATAAGCAGCCTCACTACTTCAGGATGTCCTTGTCCTGCAGCCCTATGAAGCGCTGTCATGCCATAAGCACCCTTAGTATTTATTTTAGCTTTTGCATTAATAAGCAACTGTACCGCTGCGCTATGTCCTCTGTGTGCGGCCTCATGAAGCGCTGTCCAGTCTTCGGCATCCTTCATATCTACATCGGTTTCGGCAGCGATGAGCCACTCTACTATTTCACTATGCCCTCTCAGAGCAGCGCAATGAAGCGCTGTCATGCCATAAGCACCCTTAGTATTTACTTCAGCCCCTGCACTAATAAGCAATTGTACAACTGCACAATGTCCTTCACGTGCAGCCCTATGAAGCGCTGTCCAGCCAGAAAGACTCTTAGTATTCACTTCAGCCCCTGCACTAATAAGCAATTGTACAACTGCACAATGTCCTTTATTTGCTGCGCAATGAAGCGCTGTCCAGCCTTCAGCATCCTTAGTACTTAGGTCCGCTCCTGCAAGTAGGAGCGCTTGCGTTGCATGAAAATACCCCTTTCCTGCAGCTCTTGCTAGAAACGGTTCATTATTTGGTGCATGCATATTTGCCAACTGCGGAAATGCCTTCATGATAAAGGTAGCGGTCTTTGCGTCCCTTTTTTCATTTATTTCATTTATAGCTGTCAGTTGAATAAATGTTGACCCTGCAAGTGAAACAAGTTCTTGATGTTGAGCTGCATAGATCTGGGCACCTTTTGTAGCTAGGGCGATGGCAGCTTTAAGAGAGCTTTCTCTTGCGAGTGGGTTTTCCAGAGCTTTAATGAGGAGACCGGCTGTTTGGGGGTTTTCAAAGAAAGACCACGTTCTTCTGTTGACTTTCATAAAGCTTCTTATATTTTTAGCTGCCTCATCAAGCGAAGGTGCTTTGGTCAAAGCTATGAGTATTAGTTCTAGTATTTCGCGTGGTATGCTTACAAAAGATACAGCCATATGCTCTCTTGCTTGGTGCCCCATATGATTAGCAACAACAACCGGTTTCTCCATCGCGAAAGAATGTACGGTTATGCATAATAAAATTGGTATAATTAGTTTCATAAATAGGCTTTTTTTCTTTAAGTTTTGTTTTTATGAAAATATGCAGAATATTTAATTGATAATGTTGAAACTCTTGAATTTATAACTCTTATTCTTTCACAGACTATTCCAATAGTCAACTTAATTTTTTTTGGTCTGACTTACAGTATCAGCTTTTTTACAACGAACATCAAAATTCCAAAGGGCAAAAGCACCATCTGGGCGATAGCATGGTTTATGTTTTTCTGGCAATTGCTTTGGTATATATATCTTTTGCAATAGCAGCTTCTTTGCTGTGATCAAGCATGGGGGCTGGATAGCCGTTAAGAATGCTTGTCTGCTTATGCCATGAGTGGAGGCTTTTTGGATCAACATTTTTTAGTTCGGGAACCCACTTTTTTATGTAGATGCAGTCAGGGTCGAATCTCTTTTGCTGAACCCAGGGGTTAAAAATGCGAAAATAAGGCTGATGATCGCAGCCTGTGGAGGCTATCCATTGCCAGTTGCCATTGTTTACGGCTGGGTCGTAGTCGGTTAGTTGTTGCGCAAAATACTTTTCTCCCCACTGCCAATTAATATGGAGGTCCTTTACAAGGAACGATGCAACTATTAAACGGGCTCGATTATGCATAAAACCTGTTTCATTTAATTGGCGCATGCCAGCATCAACGATAGGAAAGCCGGTTGTTCCATCACACCATCGCTTAAAATGAGATTTATTGGTGCTCCATGGCAGGTGATCGAATTTTTCATGAAAGGCGTGCCCAAATACCTGTGGATACCGGCAGGCAATATGACAAAAGAAGTCTCGCCAGTAGAGCTGCCGAATGAGTGGATGATGTTCTGATAAAGCCTCAACAAGACTGTAATATACTTCACGTATTGAAACTGTGCCAAATTTGTTATGAGGCGATAAAAGGGTGGTATCATAGGCAGGAAAATCGTGCGTTTGGGCATAATTTTTAAATCGACTGCTATGAGCAAGAATTGCCAGAGCGTTTTTTCTACCGCCTGTTGTATACAAAGAGCGTTCGTTGGGTAAAATCGCTTGGAGCGTATAAGCATCAATTTCACCCGGTATTTTTTTAGTATAGTATGCGTGATGATCAGGGCTCAGGGGCTTCTGTATGGCGAGGGAGCTGCTTTTTTTAAAAAAAGGAGTAAATATTTCATAGGGCTTGCCTTGTGCATTTACTAGAGTGCCCGGCGCGTGGAGCAAAGCATCATCAAAACTGAGAAAATCGATGCCCTGACTCATGCAGAGTTCTTTGAGGTTGCGGTCCCTTTGGGTGCTGTAGGGTGTATAATCTTTATTTACAAATACCGTACTCAAATGATTTGATGCTAGTAACTGTGAAACGATTTCTTCTGGCTTGCCGTAAAAAAGATAGAGGTGCGAACCTTTTTTGATAAGCTCTTGATTGAGATCATCCAATGATTGAAGCATAAATTGGATTGCATTTAAACTGCGATACTGATTTTCTGGTCCAACTTGCTCGGGATTGAAAATAAAGCAGGGAATAACGAGCTTTGATTGACTGAGTGCGGCGTTGAGGCCGGTATTATCATGAATCCTCAAGTCTCTTCGAAAAATAAAAAGTGATATACGGTATTTCTTGTTCATGAAAAGCCCATAGCCGTTTTCTTTTAAAATACGAGCAGCTTCAAAAGAAGACCACGCCAGCTTATAATAACGCTAAAGCTTTTAGGTTTACAAGAATTTTTCTTATAAATCAATTGAATAAATCTTTATTTTTTTGTTGGACCTTCTTGTGCACTCGCGATTTTTGCAGGGTTTGTGAAAAAGAGGAGAATCGACTCATACCAATTTTATCATATTTTTTCTCAGTTCAGCCAATGCTTGTTTGATTACAGGCGATTCCTTTAGATCATTAAAATCGGCACCTGCAACGATGAGCAGCTGCGCTATTTCAACATGAGCTTTGTATGAAGCATTACCAAGAGCTGTACTACCATAATCATTTTTTGCGTTCACCTCTGCTTCTCCAGCAATCAGCAGCCTTGCAATTGCAATTTGCCCAAAATATGCGGCCCTCATAAGTGGTGTATTGCCCTGATCATCCTTTGCATCGATATCAGCCCCTGCAGCCATAAGCAGTTTTGCCACTTCACTATGACCTTCCAATACAGCCAGATGAAGTGCTCGCCAGCAGCTATTAAGCTTCGCATTCAAATCGGCTTTGCCATCAATAAGTACCTTTACTGCTTCACTATGTCCAGCACGAGAAGCCTTATGCAGTGGCGTTTGGCGATGAGCAGCTTCTTCATTTACGTGAGCACCCAAAGCAAGAAGCAGAGCTGCTATTTCATGATTCCCGGTATGCGCAGCTCTATGAAGGGCCGTCTCGCCCCCACTATTCTTATCATTCACTTTAGCTCCTCGAGCCAAAGCATTTTTGACCTCGTCTTCGTTCGTAGCTTGAAAAAGCATCTGTTGTGCATCGGGTATAACTTGCGAGGCTGCCATCGTAAAGCCATAAGCAATAATAAATAATAGAGCGAAAGGGGTCCATGTAGTTTTCATTGCAAAGCTCGATTAAAATTAACATTTGGTTTCATTTTCCACAAATAAATGCAAATTATCCAATTTAAGATTAAGTCTATCGTTGATTATATCGTTGTAAAGGTATTAAGTTTTGGATTACGGCCCGTCACAAAGCATAGAGAATGGATGTCCATGAGAGGCAATGGTGCACCAGCGCTGGAGTAGTTTTCCGGGGCAATTTAGTTGCTAAAATCTAGGAAATTGCCGTTTTCTACGATCGGCTCAAAAAAATAGAGAGCCGAATAAGCGAGATAATCGGCTCATAAAGCGTTATTTTGTGAGCCGAATGAATAGTGTAATCGGCTCACAATTGCTAAATTCTGCATATTTAACTTGGTTTGCTACAACTATCGGCTCAGAAAATGCTATACATTGAGCCGAATAAATGGTATAATCAGCTCATCCTTCATACCTCTTGGTTGAAAAAGCTTTGAGGCATAAGCATGTTTTTAAGATGGTTTAATAATGAGGTGCGCAAGAGATTATGAAATATATTTGGCAAAATAAGCAATGGCCGAATTTTGAATATGATAGTACAAGCATACAAGATATACTCTATCGCTATGCCATAGCAAGTGGTTCTATAGCCGGCAATATGCATGAATTGCCCAAAGATTTGCAAATTGATGCAACCATTGATTTAATGGTGTCTGAGGCAATTAAGACGTCAGAAATCGAAGGGGAAAAGCTTGATCAGGAAGAAGTTCGGTCATCCATTAAAAATCAATTGGGTCTATCCAAAAAGGCCGAGCTTATTAAGGATCCTAGAGCTATGGGCATGGCTCAGCTCATGATTGCCGTAAGGAGAAATTACGCCCAACAGCTTACGGAGGAAGAACTATTTTCATGGCATGCTATGATACTGCCTGAACCTTCTCATCACGAGACTTTTGAAGTTGGTCATTGGCGAACCGGTGAAGATGCAATGCAGATAATTTCTGGCCCAGTTGGCCGGGAAAACGTCCATTACATAGCTCCTCCAAGCTCAAAGCTGAAAGAAGAAATGGAACGATTTATTGCTTGGTTTAATGCAACAGATCCGATTACAAATCCTCTATCTATTCCAGGACCGGTAAGAGCAGCTGTAGCGCATCTGTATTTTGAGTGTATACACCCATTTGCTGATGGGAACGGACGAATCGGCCGAGCGCTTTCAGAAAAAGCGCTATCGCAGGAGTTAAAACGGCCAGTTTTGTTTAGTCTTTCGACTATGATACAAAAGCATAAAAAAGAGTATTACCAGCAGCTTTCTAATGCAAGTAAAGATGATATGAATATTACCGCATGGGTAGAGTATTTTGTAAAAACTATTTATGCAGCTCAGTTGGATTCTCAAGAACAGATTGTTGCCATAGTACAAAAGGCTCAATTCTGGAATCATTACGCTTTGCAGTTAAATGAGCGACAATCTAAGGTATTGGCAAGAATGTTTAAAGAGAGAGTAGCTGGTTTCGAGGGTGGCATGAATGCTCAAAAGTATATGAAGATAGCGCATTGTTCTAAGGCTACCGCAACAAGAGATCTCGCCGAACTTTTAGCTTATGGCTGCATTGAGCGCTTACCCGGCAGGGGAAGAAGCACAAGTTATACAATTAGATTGAATTGAGCTTATTAAAGAGGGCTCCTTTTACATTTTTTTGTTGATCTGCTACTATTTATCTTACTTTTTTCGTATAAAAAATCGAAACTTCCTGCTATGCGACATACGGTCCTAATTTTATTGTCACTCCTATTTAGAGATTCTCTTTGCGCCATCACGCCTTTTCAGCCTTATAAGGCAGTTGTCATAGCACCTATTGTTGATGCTGTGGGTGGACCTTTAGCAGATATATTTAAATCCGAAGAAATAGAGCGTCAATATAAAGAATTTCCTTCTGCTCCCGATAAAGGTTACTATTCCTGTTTGCGTATTCATCAGCTCAAGTATAATGAAGTGGTCATGGTAAAATCAGCTCCTCATGGTCGAGCAGAAGTGGAATGTGAGGTTTCCAATCTTTTTTATTTAGATAGACGCGGCAAGAAAAGAAGAAATTTCAGTCTCCTCAAAAAATATATTCTGCCACTTTCGGAGCTTGAAAAGAAAATTGATGTTTTGCTTATCCCTCACCCCATTGATATGAAAAAGACTGCGGCTGAATATAACGCTGCTATTCTTACGTTAGTAATGCCCTGGCTTGATGAAAAAACTAAGACATGGTATTCGGCAGGTACCCGTTTTGTGCGTTGCCCTGAGAACGATACAGTGGCATCCTACGCTTTTTACCTCACTGACTATGCTAACTTTTCCACCTATAAAGGATATGTCCCTAAAAAAAAGGCAATTGTAGCGTACCCAAAAACGGCTGAAAAAATGAGAGCACTTTTTTTAAAAATCCTAAAAAGCTGGGCGAATTCAGCACAAGGGTTTATACCTTATGTATTTGGAGGTACCAGTTTTACTAAGCGATACAAGCAGGATAAATTTTCTCTTGTTTTTGGAAGAAGGGCCGGACGTAGAGTTTCATATTGGCAACGGTATCCTAATAATGAAATGCCGGCTGCGGGGTTTGATTGCTCTGGAATGCTTCTGACCGCTGCACAGATTGCGGGGATTCCTTATTTTTTGAAAAATACATGGACGCTTACTGAAGATTGCGGCAGGCCTCTTAAAAAAAATGACAGGCTTGAGCAGGGGGATCTCATTTGGTATTTTGGCCACGTCATGGTGGTGAGTGATATCAAGAAAAATATGCTTATCGAAGCGGTTGGCTATGAAGCTGGCTATGGTAAAATGCATGAGTTACCTGTTTCTCGTGTTTTTACCGGTATAAAGACGTATGCTGAACTTGAGCAGGCTTATCATACTAAGCGATCTTTAAAGCGCTTAAATAGCAAAGGCGAGCCTTACAGATCTATTAAGAGATTAAAAATTCTGAAATTACTATGAGCTGCTCTCCAAAACTCTGTTAACTTGCCCCGAAAAACCTTGCCTATTTTTACGCACAAACAAAAAGCCTCACGGTACCTTCCTCATGCGATCTCACATTCAAAATTACCATAGAGCTCAAAAGCTCGATCTGGTGGAATTATTTAACAAGATTACTGAGTTATTGTGCAAGCAGATCGATGTAATTTTTCTACATGCTTCTCTAAATCCCTTTGAATGGAAAGAAGAAGTTCTGCGCATGCCTTATCGCCTGCTTCATTGGCATCATTGATCGCGTGCTTTTCTATAAACCATTGTAGCTCGCTCAATTTATAGAGCAGCTTTATTTTATTAAAAGATGAATTATCGAGCATCATAGCAAAACCCTTCCAAAATGTAAGTGACCCGTTTTATGTTATTGTGTACGAGGCGTTAATTATTCGTCAAGGGTTTGGTAATTAGGAAGATATGAAAATTGAGCGCATTATCGGTCGAGAAATATACGATTCAGCTGGCTGGCCAACTGTTCAGTGCGAAATTCTACTCGAGAATGGCGCATCGGTAAATGCATCCGTGCCTTCGGGAACGTCTATTGGATCGCATGAAGCGGTCGAGCTCCATGATGGCGGATCCAGGATGTGTGGCAAAGGAGTGATGAAGGCTATTGGAAACATTGAGCAGATAATAGCCCCTGTGCTTGTAGGGCATGCGCCTCAAGCATTGGAGATGGATCTAAAAATGATTGAGCTTGATGGGACGCCTGATAAATCAAAATTGGGTTCTAATGCTCTCTTGGCTGTAAGCATGGCGCTCTTTCGTGCAGAAGCACTTTGCGAGAATATGCAGCTTTTTGAGTTTATTGCAACCTTAATGGATGAAGATACCGTAAGTTTGCCCTTTCCCCTTTTAAATGTCATCAATGGGGGGGCCCATACGGATAATAATCTTCGTATTCAGGAATTTATGCTTATGCCGGTTGGTGCTCCAACCTTTCGTTCGGCTTTTGAAGTAGGAGTACTGGTTTTCCATGAGCTTGGTCAGATCCTTAAGAGCTTGGATAAGTCTACTGCGCTTGGTATGGAGGGTGGCTATGCCTGTAATTTTAGGACGGAGCGTGAAGCTCTCGACCTTCTTCTGGAAGCTATTGAGCGCATTAATAAGAGGCATACTTTGAGTTGCGTCATAGCATTAGATATAGCTGCAACGGAATTTTATAACCCATCGACTGGGCTTTATCAATGGCATGATCGTCAGCTAACAACTGATGAGATGATTCATTTCTATGAGGACCTTGTAAGGCAATACCCAATTTATTCTCTTGAAGATCCCTTAAGTCAGGATGACTGGTCAGGTTGGATTTCGCTGACTAAAAGCTTAAAAGACAAGGTACAAATAGTGGGAGATGATCTTTTTGCTACAGACATATACCGTATAGCACAGGGATGCGAGGATCAGGCCGCGACCTCCGTTATTATTAAACCAAATCAAGTAGGTACCATAACCGAAACACTACAGGCTCTAGGGCTTTGCAAGAATCGCGGCTTACACACCATTATTTCTCATAGATCAGCCGATACTGAAGATACCTTTATAGCAGATCTTGCAGTCGGAACGAGTGCTGGTCAGATAAAGGCGGGAAGTGCTGCACGTTCTGAGCGGGTTGCAAAATATAATAGATTATTAACCATTGAAGACGAGCTGACCTTTTCTCTTGGTGCGTGAAAAGGGGCTTTTTTGCTGAGCAAGCAACTCTTTAAGTTCGTTTATTTTAAAGGATTTGCTGGCTTTGGGAGTTTTGGGGGTTTTTAAAAGCTCAACGGGAGCGGTGCAATCTTCTACTCTTAAGTCAGGCATATTGGATGACTCGCGCAGAAATTGATTGTAAATTTGATTGTTATGCTCCTTAAAAAAAATTCGGGAAATAGGGTCGCGCTGATCAAAGAATTCTTGATCGTCTACCTCATTTGAAAAACAGATCCTGTCGCGAGTCTTTCTTGTGAGTCCCTTCCTCTTTCGAGGTTCAATAATTGTTGGAGAAACAAAAAGGGTTACGTTTGTTTTAACATCTTCATAACTTCGCCCCTTAAAAAACCAGCCAACAAGCGGTATTCGAGCAAAGAAAGGTGTATTTGTTTCAAGCTCGATCTTGGCAACGTTAATGAGCCCGCCCATTGCTAAGATTTGGCCGTCTCTGAGCGTTGAGGTCGTTTTTAAGCTTCGTGTTAAACGATTAAAAGTAGTTCCCACGAATTGCTCAATAGTAAGTGCAATTTCAAGTCGCACTTTATCTTCGCTCAGGATGTGAGGGATTGCTTCAACTTTTATAGTTGCGGGAACATCAACAATGGGTATCGTATAACTCCCATTCGAAACAGTGACTAAATCGCCATTGGTTCTTCTAATTTCTTGCGATTCGATGGATCCCTTCTTGTGATTTGTTATAAAAAGATAAGGACTTGTGGTTATTTTTGCCGTCACAACTTGTTCGAGTAAAAGCAATAACCCGAATATCCCAGGAGTAACCGGATCATTAAACGAAAAAAGTGTTGAACCAGAGGGTAACAAGCCTTCTAGGCGGTTCGGACCTACCACCTGTAATAAATCAGTTGCAAGTTGTGTCGGTGTACTGCCTAGGACGTTATTAACGGGAGTTATATGTGAGGCAAGATACTGTAATCCTCTGGGAAGCATATTATCGGTTCTGCTCCTGCTGTCTCCTTCAAGAGCAGTGGTATGATCGTAGGTAAAATCAACAAGAAACATTTCAAGAACAACCTGGTACTGTGGTATGTCTAATTTTTCAAGAAGTGCTTTTATAAAGAGCCAATCATCTTGCACTGCAGCTATGATGAGTCTGTTCCCCCCGGATGACGATATTCCTTCAGCTCCTTTAGATTCCGCCAATGCCCCTTGCTGATCAAGGACTATCTCCTCTGTGGTAAATTCTTTTGGCCCCTCAACAATAGGTTCAGCAATGACCTGAACTCCTCTAAAAAAGCGCTCCGTGCCCTGTGGTATGTTTTGTGTGGCCTGGCTGCCGGATTGTGTAAAGGATGAAACTATTTTTTGCAGTTGAGGTGCAAAAGTTTGTGCATCCAAATATTGAAGGTCATAGCTATGAAGGATTGACTGTCCTTTTTCGGGCCCTAAATCAATTGATTGAGTTATAAACTCTCTAATACGTTCAATGTTTGCTGTACGTCCGACAAGAATAATGCCATTACTTCGTTCTTCAACAATAATTTTTGTATCGGCGGCAAAGTGAGTAAACGAATCCGTATGAGAATCGCTTCTTATAAAAGGGTACTGTTGTTGCTCTTCTCCTGCGGCCTTTTTCAATGAATCCAGCACTCTCACAACATCAACTGCAGGCACATTATTCAGGTGCACGTAAACAAGGCTTTCTTCAAATCCGGCGTTATCAAAGGCGACAAGAATGTTGAGCGCAGAAAGTATGTGTGTTGCTTTATCAACCATCAGTAAACCGTTTGCACGTGGATCAAAAAGAATGGTGGCGTCTTTTGAAAGAAGATCTTTAAGCACTTTTGTAAGCGGATTACCTTCTTTTTCTTGCATGCTTGGCATTTTTAGGTTGCGCGGGTAATAGAGGTACCGTATACGCTCGTCTGAGTTAGGCAACTGATCAGTTTTTGTGTCAACATAGAGCGGCAAAATATCTCGTGTTGCCGTTGGCCCATTGGGGCCAATCGCTTGGTCTATAGTAAGATTGTCTTTTTTGTGCATCAAACTAAACCCAGAAAGCTCCGCCATTGTTTGTAGAAGATTCCATGCCTCTGGAACAGGAATACGTGTCTTCCCGTGAGGCTGAAATGTGATGGTTTGTTTATTAAGAGCAGTAAGAACTTGTAGGTTTGTCGGCAAGACAAGATTAAGACCCTTTTTTTTTGCGAGTTCATCAATAATACTGAGTAACGGCTTTTTATTGAAGCTAAAGGGAATGAGCTCGCTTGTTGTATTTTGGGTTAGAGTCATGTTCATGAAGAGAAAGGGCACGATGTGCCATAGTGCTACACATGTTACTACTTGCAGCTCTTTCGGCTTGCAACAAAGGGAATATACTACGCGCCAAACTTTAAGAATTGTCACGTCCTTATCCTTTCCTCTCACTCTAGAGATGTTTCGATAGAAAATCTAGGTACTTCTTATGCAAGTACTTCTCCAACAGGCCCCGGCTTAGGGACCACTTTTTTAGGAGGCAATGGTCTTTTTAAGGGCTTGCGAGCTTCTTTGCGTCGCTCGCGAGTTGTCTTAATAAGTTCTGCATCAGGAGGATTTTTAACATCAGAAAGATAGCTGCGTACCAACTTATCGGCACGGTAATCAGGTCTAAAGAATACATGCATGACTGGGTCACGCGTATCGGTGAAAATCGTTCGCTCATCTATATCACGTCTTCCTTTACGTATTTTATCCGCCGTGTAGGCATCCAGACCACCGCGTAATTTTGGGGCAACAATAGTTGGACATATGAAGATGGTAATATTGGTTTTGGTACTATTTGTATTCTTATTGCTAAAGAATGAGCCAATAAGGGGAATGCGTTGCAGAAATGGCGTTCCAGAAACCGTTTCTCCTTGATCCATACGTATTAGACCGCCTATAACCAGGATCTGACCACTTTGTAAATTTGCATTGGTATTTACTCGACGTGTAGTTCTGGTAAAGGTCGAGGTGGTCTCAAAGGCATTTATGTCTATTGCTACTTGGAGGCTCAAACGCTCAAGTGAACTGAGGCGCGGGATCATCTGAACTTGAAAGGTGGCTGCAAGGTCTATGATTGGTATTGTAATTACACCCGCAGCGCCTGATACGGCATCGCCTTGCACACGCCTGATTTCTTGGTTAGTGATGGTTGCTTTTTGGTTATTGGTAGTAACCAAATAAGGATGAGATAACACCTTGGCTTGAGTAAGGGTATCAAGAACTTGCAAGAGAGCTGATATGCCTGGCGTCTTTGGATCATTAATAGATAAAATGCTAGAACCAGCTGCGAGTAATGCGGTTACTGGAGGATTTGCCGTATTGCCTGATATCACCTGTAAAAGATCTGTAGCAAGAGTGTTTGGTGGCACTGCAGTAGAACCAGGAGTGCCTGGCGTAACGCTCAGTACATTGTTTACATCTGAAAGATTGTTTGAAAGGAATCCAAATCCTGGAGTCGGCACTTGTAAATCCGTGTTATTGCGAATATCACCGGCAACGAGTTTCACTCTAGAATCAGTGATATCAACTACGAGAACTTCTAGAATGACTTGCGGTTGGGGCTTATCTAGCGCTTCAATAAAATCTCTAAGTCTAATCCAATCGTCCCTTAAAGCAGCGATAATGAGACGATTTCCCCCCGTAATTATTTGGCTTGTTATACCTGCTGGGGTGTATTCCCCTTTAGCTTCAAGCACTACTTCCTCAGTAGTTGATTTTGACTCTACTTTTTTTACTTCTTCTGCGGCAATGACAACCCCTTGAAAATAGCGTTCTGGTCCTCCTGCAGCCCCTTGAGTTGCCTGGAATCCTACCTGCGGAGGTGGGGCTACTACTCTGTTGAGTACTTCAGCAAATTGTTGAGCGTCAAGATATTGCAGATCATATGAGTGCAGGACTGATTGTCCCTCCTCAGGAGGTGTGTCCATATATTGTTGAACAAATTCTCTTATACGTTCAACAGCCGACTCTCTACCCATTATAATGAGGGTATTCATGCGATCATCAGCAATGATTTTTGTATCTGCAGCAAAGTAGCTTAAGGTCTCGGCACGCGCATCAGCCCGAATAAAGGGGGAAGTTATTCCTGCAGCTTCTCCTGCAGCTTTTTTTAATGAATCAAAGACTTTAACGATGTCGCGTGCGGGGACATTATGGAGCTGTATTACTTCTATGCTTTCTCTAAATCCGCTTTCATCAAGATCGGTAATGATTCTCATAGCAGAAGCTATAGCATTTGCTTTGTCGGTTATAATAAATCCATTTGATTTTGGTTCATAGACTACGGGAGCGCCCGGGCTAAGCATATCCCTAAATATGCGCGCTATTGGGTTTGTATCTCGATCTTCCTGAGTAGGTATTCTTAGATTCTTTAAATAGTAAATAAATCTGATGCGTTGTTCACTATCTGGCAGCTCATTGTACGGAGTGCTTACATAGAGAGGCAATATTTCGCGGCTTATTCCCGCTTCCTCGGGTCGTCCAATTTTTGAGATAACGTACAGATCACTTCTTTTTTTTGAAAGCCCGAACCCTGAAAGCTCGAGGAATGTAGTGAGCAGACTCCATGCTTCATGCAGCGAAACTGTTGATCTTCCTTGTGGATGAAATGTTATTACCTGTCTTCTTATTGCCTCAAGCTCTGCTGGCGCTTGTGGCAATATAATATTAATATCTTTCTTTTCAGCAAGAAGATCAATAATATCGACCAGACTTTTCTTATCAAAGGAAAAGGGAACCTGAGGAGGTCGCTGCTTTTTTGGTTGTTTGGCTGGCGCTTGTGCCGCAAGCGCTTCCTCTTTTGCCGGTGGAATAGGCTGATTTATTGGCTGTTCACTTGATATCGAGGAAGCTTCAGGAGTTGGTTCCTCAGCTGGCGGCTGATCAGCAGGCTGGGTGGGTAGGGTAAGCACTGATCCAGCTGCTTTTGGAAGCGGTGGTAATGCAGGTTCCGAATCTTCGCCAAGTGCTTGCTGAGTTCGGGTTAATTTTGTTTCGCTGAGTAAGGAGGACTGTCTTTTTTGGGTAGCGCAGAGGGTAGTAGATATGAAACCAAATGAGGCACACAACAAAAAAACAAGAGAAAATAATGTGCGGTTTGATCGTATTGTTTTCACGTGTATCCTCATCCGTTATTCGCCTTATGTTGTAGTACTTGGTTCAAGCGTTGCAACAGTAATTTCGACATCAATAGTTGGCGTTGTTGGTGATTTTTTAATAACGAGGTCCTTAGTATACATCTGTGGCACATTTGCTATTGCCAAAAGAAGATCGGTAAGTTGTTTCATAGTTATGCCTGCAAAATGAGAACTAATGAGAATTTCTGTTTTACCACTGACACTTTCCCCTGCAGTAGGTGTTGTTTGGTCGGTTTGAAAGCGTAATAGCCCCGTTTTTTCTAGAATAGATTGATAGGCCTCACCAATACGAAAGTCCTTGTTCTGCGCAAGGATTTCTTCGACTACCTCTTTTTGAGCAGTTACGGCTTTGTAGTCACTCAGTATTTTTTTTGTCTGCGATCGCATCATTTCCACATTTTTAATATCCGTAAGATATTTATTTACCCTGCTGTAATGGAGGTAAATAAAGAGGCTTAAAATAATAAGCATGGCGGCAAAAAAAGCTGCAAAATACTTATAGATATCTACATCCTCAAGTCCCTTGATAAAGTCGCGTATTTTTTCAAAGAATTCCATTTACGCCTCCTCTTTGTTAATAGTAAGCGTGATGGGGTCAGACTTGAAGTTCCAGTCTTGTAGCTTTGGTAACTTTTTAAAAAGTGGGCATTCAAGTTCGTTTTGCAACCGAGTTAGTTGCTGATATCCCGGTACGCTGCCATACAATTTGATGGTGTCCTCCTTCAAATTGAGACTGGTTAAAGAGAGCTGCGTGTCCTTTAGGTTAACGCATCGGCTCAGCTCTGCTAAATAGCGCAAAAAGGCATGACGATTTTCTAAGGACAGTCGATGCCATGCAGACTCTTGTTTTTTAAGCTCATTAGAAGCGGCTTTATTTGCTGCTTGCAGGTTGGCCATCTGAGATGGTTTGAGCTTAAAACTCTTTTGCAATTCATTGATAGCTTCAGTTTCAGCAGCTTTATACGTTAGCCGCAGATTACGGATACGCAAGAAACTGTACAAAGAAAATGAAAGAAAAATAAGCATTATGAGTGCGGCAAGGGCAATGAGCTGCTGATTTATAATACGATTTTCTTCCTTTTGCACTTCACTTTTTTGCATATTAAATGCCTGTGTTATCTCTGGCGTGAAAGCAGTAGCAATACTGACAATAAAGCTATTGGGAAGAGTGGTGACTTTGCTTTGCAAGATGGCATTATGAAGAAGTTGCTTCGGCTGAAAAAGCTGCGTTTCTACATGAGTACTATGCGAAGCGAAATCTGCGATTGCCGGTATGTCTGCAGCAGGTCCTGCAATAAGCATTTTGCTTAGCTGCTCGCTCGCTTTTAATTTTTTAGTGTATGACTCTATGGTGAAATTGATTTCCGCAATCAATTCTTCAAGGGCTTCCTGTGTATATTTTGTGCCAGCTTGATCACTTGTTTCGCCGATCCCAAAGCTCATTAAATGCTGCAAGTTTTCTGCTGCATCAATACCATTGAGTGATGCAATTTTTTTTGCAACCGTGATAAGCCCCTTAGGGATTGAGCGAATATACTTAAGCTGACCATTAATAATGACCGCAAGGCGTGTAGTATAGTAACCAAGATCGATAAGTGCGAGAGACTTTTGTTCATTACTCTTTGGGGTAACCATTTTGTACAGACCGTAGAGTTCGAACATATCTACCGATATCCTGTGTAATGGTAGTCCGGCGGATTCAAAGAGAGCAATAAATTGGTTAATCTGCTCCTTTTTAACTGCGGCTACAAGAATATCGGTTTGAGCAGCTCCGGCATCTTCTTTGGTGACAATGCAATCAATAACAGCCGTGTCTAAGGCAAAGGGGAGCATCGATTCAACTTCAAAGGGAACTACCATTTTTATTTTTTTCAATCCTGTAAAAGGAAGGGTGAGCTCTTTGAATATAACTTGCGAGCTGGGCAGTACATAATCAACCTCATCGACAGGACCTAATTTTGATGCCAGTAGTTTGAGGGCTTGTATAATTCGCTCATCTTGCGTGAGAGCGCTATCAGTTTCAATACGCTCGCTGAAAAGCTTTTCAATGATACGCTTGCGCCCTTTTAACAAAGCAACAGTTACCTGTATTTCTGCAGGACCTATATCAAATGCAGCGACCCTTTTGCCAAAAATGTAGTAAGAGTCGATTTGTTCGGGTATAAAAATATGCTTAATCATGCATGCACTCCACCCTTTTTATCCGATGTCTTAGGTTTATCGTTGAGAGCAATAACTTCTGACTTCCTTTGGCTTTCATCGATGTAACGCTGTTGCATTGCCACAAATTTATCAATTGCGCTTATCTCTTTATTCTTATGATCATTAAACATCCATCGATGAATTGGGTCTCGTAACTCTGCAGGGTTACGCATTTTAAAGAGTGTATCTTTTGCATCACCAAGTTTAGAGAAGGTAAATGCTTCGGCCACTTCTGGTTCAAATGGTTTAATAATTTCTGGAGCAATAAGTATGAGTAAGCTGGTACGTTCAATGTAATAAGATTTATTTTTAAAGAGCCAACCAAGGAGCGGTATGTCGCCCAAAAAGGGAACTTTATAGGTTGTTTCATTTTTTGTATCCTGAATCAAACCGCCCAATGCGAGTACTTCTTTATTTGCAAGGAGTGCCTCGGTGCTTACTTTTCTCACAATACGATTGGCGTTATTTGGATCGGTTGAGGTAAATTGAGTAAGCTCGACGTACACATTTAACGTTACCATATCATCATAACTTATTTGAGGTGTGATAACGACCCGTAAATCTGCTGCTATGTCACCCTGCGCTTGCGCTTCTCTTTGACCTTCAACTGTTGCAGTTGTTGTACGACGCGTTTCGCCCACCCGTATTTCTGCTTTATATTTATGTGTTGTTACTAAGAATGGATTTGCAACGACGCTGACGCGCGTGTAGGTTTCGAGTGCACGTAAAAGGCCCCAGAAGCCAAACATATCTTGACCGAGTGTGACTAACGTGGTTCCAATGCCAAAAGGGGAGACTCCATTTACACTGATTTGCAAGATTGAGCAAATTGCCAAGAAGGCGATTTGCTCCATTAATTGGAAGTGCACCAGGTGCCGGTTCATTGGGAACAATGGGCCCAACCATTGAGGTTTGGAAGTTAACATTGGTGCCAAGTATTGAATCGAGGCCACCCGTTCGATCGCAGCAATCAGCTTTATTTCGCAATTGCGTACCAAGTGTTTCAGTATTGCTTAAGTCGACGTTAAGGATGAGTACTTTGATAGCAACTTGCGGCTGCTCAACATCAAGTTTTTCAATGATTTCACGGAGCTTGAGATATTCTTCATAATCAGCATTGATGATAAGACGATTACCAGCAGGTTCTTCGGTAACTCTCACGGAAGGTCTGAAGAATTTATTCGAATCTCGTACACCACCTACAAGTGCCGCGCTCGTGTTTGAAGGATCGGAATTAAATTTTTGTATGACATCATTGAGAATCTTCGCAATTGACGTTGCATCTATATATTTAAGCTGAATGATATGCAGCGGTGAAAACGGAAGGTCGATTGTTTTATCAATATATTGGATGATAAAATCTTCAAATCGCTTAATATTTTCGCGCGTCCCAAGCACAATGAGCGAGTTGGTACGGGGTTCTTCAAAAACCCGCGTTGCCTCGGTAAAATATTGTGTTGTGCTGGGTTTTCGTTGGCGTGCAAAAGGATTAAAAATAGGATTTGAAGGATCTTTACCAATAAGCCGCTGGTACAATTCACGTACTTGACGTGCGTCCGTATGCCGCAAGCGGATAATTGCTAACGTTTCAGGAAGCGTTACTTTATCTATTTCTTGCAAAATGCGCACGAGCGATTTTATATTTGCCGCTTTGTCGGTCATAATTACCGCTTTTAGTTGTGGAACCTCAATAAGCGGCCCTGATGAGGCGCTTTTCATTGCATCAATGATTTGAATGATAGTAGGAAGCTCCGCATTGTCAGCAAAATAGACATAGCGAATCTTTGAATCATTGTCTGGTAAGAGCTCAGGATCTGTTCCTATAAATGTAGGAAGAGGCTCTCTGTTGGCAGAAGCTTTATCGCGTGATGCACTTGCCGTTACCCTATACATGCGGGGTTGCGTTGCCGGAATAACAGAAAAACCTGCCATCTCTAAGAAGGTTAACCCTATCTCCCATGCTTGTTTGAGGGTAAGCGGCGTATTTGATTTAAAGGAAATTTTTGTGCCGGCCAGTGGTTGCAATCCATCCACGCGTGCAGGTTCGATTGAATCATCTAAAATAAAGGTGACATCTAAATTATTGGAAAGGAACTTTAAGAGCTCAGTCAGTTCTTTATTATCAAAATTCATCTCTACTGTTTCATTTGGATCGGTGCCCTTCCATGGCTCCAAATACTGACCTAGATGGATAGTGCCTTTTTTAGCAAGCTTCTCAAAAGCTTCCCGCGATTCTTTTTTCTCTTCTTTTTCAGCGAGCGTGCCTTCAATACCTTCTTTTATAAATTCCTTTCTCGCTGGGCCTACAGGAGCATCTGCCATGGATGGAAGATTGTCAGTTTTAGGAGCTTCTGGCAACGTAAGCTCGGGGGCCGGTATCTGAGCGGGGCTTTCTAAAGAAGGGGCCATTTTTGCTTGATCGACTCTTTTTCTTTTACGACCATTAGGCAGAGTTTGCGACGATTTTGCAACCGGTTTTTTAGGTTGCTTACCATCAGGTTTCTCAGCCATAGGTTGAGCAATACCCTCTTGAGCGGCTCCTGCACTTGGTTGCATAGCGCTAACTTGTTTTTCACCCACATGTCTGATGGATTGTTGTCCTAATTTCTGCGGTGCCTGTTTACCTGATGGTGTTTCGGGCAATGCAAGTTCGGCCTTATTAGCAATAGGTTGCTCGGCAACACTTTCGGCTGGGACTCGATCAGTGGCTTCTTGCATGGTGAGCGCTTGCGTAGGAGCAGCTTGTGCTGTGACTAATTGTTCTGGCTGTCCTACCACTTCAGGTGAGATTTCAACTGCAGTCTGATTAGCTGTGGGTTGAACCATGCCATCTTGAGCAGGACTAACTGGAAACCCTGGGGCTTGCTCGGCGATTTCTTGAGCAACAGGTTGTGCCGTGACCGATTGCTCTTGCAGCTCAAGAACCTCGGATACTGGCTGGTTAGCCGTCGGTTGAGATGCGCTATCTCCATTTTTTTGACCGGCTGCATCGGCAGCGATTTGCTCAGCATTTCTTTTTGATCTATTGCGCCATCTTGATTTATTTGTTGGTGCTACTGGTAGTGCCACAGGCTCAACTACGGGGCTTGCTGCCGATGATTTTGCAAGCTCAGTTGTAGGTAATAATTCTTTTTCTTTTACTAGAGGTGATGCAGGTTCCGCTACAGGGCTTATTGCGGCTGGTTTTGCAGGATCTATTGTTACGGGCTCAGTTGCCGGTAATGGTGGAGCAGATTGAGTTGTTAGTTGTCCTTCTGGCACTTTAACAGCCAGCGGTTGATCAGTTTTCTTACGTGATTTCCATCCTTTACCACGTGCCACTACTGTCGGTTTAGTTTCTTTTACTGGTGCTGCTTCAGGTTCTGCCACGGGGCTTATTTCTGCTGGTTTCTCATGATCAGTTGTTACAGGATCAGCCCGTAATGACTCCTCATTTTCTTTTACTTGAGGCTTTATAATGCTCTCGCCTTTTTTGATTTCAGACTGATTAAGTGCTGGCGGAGCAAGAATCGATCCTTCGGGTTCTATAATAACATCATCTGCGCTGACAAGCTTGGGCGATTTTTTCTCCACTTTTTGTGGAATAATTGAAAGCCTCGATTGAGGTTTCCTAGTTGGTTCGGGCGCAATAGGAAATTCAGTGATCTGAATTTCCGCGGAAGGATCTGTAGGCGTTTGAGCGCAAAATATGAAGGCATGCAAGCACACCATCAGCGAAAGAAAACGTAAAATGTTACGCATTTTTTTCATAATTTTTCTAGCTTGTATAAGGAGGGGTGCTTAACATTGCAGCCCTGCTACCATAATTTTGCATAGCCTGTTTATCACGTTTTTTTAATTCCCGCATGTATGCATCGTCAGAGTGCGCAGTTGTCATCCTGCTGGGTTCTCGGTTGCTTTCAAGAACGGCTCTTCTTACTTCCTGCGCCTCGTTATAAGCCATTATTGGCAAGGCGGGCAGATTCTCTGGCGGTCCTAAGGGAGTTGGCGTTACGTTTACCTCGCCAGCCGTTTCTGGAAGATTAAAGAGTGTATATTCATTTGTAAGCAACTGCCCCTTACGAACAAACTGTACCTTTATTCTTGTTCCTAAATCTGCTTGTGAGACCTTATTATAGATCTGCAAACGATTTTTTGTCGTGGTCGGCGCTATATCATGAATCGTTATGACGGTGTCACCCGGCATAAACCCAAGAGCGTAACCAATAGACTTGTTGTCCATCTTGCCTATACGCATACCCAGACTTTGTCCATTTTTAAATGCAGTAGTTATATCAACCATGTCAATAAATTGAGCTAGTGAGGTAATGCGTGACGTGAAAGCACTAGGGCTCACTAAATATGAGAATTCGCTTTGTCTTTGGACGACGTCGTTCCAAGAGGCATCTTGCATATTCTTTATTTCTGCTTGAGCGTCGGATGGGAACATGAAGAGCGTTTCCTGCTGACCATTAGAACGAATAATAATAATTTTTCTAGGGAAAATACGAATAATGTAAGCGTCAAATAGCTTATCGCCAACTTTATAAGAATCCGTTTTTTTGGTGTTATTGTTCATTATTGAAACTTGGGATTTAGCTTCGTTGCTGGAGGCAATGATTCCCGTAATTTTAATGGGTAAAGGCTCTAAAAATTGTATTGGTGGGGGTTGCTGGGTAATAACGGGTTTAGGGGCTGGAGGCCGGGGCAAACTAGGTATAACCTCAATCGGTTTTTCTGGTATCAGTGCCGCTTTAAAGGTGCCAAAAAGATCGTTTTCTTCGTAAATAAGCCGCAGATCTTTGGGCTTTGGGCCCTCTTTCTTAACCGTTTCAAGTCTTTGCATAGTTTTTATAGATCCAATGCGGGGACGTTGTGTAATATTTTTAAGCGAATACAGTATGAAAGCCGCCATTGCAACCAGGATCACAGCCAATATGCTATTGATAATCCATAGGGGGCTCTTCATCCAGTTCCTTCTTTACTCTCGTGCGTCGACCGTGTTTCTTGGTTCACAGCTAGTTTAATATAAAAAAAAACTTTGTAAAATTTGTGTGCACGTACTCATCCATTACATGAGGGGGTATTTTTCCGCTGCATGTTGAGCTTTTAAAGGGATGCTTATTGGAAATTAAGGTGTTGGAACCGTTAGTAAGATTTTTTTAATAATTGAGTCTGCCGTTACGTTTTCAGCTTCAGCATCAATCGTAAGAATCAGCCGATGCCGTAGGATTGGCAAAGCAACGGTTTTAACATCGTCTGGTGTCACAAAAGTTCGTTTTTTTAAGAATGCATGAGCTCGACTTGCTTTGTGAAGGGCAAGAGTTGCACGAGGTGAGACGCCGTAGAAAATATATTTCTTGATCTCGTTAAGATTATACTTTTCCGGTTTTCTTGTTGCAAAAGTGAGCGCAACAATGTAGTCCAAAATTTTTTCGTCACAGTAGATGTCATTAACAAGATGCTGAGCTGCGATAATATCTTCACGCGTAAGCACGGGTTCGATTGTGTCCAGGGAAAGGGTGGATTTCATAATCTCTTTTTCTTCCTGTGGATTGGGATAATCAATGAGCAACTTAAACATGAAACGATCAACTTGAGCTTCGGGTAAACGATATGTCCCTTCTTGCTCAAGGGGATTTTGTGTTGCAAAGACTAAAAATGGCTTATCCAGGGGATAGGTGGTTGAACCAATGGTAACTTGCTGTTCTTGCATAGCTTCAAGTAATGCTGCTTGCACCTTAGCTGGTGCTCGATTAATTTCATCTGCAAGAATAAGGTTGGCAAAAATGGGACCTTTTTTTGTTTCAAAATCTTGGATTTTTTGATTGTAGATAAGTGTTCCAATAAGATCAGAAGGCAGCAGATCAGGCGTGAATTGAATGCGCTTAAAAGTTAACCCCATGGCCTTAGTAAGTGCCTTAATCATGGTTGTTTTAGCAACGCCAGGAACCCCTTCAAGCAAAATATGCCCCTCGCAGAGGATGCCAAGCAGCATGAACATGATAGTTTCTTGCTGACCAATAACTACTTTGCCTACCTCGGTGCTCAATTGCTGAAACCGTGTGCTTTGCTCTGAAACAATATCTGACATGAGCTATCTCCAAAAAAACAATTTATTAAACCGTGACTATCTTGAATAGTATTCTGCCTTCTGTGTCTTCGCTTAAAATAATTATGCCGCTATCGCTGAGAGAAGATTTTGTGGAAAACCATGGGAAAGCCTTTGATAAATTTTCAGGATTGCGGGAAGCATGGATCTCAAAATCAGCACTTCCTCTTAGCAGGTGTATGTTGGGATATAAAAGCCGATAGATGAGATCGCTCATTATAATCTCTTTTCCTGCGTCGATCGAGTCGCTCCAAGAATTCTGGCCAATAACGGAGCATAAAAGTTGACGTTGCGTGCGATTTTTAACATGCAATGCATGAAGGCAAGTTTCCGTTGCAAGAAAAATCGAAAGAATAGTATAAGCAATTTTCACATTAGTCTCCATAAAATACATGTATACTATAGTACCTGAAATTCTGGAAGAAGAAAATGTCAGCAAATCGTTTTTTATCGAGGACTAGATTTGAGTGAGTGATTCTCTTTTGTGAAATATAATTTTATATAATCATTAATGAGCAGCGAAAATATAAATGCATATGCTATGACAAGAAGCGTGTATCTAAGGGGTATGGCTTGAAATCCAAGTAATCCAAAAGTAGTTATAAGGAACGCCGCTATCATATCAAGTAATATTGATATCAAAAGAGTTTTGCTCGGCATAGACTCCCAAAAATGGCCCTTTTCCCTAACCACAAAAAGAGAAAAAACTGCTAAATAAAAAAGTATCTCAAAGCTGAAGGTACGCAGGTAGTGGCTATCCATATGCAAGATTTCCATCCCAAAATAGAGTAATCCTAAAGCTTCAATTGTCATGGCAACCCCCAAAATAACACCCACGCGGGTAAGTGTTGCAATTTCCCAGATACAAGGTTTTTTTGATATCCGCTCATTATCAGTCGACAGTGAAAGCTTTATGAAATCAGTCATAAAAATAAGCAATAGCATTTCTGCCGATGAAATGACAAACTTTCCCGTTAACAAAAATGCACTAACAATAAATCCGGTTTTTAATACGGTACGCGAAATTTTATTAATAATCCAAGTATTTATTCTCTGGAATACCAGTCTTCCAAGGACTATGAGCTCTTTAATAGCCTCAAGACCAGGCTGGGTTAAAACGATGCTCGCGGCTTTTTTTGCTACATCGGTTGCATTGCTGACCGCAATGCCGACTTCGGCTTGCTGTAGGGCTGGGGCGTCATTTACGCCATCACCCGTCATGCCAACTATCCGCCCAGCTGTTTGTAGGATTTTAACAATGTTATATTTGTCTTCTGGGTAAATCTTTGCAAAAACAGTATATTTCATAATCAATTCTTCTGCTGCCTCAAGATTTTTTTGTTGTTTAAGCTCCTTGTATTGCGAAAAGCTTACGGCACTTTCTTCAAGACCAACTCTTTTTGCTATTTCTTGTGCAATGGGTAAGGCATCCCCAGTCAAAAGTTTTATCTTTATCTGCAAATCTTCAAGATCTGTGATGACCTGTTTTGCACCAGGTATCGGGCTGTCTTCCAAAGCGACCAAGCCTATGATATGGACGCCATTGTCTTCAGTTTTTGCTACGGCAATAGTACGAAATCCTCTTTTGGCAAACGCATCCTCATAGAAGCTGAGCTTATTTTTCTTCTCCTGCGATAATGCAAAATCTTGAGCCATGATTTCGAGCGCCCCTTTGTAAGAGTGGTAGATATGCCCATCTTTTTCAAAAACAGCCTCAGTTCTTTTTGTGCTTGGTTCAAAGGGTATGAATTTTTTTATCGTAAATAATTCCAGTGGCAGCTTTTTTGCTTTTACGGCAGAGATAAATGCTAGGTCTATAGCATCTAAACTGGCTTCCTGTGAGGCGAGAGCCCCATACAAAATCACATCATCCTGGGTATATCCGTTTACCGGCAGGACCTCAACAATGGCAAGTTTATTCAATGTGAGGGTGCCGGTTTTGTCAATGCAAAGAACGTTCATGCTTGCTGCTTCTTCAACGGCATTTAACCGAGTTACGAGCACATTTTTTTTTGACAGGTTTTTAGCGCCAAGGGCTTTGCTGATCGTAAACATTGCGGGCAGGGCAACGGGTATGCCGCCCAGCAAGAGCACGAGCATAAGCGGCAAAATTTCTAAAAGATCCAGCCCTTTATAAACTGAAAGCAAAAAAGCAAAAAGTATTGGCACTGTAACGATAATGAGTAACCATGTAGTTATCTGTGAAATAATTTCTTCTGTGTGAGATAAAGGTGCTGCTAATTGTACGAGCTCAACGGTCTTGCCAAAATAGGTCCTGGCCCCAGTCAAAATAACCAAGCACTGTGCTTCGCCTCGACGAACCGTTGATCCTGCGTAGAGGGTATCGTTGGGATTCTTTTCTACTGGCAGCGACTCCCCTGTTAAGGCGGATTGATTTACTTGTACTGATCCTGAAATCATTTTTAAATCGGCTGGAACGAAATCTCCGGTAGTGATGCTTACAATGTCGCCAGGGACCAGCTCCCGTGCGGGTAATAATGACCACTTCCCATCGCGTAGCACTTTTGCATGTACATGCAATTGCCTTCTTAAGCTTTCTAATGCATTGGAGGCCAACAATTCTTGAGTGAAGCTTATAATTGCATTGATAATTAACAACGACATTACTATGTAGAGATCAAGAAAGCGGTGAAGAAACCACGAAAGTGCGATTATTAATTCGAGCATCCAAGCGGTAATGCCCCAAAATTTTTCTAAGAATTTTTTAATAAGGCTGACTCTTTTCTCTGGTACCTCGTTGTAGCCATATTGTTGTAATCTTCGCGTTACTTCAGACTGATTGAGGCCCATACTTGGGTTTGTTTCAAAAGTTTTAAGCAGGAGCGTGACGCTTTGATCTAAAATGTTGTCTTGAGCCATGAGAATCTTTTGTTGTCTGATTAGCGGATTGTTGAATACATGTTTGGTATCTCAAGCTCAGGAAGGAGTAGGCGCATTTTACCCAAATCTATTTCTACCTTAAATCACAACTGCCAGAGAGCTTAATTTGTACATGTCCGAGGGAACCTCTTGGATTTGCAATATAGGCAATAGACCCCTCTCGACTATTTTTTGTAAATCTAAACGTTTCTGGGTGTCGATCTCATCCCCATTTGGATCTCTAATATTTTCGCCTCTAGCTTTTTTATCCCCAATATTTTTAACCTCAGTATTTTTACCCCCAGAAATTGTTCCTGGTAAACGCCATTCATTTTTTCCCCCAATCAAATTGCTATAAGAAAACAAAGTAACGAAAAAAGGTTTAGCTTCAGGATCGCTACGAGTCATGAATTTTTTGCATCTGTTTACAAAATTATCATCATGTGGTTTTTTATGAGTCTCGCATACGAGAGATGCTGAACAGAATTCGCAGGGTTCATTTGTGGAATGCACATGAAGTATGCAGCCCATGAGTTTGCCATTTTCTGCCGCAGAAAAAAACTGGGTGTACTCTTGGAGCAACTTTCTGATCATTACAATCGAGTCATCTGAGATAGATCCAAGATCCTTGTCTTGGCTAGCCGCGAATTTAAAAAGCTCCTCCCGCATTTCGCTCTTATTGTTATCTGTTGCAAGTGCAGAAAGCAGCTCATAGAAATCTCCTCGATAGCTTGTAGGATCGGTGAGGCCTTCAATACTACTTTTGCTTATAAAATTATCTTCTAAATAGGATAGCAGAAACTGTTCACTATCTGTAAAGGGTCCTATCTCGCCGGCCGATGCTTTGGGCTCTTTAACAACTTCACCGCCTTCGGGTTTTTCGATCTTTGCAGCCTTTTCTTTGGTGGCCTCGAGCTCTGCCCAAAAGTGGTCAAAGAAGATAGACTCATTATCTGTACCTCTTTTATTTCTCTCAATGACTGTATTAATGCTCTTTAAAAGTTTGTCGTGAAAAGGTCGTTGATGGGCCTCTATTTTGTTAATCAATTTAACGACTGAATTAGAGGGATCATATGATTTTTTTAAGGCACGAATTCTGTTTTCTAGATTTGAAAAAAACCTGCATCTATTTTCAGTTGGAAGTTTTGATAGGCCGCCGCTATACCATTTAAGAACTTCGCTTGTATTTTTTTTGAATATGATTTTTGTTATAGCGTAAAACTTAGGGTTTGAGCTTGAATCTGTATTTTGTATAATGACAGTAAAAGCAGAAACTGCCACGTTGGGCTCCTTCTTCTTTGCGTCATCTTTTGTATAGCTGGCTAAAATGGTATGAATGGCGTCTACATCGAAATTCAGTTTTTTTGAGGGGGCCCATACTGCTATGGTTCCATCTTTTCCAGAAATGACTTTATTATGGAAGTTAAAATTTAAGGTGCTGACTTCAACATTTTTAACATCGGCTATTTCCGGGGATTTTTCCCTTTCCTGGGGAAGCTCGCGAGCTGCTAACTGCATAGAAAGAACTTGATTGCAGTTACTTAGAAGTAAAATCCATAATAGTCTAACACGCGCTATCATAATATTTTTTCATCCCAGATACATCGCGATTAATTAGTGGTAATTTTAGCTGCTAATACTGGGTCAAAATGTTGCGCTATATGAGTGCACCAATCCCGACCAAAATAGTTTTTTTTCAGATTAAGCGATTTCAGAGAGCCAAGGACCTTTCTTAAAGCTGCCTCAAAGGCTCTATTCTCAGCACTGCCTCTTAAATCACGTAAACGATTATATGATAAATCGATTATTTCGAGATTGGGAAGAAGTGTTTGAATTTCATTAAAAAGCCGAGTTGCACCCTCATTTGTGATATAATTTTCACTTAAGTCTAGCACCTTAATCTGCAATCTGTCCTCCTTGCTTTTTTTTCCAATGGTGTACAAAACATTGCCAACGGAAGCCGGGGTGTAATTTTTAATGGCCTGAGCAATGCTATCATCATAAATATTCATTTTTTTAAAAATAATCTTTTGACTATCATCATAACTACTCACGCTGGCATTATTTTCTCTGGTGAGTTTCTCCAAAACGTTTCTTAGAATTTCCTTTTTTTCAGATTGACTCAAATCAGTTCTTATTAATAGGGCTAGTGTGAGATCCTCTGCATTCAATGGTTGATCTAAAGTTTCTTCCGTACCCTGGAAAACACGCTCGGCATTTTGGGAACCCATAGCGCTCGAACCTAATGTGCAGCAGGCACTAAAAAGCAAAATCCTTTTGGCGACATCTTTTGCGAGCATAGCTATTCCTCCAACATTTGCTTAGAGCTAACTAAAATTTTTTAATTGTGCTTTCTTCTACCAGGAGCTTTTGAGCACACGCCTCCTCAATAGGGGAGTATTGTCTTTCTTATTCGCATTGTCAAGCACCGCAATTTAAATATCCGGCCTAATTAATGTGCTTGCTTAGAATAAAAAAATTATTTTTTAATATGCTCTAAAAAAAGCTTTAGTTCATGATGTGCCTGTTCTAGGTTTTTTTTGCCTCGACGAAATTCTTCGTAGAGCTTCGATTCAAAAACATATGCTTCAGGAAAATGATGAAAAACAAGATGGCGTGCTACAATGTCACGAATGTGGGGGCGCACATCATGGTATTGTCGTAAGATAGCATTCACCGTTTTCCACTGATTTTTAAATTCTGGATTGCGTAATAGTTGTGCAATTCGATGCGCAGCGGACTCCATTTTGGGAGCCATTTGCTTAAAAAGCTCTAAATGGGTCTCATTGGGAATATGGCCTCCTTTGAAATTTTCTAATGCATACTCACTTCCATCGTCAAGAACTGTTTTAGTTGTTGCTAGATATTCATCGACCAAATGGCAGCCGAGCTTTTTTGCCAGATTTCGCCAAGCCGAGAAAAGCGTTTTCTTAAGGCAGCGTAATTCATAATAAAGAACTTTATCCATCCAGCTGCCATTAGCGTCTTTGAGAGAGAATCCATCACTCAGCGATTGATCGCCAGTGCATCCTATTGGCTCTTCACAATTGGCCATCAATGTATAGAAATCTTTCTGTTCAAGAAAACCTGGATGGATAATGCGCATTTCTTTTCCTGTTGAGCCGATAGGAATAATTTTGTCAATGATTCCTTTTTTGATATAACGAACCTGTTTAATTCCAAACTTCTTTAGTACATCAAGATTAAGTACGTTGTAATCAATGAGCCATTGCATGTCATAAGCAAGAGACATGAGTATGTCGATCGGTTTTTCATCATTTTGATGGTACTCTGCACAGATATAAAGGTCCGACACATTATAGAAGCAGCTCATTTTATGATAGAAAATGTGTAAATGGTTTTGCTGTAAATATTTTTCGCTTATTTCTTTAGTGGGTGCATGGGTATTAAAAAGAAGTTGGCACAGGGTTTTGTCTGTGAGCTGATGTAGGGGAGTGAAAGGAATTTCCTTGAAAAAAATTCCTTCATTGTCTGAATGTAAGCCCATATTTAAGAGATGCTCTGGATCAATATGACGATTGTTTTTATGAGTCTCTCCATATTCTCCTAAAAAAGAATAGGCGGGCTTGCGCTTTAATTCCCTCAGCCGCGAATGTATAGGCTTAATTTCGTCTTGATATGATACCTGCAGGATACAGGCAGCGGCGCCCAATTGATTTTCAACTTCTGGAAGATCTTTATTCCAAACACTGTGGCTATGGTTAGAGCATCCTTCTGCAGGCTTTGCAAGGAAAGGTAAATCCTTTAAGCGCTGCTCAAAAAATCCGTGGTATGAGAGCGTTACCTGAGGAAAATGAGCGAGAATTTCGTTGCATACAGCAACTCCGTGGGCATGGTCCCCAAATCCATCTTCTGCATTACGAACTACTACAATAACGTTACCTGGCAGGTGAGTAAATGAGTGATAAAGCGGTCGCGTTGCTATCTGAAAACTGCTTCGATAGTGGACCTCCGCGGCATACTCGTGTGGCTTTTGGATTGCCTCAACCCTTTTTGCAGCCAAAAGTAGGGCATAAGAGGGCATTAAAGATAACAATTTCTTTGGAGTTTTAAAATCGAATAGTGGATACTGAGCAATACATTCTCTTTTCAAAGAATCTACGATGCTTACATTGTTTTGCGTACGATAGGTATCGATTTTATCTAAAGTAGATTGAAGGCTGGGATTTTGTCTTAGAAGTGCTACTGCAGCTTGTTTTTTTAAAGATGGTATTTGTTTTGACGCAGCTTCCATGCCAAATACGCCTGGTGCTTGTAGAGCAAGTATAAGCAGCAACGAGGAAATACATTTTAAGCGCATAGTACTCACAATTATATTTTAATAGTTTAAATTTAATATTCTTTCATTATAATATAAAATTGAATGTTAGTCAAAATCAATCGAGTTAGAGCGAGCTTGTACCTTCTGCTCATACCTATTTATCTGATGGTTGCGAAGCGCTTCTTACTTTTCTCGTTCCGCTTGAATAGGTCCTTCGGTTAACCCCCGAATGAATTGATAAATGTACGGGTTCTCTGATTCCCAAATAGTGCGTGCTTCGCCAAAAAACTTAATTTCTCCGTCATGTAAAAGCGCTATATAATCAACATACTTAAATACTTCAATATCATGGCTTATAATAACCGAGGTGACATTCAATCTTTTTTGGGTATCCAGCATCAATTCATGCACTACGTGAGCCGTAATGGGATCCAGTCCTGTTGTAGGTTCATCATACAGAATTATAGAAGGATTGCTTACTAAGGTGCGCGCAATCCCGACACGCTTTCTCATACCTCCAGAAAGATCAGCAGGATATTTCTGCAGTATTTCAGGACTTAAATGGACCAGTGATAGCTTTTCTTTCACAAGGGGCAAGACATCTGCTTCCGGCTTTCCTTGCTCTAAAAGCGTCAGGCCCACATTTTCAAAAATGGTAAGCGAATCAAGCAATGCTGCAAATTGAAATACATAGCCGCACGTTGTAAAGAGCTTATTTCTCTCATTTTCTGTAAAAGCCGTTATATCTTTTCCATCAATAATCACGGTGCCTGAAGTCGGTTTGATTAGGCCTATAATGGTTTTTAGTAAAACAGATTTGCCTTCTCCCGATCGTCCTATGATACAGGTCATTTTGCCCGAAGGGATTACCAGATTTACCCCTTTTAAGACCAGATGATCATCAAATCTTTTTGTTAGATTTTCAATGCGTATCATAGACCCGCCTTGAATAATAGTGAGCTTAAAAAGTAATTGGCAATCAAAATAATAATACAACCAAGAACTACACTTTTTGTTGTAGCGATGCCAACACCCCGAGCACCGCCCTTTGTTGAAAAGCCTTCATAGCAGCCGATAAATGCTAAAGTAAATCCAAAAAAACATGACTTAATGAGCCCACTCAGAACATCATTTATCGTGAGATAATTTTTAATATTGATTAAGTAAAGGCCAGGTGAAATGGTAAGATTATAAGCAGTATATAAATAACCTCCAAGAATGCCTAAAAGCATGGCGAAAACAGTCAAAAAGGGCATAATCAGCGTCCCTGCAACAATGCGAGGAACGACCAAGTATTGATAAGGATTGATGCAAAGCGTTCGCAATGCGTCAATTTGCTCGGTAATATTCATGGTACCTATTTCAGCGGCTATGGCGGATCCAGACCGGCCTGCAACCATGATGGCGGTAAGCACTGGTCCTAGTTCACGCGTCATACCCCAAGCGACTATGGCACCTATCATTTCTTCTCCACCAATCCTGCTAAGCCCAGCATACGTTTGCAATGCAAGAGCAAAGCCAGAGGATAAACTGCTTAAAAAGATGATGCTGGTAGAGTCGACACCAATGCGCTTCATGTGTATAAATAATTGTCTTACTTTTAAACGAGTAGTAAAAAGCGTTTTCCCCGCACGAGCAAGAAAAAGAGCAAGATTCCCCGTTTCAGTACAAAAACGAATAAACCACAAGCCCAGGGTGTCAATGATCATTTTTGACAGGGCTTAAGCTTTCTGTTCGGTTGTTTGGGCTGTTTCAGATGGAGCTGCTGCTGATTGGGCAGGTGCTGCCTTTTCAGTCGCAGACTGTTCAGTTGACTGCTTTGGAATAACTACAGGAACAGGTTGAGTTCTTGCAAGCCCGCCTAAAAGCTCTGATGTGCTTGGTCTTTTAACCATGGCAAGAAGGAGCGAGCCAGCCATAAAGAGGGCGCCTAAAGCCCAGGTTGTTTTTTGAAAGAGATCTTGACCTCCCGATCCACCAAATAAAAGTTGAGTGCCGCCACCCATGCCTCCCAGCCCCATGCTGCTTTTACCCTTTTGAATAAGGATAAGCAAGATCATAATAAAACAAAGAATTGCAAATAAGGTAACGAGAATTTCATACAACATAGTGATTCCTTTCGGTTACGACCAAGGAGGTTAATCCAGGATCGTCATAATACTCTATAAGCTTCAATAATTACTACAAGCATCCCTAGCTTAACACGAGAGAATAATTTTTTTAAGTACTTCATACTCAAGACTTGCTTTCCCGAGTAAAAAACCGTCGGCCATACTCAAGCCAAGATCCTTAATAGTCCTCTCATTAACGCTTCCTCCATACAACAAAACTATCGTTGATTGCTCAACATGCTTGCTTATAAAAGAACGTATCCAAGAAAAAATTCCCGAAATCTCATGAGCGCGCGGCACTTGCTCAGTACCTATAGACCAAACAGGCTCATACGCAATGCTTATCTTGGTATAACCATTTTTTTTCATCAGCTCTCCAATAAAGAGAAGCTGTCTTTCAAGGACCTCTAAAGTAGCCCCATTATTGCGCTCCTCTAAGCTTTCACCAATACAAATCACAGGCTCAATGCCATGCTTTATAAGCAATGCTGCTTTTTGAGCAATAAGAGCATCCGTTTCGCCATGATACCTTCGTCGCTCACTATGACCAACCAGGCAATAGGCGCAGCCAAGCTCTTTGAGCGAAAGAACCGATACATCCCCTGTGTACGCACCTCGTTCATACGCCCCACAATTCTGAGCCCCACAGCGAATATGGGTGCTCCCAAAGGCTGATAGTGAGGCAAGTTCTGTAAATGAAGGGCAAAGAATGAGCTTATTCTGAGCTTGAGACAATGCACTTTCAAGGCCTGCAATGTGATCATTAAGCCACGAAAGAGCTTCATTGTGTGACAGCTGCATCTTCCAGTTTGCTATGATGAGCTTATTCATGAATGTTGCTCATGTGAACATACGAACTAATATGCAAAGGGGCACGCCCCTTTGCGATCCCCATTGAACGTGCAAGCGCGTAAAACGCGCCCGCACAATGGCAGGCCTCGAGCCTAAGGCTCTGCGAGCCAAGGGCTCTTCGGTAATGCAAGGGGGAACACCCCTTGCTCAGAGGAATGCTCGAAACTCTGATAGAGGCTTTAAGTGATTGTGATAACATCATTCTTGACCGTCGCAGTTACTGATTTAGCTTCTGGATGCTTAAGCAAATACTGAGAGATTGGTGCTGCTATATAGTGCTGAATTGCTCTCTTAAGAGGGCGTGCTCCAAATTCCTTTTCATAACCAAGTGAGGCGACTTTATCAAGGGCCTCATTGCTGACAGTAAGCTCAATGTTCTTTTGCGCAAGCCGCTCTCTAAGCTGATCAATCTGTAACTGCGCAATACGAACCACATCAGCATGAGTAAGCATTTTAAAATATACTATAGCATCAATACGATTTAAAAACTCGGGCCTAAAGTATTTATGCAGAAGTTTTTCTATCTGATTTTTTACCGTGGCATTGAGTTCTTGAGCTTCGAGTATGATATCGGACCCAATATTTGACGTCATAATAATAATGCAATTTTTAAATGACACCGTCCGACCTTGTCCATCAGTAAGATGACCTTCATCGAGTATCTGAAGAAAAAGGTTAAATACATCAGGATGGGCTTTTTCTATTTCATCAAAAAGAATAACACTGTAGGGATTGCGTCGAACCACTTCGGTCAGCTGGCCCCCTTCTTCATACCCCACATACCCTGGAGGGGCTCCAATAAGCCGTGCAACACTATGTTTTTCCATATATTCGGACATATCGATACGTATAAGTTTTTTAGGATCATCAAAAAGAAAATCAGCCAGCGTCTTTGCAACTTCCGTTTTGCCTACTCCCGTTGGCCCCAAAAATAGAAAGGAGCCAATGGGCTTATTAGGGTCTGTAAGCCCCGTTCGATGCATCTGAATTGCATGAGTAATGGCGTCGATTGCCTCATCCTGGCCAATAACTAATTTCTTTAATGTACTGGCCATATGGATCAATTTTTCGGTTTCACTTGTCTGGAGTTTTTCCACAGGAATACCCGTCCAGCGTGAGAGGACCGCACCGATATCGTGCTCATCTACTTCTTCTTTGAGCAAGTGTGTCTTAAGTGATTTTAATTTTTCTTGTTCCTTTTCAAGATCAGCTTTGAGGCGTACAAGTTTGCCATATTTAATTTCAGACGCTCGCGCAAAATCGCCTTCCCTCTCTGCTTGAATAAACTGCTGCTGTGCGTTCTCTATGCTTTCCTTTAATTTATTTATAGCTTCAAGTGGGGCCTTTTCTGCTTTCCACTGGTTTAAAAGGGTTTGGAATTTTTCTTTGAGCTGGTTAAGCTCAATATCAAGCTCTAAAAGGCGCTTTTTGCTCTGTTCATTATCGGTTCCCCGGCCGGAGGCCTCTTTGCCTAATGCCACTTTTTCAATTTCGAGCTGCCTAATTTTGCGCTCAAGCTGATCAAGCTCCTCAGGCTGCGATTCAATCGACATTTTTACCATAGCTGCCGCTTCATCAATGAGATCGATTGCCTTATCGGGCAAAAAGCGCTCAGGAATATTTTTTGCCGATAACAATACAGCATCAACTAAAGCTTGATCTTTGATGCGAATACCATGATGTAGCTCATATTTTTCTTTTAAGCCACGTAATATTGAAAGAGCATCCTCAATTGACGGCTCTTCTACGAGCACTTTTTGAAAACGCCTTTCAAGCGCCGCATCTTTTTCTATATACTTTTTGTATTCTTTAATTGTTGTCGCGCCAATACAATGGAGAGTTCCACGAGCAAGCGCGGGTTTGAGCAAATTAGAAGCATCCATGCCACCACCCGTTGCCCCAGCGCCAACGAGCATATGAAGCTCATCAATGAAAAGAATGATGGTATCGGTGCTTTCCTCTACCTCTTTAAGCACCCCTTTTAACCGCTCCTCAAATTCACCCTGGTATTTTGCACCGGCTATCAAAAGGCCGAGGTCCAGAGCATAGATGATGTTGTTTTTAAGGCTTTCAGGCACATCATTATTGATTATACGCTGAGCAATACCTTCAACAATGGCAGTTTTGCCCACACCAGGCTCGCCTATCAGAACCGGATTGTTTTTGGTCCGCCTTGAAAGGATCTGAATTACACGCCTAATTTCTTCATGCCGACCAATAACAGGATCAAGCCTGCCATCACGAGCATTTTGCGTGACGTTTTGACAATATTTTTCTAATATTTGGTACTGCTTTTCAGCATTTTTTTCTTTCACAGTTTTCCCCTTACGAATCGTTTGCATGTGGCTAAGTATTGCTTGACGAGTAACGCCGGAGCGCTTAAAAAATTGAGTAATGGTTGTTGGTAAATAGCTTGTTTCGCACCATTCAATTAAAAAATGTTCAAGGCTTACATAGGTATCCCCGAGCACCTCGGCTTCTTTTTGGCAATCCTTTAAAAAATTTTCGAGCGCATAATCGCTCGATAGCTGACTACCTTCAACTACGGGTAGCTTACTCAGCTCAAGGTCTACGAGTGTGCGAAGCTCATTCATGTTTACATTAAGAACGGTAAAAAAGGAGATACAAAACTCATTATCAAGTCCTGCAGCTAGTGTATGCAAGGGCTGAACAGTAGGATTCTTATTCTCTTGCGCAATAAGAATACTTTTATTAATAAGCTCCTGGGCGGAAGTTGTAAAAATCTCTGGATTCATGGTATATGCTCCATTTTGTCGCCTGTGTTTATTTAGTATAGCATAAAAAGCTTAAAAAATGCCTCGAATGTGTAGCCCGTTAGTTTTCGTGTTTCTGGGGTCTACGGAGCACGGCAAGTTCATTCTCTCCGTCAATTTTATTTATTTTTTATAAGAGCTCCCAAAAATATTTATAAAATACTCTAGATTTTGCTTAGACAACGTTCTTATAATAATTTGTGTGTAGTGCGAACAAACCCTACAGAAGGAGCATTTATGCGTCATGGTTTATAAGTTGTTTTTTCGCGAGTAGCGTTCCGACGCTCTCTGGTTTTTAGTTATAAAGTTAACAAGTATTTTCAATTTTTTAATAGTTATTAGGAGGTTTACATGAAGAATTATGGATCTATCTTACTAGGGTGGTCTTTTACACTGCTCTGTGTAATGGCAGTAAAGGCTGAAAGCGTGGAAGAAGTTCAGGTTGATGAGCAGGAAATTACCGATGATAGCACAACTCGCTCGTGCCATAAACCTAAGCCATGCAAAGTTGTTGTTTGTTGTCCACGCGATTGCACACCACCAGTCCCTCTCAATCCGGCATGCGGTGGAATTTCTCAATATGCGCTTATTGCTAATATAGAGTTGAGCATGTCTGGGCAAGCTATTAATCAAGGGGCAAACATTCTTTTCAACTCTAATAGTGTAATGACATCTGGATTTGTCCATAATACGGTCAGCAATCAGGATCAACTGGTAATTCTCAACCCTGGCACCTATAAGGTTACCTGGCATGTAGTGCAAAACTCTGAGGGTCAGTGGGGTTTATTTCTAACAAGCATCTCCAATCCTACTGGTACTTTAATTCCGGTAAGCATTTATGGCGCACGTGGTTCGGATGAAATCGATGGACATGCTTTATTTTGTCTGAGCGCCGCCGATGTTGCCAGCGGAAATAACATCCTTGTTCTTAGAAATTATACCTCAAATACCCCAACGGCAATTCTTGAAGCTCGAGCGGGCGGAGCTAATCCTACCATTAATGCTTCTTTACTTATAGAGCAGCTTAATTGTCCAGGCCAGAGTCTTTGCTAAATTTTTTTCATCCTTTGCCTGAGCTTGCAAAGCTTACGCTTGCTATAACAGCTCAGGTGAAGGGCGATGAGGTCCTCCAGCACACAGTTGTTTTTGGGCAGCGGGGCATTAAAAATTGAGAACGATTGCTTTTTTTGGGTGCAAAAAATTATTCTGCACATTAAAGTTACAGATCAATCGAGGATAAAATGAAAGCATATTCGTTGCTTAGTGCCATACTATATCTTTTCTTTTTTACCGGAAATAGTTTTGCTGCTGTTACGCATTCATCTATTAACTCAACAAAGCCGCTCCTTGTAGTCTTGCTTATGGTGAAGAACGAAGCAGAAGTTATAGTTCCTACGCTTGAAACATATATCGCAAAAAACATACGGGAAAGCCTACCCGACACTGAAGAAGTAGCCTATGCCATTTACGATACGGGATCAACTGATGGTACCGAACAGATAGCGAAAGACTTCTTTGAAAAAAGAGGGATAAAAAACTTCCACATAGAAAATGAACCTTTTGTGAATTATGCCGCCTCTAGAAATCGAGGGCTTGAGCTCGTGGAAAAAATTTTCCCTGACGCCCCCTTCATACTTTTTGTTGATGCGGAATGGTACCTTAATGATTTTGAGAGCTTATTAGGCTATTGCCGCGCCCATACAGTTGATAATCCTATGCTCTGCCGCTGCTATAATCTTCACATTATTGATTACCGGTCCTCCTCTTTTTGTATCGCGCGTTTAATTAGAAGGGAGGCTAAAGTTCGCTTTAAAGGCCGTGTTCACGAAATACCTCAGGTGTTTCCCGTTGCCACGCTCCCCGAAGATATTTTTATTAAGTTTGACCCAAAGAAATCAGGAAACGAAAGAACGCAAAGAAGATGGCCAAGAGATAGAGATTGGCTTTTAGAAGATTATCGAGAAAACCCGAATGACAAAAGAACCGTTTACCTTTTAGCGCAAACATATGTGTGCCTACAAGATTGGGAAAATGCTCGAAAGTTTTTCTTTAAGGTGATACATGACTTTGATACTAAAGATGAGTTTACGTATCTTGCTTATTATAATCTTGGCGAAATTACCGAGCATCTTAATGCTATTGCTGGTAAAAGCGGCGAGAACGATTGGTATGAACCTTTTGACTATTATTTGAAAGCATACTCGCTTCGACCTCATAGAGCAGAGCCGTTGATAAAAATAGCCAATCATTATCGTAAGACTAATGAAATGGCGTTGTGTTATCTCTTTGCGCGTAAAGCGTGCAAAATAAGTTACCCAAGCGATGACACCCTCTTTGTAGAAAAAGGGATGTATGAGTTTGATAGGCATTGGTTGCTTGGTGTTTGTGCATGGTATGTGGGCGACTATAAAAATGGTGAAAAAGCTTTAAGGAAGGCTTTAGCGATACAGCCCGAAAATAGCGTGTTGTTACGCGATCTTTCATTCTACGAGTGTAGGCAAAATAAGGGATAGCAAATGTTTGAGAAAAAAATGAAAATGCTTATGCTTCAATTAGCTAAACGTTCGATCCTGTTTTTAACGATTCTGCATTGTAATGCTGTGCAAGGTAAAGAAAAAAAAGACGCTATTGAATTTGTGGTTATAATTCCTTCCTATAATAATGAAAACTATTATTTTCGTAACTTAGAATCGGTGGTTAATCAGCAGGTGGATGCGCTTTTTGAGATTATCTATATTAATGACTGCTCGACTGATAGGACCGGAGTGCTTGTTGATGCTTTTGTAAAAGAACGACATTTAGAGGGTAGAGTAAAAGTGATTCATAATGCTCACCCTGTGGGGAACTCTTTGGGGAATTTATACAATGCTATTCACACATGTGCTGATCATAAAATTATTGTTAATTTGGATGGTGATGATTTCTTAGCTCATGATAAAGTGCTAGCGCGGGTAGCGAAAGAATATAAAGATCCAAATGTATGGATGACTTATGGTCAATTTATGTGGGATCCCCAAAATATTGTTGGCTTTTGTGCAGAACTGCCTCAATGGGTTATGGATACCAATAGCTTTAAAAAATACAATTTTGTAACTACCCATTTAAGAACCTTTAAGGCAGGTTTGTTTAAGCGGATTAAAAAAGAGGATTTGCTTTATAATGGTGAGTTTTATCCTTCGGCAGGAGACCTGGCATGGATATTCCCCCTTCTAGAGATGGCTTCAAAAGGGCATATCAGATTTATTCCGGATGTCTTATATTATTATAATTATAATAATCCTTTGTGTGATCATAACAAAAATTATGCACTGCAGCGCGCCTTGACTTCTGAGATCTATGAAAAAAAGCCGTATGAGCCGCTTGAAAGTTTGCTTGCTTGAGCAGGCTTTCTGTTATTTCTTTTGTCGTCAAGATCGATAAAACTAAATCTTCTCCCGATGTCAGATTAAAAAATGTAATTTTTTTTAAAATTATAATTAAAAATATTTCTTCGCTTAATATAGCTTTTGCCTAAATCTTCTCATTAAAATCGTAATAGATAGTACTTTTTAAACCATACAGAAGGAGTGGTTATTGGTAAGAGTTTATAAATAAGAGCAACCGAATTTTTTATTCTGTTACACAAAGGAATGATTAAGGATTAATTTTTTTAAAAAAATGGGGGGGTTAATGAAGGTTTCAAAATTTTTTACTGGGCTAGCAATTTCAATGCTGTTAAGCATACCGAGTTCTGCGTTAGCTTATGATGAAGATATAAGCGAAGTTAATGAAGTGTTTATACCAGAACATTTTGCAGAGATGGCGAATTCAGTACTTCGCTCTTGTAAAAAATCGCATAAAAAATGTCATAAAAAGAAGCATTGTAAACCTAAATGTGTATGTCCGCCCGGACCGCAAGGGCCACAGGGTCCACAAGGTTCAGTAGGGCCACAAGGACCACAAGGTACGATGGGAATCCAAGGTAGTGTTGGGACGCAGGGTTCAGTAGGGCCGCAGGGACCTCAGGGCTCAGTGGGTCCACAAGGGCCACAAGGTACAATGGGAATTCAAGGAAGTGTTGGGGCGCAAGGTTCAGTAGGACCACAAGGGCCTCAAGGTACAATGGGAATACAAGGTAGTGTTGGACCGCAGGGTTCAGTCGGACCGCAAGGGCCTCAGGGCTCAGTGGGTCCACAAGGGCCTCAAGGTACAATGGGAATTCAAGGTAGTGTTGGGGCGCAAGGTTCGGTAGGACCACAAGGGCCTCAGGGTACAATGGGGATACAAGGTAGCGTTGGGCCGCAAGGTTCAGTAGGTCCGCAGGGACCTCAGGGTTCAGTGGGGCCACAAGGGACAATGGGAATCCAAGGTAGTGTTGGGCCTCAAGGCTCAGTGGGTCCACAGGGACCACAAGGGACAGCGGGAGTAGGCGGTGTTTTAAATTATGGTTATATTTTTAACCTTTTTGCAACGCAAACAGTAGCCCTAAATGCTCCAATTACTTTCGATACCAATGGTCCTTTGTCCGCTGGAATTCATACATGCTCCGGGAAGTCCTACGATTTTTATTGCAAATGCTGGAGTCTATGCTATTACTTTTTCTGTATCAGGTGATCCAGGAAATCAATTTGCAATAATCGTAAATGGTAATCTTCCACCCACCGGCATGGACCCAGATGGCGTAATATATGGTTCAGGTGCCGGTACGCAGCAAAATACTGGTCAAGCAATTTTATCGCTGAGTGCAGGTGATCAAATTACTATTGTAAATCATTATTCTTCTGCTGGAGGTATTGCCCTTGCCCCTACCATTGGAGGTACACAAACAACTGTCAATGCGTCAGTGCTTATTATACAATTGGCTTAAAACGACGAATATCTAAAATCTAGAATAATGATCAGGTAGGTAGGGAGTAACCAACTCCCTCCTACCTGGTACCTCTTATACCGCCTCGCTTAAAACAACTTACAGAATCAAAATTAAAAAGACCTTTGTTTAGCTTTAAGCCCTTTTACCTGCATGTCGCACCCGTCTGTTGAATTACAAAAAAAGACTTCTCCTATTGAGACTCGAGGCAGCTCGATTAACGCACATAGCAAAATGGCGCATGTCATAGGAAGTTCTTATCCTATCTGCTTTTGTCCACGTGGACCATACGATAAAGTTGCGGGCTATTTTGAGCTAGCAAATTGGCGCTTTAAAGCCCTTATTAGTCAATCTTAATGTCCCATAAAATTGCTACGCAGTTAAAAAAAGCGCCCGGATAACTCCGAGCGCTTGCCAACAATGACCATCGTTTATTGCTAGTTTCTGACTTTTACCGTCGAGCTATTATTGCACAGATCAGGATCAAAGAGAGATCCTTGCACCGTTGCGGTATTGCAAATAAATTTCCCACAGCAGTTATTTTTTTGAGTAACAATCTGGAAGGATGCTGATGAATTTGGCTGTAAATTGATAGGTTGTAGATCGCCATTTACTAACTGTGCCGTCAGGCAATTACCGTTCACGATAAAAGACCAATTTGAGCCGCTTAGAGGTATACTTTGCACGGGAGCGAGGCATGTTGGTAGACAATCTGTTACCGTTACCAGACTTGCAGAGGGTCCGTTATTGGTAACGGTGATAGTATAAATAATTTGATCATCATTTACGCTGGCCGTTTTTATAATGGCTAAATCGGCACATTCAACTCCAGTAATGGTGCCCGAAAATGCATTTGCCTGACCGCCTGTGCAGGTATCGGTAACAGTGACCGCGTAGATGCCTGGCAGAAAGCCTGGAAAGAGTATTAGTTGAGGGTTTGTTCCGTCTTGTATAATATTTCCATTTGGGTCTCTCCATACAAAGTTGAGTTGCGCCTCAGAGCACAAGCTATGGCAGACGCGTGCTGTCAACGTAATCGACTGATTTGAGCAGACAGAGGTTGGTATTGCCGGGATTACGCTCACAGCAAGGGTGCAGCCTTGAACACAACTTGTTAATGACGCAACCGTTGAATTGAGCTGACAACCAATGCTATTAAGACTCGTGACATTTGCTATATTTGTTAAGGTGCTATAGCCCTGTTGGTTAAGTCCGGTATATATTTTATATCTGGCAGTAAAAGTGAGCGATTCTCCTGCGGCAAGTGTTGCATGTGAATCCAAATGGAAGCTATTGCATCCAGGTATGATGCGAAAATCGTCTCGACAGGCGGTAACATCCGCAATGCTCACGCCTGAGGGGTTGATGTCTGAGATGAGGGTATCATCTAAGGAAATTCCGCGCACTGACCCAGGCCCAGTATTGGTAATGGTGATTTCATAACTTACCTTACCCCCAACTTTAACAGGAACACCATTTTGATCCTGACAATTTGCTAATGGGGGAACCGGATCTACTTGACTGATACTTACCGTTAAGTCAGCCAATAAAGAACTAGAAATGAGCATTAGAAAGCTTGTAAGCAAGCCTTTATAGGCATTTACATATTTTTGAGAGAGCATACGATTTCCTTTTTTTAATAGTGAGTTTGTTGTGCAAAACTTGTACTTTGTGTGTTACGTGCAAATCTTTACATATCAAGTCTATGCTAACGCACCCATCAATTTCAATAACTGGCTGTTTTTCATAAGCAAACTAATTCTAGGGAATGTTGCGGGTATAAATCATGCATGATGTGTCGAATTATGTGGATTAATTTGGTGCCCCTTTTTGCTATTGTTTCTTCGTTTGGCTTGCTCACCAATTGGCATTTTACAAATGAGACTACTTTCTTTAAGCTAGGGGCAAGTTAACAGCTGTGTGAAACTTGCTTAAACCTGCTTATATATTATCAATATGAGCAAGTTTATAAGTATTGAAAAAGCGGCAAGAATCTTCTGGGACTTTCCTAGACATGGATAATCTGAGCGCCCCAAAGATGGTCAACGTCGGTATGAGATTCATAAACCGTGACTACGCTTTTATCATATTAAAATAATCTGACTATTGCCTATGCTCAATTTTCGGGTTATGATTTCGACAAGAAACAGATACTCGGCTTTATTGTACATCGAATTTATGGAATTGCTTATTGAGCTCGAAGCAAAAAAATAAAAAATTATTGGATACGATCACGCAGGCAGTATAATGAAAGAAGTATTGAGTGTAATTTACTTAGATCTGCATCCTGATAAAAAATCAGTTCATTGCTTAGATGACCAATCACGTAAATGTAATTCGCTCTTTAACAATCTTTTAGAGTTTGCAAACCAAGAGAGACAACGAGCTCGTGAAACGGGCGATAAAAAAGCACTGAAAATTCTCTATAGCCCCTATGGTTTACGTGACTTAGTTCCAGGAATGAAAGAGGCGCATCCCTATTTAAAAAGTGTTCACTCATCCCCCTTAAAAAATACAGCCTTGGGACTTACTAGTACTATCCGTGCTTATGATGACTCTTGTAAGGGCAGGAGAAAAGGGAAAAAAATTGGTTGGCCTCGTTTTCATGCTTGGAAGGCTAAGTGGTTTTCATTGCTGTATGATGAACCAGGCAAAGGATATAAAGTTATAGGAAATACACTTCATCTGTCACTTGGAATGGGTTTGAATAGAAAGCGTCATTCTTTGCAGATTCCCATTTCTGAGGCACATCTTTTAAAAGATCAAGATATTCGTAATCTGCGTATTGTAAAAGAGCATGGAATCTTTAGGGCAGCATTTACCGTTGCAAGGAAAGTACCTGATCCAAAACCCATTACCAAAGTCATTGCATTCGATCCCAACCATAAAAATTTACTCTACGGCGTAGACAATAAAGACCGTGCTTTAGAGATTCAAGCACCCTATTGGCTTAAGGCATATGATCGAAGAATTGATGAATTAAGGTCATCGTTAGATCGCTGTGAGAAGAAATCTAAAAAAATAGAAGTCCCCGTTGACAACAAGATAATTACCTATTGGGAGGAGTCACGCAGATATAAAAAATTAAGAGAAACTCTAGACAAAGCATTGGCAAAACGGCGAGAACATATAAAGCTGTTTTGTTATCGTATTGCGAATCAATTATGTAAGTATTACGATTTTATAGCTATTGGAGATTATGCACCACAGGGCCAAGGAATAACAACGGCAATGAGAAGAGCGATGAATAATCGTTCGGTTATCGGAACATGTAAAACTATTATTGCATGGGTTGCACTCAAATCGGGCAAGACCTACTATGAGTTTGATGAAACAGGTACAACGCGTACGTGTCACGCTTGTGGTTTTATTGTTCAAGAAGGTATACACCCATCAAAAAGAGAATGGCTCTGTCAGGGTTGTATAACAATTCATATACGCGATGAAAATGCTGCGTGTAATGGCCTGCGCAAGGCCTATAAGAGAATCGAAGAAATAAGCAAAGAACCATCTTTGCTAGTGCCTAGCTCGGGCCGGGTTCCAATTAAGGAACGCTGGGCTTGGAGGGTTTTATCTAGTGGCGCAATTCTGCGTCGCGGGGAAAAAACAGCAGATTATAATCTGCACCTCCAAGAAATTAAAACTGATGGCGTGATGCCATTAGACCACAACTTGTATAGATTTGTATAAGTTTTGGAGAGCGGACGTTCTTGTTAATCTATATAAAATATTTTTTTCCGGAGTTGGCATGCTCAAAAGAATTTTGCTTGGAATCATACTCTTTCTACCTCTCGCGGTTCTCTCTTTTGTGGGAGAGAGAAAATCTTTTGTTTCTTTTGTACCACAAAGAAGTGTGGAGGTACATTCGCTTGCTCAGCTGCAAGACCTTGTTAAAATGGCATCCATAAAAGGTCACAAACTTTCCATTGCCGGTGCACGCAAAAGCCAAGGAGGACAAACTTCTGACATTCATGCAACAATGATTGATATGACTAAGCTCAATCGTGTTATTGCCTTTGATAAGAAGGGCAAACGAATTACAGTGCAGGCCGGCATTACATGGAAAGAGCTCTTGTCACTATTGAACACCGCCGGGCTTTCAGTAAAAACTATGCAGTCCTATTGCGACTTTACTGTTGGGGGATCGCTTGGCGTCAATGCACACGGTCAAGATATAAACAATTGTTCAGTGTGTGAATCAGTTGAATCATTTCAAATTATTGTAGCCGATGGATCGATAGCAGAAGTAAGCGCGACAAAAAATGCAGAGCTTTTCAAGCTTGCCTTGGGTGGCTATGGCTTATTTGGGATTATAACTGAGGTGACGCTCTTGCTTACCGATAATATGCTATTACAAAAAAAAGCAGAGGTAATTAAAACAAGCGACTACCCAAATTATTTTGAAACAGGGGTTAGGAATAACAAAAATGTGGCACTGCATTCGGCGCGTCTTACCGTAGCGCCCAATGAGCTCTTAACTCAAGCGTTGGTTATTACCTATTCAAGTACTGGCCAAAAAGCCCCTATGGAAAATCTTGTAATGCCTCAGGCTTCAAAAGTGAGCCAGGTGGCTTTTGGAAAGATGCGTGAACATGAGTGGGTGCGGCGCTTCCGTTTATTTGTTGAAAAGACTTTTTTTGAAAAATCAGAGGAGATATCTCGCAATAAGGCTCTCTCTGAAACAATTGAGAGCCTGAAAAACAATTCCGTTGGCACTCAAGATATCTTGCAAGAATATTTTATTCCATGCGCTCAGTTCAATAATTTCGTGGAATTCCTCAAGAATCACGTCAGAGAATACGCTATAAACCTTTTAAATGTTACAATCCGTTATGTAAAACCTACACAAAATAGCTTTTTAACCTATGCGCCATGTGAAGCTTTTGCCTTTGTACTCTATATAAATGTTGAAGAAAGCGAGAGCTCTTTTGAGAAAGTTTCTTATTGGTCGCAGCTTCTCATTGCGCACGCAACAAAGTTGGGAGGGACCTATTACTTGCCGTATCAGCTTTTTGCCCCACGCCAACAGGTGAAAAATGCTTATCCGCAATGGGATGCTTTTGTAGCGCTTAAAAAGAAATATGATCCTCAAGAACTCTTTATTAATCAGCTTTATAGAAAATATGTGATTAGGCGCTAAAGTGTTTGAGTCTTGTATTAGATCCGGCTGTCATTAACTTGCGTCAGCACTGGTTTAGGAAGCTTATACTTCGTTATGCTTGCAAGAAGGTTGCCAAGCTCCAGAGGAAAAGTAGTGGATGGTAGTTGCGGTTGGCAAATCCAAGCAGATGGCCATGGAGCGCTGAATATACTGAGCAGGTATGTATCTTCTTATGATAGAAGTAGTGGGCATGTGGCGAGCCCCGTAGTCTTGCAATCAAGTTCTTTCTTACTTGGTATGCATAAGGTCCACGAAACTCAATCGGCATCTAGAGGAATTTAAATGCCTCTCAATTCATTGGGGAGTACGTCAAAGCGTGAGATTTTTTGACCGTAATACCTTGTGATAAGAAACAGCAAAATGATGAGCGTAATCCCGTATGTACATAAGTATTTGTCCAACGCTACTTTGAGGATCTAAGTGAATTCCCTCGGGATGATTCGAGGTGAAGAGTATCTCTTCTTTTTTTGCAAGGCTGATAAAGGGCGTTGATGGAAAAAGATCCTTTACGGCATTCAATTGTCCTTTTCCTCCGTCAATCATAACGATATCGGGAAGCTCTTGAGGATCTCGATATCTTCTTTGAACTATCTGCTGCAATGAAGCATAATCATTTTGTTCAGTGAGCGTTTTAATTCTAAAGCGCCTAAATTTATTTTTATCAGGTACGCCATGCGTGAAGCGGACACATGAACCTACGAGGTAGCTACTTTGAAAATGTGAAATATCAAAACAATCTATGGTTGTAGGTATGTTTTCTAAGCCTAGAAGTACCTTCAGCTCCTCAAATGCTTGCATCGGCCGTTCAATCTTTTGACGAAGAGTGGTAATAATAGCTGATATATCTTTAACATATTTCGTTTCTGAAAATCCGGTTTTTAAGGTAGCAAAAATAATCTCAAGGTCATTAAAATATTTGCTCAGATTTTTTGATTTTTCGAATTCCATTCTTAGATTGTGTTCTTTAATTTGCTGCTTTAACAGGGCCTCGCATGCTGTATAATTGCCCTCCAGCATGCGCTGAGCGAGCGCAATACGCATTTTATACTCTTCTTCGTTAAAGCTGCTTAAGCAATTGCCAGCGCAACGACCCATATGATAATCAAGGCAGCCTTGATCAATTTTTGCTGAGCAGAGGCGCAGCCGTAGGGTGCGCATGAGGTACTCATATACTGAATTTGCTTTCGCCTTATACAAAAAGGGCCCAAAATACACTCCCTTTTCCTTCTTTATGCGAACAATCTTAAGCTCCGGGAGTGGCTGTGCGGTGATGAGTAAATACACAAAAGGATTAGTGTTTTTAAGTAAGACATTATACTTTGGTTTAAAAGTTCGTATAAGCTGAGCTTCTAGAAGTAAAGCTTCAATTTCGTTTTTCGTAAGGATATATTCGAGCGATGCATGCTCCTTAATTAATTCCTGCACCTTCCAATCATCATTTTGACGTCTAAAATACGATATAACGCGGCTATGCAGGCTTTTTGCTTTGCCTATATAGATAATACCGCTTTGTTTATCTTTAAAAACGTATATGCCAGGTAATTTAGGTAATTTTTTAATATAATCTGGTGTCATAGTTCTCCGTTTCAAGAGTGATCATTCTTGGCTGTTTGGCAGGGGGTATCGAGCGAGAAAAATGAGTCACATAGATATAAGTATAGCTGTTCATTTTCCATTTGTATATTAATTTTATTGACAGGGCGTATTTACGAGTATGGGAAAAAGCGCTATATTTATATTTATACAAGAGTAAGCTTGATTTTATACCTTTAAGGATTACAAATGACCTCATCCATTAAATTACTGAGCTTTCTAGGTGTGATGCTGATAGCTTCATATATTGGCTGGAATACTTATCAGTACTTTTTTCTCATCTCGCAGCCAACGGTTACCGTGACCGGGATTGAGCCCGAGGGATCCTACGCTGGAGATGTAGCTGCTGCTGTAAAAGGGCAGGATGACTACAAAGTTGCCCGTTTGACTCTTAAAGTTGATGGAAAACCGCTCATAGATAATGTCAAAATTGGCAAAAAGTCTTTTGAATATCCCTTCACTCTTGAAACCAAAACGCTTAGTCAGGGTAAGCATACGCTTGATGTAGAACTTATCAATGGGGCTTACAATCAACGAGCAGCAAGCCTATCGCTTGTTTTTTATGTGAATAATACCCCGCTGCAGGCGGCTTTTGTAAAGAACGAAGCTGATGCTAAAGTACCTCAGGGAAGAACATTACATCTTCAGTTTCAGACAAACAATGAACTGAAGCAAGCAACGGTAAAAACGCTCTCAAAAACCTATAATTGCTTCCGTGAATCTGATCGCGCCCTTGTCTACGAATGTTTTATTCCCATAGAGACTGAAGAGACTCCTAATGAATATCTGATGACGGTTGAGGCTGAGGATCGCGTAGGTAATGTGGCAAGGCTAGAAGGAAAGTTCCAAGTTGTGAGTTTTCCCTTTAAGAAACAAACCATAAAGCTTGATCCCGAAAAGTTGAAGGCAGAAAACGAAGCTGGATTGTCTGAAAAGCAGTTCGAGACCGAGATTGAAGAACTGACCAAAAAATCGCCTCAAGAAAAACTCTGGCATGGCACCTTTATTACGCCTATAGAAATTAAGGATCCCAAACAAATTACCACTGAATTTGGGGTAATTAGAGCTACGCAGGAGCGAGGATTACGCCAGCATAAGGCTCTTGATTTATATACCACACCAAAAAGCGTTGTCTGGGCACCACAGGATGGTATTGTGGTTATGAAAAATCGCTTTGGTCACAGCGGCAATACGGTGGTCATTGACCATGGCTGGGGCATTCTTTCGCTCTTCTTCCACTTGGATACTTTTGCTCCCATTGAGCTGGGAGATAAGATTAAAAAAGGAAATCCGCTAGGAACGCTTGGTAAGACTGGTTATGCTACCGGGTATCATTTGCATTGGGAAATGCGCGTAAATAATGTGGCTATTGATCCAATAGAATGGACGAGGCCTGGGTTTTAGGCAGAAGGTCTTTCTGGCTCCTGACCACGTTCATGCATCCATTCCAAATAATCATCAATGGAATTTTTGAATTCCTGTTGGAGCTCTTCTATGTTTGAGGCCTGAAATGTCATAAAGCCACGCTTTAAGTTTATAACTGTGCCAAAAAAAATTTTTGCCTCGTCATCATAAGTGAATTCGCCAGTATAGCCCTTATATTTCAACATAGTCATCCTCCATTATAAATAGTAAATGAAAACCAAAGCTGTGAGCGAGACTATAGAATCGATAAGGAATAAGTTATTATCCGCCTTGTTTCCTTACAGCCTATCTTTTTGAAGGCTCTCCATAACATACTTTTCTAGGCTTATCCCAACATCCTGAGCAAAAGAAGCTAGTTTTGTATATAATTTTTTTGGTATCTGTAAAGATACTTCCTCGACAGTGCAAGGTTTTTCGGGTTCCTCCCCGCATTCTTCAACCCATTCTAAGTAATCATCTACCGCTACCTTGAATGATTCTTCTAATTCCTGCACGGACTCACCCTGAAAAGTTATTAAATCTCTCCTTAGGTTTATAACCGAGCCGAAAAAAGTTTTTGCTTCATCATCGTAAGCAACCTGACCGGTATAGCCTTTATATTTCATCATTTTTTCTCGCTTCTTTTAAAAAATCTCTTAATTTTTTTACAGCTTTTTTCACTAATTCTTTTTGTGGATGTGGTTGATGAAAGCTTGCAAATGCTCTTCCCAAGCGCACTCTCACTTGTGACCCTTTTCCATTTTCTACTCTAGCACCTAAATTATACAATAAAGATTCAACATCTTTCCAATGTACTTTTGATGATAATGGATCGGAAAAGATCAGATCCCAAATTTTTTGTTGTTTACTGTTCAATTTCATAATACTCCATAAGGCTACTAAGATCAAGAGATTGTATATGCTCGTTTGAGCATACCTAAGCGCCTTACTGGTAATTTGAGAACTAGAACTAGACCTCCTTCGAGTTTTGTTATATAGTATTCACAAATTTTATAGCAAATATTATTCAATAGGTCAATATGTCTTTTTATCGACTAATCACGGATTTCCTTAAGAACTGCTCTCAAATAACTCGTTTTTTGCTCACTTTTCTGCTCTTGGCCCTAGTGATATGTGCTTGGTATTTGCTTTTTTATTCCCCTCTTTCAGCAGCGGTTGCTTTCTACACGGCACAAAATCAGGTTTTGAATCCAAAAAAAGTCAGACTTGCACGCATACTAAAGACCGTTGAGAAGCTTCCTGAACAGGTTGAGCTGCTTGAAAAAGAGCTTGCTAACCTGAGTAATGGGCTTAATCGTGATGAGCACTCAGTTCTGGAAAAGATTTTGAGTACTTTTGAAAAGTCCTCAATAAGCTTAGAAAGCTGCAAGGCCGGAAAAAGAGAAGAATGTGGGCCGTTCTGGTCGATGTTATACGAATGCTCTATTGAAGGAGCTTATGAGGCTATTGTAGGCGCATTGAAAGCAATCGAAGCATTATATCCTGCGGTTGCTTGCATGCGATGCGAGCTAAGAAAAACAGAGCAAGGCTGTGAGGGTCTGCTTACTCTGCGCCTCCTTACAAGCCTCGCTCCTGCCACAACTGCCAGCACACATGAAGGGCGCCTATGAAGCTGCTCTCAGTCGCTCAGCTGATTCTTTGTCTGTGCGGGTCTTCTGCTAATGCTCTTCGCAATCCTTTTTTGAGAGTCGATGGCCAGCATACCTACGCTTATACTGCCTTTGGAGAAGTACATGGAACTAAGCTGCAATTTGCATTACTTGCTATTGATGGCCTCTGTTATCAGGTAAGGCAGGGTGATAGCGTGGCTGGTCATCTGATTCTTGCAATAACACGGAACGAAATTACCATAAGGGACGCGCGGGGAAAAGAATTAAAAATTTTTCAGCAAATAAAAGCCCTTCAACTTAGATAAGCTGAAGGGTTAGGGGGGTGAACAATACAATGTATTGTTCGTTTAGGGACATTGTTAAAATCTTCAATGCACATGAGCCTAGCAACGTGATCAGTGAAAGTCAAGCATTTATTTGGCTTTTTCCGCACTTGTTTCAAACGTTCCTTCAACAAATTGCTTAATAAGGGGAAATGATCCTTCATTGCGGCGAAATTCATTAGAGGGCGCTGATTGTACAATAGTGCCTTTATCCATTAGATAAATGGTGCAATCGAGTGCTTTTAAAAGAGCGGTATCATGGGAAGCGACAAGCACGATATACCCTTCTTGCGATAAATCTTGTATTGCTTGAGCAACATAATTGGTAAGCAAAGGATCAAGGGCCGAGGTTGGTTCATCCATGCAAATAACGTAAGGCTTTAAAGCGAGCGATCGAGCGATAGCAAGTCTTTGCTTTTGCCCACCCGAAAGTTGGCTTGGATAGAGCTGCGCTTTGTCTGCTAATCCGTATTTTTCAAGGAGTGTGTGAGCAATTGCCTTTGCTTCATCAGCCGTTTTTTTAGCAGCTTTTTCAAGGGCGAATGTAATGTTGCGTTCAACCGTCATATGGTCGAATAGATTGAATTGTTGAAAGACCATACCAACGGCATGCGGGTTATTAAAGAGAGGCTTGCTATTGAGTGTAATCGTACCGCTATCGTACGTTTCAAGGCCGTTCAGGATCCGTAAAAGTGTAGATTTGCCAACACCTGAAGAGCCCAACAGAAAAGCAATTTCTCCGCGCTTTACGCTGAGTGATACGTTATTGAGGACAACCTTATGGTTGAATTTTTTTACGAGATTTTTAATTTCTAGCATGTTTGTTAAGTGAATGTTCGAGTTTTAAAACTAAAATTGATACGAATGACGTCATTGCAAGGTACATCAACCCTGTTATGGTGTAGATTGTAAGCGCATTGAATGCCTGAGAAATAATAACGTTTCCCCGCATATATAATTCCATTACACCTATGGCCGATGCCAAGCTGGATTCTTTTATGAGCGTGATAAATTCATTGCCCAGAGCGGGGACTACAACGCGCAGTGCTTGGGGAAGCACAATATATCTGGTGATATCAAATTTGCTTACTCCTAAGGTTCGTGCGGCTTCAATTTGACCTCTAGAAACAGATGCTATGCCGGATCTTATGATTTGGCTTATATAAGCGCTGCTATTGATTCCGATTGCTAATATTGCAGTGCTTAAAGCGGAAATGTTGATGCCTATGCTTGTGAGCATAAGAAAGAAAAACATGATCTGCAAAAGGAGGGGCGTTCCCCGTATGATGGTGACATAGATCGTTACAGCAATTTTTAAAGGCTTATAATTGCTCGCTTGCGCCACTCCTAAAAGAGTTCCGCCGATAAATCCTATAGCAGATGCACATGCTGCTATGATAAGCGTGACGCCAGCGCCCTGCAACAGTTGAGGGAAAACACGCGCAAAAAACTCGCCTTGGATCATGCTGCCACTTCCCATTTTTTTCTTAACGCTTCGAGCGTTCCATCTGATTCCATAGAATCAAGGGCTTTCTGAACACGCTCTACAAATTCTTGAGGAAGCTTTTTTGAAAGAGCAAGAGCACTGCTTTCTTCAGTTTCTGGAAGTCTGAAATAATGGAAACGTTCTTTTCCATCCTTAATGTAAGGCTGTAGGGTAAAGGATGCCGTGACAAAGGCATATCCTTTTTCTTGCTCGAGTGCAGCAAGTGCATCAGCAACCTTAGTTAATCTGATAAGATTAATGTCAGGAACTTTAGACATTTCAAAATCTGCCGTATATCCCGTGTTAACAATGACATCTTTTCCTTTTAGCTCTTCTAAGTCGGTAATCGCTGGATGTTTTGCGAGTGATACAACGAGCAGTGGATTCCCCGTTAGATAAGGTTTTGTAAAGGTGACTCTTTGTGCTCTTTCTGCGGTAGGAGTCATTCCTGCAGCTATCGCATGAATTTGTCCAAGCTCGATTTGAGGAAGGAGCAGGCCGAAAGGTCGGTCCTGTAGATCGATATCCATAGACAATCTTTTGCCAACCTCTTTAACTACATCAATATCAAAACCAACAATTGCATTGTCTTTATCGCGAAATGAAAATGGAGGAAAATCAGCACTGGTTCCTACAATAAGCAGTTTTTCGAGCGGCTTATAATCGCTTGTCTTGCGATACCAGAGGACTAGGGTAAATGTGACGAGAGCAAGTAATAAAGTGACAAATATCTTTTTCATGAAATCTCCTAAATAGCGCTCTTTGTGAACAGACGGAAAATTGATAAGCCATACAGCCTAGTATAAATCAGAGGCCTGGTTTCTGCAAATATTGATTTAATTCAACGTGAGCTGAGAATGTTATGGTAGATCATTGCCAATGCTGCCTAATAGATGGGCTGTTGCAGGTTGCGCTGACTGTGTGATACTATAAAAAGATATCGCAATGGGCGACATTAGATGAGATTTTGAAAGGAAGCGTATAAAAGCGTTACTAAGAGGGATGCTATGCTCATATATGTAATGTGTTCAATGTTATTGAGCGTTTTTTCATTGCAAGCGGAGTTTCTTGAGTTACCGCGAAGTTTTGAGACTAAGGCTATTTATCATAAAAAAGCATATCAGCTCGATGAGTTTAGCTGTGGCTATAATGTTTTATTTAATGCTTGTAATCTTGAAAGAACGTGTAACTTGGCGAATCGCTTTAGTGAATATGCGCTTTTTAAAAAAACCTGTACAAGTTATATTTTAAAAAATAAGTTGAAACCAAAAGATGCAGTGTACAATAACCAATTAAGCCTATTGGCTGAAGACTATTTGGGCATGCAACAGCTGTGCGTTTTGGGTTTTGAGGGAAACCAGATTTGCCCTCTTTTTACAACGCCTACCCAGATCACCTATTTTTGGTCAATCTCGCAGCAGGAAAAAGAGCACAGGCTTAAGCAAGCAATGATAGCTCGAGGACAGGAGTTATTGGCGAGTATAAAAGACAGACTTGATAACGATCATTCTCGCTACACTATGGTTCATTTTGTATGCAACTTAAGGCTGGCAGAAAGTAAGCATTGGATACTTATTACCCTGGTTCAAAATCGTACAGGACGAGCGTTATACATTTTTGATAACGCGAACAGAAAAATAGAAGAAAGCTCTCAAAGTAAGCGCTATATTGACTTCTTAGTTGAGCAGTTTGGGATAAGCCCCAAAAAGCAATTTAGGGGACCACAGCTACCAGATATCTGGCGAACCATTCCTAAGCGTTCGCCAAGAATACAACAAGACGATTTTTATTAACATAAAACATAGTTACACGAGGTCTGTATGAACGGTAAACACATTTTTTTACTTGGATGTATGCTTGCCCTGCCTTTGCAGGTGTGCGCATTATCTAAAATGGAATATCTCTCATTGGCGACCGTTGCAGGTCTTACATCATGGGGATTTTTTGAGCGCTATAAAAAAAATCAACATGCAAAGGCTGTAGATCAGTTACAAAATGAAGTCCAGCTTTACAAAACTGAAGCACTGCAGCTTGCGGGGGATCAGAAATTTCTAAGTAAGCTGAGCAGTTCGTTAGAAGGCATGGCCGAGGCTTATTCATTTGTAGCGAGAGAATCTCATTTTGAGGGATTCTATAAAGCGCTTAAAGCACAGATTATAAAGGCTGGCTCGCTTGAAAAATTTGAAGAGGAATTGGAAACAGTCCGTACTGATCTTTCGCGTGATAGAAGCAGTTTAGAGCTGAAAATTGTGTATTGGCAGAGCAAGCAACCAGCCTTGCAGACTAAAGCTCGTGAGCTTCTAGCGCCCTGCGAGCGTATGCAGGCGCTGTTAAACGAGATTCGAGTGCGTTTTGATGAACAGCGGAACTTTATAGCGGTTGATTTGATCATGGATCGAGCTTCCCACGGTTATACTGATGAGAAGGAACTGATTCGCGTGCTGGGTAGGAACGAGTTTGAGCGTAAGCTCCAAGAAGTTGTACAAAGAAACTACAGTGAAGCCCACCATGGCTTCCCCTATTTGAATTATGCCCAAAAGATTAAGGGGGCAAAGGAAGAACTCGAGAATGAGCTTAATAAACTGGGTAGTTTTGAAGGGCAGCCGTTTCAAAATCGTATAATTCGTGAAGCGCGTGAACTTTTGAATGTATTGGAACGAGTTTTTGCTGCTGTTGTTGCATCCCCGATGCACGAGCAACAAAGGCTTGCAAAGCCTGAGTTTGAAAAGCAGGAAGAAGAAAGAAAGAGGAAGATTGCCAAAAAACAAGCACGACTCAATGCTGAAGTCTATGAAAAAGAGGCGAGGGCCAATGCAGTAAAAGCCGATGCAGAAACAAGGCTTACAGAAGAGCGTAGAAGAGCACAAGAAGTAGCTAATCAAAGAGCTTCTCTAGAATGTGAACAACGTAAATGCAGCCTTAGGCAACAAGAAATAGAGCTTGACAGAGAAAAAATACGTCAAAAAGAGTATATCAAAGAGGCGATCGATAAAAAAGATCGCGAATGGCAAGCCAAATATTCTTCTTTACAAGGCCAAGTTGGGCAATCAGATCAATTGCGTCGCCGTATAGATGCTTCAAAGAGTGAGCTCGATCAACTAAAAGATGCATTGGACGTAGGTATTTATGTTGGTGCTGAGCATCAGCAGGGTGTTTCTAATTATATTAATCTTCTCAGGCGCCATCTGAGCGCCGCTCGGTCGGCTTTGTCTTAGGCAAAAAAGACTCATTTAAATAAATAGAATTAGGTTAAGGGGAAATCTCATTTATGTGCATATTTACAAATAGCGAATATATGTTAAATATGATTTTCGTTGTTGGGTATGATAATTTTTTTAAGGAGTTACCATGAAATTATACATCTATGCCATTTTAGGCATGTCTTTAGTATTCTCAGCAGATGCGTCGATGATGGCCGGGCTTCAAGATTTCAGACCCTCGCAAGAAGTGAAAGATAGACAGCGCCATGAAAAAAAGCGTCACTGGTGGCCTACCGCATTCTTGCAATTACCAACTAATCTGGCATCAAAGGCGGTGTATCATGTTAAAACGCGGCCTGTATATGAATTCTGTTGTGGACCTAATGTTCTCTATAATGCATGTAATCTTGAGGAATGGTGTGATTTTCCAAATTGTTATAGCAGCCACACAATTTTTAGAGAAAGATGTAAAGAATATTTTGATAAGGAAGGTATTAATCAAGAAGATGGGGTGTCTCTTTCGGCTTTAGATTTTCTGGCTGTAAATGGGCTCGAACTGCAGCCATTTTTCATACTTGCGGGTTGGGATTATGAACGCGGATGTTTTGATAATCAAGTGGTTAATATTGATCCTAAGGCTGATAAGCTAATTGCCATTGAGTCGGTAATAATCGCCGAACCGGCAGCATCTCAAGTAGAGACTGATAATTTGAGGCATGCTTTGCGGGTAAGTTTAGAGGATGAACAACTAATGTCTATCAAAACAAGGCTCGATACGAGCCGAAAGAACTATGAAGTTACTCATTTTTGCTGTTATTTCAAATGGGAGAAGGCTAACGACTATGGCGATGCTGCACATGTAATCCTTATTTCGCTCGTTCAAAATAATACCGGCAGAGGCCTCTATATTTTTGATAATTTGAATGAGAAGATTGACGAGTCATCTCCTGCCAAACGATTCATCGATTTTCTCTGCGATAGGTTTGAAATAAGCCCTAAAAGCGAATTCAGTGGACCGGGTCTGCCTTCTCAGTGGCCATCACTACCTCAATCATAGTAATTTTCGGGGATTTGATTTTATTTATATTTCATATAGAATTATAATTATAAAATAAATTGCCTGCCTTTTTCTTCAGGCACTCTTAAAAATAATTATTTTAGCTCATTGAAGAACGATTGGGAGACTTATATGAAATTATTTACGTATGCAATTTTAGGAAGCTTTTTACTGTGTGCAGCAACAAACACCTGGGCGATGGATAGGCCTCAGAATTCAAGAATCGCGCAAGAGGTTGCCTTGCATGGCGATGTAGCTTCTCATGATGAAGCCTTCAAGGCCTTGAATGACAATACGAGTTCGCTTGTAGCACGCCTTGACAATGAAACTGATGCTACGTCGTTGCAAGATTGGCTGAGCAACTTGGTCGCCGGCAGAAAAGAGCTTATTTCTGCTCTTAATAAGACACTGGGATCGATTCAAAAGGCATCTTTGGCGGATAAGGACGCTCAGATACTAATGTATGCCTGCTTTAATCTTTTAAAATCAGTTAATATCATTGACTTTGATCTGATAGAATCAAAAATAGCACGTTTAAAAGGAAAGTCCCGCGAGCATCGAAACTTTACAGATCCTGATAGGGAAGAAGCGCTGCGTCGTGAAAAAAAACGCCACGGGACTAAGCCTGCTACATTCATACCATTGCCCGTCAGCATAGCATCAAAAGCGGTATTCCATCCTCAAGTTTTGCAAATCCCCGGATTTTGTTGTGGCTATAATGCTCTTTTCAATGCGTGTAACTTAGAGGATTGGTGTGGTTTTACAAATTGTTACAGTGACTATACCGTTTTTAGAGAACTGTGTTTGGGCTACTTGAACCATAAAGCTATCAATCCGCATGAAGGCGTTACCCCTAAGACCCTGGATTTATTGTCAAAAAAGGGCCTGGAGCTGCGAAATTGTTGTTTTCTAAGCCTTGATCATAAAGAAAATCGCACTGTCGAAGTTATACTTTTTTCTGACACAGTGATATTTACAAGGCGTGATACCCCTGAGGCTGAAATACAGGACATGCTTAAAGCAACCCGAAATAGTCGAATGTCTGAGTCCCTTGAAACCATTAAGAAGAGACTTGAGCAGAGTAAGAAGAGCTTGGAAATTGTTCAGTTTCCTTGTGGATTTAGAACCTCCCGTGGAACAGGGCATGGTATCCTTATTTCACTTGTTCAAAATCGAACTGGGAGAGGCTTGTATGTTTTTGATAACATGAATGAAAAGATTGATGATGCGTCTCCAGTTAAACGATTCATAGATTTTCTTTGCACTGAGTTTGGCGTGAGCCATAAGACTCAATTTGTTGGTCCTGACTTGCCTTCTCAATGGCCATCTATTCCAAATCAATAAGTGGCGCAATTATAAAATAGATTAGTAGAAACGACTGAGAGATTTATATGAAATTATATACATATGCAATTTTTGGAATTTTTTTAATGTCTGCAACAGAGGCGTGGACCATGGACCGGCCTGTGAATGCCAGCATCGCCCACGAGGTGGCGTTGCACGGTGAGGTGGCATCTCTTGATGAAGCCTACAAAGCACTGAGTGAAAATACCAGCTCACTTGTAGCACGCCTTGACAATGAAACTGATGCAGCATTATTACAAGATTGGCTTAACAACCTGGTCGCAGGCAGAAAAGACCTTATTTCAGCTCTTAATAAGACACTGGGATCCATTCAAAAGGCGCATTTGGCAGATAAGGAGGCTCAAATGCTGATGTATCCCTGCTTTAATATTTTAAAATCTGTTAATACCATTGATTTTGCTCTGATAGAGTCAAAAATAGCACGTTTAAAAGGAAAGTCTGGAAACCGCGGCAAATCCGGAGATCTTGAATCGAAAGAAGCGCTTCGTCATGAAAAAAGACGACGAGAAACTGAGCCTGCAACATTCTTATCATTGCCGGCAAGTATCGAATCAAAAGCGGTATTTCACCCAGAAGTTCTGCAAGTTCCCGGATTTTGTTGCGGATATAATGCTCTTTTTAATGCATGTAACTTTGAGGATTGGTGTGGCATTGAAAATTGTTGCTCAGATTACACTCTTTTTAAAGATACCTGCATGGGCTATTTAGGGCATAGGAATATTCATCCAAAATTTAAGGTTTATACCAATACTCTTGAGGACTTGGCAATGCACTTGGGATTGAACCATCTTTACAATCTGGGCTATGATTACAATAAGACTATCCAACAACTTCTTCTTTTACCCTCTCTTGCTGCTCTTACTGCTGGTAATCACGTAGAAATTCAGCGTATGTACGAAGCTGTAGCTGCGCGGAAAAGTCCCGAGCTATTTTCAAGCATAAAAAAGCGACTAGACCAGAACAAGAAACGCTATGAGATAGTGCACTTTGTGTGCTGCTTAGAAACTGAAGGTGTACTCCATGCAATTCTGATGGCTCTTGTTCAAAATGAGACCGGTAGAGGTTTGTATGTTTTTGATAATACAAATGAAAGAATTAACGAGGGAAGCCCCGCAAAGCGTTATATAGATTTTCTGTGCACTACTTTTTCTGTAAGCCGTAGGGATCAATTTAGGGGCAAAGAGCTTCCTTATTGCTGGCCAACAGTTCCTAGGGCCTAGGGTGAGCGATGAGATTTTTTGTCTTTAAAAAAGATCATGTATAAGTTGATCAACTGATTTAAGGGCGACTGGATTCATCACAGCGGTATAGAAGGCTTCATCATATTCACGAGTTTGGATAACCACTGGCATTGCAACGGCGTGGCCGAGCAAAATTACTTGTTTTTTAGTTTCAAGTCCAGCAAGAACGGTGCGTAACTGGTTGCTATTATTAACCCCGGTAAGTACTGCTGCGATGTCCTTTTCATCATTAAGTTGCGCAACAATTTTTGTACCAATTTGTGAAAGCACTTCGGGATCAATGCCCGACGGTCGCTGATCCACAACTAAGAGTGAGACATAATATTTTCTCATCTCCCGAGCGATGGTACCAAAAATGGTCTGATGAGCTGTTTGGGGATTCAAGAATTTATGCGCTTCCTCAATGGTGATCATCAATTTTTTAGGCTCGTCCTGCTTTTTTTGACTGCCTAAGAAATGCTCAGTCTTTTGGATATATAAGCTATGTAAGCGGCGTGTGATGATATTTGCAATGAGCAGATAACAGAACGTTGACGTAAAATTACCAAATTCAATAATGATGGATATGCCCCGGTCAATATATTCCATCATGCGATCTATTACTTCTGAGTCATTGCCTGTTTTTAAAAAGGGGAAGCGCTCGACCGCTTTAAGTTTTCTGTAGAGCGCTGCAATGGACTCAGGATGTGCTCCTACTTCTTGCGCAAATTCTTTAAGCGAATCGCCATGGGCAAGAAGTACTTCAAGCCAGTGTTTTTTATATTTAGCGGCAATGAGGTAAGCAGCTTCATAGGCTGTCGGATTAAGGTTCAATTCAGAATTGAGTGAGATTATATCTTCAACTGCTATAGAGCTATAAGAAAGCGAGAGCTCCACATCGGGCATGCCCCCGCGGCGGCGTGTCGAGGTAGGATCAAGGGAAAAAATCACCACTTTATCGGGAAAGAGTGTTTTTAAGCCTTTTACAAATGATTGATGATTCCCTTCTTTTCGAGCTTGCAAGCCATATTCGCTATGCATGTCAAAAATTACATTAACTGCTTTGTCATTATGAATAAGCCCCGCAAGAACAAGACGAGTGAGGAAAGTTTTTCCGGTGCCAGTTTTGCCAAAAATGCCATTGCTACGCTCGGTGAGTCGGTCAAGATCTATGCAAACCGGTGCATCCATATCCAAAGGGGAGCCAATCGTAAAATAGCGTTTACTTGTATCGGTTTCGTCGCCAAAAATAAGTGCTATATCTTGCTTAGTAGCTTCGAGCACAGGTGCAAAATGAGGAGGTATTGTTTTAACGGGCGCAGGGTTGTTATCAGATGTGAGGACCAGCATAGGTCGCAGACTTGCAGTTGCATATATATCTTTTGAGCGCAATGCTTGCTTTAAAAGTGGCTCGTCATGGCTTGGTGGGAAAAGCAAAATATCAGGGTGCGTTACCTCAAGCTTGAGGTCGGTAATCATACAAAAAAATCTTTGATGTTCCCCTAAAATGGATACAAATTTTCCGGTTTTGAGCTTCTCAATGTCCGTTTTAGGGCTGATGCGCATCGTAAGCCCCTCAGTGAGCGAGCCGGCAATGATGTTGCCCAAGTTCTGCTTATTCATGAGTTAATATCAGAGTAATGGAGGTACGGTTTACTTCTAAAATCCCCCCTGCGAGAGTCATAAGAGTAAGCGAGCCATCAAGAAGTTCCATGCTTAATTCTTTATTAGGAGCAAGTAGAACAATCATAGGGGCATGGCCCGGCTTGATAACAAAATTACCTTGTGCCGTTTGGGCCTCGAGCCAATTAATTTCAATGCTCTGGGAACTTGTAGGTCCAATCAATTTTAATTCCATGCAAGTCCTTAGGATTCTGTGCGGGCAACCATTTTCTCTGCTTTTGCAAAAGCTTCTTCAAGCGTGCCCACCATATAAAAAGCTTGCTCAGGCAAATTATCACACTCTCCGCTTACGATGCGCTCAAAGTCAGATACCGTTTTATCCTTGGGAACATATTTTCCAGGAATTCCTGTGGTAAATTCTGCAGAGAAGATAGGTTGAGTTAAGAACTTTTGGATACGTTTTGCTCGTTTAACCAGCTGCTTATCTTCTTCAGAAAGCTCATCTACCCCCAAAATAGCAATAATATCCTGCAGTTCTTTATAGCGCTGCAAAATCGATTGAATCTGGCGAGCTATAGTATAATGCTTTTGACCAACGATAGCTGGATCAAGACCCTTTGAGTTGGACTCCAGAGGATCGATAGCTGGGAAAAGACCCAGTTCAACGAGTTTACGAGAGAGCACGGTGCTCGCATCTAAATGAAGAAAGGTAGTTGCGGGCGCAGGGTCAGTGATATCGTCAGCAGGAACATAAACCGCCTGAACTGATGTAATGGATCCGTTAATAGTGCTTGTAATACGCTCTTGAAAAGCGCCCATCTCGGAAGCTAGGGTTGGCTGATAGCCAACTGCTGAGGGCATACGGCCTAAGATAGCAGAAACTTCAGAGCCCGCTTGCACGAGCCTAAATATGTTATCAATAAACAAAAGCACATCCTTTTTTTCTTCATCTCTAAAATATTCAGCCATGGTCAACCCCGTAAGTCCTACGCGTAAGCGAGCACCGGGCATTTCTCCCATCTGACCGAATACCAAGACTGCTTTGTCGAGCACATTAAAGCGTTTCATTTCAAGCCAAAGTTCATTTCCTTCGCGTGTACGCTCACCGACTCCAGTAAATACCGATACACCTTTATGCTCAATGGCAATATTACGGATAAGCTCAGTAACCAAGAGAGTTTTGCCCACCCCAGCGCCTCCAAAAAGCCCAATTTTAGATCCCTTTAAATAGGGGCACATAAGGTCTATAACTTTAATACCGGTCTCTTGCACTTCATTTTCTATTTTTTGTTCAACAAAGGGAGGTGGATCTCGATGAATGGGAAGCCTTTTAGGATTTATCAGTGGCTCTTTCTCATCTATGGTATTGCCAAGGACATCAAATATCCGTCCCAAAACTTGGTTTCCAACGGGAACTTGGATGGGGCCGCCAGTGTCTATAACTTTTAAACCCCTGCAAATACCAAAGATATTTTCAAGCGCAATGCATCGGACGATTCCGTCACCCAGCTGTTGTGCAACCTCTACGCTTGCTTTATGTTCTGCAAAATCCTTGCCCGCCGGTATAACGACATGAAGTTCGTTAAATATATGGGGGACCATATCGCGCGGAAATTCTATATCCATAACGGTACCGCTGACTTCGATAACCGTTCCTAGGATAGGTTCATTTTTATTGATAGTTTTTTGTTCTTGATCTGGTACGAGCATAACGGGCTGCCTTTAGATAATTACAGGTATTTAACCCAGTATAGACCAATAATACAACGAGCACAAACGTATTGATGACGTTCGTGCTCGCATACTATTTACCGTTTTCTTGAAAGTGTCTTTAGAGAAACGCTAAGTCCATTATGCCTTTACCATAACAGTAAAGAAGTTGGTCCTGCGTTTGAGCATGGGTAATATCTTTAGCCAAATTCCGCCATGCATCATACATTCCGATTGCATTTGCTACTCGCTTCTCATCGTGAATATCTTTAACTTCCGCACTGATGGAAAGCAGCTTTAAGTTTTCTTGAAAACCTTTAAAAAATAAAAGAGCATCATTTACGGGGCCATGTGCAATCTCGCCCATTCTTACTATCATTTTTTCACTCATTTCTTGGCTCTTTTTATCATCTCCTTCAATATATTTTACAAATTTTGCTATCATCGCAGTGGCAAGTTCGCCACCTTCAACAAAAAGGGCATGTTTTTCTAGTGCCTTAAGGTTTGTAAGCTCAGGATGAGTAAAATTTTCATCAATTTCAAGTTTTTCCATTAAAGGAGTTTTGCTACTCGAATACGTAGGATAATTATTAATTTTTTGAATATCCAGCAGTCTCTGCCTTAAGACTGCATACCATGATGAAATAAGTTCTTTCTTCTCTGTATCCCTTCTTATTTCGGGAATCCACTGAGACTGTTTCACTACATCGGATGTAAGTTTATCAATTTCCTCAGCTGTAAGTGCGGTATCGTCAGCTGCTAGCTGCTCATCTACATAATTTTTTTTGCGCGCAGTAAGGAGCGGGTCAATATGTTCGCTGTTTATTTCTCGCGCAATGCTCGGTATTAAGCAATTAAGTTGAACAGTTGCATACACGCGGAGCTTTGATAATGCTGCCTGATAGCCTTCATGAGAGGGTTTTTTTAAAATTGGCTCTAGCAGGGTAAATACGTCGTGTTCAATCCTCTGTATTTTTTGATATAAGACTGGAACCTCTTTAAATTGATCCTTTGCGATCATAGTTAACATAGCAATAACAATTGCAGCTCGCTCCTGGGCTAGTTGGGAAATTAGTTCTACTGGTACTGCTTCAAGTACCGCCGCGGGTGCGGTTGCAGCCCTTTCCATTGCAAAAATCTTTGTTGATTGTGTAGATCCGAGGTAGAGTAAAACTGCAAAGAGAGCTTTTTGATTTTGGGACGTAATCATTGTATTCCTTCCTTTTGTGTGAATAAAGCTTCTGACTCTCAGCCCTAGTAGTAGCCTAGATTCAATTATTTGTAAAGCATGATCTCCCTGGGAGAAAATAGATCTGCAGATTGTGGCTAGTGATTGTAGCATGCGGTATGCATTACAATGAAAAGTGTGAATGCATCAAGCTGTTAAGTTGATGTAGCTTTTTAGAATTCTTGAATTTATCGCAATGTCTGGATTTTCCACCATACGACTAAGAAGATCATGCGAAGGAGACAAAGCAAAAGACCAGATTTTTGTATAACAGATGGCAAAACCTGGAAGAGAAACTGTGAAAACATACTACATCCTTTTAAAAAAAGTGTTTAAAGCTAATCCTTCTTACTTTATTGCATTCAGTAGGCTAACTTTTCGTTATATGAGAGGCTACCAACTGCACTTTTTAAAAATTCATTTTTCGTAGCTATTTTACCACACGAAGTTTAGCGTAGAATATTTTTTTACTAAAATCAAGAAATTTTAGCTAGATCGTTCGCTGGGGTATGCCTAAAGTTGTGAAAGCGCTCCAGTCCATTGGCACATCGATCGAAAAATGAGCATAATCTTAGAATAACTCATCCCGCTTGGGTTTTGACGAAAATAAACTATAAAACAGGATATTTTGAGATTCTTATCGGGAGAATTTCTGCAATTTTGAAAGACCTAGTAGCTGAGCTCTTCTATTCAGCTCATGTTCTGTTAGGAGTCCTTCTTTAGCATCTGCAAAATGAATAACAGAGGATGCATTTATAATGCCATAGAGAATCGCTTGCTCGATTTTTTTGCCGAGAGCAAGGCTTCCTACGAAAGCCGAGCTAAAAGCATCTCCGGCGCCGAGGCCGAGGACGACGTCGGCTTTCAGGCTGGGATGAAAATAAATCACGTCTTTCGTTGCCACGTACACCCCTTCTGCGCCATTAGTGACCACACCGATTGAAGGTCCTCTTTTAAAGACTTCCTCAAAATAGTCATAAAGGGTTAGAATGGTGTCATTTGCTGAAATAAAGTGTGTGAGGAGCTTGGGCTTTTCAGTATAGTTGTTTTTTTCTTCCTCGACATATGCTGCTCGCTCAGAAACAAATCCCGTCATGAGGTGTTCGGCTTCAAAGGCATTTACAATTAAAATATCGATCAATGAAAGTGCTGACTGCAAAAGATCTTTTTCATGTATAATTTGCGTCATGCTTGGGTTTGCAGCCACCCTAATAGCGAGTGCCTTTGCTTTTGTTGCAAGGAAAGGAAGCAGCAAGCCAGAACGGCCTGATAAGGGTCCTATGTAGAGGAAATCATAATCTTTAAGTACATCAAGGGGAAATTCATCTAAGGAGAGCTTGGTGCTGGTTCCATGATAACACAGTACAACGTGATTATGCTCAATCGAAGGTATGATAAATGAAATAGCAGTCGATGCTTGTGAGTCAACAATGCAATGACCTATCTCTACTTTTTCTTTAAGCATTTCTTCATAAACAAATTGCCCGGCTACATCCGCTCCAATTTTAAAAAAAGCTTCGGTATCAAGGCCGAGTCGTTTGAAGCCTACTGCTGCATTGGTAGCTCCGCCGCCGGTTGCATAGTGCAGCGTAGGAACGTCAATTTTTGTTCCTTGTTCGAAGAGTAAAAAAGAACGTTCTTTTTTTTGTAAATGAAGGTGCAGTGTTTCTGCACCTTCATAGAGGATAAAAATATCTTCGGTTGCACTCCCAATAGAAAATATTTTCTTCATAGTTAATGAGGGCCCGTATTTTTCTTTTCTTCTGCTGGAAGGAGTACCCGGCTGAGTATTTCATCGGCGTGGTTGACCCAGATTACATTAATGCCTTCAGTAATTTCTTCTGCCCCGACAAGATCGCTCTTGTTCTTCTGCGGTAAGATTATATGAGGCACATGATTTCTCTTAGCAGCCAATATTTTCTCTTTTACGCCACCTATGGCCATCACATTGCCTCGTAAGTTAATCTCTCCCGTCATTGCGTATTCAGAATTTATTGCTCTTCCCGTAAGTGCCGATAATATTGATGAAAGTAACGTGACTCCCGCAGATGGGCCATCCTTTGGTGTCGCCCCTCCGGGCACGTGAATATGCAAATCATAGTGGGTAAACATACGTGGATTAACATCGAATTCTTTTGCATGGGCGCGAGAGTAACTTAAAGCAGCTTGAGCTGATTCGCGCATGACGTTGCCCAGTGATCCAGTCAATATGAGTTTTCCTTTTCCAGGCATAACCACCGCTTCTACCTTGATCATTTCACCTCCGTAGGCCGTCCAAGCGAGGCCATTACTTATTCCGACTTGATTTTCATGATAGCTATCCATGCTCAAGAATTTTCTTGGCCCTAAATAGCGTTCGATGTTGTCGGGAGTAAAGCTTATTACCTCATTGGTTTCTACAAGAGATCGCGCTGCTTTGGAACATAATTTCCTCACAAGCCGGTCAAGTTCTCGTACGCCTGATTCACGGGTATAACTAGCAATAATATCGGCAATAAGATCGGTATTAAAAGTGAGCGGATGATTATCAAGACCCGATTCGCCAATTGCTTTTTTAGTAAGATACTGATGTGCAATATGGATCTTCTCCTCAAGTGTATAGCCTGAAAGGTGGATGATTTCCATGCGGTCACGCAAAGGGTCGCTAATCGATTCGATTGTGTTAGCGGTTGCGATGAAAATAACTTTTGATAGATCAAAAGGAATGCCTAAATAATTGTCGTAAAAGGACTTGTTTTGTTGAGGATCAAGAACTTCGAGCATTGCGGCTGAAGGGTCTCCTCTAAAGTCGGCACCAATTTTATCGAGCTCATCAATAATAATAACAGGATTCATAGACCCGGCTTTTCTGATGCCTTGAATAAAACGACCTGGCATTGCGCCTACATAGGTGCGCCTATGGCCACGGATTTCTGCTTCATCCTTAACGCCTCCTAAGGAAACTCTAAAAAAGTTGCGCCCTAAGCTTCTGGCTATCGACTTACCAAGCGATGTTTTACCTGTCCCTGGGGGACCCGCAAAGCAGAGAATTGGTGCGTAGCCATCATTTTTGAGCTGGCGTATTGAGATGAAATCTAGTATCCGATCTTTTATTTCTTTAAGACCATAGTGGTCTTCATCTAATATTTGTTTTGCTCTCTCAATATCTAGATTGTCCGGGGTTTCCTTGCCCCAAGGTAATGAAATAACCCACTCTAGATGCCCTCTGGTAACGGCGGCTTCCATAGAGTCAGGAGACGTTTTTTCAAGACGATTGAGCTGACGATTTACTTCTGTGCGCACTTCTTCAGGAAGTGGTAAATCTGCAACCTTTGAGCGCATTCGATCGACTTCATCCGAATCATCCTCTCCCAGCTCTTTTTTTATTGCACGCAATTGCTCGCGTAAATAAAATTCTTTTTGTGAACGATTCATAGAATCGCGAGCTCGCGATTTAATATTTTCCTGCATTTCATTTACTTCAAACTCTTTTGTTAGGTGGCCAAAAAGATTCTCTAGAAAGCTTTTATGCGTTCTTGCTTCCAGTAATTCTTGAGCTTGATCAACTCGAACGTTGAGATGTGAAAGTATAAAATCGGCTATTTTTTCAGGATCATTCATTTTTGAGAGAATGATGTGAAAATCAGGGCTTAAGGCATGGCCGGATGACGAAACATGCTCGGCAATATCTTTTATATTTTTAATTTGTGCGAGCACTTCTGTGCTTGAAGGATCATCTTCGAACACAAATGGTTCAATATCAGCTTTTAATACTTCATCTTCCGCAATAATATCGTGTACAAATGCTCTAGACATTCCCTGCACCAGGACTTTAATGCCGCCATCTGGGATTTTGATAACGCGCATGACTGTTGCAACTGTACCCACGTCAAAAAGATCTTTCGTTCCAATGACCCCTTGGTGGGTGTCAGACTGCTTTTTTGATGCTAGTAATAGGACTAACTTTGGATCTTGCTCCAATGCTTTGTTTATTCCCCTTATTATTCGGTCATCCAACACGAGAAGTGGTACAATCTGATTTGGAAAAACCACAACGTCCATCGTGGGCACAACTGGGAGCATGTCTGGCAGTGTATCGTGTATTAATGTATGTAGTGACTTCATTACACTCCCCTTTTTTCTGTTATTTTCATCCCTACTATGAGTGTACTCAAGGTAAGAGTGCGATTACAATATTTTCCTAAGACATATTTTGGAATGCAAAAAAGAGCCTGAATTAGAGGGTCTTGCTCAATTGCCTACTTTTGTTAGTCTAGTAAAGTGGTCATGGAAAGCACAACAGTGATCTTTACAACTATATATACATGTCTTCTTTGCGCCTTTATAAACTATCAAAATCATTCACGCAAGGCGTGCATAGCACGCGAGTTCTTGATAATGCAACATATACCTTTAGTCAGAGTCAAAATGTTGCAATAACAGGAGTATCGGGAACGGGAAAATCCACTTTGCTTCACATGCTCGCCGGTTTTGATACCCCTTCCTCGGGATCAATTTTTTTTGATGATACCGATATATACCAGTTTGAAAGTGCGAAGCGGCAGTTTTTTTTACAAAAAATTATAGGGCTTATCTTTCAATCGCCTTATTTAATTGATGAGCTTTCAGTTGTTGAAAATGTTATGATTAAAGGGCTTTTAGCCCAGCAGCCTTATAAGTTTGCAGTTCTAAAAGCATATGAGCTTTTAGAATGCGTGGGTCTGAGTAATAAAGGTACATCTGCGCCGCGTACTTTGTCTGGGGGTGAGCAGCAGCGAATTGCTCTTGCTCGCGCTCTGTATAATGAACCCGCTTTTATACTGGCTGATGAGCCTACGGCACATCTCGATTCAGTTACTAAAAATAGCATAATGAATCTATTATTGGCTTGTCGTCGCCAATGGGGCATGGGTCTTATTATTGCTACACATGATGAATCGGTTGCGCAACAAATGGATGTTGTTTTGAGGCTTGATAAAGGACAGCTTATAGAGCAGCGGTTTCAAGAAGCAGAGAGCGTTTTGAGAAAACCAGATCAGCTGCCTTTGTGAAAAGTGTCATTTGCAAGCGTCCAAAGGCCCAGCCAATTTTTCACAATAAATTTACTTTAGTTTTCATTTTGCTATAATAGAAATAAAATATACAGTAAAGATTGCCTTATGCCAACAAAGCTTCACAAAAAATCCATCTTAAAAAATACAGCATTTGTTTCATTTTCATTGCTTATGAGTAAGTTTTTGGGCGTGATACGAGATGTTATTCAGGTGCGTTACATGGGTGTTGGAGCGCTTTCTGATGCCTTTAATATCGCCTTTAAAATTCCTCAACTTTTACGTAAGGTCTTTGCTGAAGGTGCGCTTAGTGCTGCATTTATTCCCACTATTATTAAGGTAATGAACCAAGACTCGAAAGAGCAGGCAAGTAGGCTTGTAGTGGCAATGTATATGCTCTTTGGGGTTCTTATTATGGGGCTGTGCATCTTGGTATCCTATTTCCCGGAAACGGTTATTGATCTCTGTGCACCAGGTTTTAGAACCAAAGCGGTTGAGCTGGAGACTGCGACAAAGCTGATTCGTATTCTTATTTACTTTGTTTTTTTTATTTTTAGCAGCGCGCTTCTGGCGGGGGCTCTGCAGGCAAAAATGCATTTTGCCGTGCCCTCTTGGGGACCTGCTCTTCTTAATGTTTTTTATATCGCAGGTCTCTTAGTATGCTTACATTATGGCCTTACGGTTGATGTTTTTGCTTATTTTCTTCTTTTAGGCGGGCTTGTCCAAGCGCTCTTGTACTTATTTGTCTATTTTAGGTTGGATTTTACTTTTTTATGGCCCAATAAGCGTACCTACGGATATTTAAAAGAAGTACTATATAAATTCCTCCCCTGCATCCTTAGCGTGGGTGTCGTGGAAATAAACCTTTTTATCGATAATCGTTTTGCTTCCAGCCTTCCTGTGGGATCCGCGACTCTCCTTAATATATCTTCTCGTTTTATGACTATAACGCTTGGCGCTTTTGCAGTGGCATTCTCTTCAATTTTGCTTTCGCATTTTTCCCGAATTTCTCGTTATGCGCCTAAACGTTTAAGCTTTTATTTACTTGAATCTACTCAATTTATGCTTTGGATCACCCTTCCCGTAGCTCTTCTCATGGGCTTTTTTTCTTATGACATTTTTTATACGATTTTTTACCGCATTGCAAAAAATTTTACCTTGGCGCAAGTTGAAGAAGCATCCTCGCTGCTTGTTGCTTTTTTGCCCGGGCTTTTTTTCTTTTCTTTAAATAAGATGATTTTAAGTATTTATTATTCATTGCATGAGACAAAGATTTCGACCATTATTACCTGCATTGGTACAGGTACAAATGTAATTCTCAATCGCATACTTATGCCCAGCTATGGCGCATGGGGCATTGCCGTTGCAACATCGTTGGCAGCAGTTTTACAAGCGGTCCTTTTTGTTATTATATTGCAGCAAAAATTTGGTTTTGTTCTGTATTATAAGCGTTTTGCTCGCTTCTTGGTTGCCTATAGTGCCCAACTTACTCTTTTTTCACTGATTTTTTATATACTCTATAAACTCTGTGTCGCTTTTGTTAAGCTGTGGTTGCCAGGCTCTGCGGATTTCCTGCTACATCATATAGGTCTTTGGCTCTGGGTAGGGCCATTATGCCTTGTTCTTTGTGGGTTGTTATATATGATCCGCAACAAGTATGGCTTGAAATTATATTTCCTTGATTAGGGGTTGTATGAAAAGAGAATTTTCTGCCGGTGTAATCGTTTATTATAATGACATAGTAAATGATCAACCAGTGCGTATGTATCTCCTGCTCAATTATCGGCGGGGTTATTGGGATTTGCCCAAAGGAAAGCTTGAAAAGGACGAAACCAACTTGCAAGCAGCCGTTCGTGAATTAAAAGAAGAGACGGGCCTTGAGGCACATATTTTTGAAGGTTTTGAGCAGTCTCTTTCCTATATGTTTAAGGATTCTAGCGGGGAGCTGGTACAGAAAACTGTTGTATTTTTTGTAGGTAGGGCTTCAACGAAGCAAGTTACGCTTTCCTATGAGCATTTATCATATAAATGGCTTCCTTATAAAGAAGCCGTGCAAGAGCTTACCTATCCAAATGCGCAACAGATACTTTCTATGGCCGAACATTTTGTGGAAACTCACGAGAAACGGGCTTAAATTTTGGTTGCGGGGGCTGGATTTGAACCAGCGACCTTTGGGTTATGAGCCCAACGAGCTACCAGGCTGCTCTACCCCGCGTCGTAATTCAGAAATAAGATATGAATCTTTCGACGAATCAATATGTTCAATATTACGCTCTTTTTCAAGATTGTCAAATTTTTTAATAGTATTTTTAATATAAAGCTTCAGTTTGGCGCGCTTTTTTGATTCTTTAGAGACCTGCGGCTTGAACGGTAGGTGTGACAATTACGGCGGCAATCGCCGTCAAACGGGTGTGCGTTAATGAAAGTTGAACGCTATAACTTTCTTTTATAAGCAGGGCAGCCCAGTTGGCTTTCATGATTGGCATGCCAGTCGAATTCTTAATCACTTCACACTGCTTGCAGACAAGCAAAAAGGGGATAGGCTTCTTACACAGGGGTGCGAGAGCTTTATAAAAAGCTTCTTTAGCAGCAAAGCGCACTGCAAAGCGCTCGGCCGCTTTGGAGGGATTGCTCATGCAGTAGGCAATTTCTGCTTCAGAAAAAATACGCTTGAGCTTGGTTTTATTATAGGAAGACCACTGGCTAAACCGCTCAATGTCTACAGCATCAATACCAATTCTTATCATGAAGATCCTTTTTGCTTGTTGCATGTGATCATGTGCATAGAACAGATTATTTCAACCATTCTTTTTCTGTTTTATAGTCAGCGGAACGATACATCAATGCTTCTTTAAGGTGACAGGCTTCAATAACTTCACACCCCTCTATATCGGCAATGGTTCTTCCTATCTTAATCAATTTATGAAAACTTCGCATGGTTAACTGTAGTTTATCAAATGCTTTTTTCATGAGTGCTTCAGCCTCCCCACTGAGCGGACAAAATTGCTCGAGTAATGCTGGCGTCAGATGAGCATTTGCTTTGAAAGTGTCTGAGCGGTTTTGCTGAAGTTTGTAAGCTCTTTCAACGCCTTCATAGAGCATTTTTGAGCTGATCGGTTCTTGTTGATCTGCAATTGTATCATAGTCTATTGAGGAGATATTTACTTGTAAATCAATTCGATCAAGAAGGGGGCCTGAAAGTCGCGTGTGGTATTTTGCAATGAGTTGGGGAGTGCAAGTGCAGCTCCTTTTCTTATCAGCAAGAAAACCGCAGGGGCAGGGGTTAAGAGCAGCTACAAATAAAAATGATGCAGGAAAAGTTATGGCGTGCTGAGCGCGTGCAATCGAAACTGTTTTTTGCTCAAGTGGTTGCCGCAGTACTTCAAGTACGGGTCTTTTAAATTCAGTGAGCTCATCTAGAAAAAGAACTCCATGGTGTGCAAGGCTTATTTCGCCAGGTTGTGGGTAATGCCCTCCGCCTACGAGTCCCGCTTGGGAAATCGTATGGTGCGGGCTTCTAAAGGGTCGCTGTGTCACAAGGGGCTTTTTATCGAGTTTGCCACTGACAGAATAAATCTTAGTCGTTTCTAAAATCTCATCAAAAGTCATCGGAGGCATAATAGTAGGAAGTCGCTGCGCAAGCATAGTTTTCCCTGATCCTGGTGAACCAATAAAAAGAATATTGTGCCTGCCTGCAGCCGCTATCTGCAGAGCTCTTTTGGCTGCTTGCTGTCCCTTCACCTCTTTAAAATCCAAAGAATCCTCGGGTGTTAATAAAGTAGGGCTGTTGATGCTTTTCGTAGGCTCTATGGTTCGTTCTTTTCTCAAGTAAGCGATGAGATCATGAAGATGGGAAATTGCTATTACCTCTATATTTTTAATAAGCGCAGCTTCTAATGCGTTATCAGTTGGGACAATAATCCGTTTCTTGCCAAGTGCCGCGGCGTCGCAGGCGATGGGAAGTACACCTTTTACTGGCTTTACCGAGCCATCAAGTGAAAGTTCTCCCAAAAAAATGGTTTCATCTAAAAAAGATGCGTCAATACAAACGAGTTGTGCTGCACCAATAATGCCCAGGGCGATTGGTAAGTCAAAGACCGTCCCCTCCTTTTTTACATCAGCAGGGGCGAGGTTAACGGTAATTTTGCGTTCAGGGAGCTTGATACCACAATTTTTTAAAGCGGTATGGATGCGCTGTCGGCTTTCTTTAACGGCAGTATCAGGTAGCCCCACAATAAAAAACTGAAGGAGCCCAAATGAGAGATCTACCTCTACGTCAATCAAATGCGTCTGTACGCCAATGGTTGTAGCTGAAAAAATTTTTGTATGCATAACTCCACAACATGCAATTGTTGAGAAAAATTAATGAGTTTAATGACAATATATAACAATATAATGGGTTTGGGAAGACGAAGATTACCTGCTCCAATGTCAGTATCAAATCAAACGGTTATGCCGATGCCCTTCAAGAAATTCGCGAGATTATATCAAAGATTAGCCCAGCAGAGGGCTCCAAAGCAAGGTTATGCAGCTAGGCCCCGCGACCTAATCATTCTCAGTGGATGCAAGAAATTTTGCGATTAAGCCATCAAATGCGTAGATTAAACGAGCGAAAAAGTGCTGCAATAGCTGTAAGCTTTATTTTTGATCCACTAAAGACAACATACATTGGCTCGGTTCTGGGATTAAATTTTTTCCAATATTTCCGGCTTTGACCTAAGTTTAATACCTTATGTGCCATTTTAAAAATCGTCTGAGCAATTTTCTCTGAAACAGCTCCCACCCCATCTACCGCTCCTAATTGAGCAGAAGGCAATGCCCCTAGGGTGAAATACTCGCATCCTTCATTTCTTAAAATATCTAATACCGCCAGAAACATTGCTTCAGAAAGATAGCGCGGTGCCTGAGCTCCCATCATTGCCATGTTGAGCACCCAGCCTTGGGGAATTTTAGTCAGTATAATTAATCCAACTATGCTCTTGTTATGCTTTGCATAAACCCAGCGTTTATTCTGACGATTTTCGAAGAGATTTATATGCTGCTGAAATATTTGGGGCCCCTTACGTCCTTGCAGCCATTCTACCATCAGCCGTTCAAAAGAAAATTCAAGAGAGGGGTTATTGCCCGTATATTCTCTGATTATTATCGACTCCCGTACAGCTTGATTGTATTTGTTTCTCAATCTACGGGCATCCGCACCGGTTTGCTCTTTAATATCAATGAGCGGGTTAAGAATTATCTCATCTACCACCTGAATAGAACAAGCTGCATGGTGGGATTTTATGCATTGCATAAACTGCGACGAAACAAATGCATAAATAATGGTTTTTGCCTGCTGCTGGCAATGGTTGAAAAAAGCGCCTGTAAGCAAAGACCTATTGTGAGCGGCACAAACTGGGTCGCCCAGTACAACGATGCAGTTTGCTACACTACGGTATCCTATAAGACCTTCAACCAAAGGCATGGAGAAAAGAGAGGTCTTCGGGTCGAACAATGCTATTGATGTGGAATTTCCCCATCGCTCAATGAGCTCAGAAAGATTAAGATTAGCGGTATTTCGTCTCATTCGCGCCCTTCCTTTTTAGCATCCATGATTTTCAGGCTATCATATCATCAAATAGAAAATCAATATATTATGCAAATATAAAATGTTTTTAAGTGTTTTTACTTTTTGGGGAAATCGTTTATTATGGGCTTTTGTTGAGATGCCTAACTAACTCGAAAGAAAAAATAATGATCTTTAAACGAATTATTTTTATTGTTCTTGCTACCCATTTATCAATGCAAGCAATGGAAGAAGTCAAGGTAGCCGAAGGCTATGATGCTCTTGGAAGCTTTATTGGAAGCGTAGATCTGCAGATAATAAAAGCGGAGAGCGAGACTGATTATATACAAGCGTGGCAACTTGAAGAACAGCAAAAAGAAATGACCGCCCTTGCGGGATTGTGTTTTGATGTGTGGGCTATGATGCATGCTGATGAGTCAATTTTGGGTATGATTACCGATGCAGATATGAAGAATGGCCAGTCTTTTTTTCAAGGGCGCTTGAGGGCTGTAAGTGCACTTGATCTTCATGGTTATGAACTAAATCATCGTGAGAAAAGCCTGACGGCGCTAGCATATTTAAAGGAGCAGCATATTAAACTCCTCATGTTCATTAACGAATCAATACTAGCTTTAAGAGATCGCAACCTTAAAGGCTTTTTGAACATTTTAAATAAAAAAAGAGGCGAAAGTTTGGCAAAAAAAAGGCGACAGCAAGCCATTGATGATCAAAGGTTAATCGAAAATCTCGATAAAATTCCTTTAAATGCGCGTCTTTTTTGGAAATAACCTTTATTTTTGCTAGACTACTAGAAACCAAATAATAAAGGGGCTCCATATGCTTGGAAAAGCACTTCTGTATTCGACGCTTATTTGCTGGAGCATCTGCCCGCTCTATGCAGCACAAATGCTGGTAGGGAACACAAAAAATGACCAAACATTTACTTTTAATATCTCTACTCATGCGCTGTATATTCCCGGTGGTCGATTTTTTATAGGGGCGGCTGAGGAGATAAATAAAAACGATTTTGCCGTTGCCGTAGCCAATAGGCATGGCATAAATTTTAGAGGTCTGACGCCTGAAAAAGTTCGATTAAACGGACAACCTGATAGCATCAATCCACTTTTTGGTGCAGCTATAAGCAAATTAGCGTTATTAGGCAACCGTCCGCTTGTTGCTAAAACCGATGATCCTTCTTCGTTATTTTTAATTGAAAGTAGCACTTCCCCTATCTCAGTCTATGCAGCACGAGATATCCATGATGCTCAGGGTCTACAAGCGCAAGCGCTTCTTGCTCTGACAACATCTGGAGCAAATGTGGTAACTGACCTCGAAGCGGGCGCAAGTTTGGCGGCATTTGCAGCCGTAGGAAATTCTCAGGGAGACTTTGATGGAGATGGGTCTGGAATAGCCCTTCTCTTTTTTAAGAAATTTACATCCAAGGAAAACAAGGTTCCTTTTTTTGCATGGGATAGTGTGGATGCCCAGACGGGTGCCTCGCAATTAGACAACGAAGGTACTCCCATCAGTGGGGGTAACAGAGCTTTTCCCATAGGAAAAAATACTTTTGGAATCGGTATTAACTCGCCAGTTACTGCCATTAGCAAAGCCGTAGATCTTTTTTTTGATAGAGATTTAGGAAAGCTCTATATTGCATTGCAAGTTGTTGGCGGTGCAGCTGCTACTGATGGTGCGCGCGGGATTCTTGTAGCTTCATTGATCAATGGCAAATTAATGGTGCAACCAATTGCATCAGATACTGCCTTTCAAGATACAACAAAGATTGTGGGAGGGCGTGGGCCCTTTGCTACAACAACTATTTTTAAAGTGCGTACGCTCCAGACAACTACCTATCTTCGGTATCTGATTGTTGTGGGTGGCAACGCTTCTAATCCAGCTTTGCAGCAACAAGTGTATGCATTGCCACTTGTAGATAATATGCAAGATGCGGCGCATGGTACGCTTGCTAACGTTAATAGCCAGCCATTGACTATCTTTGCCAAAAATCCGCCAGAGCGGTTTCTGACACGTGTATTTGTGGACCCCGCGCAAAAGCCGGCTGACCTTTATAGCAGTGATTCTCTGGGCGCTCAAGTGGGTGGCGATGGTATCCTGCCGGGACCTATAACGAATATAACCGCAAGCAGTGATGCTGTTTTTGTCTCGGTTAACGCTGATGGGCAGAGTATGAAAGCGGGAATGTTTTATTCTCAAGCTTTTTTTGATGATCAGGGCAGAATAAAAGGGTGGACGAACTGGCAACGTGTAGCAGGAAGCCAAGAAAAAATAGCAGGATTTTCTTATGATTCGTACAAAGGTTCTTTTTGGTATATTCCAGAAAGGATGCAAGCGGGCCAAAGCGTAGTCCAAACGCATACGGTACTTAGAACCGAATTCACTCAAGCCTATGATCCCTTATGTTTATTCATTTCAAAGGAATTTTCGCAGCTTTCTGGTGGAGTACAGGGTCTTTTTGATTTTCCTGTTACCACACCGTCGTTTACCACGCAGATTGGTGAGAGAATTGCAGTAAATGCTTTTACGGGTTTTAATAAGCTTATTCTTATGCAGACTGGTGCCGATAGCAATGGTCTGTTTGGTCCTCAACGTGACTTTACTGCCCCTTTTGAGTCGACAGACGGTTCGCTTACTGGCTTTGCCAAAGGAACGGCCCTTTCTCTTTCGGGGGGCGCCCTCGCTGCTATTGGTCCGATCGGCGCATGTGCTACGGTAACGGATGGAGTTTTTGGCTGGTTTGTAGTGGGTGGATCTGGAGGAGTTGCAATTCTTGCCGATGATCAGGGAGCTGGTTGGGATGCCCAAGCTGGCCTTAAAACTAATTTTCAGGGGCTTACGGCTGCTATGTCTTTTAAAAAAATTAGTGATGTAAAAAATGTGCGCAAGCTTATAAGTGTGCACAACAATCTCTTTGTTTTGACTGATCAGACCGTTGTTCGGTTAACCATACAATCAAACTTGATTGCTACCAAAGTTGTATCAACAACAATTGCTCAACTTGGTGAAGAGCAAAAGAAATTATCAAGCTCCTATTCTGATTTGATTGTTTCCGGTCCGTTGGCCTTGATTGCAACAAGTTTTGGATTGTTACGTTCGGGGAATCTGGTGGATATCCAAACAATTAGATCTGATGAGCAGGCCCAATGGAAACAGGTCGACCTGCCTGAGGCCGCTGGTTCAGTTACCTCACCCGGTCCCGTAAGTCGCTTATTTACGATAAGTCCCAATGGTATGGAGTCGGGTGTTGGCATGGGGGGAAATATTATTGCATTTAATGCCTATGTGGGGTTAAGTGAGGCGCAGTTGTATCGATTGGCGCTCAACGTTGAAGGTGGCTTGGTGACGGATCAAACGGTGCAATTACTTCCTGATTTGTTTATAAGAAATGTTCCTACTTTTTTTGCAAATCTAGGAGATTACCGTAACTATGTAGTTACTGATGGGGCCCTCATAGCGGTTTCACGCAGTGCATTTGGCGCGTCTAAACCTCTTTTAGAGCTTCTTCCGCCAACATTAAAGAGCGGACAGCCAAGTGGAGCACGCAATCGTGTCATTTTTGTTAATGTTCAAGAAAACCATCCGGGACTGCAAACATTTTCGATGGGAAGACTCCTACGAGATTCAGCATCAGGCTCATGGATGGTTCCAGGGGATTTTGGGATACGAATTCAACAATAACTTTAAAGGTTAATCATGATTAATCTCTGTGCCAGCAAGCGTGTTTCTAGCAAGCACTGCTTGGGCAGGATCAGTATATTCTTATTACTCGCAAGCATAGTTTCATGGGGATATGCGATTCCTCCGATCAACCTTTTTAGGCCAAGTGATAGACCATTAATGCCGCGGCCCCTCCCTTGTTGGGGTGGTCAGCTTAGTATTGGCTATGAAGGTGCTATAAAAACCAAGGGATTTAGAGATGATGGGGACGAACGATTCCAGGTGTGCATTGATCAATCAAGTGAAATCAATAAAAAAACAAATGTTCTTCATATATATCAAACTGACCAGAATGGGCTTGCAGCGCTTAAGGGGTTTGATGCTCATTCAAAGCCAGGACAGCTATCACAGCTTTTTAATATAAACGATGAAAATGGAACGCAAGGACTTTTTAGACCCTGTGGTGATCTAAAAGTTCCGGTTAATCTTCTCTTTTCGCAGCGATTTTATTTTAATCATGGCCTTAGTTTTGCCTTACATCTACCCGTGTTGAGTATGGAATTAAAAGATGTTCGCTGGCGGTCCCTCAATGGATCAACAACGGGTGAGCAGCGTTTGGAGGAGGATCTCCTGCGCCATATACGCGAAGTTTCCGGACTTGACTTGCATGGATGGAAGCGGACGGGTATTGGCGACTTGGTTGCCCAAATGAGTTGGATAAGAGATTTTCCGCAGGCAAAGCCTGCTCTTACCAACGTGAGGGTGCAAGGGCGGCTCGGCGTTGATTTCCCAACGGGTAAAGTGGCAGACCCAGATAAAATTCTGGCAATCCCTTTTGGTAATGATGGGTCCTGGGGCATACAATTTGCTGGTGGGCTTGATTTGAGCTTTTGTTATTCTCTGCGCGGGGGAATTGATGCAGAATTCCTCTATCTTTTTGGTAATACAAGGCCCCGACGTGTTAAAACTGTATGCAACCAAACGGATTTGTTTTTTTTGATGAAGCGTCCTGCGTTTAGGGAGTATGGGCTTGGCCAGCAGTATAATATCTACATTGAATCGTGCGATCTTGTACGAGGACTTTCACTCAAGGCAAATTATCAGTTTTTAAAAAGAAACGAAGATCGCCTTTTTGTATGCAGTGATCGCATTGATACAGCCGTGGTAAATACGGCTGAGAACCTTCAAGATTGGACTGCGCACAGTTTGATTTTAATGGCTAATTATGACTTTTGCGCCCCTGAATCGCGTGTTCTTCCTTCCTTATTGGGTTGGTTTAAGTGGGGCTTTAATGGAAAAAGGGCCATTCTTGCAAATACCATTGGTCTTCAGTTTAGCCTTGCTTTCTAATGTGGCTTACTCATTCTCAAATTCGTCAGCTATTAAATATGGAGCAATTATTAAAGTAGCTCTTTCTTCTTAAATCAGTTCTCATTATTACAGAACCCAGACCATTCAAATTTAGCTGATAAAAGTATGACAGGTTATTGCCAACCTATGCCCCATCTTTAATTACGTAGGGAATTTTTATGAGCCTACTTAAAAAAATGAGTTTGATAACTGTTGCAATGCATATTTTAGATCTAGTAGAGTAATAAATGTAATTTTTTTGTAAGGAATTAAGGAATGAGTATGAAGTTAATGGTTATAGCATTTATCCTTTTCGCGCTGGTCGCTCTCGACAGCTTTGTAACGTTGAAAGTTGCACAGGCAGAGATGAGACAATCATATTGAGTCTAAATTTGATTATCGGGCTACTTGCACATTTTTGAAAAAATAATAGGCTTTTCTTGTGGGCGATGCTTAAAATCTTTTAAACTGAGTCTTAGGGATATGAGAATCGAACAATTTTTTTATGTTTAAAGGTCGGGAGGAAGAGCGATGATCAAACAGAATAGATTACTTTTGGCACTGTGCCTTTCTGTGAGCAGTCTTGCTTTGTATGCTGGCGATCCTGCGTCAACGCTACCGCGCATGAGTGAGATTGAAGAGCAGGTAGATGCGGGCCCTCAGTTACTAAAAAGCATAAAAATTGAAGACGCAGCAATGGTAGAAGGTGCTGAGAAAATTGAAGGCATTAAATCCAAAGGGCGGTCAATTCTTTCAAAATGTTTTTTAGCAGTCCAGAGCATGGGCGCGGGGGCAGTTTCATTACTCTGCGGAGCATGCTTCTTGGGCAATACTGCCAGTGGGCTTCAAATGATCGCAGGTAGTTCGCCTCAGCAAACGCTTAATAAGAAACTCAAGGGAATTTTGAAGTTGGGTGGAGCGGCAGCCTTTATGCTTGCAACTTATGGTGCGTATGAATATGGCAGAGATTCATTAAAAGCCCTCAAGAGTGATTCATGAAAAAAAAATTCCTTGTCCTTGCATCATTTTCATTCGTTTTTTTCTTAGGGAAACCGCTTCTGGGGATGCAAGCTTCTGAAGGAAAAGCGAATAAACTCCTCGCGCAAAAAGTAGATTCTCTTGGGGAAAAGAAGGATACTGAAGACCTGGTAGTATCTAAAACTTTCAAAGAACGCATTTCTTTATTATCAAAAGGCTTGGGCTATGGATCTCTTAATGTGGCATGCACAGCGGCTCTCTATATTATGCTCAAACGAGCATATGATGAATATTGTTGCGATAGGGTCGGACGTGTTAAAGAAGAGTTGGCCAGAAATGGGCACAAAGAGACGAGTGAAAGGTATCAAGAAATTGTGGCGCGAGTAAGCCTTGCAAACACCTATAAGAAACCATTTAATTTAATTGCGCCACTAATAATAAGCGCTGCGATTGTCTACACCAATTATAAACATAAAATGCTTCCCAACGCATGGAATTTTTTTAAGCAGGCTCTCAAATAAGGAGTAGCTCTACGTGCAATTACTAAGTTCAACAGTGAAGGCGTTTCAGCTGGCCTCTGGTCTAGCAACGTCTTTGGCATATGAAATACCAGAAAATTTAACTATTAGGCAGGCGAATGAGCAGGTGAATCGATGCTTTGCTGCGATGTCGATGAATTGCTCGCCGAATTTGGCTCACAGGATAGAACAAACGAGGCTGAATGTGACCGCGGATATGGTTGAGAGGTCGGCAGATTCAGATTTTGAAATTCCGCGAGACACTGTAAATAGTCTGATTAAAAGGGGTATATGCCGCGTCTTATTTGGACCAAAATGTTCTTTGAACGAGCTGCCAACTGATGGGATAAAGTCCATGAGAGCAATAGATGTTGTTACGCGATTATTTTATTTTCAATCCGTGACACAAATTAATGGATGGACGTGTGGTTGGCGAGTTGCCTTAGCTGCTTTAAAGTTGAATTATCTTGTGACACACAGAAAAGAAATAAGTAATGCTGCTTTAGCGGACTTTGCTAAAGCAGATTTTCCCCCAGAAGTTCAAAGGTTTATAGACGCTCAAGCTGCCGATAGTGATGATCCTGAGGGGTTAATTGTTGCAACTATAAAAGGGTGTATGGATTATTTGGCTTGGTTATATATACAGCCTCGCTTTATTGAAAAAGGGCGGCTTGTTGAGTCGATAAAGCAAGAAAAATATGGTGTAGTTACCTATGACAAGGCAGAAGAATCTCACTTGCGTGATTTAGCTCAAGAGCTAGGGTTAAGCAATTTCTATATATTAGGTACGAATCCTGTAAATGGATTACCCACATTCGCTATTACCTCTGAAGATTCTCCTGTTTTGCATCGGGCATACGATGATCTTCTTAAATGTTATGGAAATGATGATGCCTTTGTAAGCTGGGTCTTTAGCTATTTAAATGAACAGGAAGGAATTCTCCGAAATAGCTTTCCTGTAAATAGTTCTCAGCTTGAGAAGCTAATTCTTGAAAATTCGCCTTACTGCCTTCTGGGCCATGAAGCGCTAGCACCAATACAAAAACTGAAGGTTATCATAGAATATAGGCGGGCGCAGCAATCGCGCAATCTAACAGATTGTTTTGTAAAAAAGCGATTAAAAGAATGGATTGAACAGCATTATGAGCCCGTGCGTGTACAAAAATATATTGAATATGAGATTCATGAAAAATTTCGTCGTGAGCATATAGATCCCAATGTGCCGGGCGTAATACATTTTGCTTTACATTTAGAGGATCATTGGATCTTGGTTTCAGTAATGAAAGATGGGGACAAAGCCCCGGTTATGATAATGCAGGATTCAATTAACTTCTCTCTTTCAGCATTGAAAGGGGCACACCCTCTTATAGCTTTTGTGCATGACAAATTTGTAAAACCTTTTATGCGGGAATGACAAAAAAGAGCAGACAATCTTATTCTTCTCCAAATAACGAGAGAAGCTCATGCACTGTTGAAAACTTGATGGTCTTACAAGAAGTTTCCAGTTTTTGATTCTGGGCAAGCATGAGCCTGGTTATGCCAAATTTTTCTGCTTCTGCAACATGTATGTTCATATTATTTATGGGTTTAATATGTCCTGTTAGGCTTATCTCGCCCAAAGCAAGCGACTTTTCTGGTAATGGCTTTTGAAAATAACTAGAAAGGAGTGCGAGGGCAATTCCTAGATCGGCGGCTGCGCTTTTTATTTTAAATCCTCCGCTTATTTTAAAAAATATATCATGTGTGCTGAGTTTGACTTGCAGATATTTTTCAAGAATTGCTGCAATTAACACAACCTGAGTATGGTCAATGCCCGAGACCACCCGTTGAGGCATGCCATATTTGGAGGAGAGGGCTAATGCCTGTAATTCTATAAGCAGTGGACGGGATCCTTCTATAAAACTGATAAGAACAGAGCCTGGGCTATAGGATATTTCTTCAAGAAGTTGCTCATTAATATTAGAAATCTCTTGAAGGCCGGACTCTCCCATCTGAAAAAAACCTATTTCGCATATGGTACCAAACCTATTTTTTACTGAGCGAAGTATCCTTGTTTGCCAACGATCTTCCCCCTGCAAATAAAATACGGCGTCGACCATATGTTCAAGTGTTTTGGGCCCGGCAATAACACCTTCTTTGGTAATATGCCCACTGGCAATAATTGCTATGGTGTGCTCCTTTGCCATGCGCATCAATTTGAATGTTACTTCTTTTAGTTGGCCAATGCTCCCTGGAGTCATTTGGCTTTCAGTTGTATAACAATTTTGAATCGAATCTATAATAACAACATCGGGCTTGTTTTTTACGCATGCGGCTATTAATGCATCAAGATCAGGCTGATCTGAAAAAAGAAGGCCGTTCGCTCGCTGACCCTTCGGCCTTTGCCCCTTTGGTTGCTGTTCTGGCTGCTCTTGATCATTTGTTTCTTGAGCACTCGATTCCATGCAGTGAACTCTTTCTGCACGCATTTTTACTTGCTCAAGCGATTCTTCTGATGAGAAATAAAATACCGATTGATCTCGTGCAAGCCGATGTGCAATGTGCAGAAGCAAGGTTGACTTGCCAATGCCTGGATCACCGGTAAGAATCATAAATGCTCCAGGCACAATCCCGCCGCCAGCTACGCGATCCCATTCTTTTATACCGGTAAGCATCCGGTTGATCGGTTTTGTTGTGATCTGGGTAAGATCAGTTAAGGCGGCTGCAGCCTGATTTTTTATGGGGGTGGCAGGCATAAGCTCAATGCTGTTAAAAGTCTTGCATTCAGGGCAACAGCCCAGCCACTTAATGGTTTGATAGGCGCATTCAACGCAGGTATATAAACTTGTTGCTTTTGCCATAATTAAGCACTGCGCTCAGATAGTGTCGTCCAGCCTGATTTATCAATAATATAGCAGTCTCTGCATCGAGCTTGATAGCAATCTTGGGATCCAATAAGAATGAGTGGATCATCAAATTTTGCGGTGCGCCCATTAATCAAGCGTTGACTAAAGATTGCTTCATTGCCGCATACCATACAGACCGCGTTGAGTTTAGTAACTGAATTTGCTATGGCCAAGAGTGTGGGCATACAGCCAAAGGGAATGCCTCTAAAATCAAGATCTAAGCCTGCTGCAATAACACGTTTGCCAAGATCCAACATAGTCAAGATGACGGGAACAATTTCTTCACCAAAAAAATGAATTTCATCGATCGCTATAACGCGTACATCATCGGATACAAAAAGTTCCATATCGGAGGGGTTGTCGATGGCGATCGCCTTATATCTCTCGCCGCCATGCGACGTAATATAATCGATTGATATTCGGTTATCGACTTTGTGTTTGAAAACACAGACCTTGAGTTGCGCTAATTCAGCTCTACGTAGGCGCCTTATAAGCTCCTCAGATTTGCCTGAAAACATGGAGCCGCAAATAACTTCCAATTTTCCTTTGATCGTGCGCTTTGACATAGATACCTCCCTAGCTAGGCTAACCTTATTACCCTTCTTAGCCTATCAGGAAAGTGGCACTCTGAAAAATTTTTTTTGAACTTTTTTCAACTAGTTCATTGCGTTGATTGCAAGGGCAGTTGAGCTTGCACGTGATTTAATTTCTGCCTCCATGAGCACGCTGTGGATGTATGCTTGTTTAGTTGTAATAAGTTCCTCACGTTCTGGCGCAAGCCATAGGGCAGCTCTTTCTGTTTTTAAGTCATTGTATACGATATCAAAGAATGGTTGCATAAGGTCGCTTGCGCATAAATCGATGAAAAAGGCATATCGTTGCAACAATGTCCAGAAGAGGTCGTCAAGCATTTCTTCATCAAGCATGGAATACTCGGAGCATTTCTCAAGAGCGCATGAGATCTTTTTCACCAGTTGCCACGTATCTGCTTGATCAGATGGACTCCATACAAGATGGCTCAGTGCTCGCCCTAGAAAATAGTGCAGTGAGTGCTGAAGCTCTTTAATGGATATATCTTTTTCATCACTTAAGACCGTAAGCTCATAGAGGCGATCGGCAAGTGTGTTGAGTGTCTTCTCAGGCTGAGCTTTAAAATTCTGAAAATTATCTACAAGATAAGTGCCTACACATTCTTTTATTTCTTCCACCTTATCTTTTTTTTCTTTTGCTCTATTACAGAATGGGGCAATGGCGCTCGGCAGCGAATGAAGAAGATCAAAAAAAGCATAAGGATTTACATATATGCCTTGCATTTTTCTGTCAAAGAGATAAAAAAGCTTTGCTATGTAACGGCGAGGTTGTTCTGCCTGAGGCGCCAAGTTAACCCCTGAAAGAACGTGGAGAAAATTAAGTGCCAAGAAACCCTGTGGATATTTGCGATGATTATAAATGCGTTTGAGGAAAAAAGAAAAACTTGTATCAGAATACTCAAGCGGTCTAAAAAAGAAATCAGGAATATCTGTCAGATGATTGTGTATCTGTTGCTTGAGCGCTCGATTTTGGGTATCTTGAGGGGAGAGAGCAGAGACACTGCAGAAAAATAATGATATGAGAGTACCCAGCAAAAAAGTGCTTTTCATACTATGCTCCTTGATCAACAACATGATAGACGTGGTAAATTGCATTCATCCTAGCATGGAGTGAAGCCTTGATCAAGCGGAACAAAGGTTTTTATGGCATTATATTACTATCAGGCACTGTCAAAAGAAGGCAAACGAGTAACCGGGCAAATAGATGCCCCGACCTCGTTGAGTGCTCGTGAGCAGCTTACCAAGATGGGCTTGTATCCAACGAAGATCGAATCCACGGTTACCGCTGCTTCTGCAGAGCCATTTTATAAGCGCTTCTTCCGTCGTGGCATTAGTCTTAAGGATAAAATCTTTTTTACCAAGCAGTTGGCGGTTCTTTTAAGAGCGGGCGTTCCTCTTGTTCAAGCACTTGAATTACTGGTTGAACAGACTGAAGGTAACTTAAGAAATATTGTTATTGCGCTTAAAGATGGTATTAAGGAAGGGCGATCTCTTGCCGATGGGCTTGCAAGATTTCCTGAGACTTTTGATTCAATTTATATTCAATTGGTTCGAGCCGGAGAAGCTACGGGTAAACTTGAAACAATCTTAGAGCGACTCAATGACTTTTTAGAACGACGAGAAGAAATTAGAAAAAAAGTGACAAGTGCTTTGCGGTATCCCATTTTCCAGCTGGGTATTATTATTCTCGTGGTTATCGCACTCCTCTATTTTGTTGTGCCACAGATTACAAGCGTTTTTCAAGGGCAAAACATAGAACTGCCGCTTCCTACCCGTCTTTTAATGGGTGCCTCAGACTTTGTGCGTAACCATTATATTGCCCTTCTGCTCATCGTAGGATCTCTTGTAAGTATTTTTTTATTTTGGAAATCGACACCTACGGGCGCCTATACTCTCGATACCTGGAAATTAAAACTGCCGTTAATCGGGTACTTTTCAAAAACTGGGGCGATCGTTCAATTTTGCAGAACACTGGGTATGCTGGTTGAGGGTGGGGTGAATTTAGCTGAATCTCTTAACATTGTCGTTAAAATTGTTGATAATAAAGTACTGACAAATGCGCTAGAAAAAGCGCGCGAAAATATCATTAAGCAAGGTAAAATTGCGCAGTATTTAAAAGAAACTAATTTGTTTCCTCCTGTTGCTATCTATCTGATCAATACGGGCGAACAAAGCGGTCAGTTGGATACCATGCTTCTAACCGTAGCTCGGTATTATGAGGATGATTTAAAAGAAAAAGCTGATGGGATTTCGGCGCTACTCGGTCCCGTGATGCTTGTGGTGATGTTTGTGGTTGTAGGTTTTGTAATTGCAGCAGTCATGCTTCCAATACAGAAACTGACGAGTATGGCAGATAAATTACAATAAACAGAAAACAGAAAGGATGTTTTATGGCACGTTCAACAAACCTGCAAAAAGGTTTTAGCTTGATCGAAATTATGATTGTTATCATGATTATCGGGGTGCTTGTGGCCGGTACTTTTGGTGGGCTTCGTTGGTTGCAAAAAGCCAAGGAGACAACAACCAGGAACAAACTAGCGGCACTTGATACTATGATTGAGACCTATAACACACAGCTTGGACAATATCCGACAGCCTTGACAGAGCTTGTGGAAGGTCCACAACAACAAGGCCTTCAAAAAAGATGGGGCGAGCCAATAGCTGCGGCGTCGGATATTACTGATGCCTGGAATCAGGATTTTGTTTATTCGCTCAATCCAAAAGGGGCGCGTCCACCGTACGAACTCTATTCGACTGGATCTAAGGGAGATGTAAAGATTTATTCTCCCCGCTCACAAGAGCAAGAGAAGGCATGACACGAGGGTTTTCGCTTATAGAGCTCATGATTGTTATACTCCTGTTGGGATTTATAGCGGTCATGGGCTTACCCCGTTTTTTGCGTTCTTCCCGTACGCCAACTGAAGATTTTATTGGCCGTTTGAATGTGCTTACTGGCGAGGGGGTTCTTCTTGCGGAGCAAACGCATAAGGTATATAAAATCTTTTTTGATTTGCCTGCAAAAAAAGTTGAAGTCCGTACCGTTGGAAATGCTGTGGCTGGTAAGGGAATTTCAATCCCAGATCTGGTAGAAATACAGGATGTAATTATTAACGGGAAAAGCCAGTTTTCAGCTAGTGGTGGGGAGAAACGTACGGTTTACTTTCTGATTAATCCTGATGGCATAACTCAGGAAGTGACTTTGAGTATCATTGATCATAAAGTGCGTGCAAATAAATCCACGGGTGGCCAGTATGATTTTTATTTAAATCCTTTTACCGCGGCATTTAGATTAAAATGAACTATAAGGGCTTAACTATTTTCGAGGTCATGCTTGCAATTTTAATAGTGGGTATTACGGTAACCTCACTGTTAAGCTTGCAAGGCGCCCTTTCACGCGTCGTTTTTACTTCTCATGCCTTTATTGACCGCCTTGGATTTATCAAAAGCTTTTTTGTGGAAGCAGATAGGGATAGGCTTTATGAAAAAGATAAAGCGGCAAAAAAAGTTATAGATAACCCCTCGCTAACGATGAGTTACAGTACAGCAAAGGCGACAAGCAAAGGGCTTAGCAGGTTTCAAATGTTAGAAGTTGAGACCGTGACGGCGGAATATCCTACAGTTTTTGGATCGCGCTCAGAACAATTTGCACGCCTTCGTTTTCTACCACGCGCGGAGAAGAAGAAAAAATGAAATCAGGATTCAGTCTTCTTGAACTTGTTTTAGCTCTCTTTATGGCATCATTGGTTTCGCTGAGCCTTTTTCAGCTTCTTACTAATGTAAGCAAATCAGTTAAGCGCATCACCAATGTTATTGAGGTAGATTTGCCATCTATGGCGTTTTATAACCAGGTTGAAAAGGATGTCCTTGCCATGTTTACCCCGCGAAGCTCCTTAATGATGTATGCCGAAAAAGAGGAGAAAGAGCAGGCAGAAAAAAAGCAAAAACTGGCGGAAAAAGCTCTAAAGCAAGAAGAAAAGAAGCAAAAAATAAAAGGAATCACTCCCGTTTTTAGTATGGAGGGAAAAAAGGATTCGTTCTTTTGGTCGTTTATTACCTCGGGTGCGATAGCAATGCTCGATGCCGATGGATCGCTTCTGCCAATGCCTTCAACAAGACGGGTTGCCTATGTATTGGTTCCAGATCCTGCGCGGCCAGGAACTATGCGCCTCATGTATCGATTTAGTAGCAAAGAGCTTTCGGCAGAGGCATTAAAGAAATCAGATTTTTCTCCCTCCTATGAGCTTGTTTCAGGTATAAAAAACCTTGAAATAGAAGTCACTTTGATTGAGTTTGCTCAAAAGGAAGAACAAGATAAAAAAGGAGCGGGAGAAGGATCCCCCAAGGATGAAAAAAAGGGAACGACCGTTGTTATAAAGGAATGGAGGGAAGAAGAAATGTGGCAAAAATATAAATCACTGATCCCCGCTTATATAAAACTTAAAGGAACTATTGCTGACCCCGCAGGGATTGAGTATCCATTCGAATTTTTATTTAAAGTAATTGCTTACAATCCTTGGACGCCAAAAAAAGCAAAAAAAGAGAAGGATCAAGAGCAAAATATTTTTAAAAAATTAGAAGAAATTGCCGGCAGAGTGTTTAAACCATGAAGATATCCAAAAAATCAGGCTACATTATACCCTTGACCCTGCTTATAGTCTCTCTAGCGGTTGTGCTTATTACGGCTATTGTGCGGGAGTCTTTTAGCTATCAACGCCAGGTGCGACTTGCACATGATAGGGCTCGCGCTCGACTGCTTGTACTGAGTTCTTTGGAGCTTATGCTGAGCCAAGTCTCCTTTGTGGTACCCAAAGAAAAAGGAGCTGAGGGTGAAAAAAAAGGTGAGCAAAGGGAGAAAGCTCCTGATAAAGGGGCAAAAGATGTGCCGGAGGCAAAGAAAGATGAGGTGAGTGAGCCCCTTCAGCAGTGGATGCTTAAATTGCTTCCCCTGTTAAATCGTTGGCATACCGTAGAACTTGCTCCAGGTGGTGACCCAATCGAGGGAACAATAAGCTATTACATTGCTTGTGAGCAAGGGAAAATAAGTCTAGATACACTCCTAAAGGATCTTAAGAAGCAAGGTAAGCAGACAGCAGAGGATGAAAAGGCAGCTGAGCAAGCGGCGGCCGGGCAGGCACCGGGTCAGCCGGGAGCGTCAGGGCAGTCAGCTGGTAAACCGACTCCGGGGCAGTCCCCGACTGGGCAGTCGCCAACCGCTCCGCCGGGACAGTCAGCTTCTAATCAACCGGGAGCTCCAAAAAAAGAAGAAGAAAAACCAGGCCAGGCTCAAAAAAGAAGTTTGATTACCGTGGTTGATGAGCTTTTTAAAAAAGAAAAAGAAATAAGTATTAGAGAAGCTTTAAAAAACGTGGATACCGCACCAGAAGATCCCACGGACCTTTTAAAGGTATCACAGTTTGCAAAATTAAGGGACGGGGTCTTTGTGTCACAGGAAATGCCTAAAAAACCGCTTTTTTTGATGGACCTTTTTACCGTTCAAGAGGATGCAACAAAGCTCAACCCTTGGCTGCTTTCTCAGTCTGTTAAGACGCTATTGGATTTGAAAGAGAATAAAGAAGTTAAGATTGATAAAAATTTTGTTAAAAATATAAAGCCTAAGAGCAACTGGGTGCAAGATTGGGACAAGGGATTAGCAAAACTCTATGGCAAGAAATTTGCTGCACTTGAAAAACCGATAGCCGACCTCTTTTCATCCGAATTTGAAGCAACTGCCTTTTCTGTGGTATCTTATTGTAAGGTGGGAATGGTTACACAAAGGATTGGCGCGCTTCTAGAGTTGACTGAACCGAGCCCCGAGGTATCACCAAAAAGCTTTATTTTTAAAGTAACTAAGCTGTACTGGCTCTAGAAAACTAAGGAAAAAACGTTGCATTTTAAAACTGAGACACTTGTTGGCACTTTTATTCTCGCTGCCACAGCAGTTTTCCTTTATATGAGTTTCCAATTGGGAAGCCTACGTCTGGATGCTTTGCAGCATGCATCATATACCCTTTACTGTAAGGATGTTGCGGGACTGACCCAAAAAGCAGATATTAAAATATCTGGGGTTAAAGTAGGTTGGGTTGACTCAGTTGAGCTTACTCGAGATTCTGGCGTAAAACTTGGCTTGCGTATTCTAAAAGAGTGTCCTTTGCGTGAAGGCATGCAGGTGCTTATACGACAAGAGGGGCTTTTGGGTGCAAAATATTTGGAGCTTATACCAGGTGATTCCCCGGGAGCGGTTCTTAAACCTGGATCTACCTTGCCCTTTGACATGCGTCAATTTGTATCTATTGATGAACTCTTTTATTCCTTTCAAAAAATTGCGCAACAAATAGAAAATATTGGGGCTTCTTCACAAGATATTGCAGTGCAGGCCAAGGACCTTATTAAAGATCTTAAAAAAAGTCTTAGCTCAGTTGATGCATTGCTCGCTCGTTTTGCCAGTTCGGCTGATTCAGCAACAAATAGCGTTAGCGCAACGGCCCAATCTTTGCAAAATGTAGCTTCAACGTTGCATGAAACTCTGATAAAAGCACAAGGCCCGGTTACGCATATGGGCGAGTTAGCTGAAAAATTAAAAGAAGGACAAGGATCACTGGGTAAGCTTATTAATGACACCCAAGTGTACGACGATGTTAAATATACAGCACAGTTTGCTCAATCGTGTATAAGGCGCGCAAGGGGATGTGGCCTTGCGTTAGATACTCATTTAGAAGTTCTGCCGCAACATTGTGCTGGAACGAATGTGAAAGGCTATTTTGATGTTTGGTTGTATCCGTGCTCGGATCTCTTTTGCTTGATTGGGCCTGTTTACTCACATCGTGGTTTTACAAAACGCACAGAAGAATTTTGGAGCGGTCATTGTAAGCATTTCAGAGAAGAAAAGAGAGATTCATTTCGCTTAAACCTACAAGTTGGGGCTCGGCTTCCTGCAAGGTTGCAAGTAAGGGCAGGCCTCTTTCAAGGAACGGCAGGCTTTGGGATTGATTGGTGTTTACCGTTTGACTGTGTTCGCTGGATCACAACATTCGAGGCCTTTGATTTTAGAGGGCATACCCGCTTTGATTCCGATTGCCGGCCGTATCTTAAATGGCTTAATAGGCTTTATTTTACAAATAATGCGTATCTTACTTTTGGCGCTAACGATTTTATAAGTAAGCGGTATAAAAGTGGGTTTATTGGGGTAGGGGCGACCTTTTCAACGTGCGATATCTGGCCTTGTTACCGGTGATAATCTGCCTGCCCGCTATAGAACGTAATCTCAAAGATCCCTATTTTATGTTTCCTAGTAAGAGTTCATTTGCAAAGCCCTTACGCCTTAGGCGAGCATAGTCGGCCATAACTGTGTGCCTGGCGGCTACGCGCCGGCGCCAGCGGCTGCGCCCTGGACCGCCCAAAGGGTGCCATGCCTTTGACAACCCTGCAATATGAAGTCCATTTGATGTTTCATGTGTTTTCAATGTCTGCTCGGCGAGCTATTTAAATAATTGGTCATCCTTTTGTAGGTGCGAGTGTTTGAGGCCTAGCGTAGGTTTGGCCGACGCGGAAGGCCGAGTTGAGCCGACGCTGGGATTCCTAAGGTTGCCTTAGGCCTGCGGGGTTATAGGGGTGCGCAGGCTAAGCGCCCGCTGCCACTCGCCGTGTAGGCGTAGAAACTTTGGTTTTGTCTGTGAAAAGAATAAGTTGCTTGTTTTAATGCCCCCTATTTTTATATTCTTTATTATAGGCGTGTGAGTTAGCACGTCATGACTTAAAAAGAGGGGATTTATGAGCGGAAGAAAAGCGGACTATCCAATTCTTGATGTTATTCTGGACCGCTGGTCGCCGCGTGCGATGTCAGGCGAGCCGATTTCGCTCAATGAGCTTATGTCCCTGTTTGAAGCAGCGCGATGGGCCCCATCTTCTTTTAATCACCAGCCATGGCGCTTTATTTATGCGCTTCGTGATACCCCTGCATGGACCACCTTCTTCAATCTTTTAGTACCGTCCAACCAACTGTGGACAAAAAATGCAGCGGTTTTGATTCTCGCTCTTTCGCATAAATATTTTGAATATAATAATAACTATTCCAGGACCCACTCATTAGATACGGGTGCGGCGACTGAAAATTTAGCAATCCAAGGGCGTGCTATGGGTCTTGTTGTCCATGGCATGGAAGGATTTGATTACGATAAGGCCCGCCTCGACCTAAGCATCCCAGAAGATTACGATGTTGAAGCCCTCTATGCCGTGGGAAGGCCCGGTCCTCTAAGCGTACTTCCGCCTGAGCTTCAAAAACGAGAATTTCCATCAGACCGCTTAAAAATTGAGGATCTTATCTTCAAAGGGCGGTTTGGCCAAAAAGCCTGATCGCTTTTGTAAATAGCATATCGCTGTGTCTCCTGGCCAAAGGGCAAGCGGAGCCTAAGGGCTTAGAATATTTTTTGGCTTGACAATATGCACACCATTTGATCTATAAAAAACTTGGGTTACAATAAAATTATTGTTATAAGTGTAGATTGTAAATAATAATAAATAACTGAGGTGTGTATGAAAATACAACTATTTGCCTTATGTGCGCTCTTTTCTGTTGCTGCACAGGCAAAAATCGAGCATGACATGATAAAAAAAGCCATTAAGGACCACAATCCTGAAAAGCTTACGAATTTTAGCGTAAAAGAAGTGCAGCAGTTGGCTAACCAAAAATTCGAATATGCACAGCTTGCAAGCGAAGCAACGCAAGCGGCGAAGTCCGACCTCCAGCGTCGGTTTGATTGGAAAGATAGAATGCGTTTTGTATCAGGTCTTGCTTTAAGTGGGGCAGGTATCTACTTACTCAACAGTTTTAGAAAATTTCTTGGGGCAATGAATTACCACTCATACTTTGACGATAACGGTCAAGCTTATGTAAAGGAAGCGTCGACCGCCACTGAGTTGCTAAAGATGAGTATGACAGGGCCTCTAGGGGCTTTATGTTTGGTCAAAGGTATTAAGGAATGCTCCAAAGGTCTTTCAAAGCATGATAGAAAACAAGCGGTGGTAAGATCGCTCTTTGTTAAAGATGCTATAGAAGAACTGGGCACGATATTGAGCTAAATCTCAAAAAAGGAGAGTAGTGCTCATATAAAGTTTAGGTGCAAGCTGTTGATTTTGGGTATGCAATGCGGTATTGTTGTAGCAATAACCACAGGAGGGACCCATGAAACGTGCGTGTATCTTTGCATTACTTATGCTCTGCAGTTCTTATGCATTTTGTACTTCGGATGAAAGGTTGGTCGAAGCAATTGAAGGTTCGAATCCTGAAGAATTGCGAGATCTTCTTATCCCCGGCTACCTGATGAGTTTGGATGCTAAGAGCAAGTATATAAAACTAGCTCAGGAAACAACAAACCGAACTCATTCACAGCTGCATCAATTTCACTTTTCTGATCTTGGAAGCTGCATAAAGGGTGTCTTTTATGGAGGATTGGGTGCTGGGTTTGCTTATTTAGGCCTTAGCTCTCTGCTATCTAATTCTGATTTTCGTGCATGGAAAGCTAAACTTGGAAGTTTTTCAATTTCTTTTGGTCCCGGTGATTCGGGAGGGGATGCGTTAGATAACAAAGTTTTTATTGGTACTTTATTGGCCCTTGGTACGTATTTTTCCGGCAAAAGTATTGGTATATTCAATTCGGTGCTAACAAAGCATGATCGTCTAAAAGAGCATCATAATGCGCTTACTATTGAAGCTATTATGCAGCGCCTACCGGCTTTTGACAATGGATGCTTTGTACCCGGTTCTCTAAATTAATTCCATGAAGAGTAGTAGCGGCAAATCTTATCATTTGGGTCAGTTGGCCTATATAGTTTTTGTTCTTTTACTCTTTTTCATGCAACCTATTTTAGGTTTGCCCGATGTTTGGCGTTATCTACCGCTTGTTTTGGCATTACTTCCTACTGCCTACGAAGGGATTCTTCTTCTTTTTGAAAAAAAAATTGGCGCAGAATTTTTTCTTATCATAGCAACGATAATAGCCATCATAGGCCATGAGGAAACTGCCATAACGGTGGTTCTCTTAATTATGCTTATTGCTCATTACATCGAGACGCTCATAGAAGAACGTACCGAAGATGCGCTAGCGGGTCTTGTTAAGCTGATTCCCACCGACGTTCTTATACGCAAAGACCATAAAGAAGAACTGGTCCCCTTAGCAACGGTAGAGCCGGGAATGCGTGTGGTTATAAAGACGGGTGGCCGAGTGCCTGTTGATGGTGTCATAGTAGCTGGAGAGGCAAGCATTCAGGAAGCAGTGCTTACAGGAGAGAGCAATCCGCAAGAAAAGGGCGTTGGCGAGCTTGTGTTTGCGGGAACTTTTTTAGAAGCGGGCAGCATTATTATAGAGGTACAAAAAATAGGTGAAAGTACTCTTTTTGGAAAGATAAGCAAGCTTTTAGAAGAAGCTGGGCGCACAAAGGCACATGTAGTGCTTCTGGCCGATCGTATTACCTCAATTTTCACACCAGCATTTCTGATTTTCATTACTGTTGTCTGGTTCATAACCCACAATATTAAAACCATCATTACTCTGTTAATTTTCGGGTCCCCATTAGAACTTGCGCTTGTCACACCGCTTACACTTCTTGCTGCGATGGTTGCTGCATTTAGAAGGGGAATCTTGATAAAAAGAAGTGGTTCGTTAGAAAAATTGGCAGCAACTGATGCTATAATTTTTGATAAGACGGGTACGCTTACTATGGGTGCACCAGAAATTGTATCTATTCAGCCTTTGGACACTTTGTATACCCAAAACGATATACTCTTGCTAGCAGCAATAGCGGAAAAAAAATCAGGGCATGTTCTTGCAAGCGCTGTTCTCAAACGAGCTGACCAGGAAGGCCTTGATGTGCCTGATCCGGAAAGCTATATCTCGTTGACGGGCCACGGCATTACCATATGCTACCAAGGGGAAAAATATATTCTTGGAAATCGGCATTTTATTGAAGCCCAAGAGCATGGCAACATGAAGCTTCCCCCTGGCTGCTCTACCACAGAGGGCTATAGTACTTTTTATATGGCAACAGATAGCAAAGTTATTGGTGAGATTTGCTTGACTGATCAAATAAGGCCCGATGCACGTGATACCATAACTCAATTAAAACAACGAGGAATAAGCGAGATTATTCTGTTGAGTGGCGATAAGCAGCAGGTAGCTACCAAGGTTGCCGATTTGTTGGGTATTGCAAAGGCGTATGGTTCTGTGATGCCAGATCAAAAACTTATTTTGCTTAAAAACATGCAAGAGCGACATCATCAAGTAACTATGGTGGGAGACGGTATCAATGATGCTCCAGCCCTCAAGCAGGCGGATGTAGGAATAGCAATGGGAGGAATGGGCATGGAGCCTGCCATTCAAGCGGCAGATATTGTATTGATGTCGGGCAATCTCAATCAGATAATCTTTTTATATGATTTGGCGCGAGCCACCATGAAAACGATTAAGCAAAATTTGATAGTGGGATTTGGATTAACTCACGCACTTGGTATTATTCTTGCGTTACTTCAATATCTTACACCTATTCAAGCTGCTTTTTTTCACGCTGTTCCTGATCTTCTCATTTTATTGAACGCGGCTCGCCTTATTCGCTTTAAGGGTTGAAGTCGACATGAAATAAACTTTGCCAACGCTCACGATAGTTATACAAAGCCTTAGTAGTATAGTCTAGCAGCATCATGCTTATTCAAGTGTTAATAGAACCTAGTTCAACCCTATACATTTTGGTTGAAATGACTTGATGCGCAGTCTTGAGCCGCTCTCCAAAACTTATACAAACATATACAAATCATGGTCTAATGGCACCACGCCATCAGTTTTAATTTCTTGGAAGCGCAGGTTATTAAGCTGCTGTTTTATCCCCGCGGCGCAGAATTGTGCCACTAGATAAAACCTTCCAAGCCCAACGTTCCCTAATAGGGACGCGGCCCGAGCTAGGCACTGCCGAAACATATCTTCGGCTTTTTTTGTAAGTTCCGTAGAACTTCTTCGATCTTTGGGCGGTGCTTACAGCTCTGATCCCTCAGCATCTTGCTAAATATGCGAATACCTTAATAAGTTCTCGGTTGCTTGCATATTCCACAATAGAATACTACACAAATTTTAAAATTCAAGTTTTTTCACAATTGAAGCCCACGCGCTTTCTATAAGCAGGTTTGTTCAGGTTTAAAATAGCTGTTAAGTAGCCCCTAAAAATAACATTTATAAGTGGCGGAAAAAATAGGTCAATTGCTATTTATCCGCCAAATATAATCTTGTTATAAGTGGCGGATATTTTATAAAGTTAAGATAAGCTGCTGCCATTCAATATTTCTTGATCAACTTTGGCTCTACCATAGTTCAAAAGCTGGTCCATCTTTCTCATATGTAGCGAACCAGGACACGGCTGTGACTCATTGAACTCCGGACAAAAGGTTGATTATGAGTTTGACGTGGAATCGCAGTGTGCAAAATCACCCGCAGGCCATTTTCACCCTCGTGGCGCGCTAGCAGTAAGCTTCACCGTATTTCTGGTGGAAGAATTTTTAGAAAGTCTGCTGGATATTATTCAACAGGCCTGCAATTGGCTAAGTCAGCAAGCTTTACAGCAAAATAATGAGTGGATGATGTTGGAATGAAAGGGGCACTAAATATCCATTGATAATCTTTATTGCTGTCCGCAATGGATAGCCATGGCTCTGAAGGCTTTTCTGGATCAAAGAGCGTAAGGGTATGCCGCACGATTAAATCCTTACTAAAATAATTATTTTTCTGATCAATGCAGAGAAGAGAATCGACGCAAAGAACAGGATCAAAGATGAGAACAGGATTAACGGAGACAAGAGGAGGATGCTTTTCTGTAAGGTTTAAAAATTCTTCCGCTGTGATCTGGTAATCGCGGGTATAAGATAGATTTTTGAAAATTTTATATCTAAACACTAATGCCTCTACCAAATTTAAAGCTATTTTTTCCTCATCATATTTTTCGCTATTCTGGTGAGCTTCTTTTCTTAGCTCGGTCAATAGTGCACCTATCATGTGTGTATTTGTGGCCTTAAATTCTTCAAATGTTAGATTTTGTCTTTCCTTGAGTGCTTTTTGCAGTTCTCGTGTACCTATATAGACAGAATGAGGAAGTGCTTCGGTCATAATTTTTTCCATGGCATAAACCGGAGCGGTAACCATGAATCTTCTTCGAGGATTGCGCATGAGCATTACTTTAGCCGCGAATGAATGTAAATCAATTGATGTTCCCTTTGTGCGGTTTTTTACGCCTTCAACGCTGCTTGCAATACCCATATGGGAGGTAATAAGTGCCTTTGGTGAAGAAGTAACTGTCATAAACATTTCAATATCTTTTGCAAAAGGGTCTGAGCATTGGATAACGTTCTGCTCAGAACACCATCGCATACTATCTGAAATTGCCTTCGGCTTATCCGTTTTTGTAATATAAGCAACCCACATCTCATTTTCTATATACGAAACTTGATTTAAAACCCTCCCAAATTGAAAAGATCCACGAGCGGTGCTTCCCTCCTTTTTTTGGTCATTGACAAACAGGCAGTTGCTGCTTTGCACGGAAATGTACTTTTCCCAAAGAGGCTGAGTCCTTGCGTCGATACGTTCCATTACGAGGGTCAAATTTTTTTCTGGAATTCTGCTGCTATATAAAGTATTGGTAATTTTGCGAATGCTAGGATAGAGATGCCTTCCGGTATCTTGCTCAATCGTGAGTGTCATTTCGGCAGCAGAAATTGAAATCATACAAAGAGTTGCCAGAATAATCACTATAACTGAATAGAATGAGTGTTTCATTTCCAACCTCTCTCTATTTATCATGTTTGTCAGATGGTATTCTTGGTTAGCAAGTTTCTCGGTGAAATATTTCACCATGCTCACATATTGAATAATATCAATTAATAATTTATTGTCAATTTTTTTGATCCATCGCCCACCACAAGGAAGAGTGTTTCGCCCTTCTTGATCCATTGTTTTGGGGCAATTCTATAATAATAACGACATTCTGCAACAGCTGAAGTGCATAACGCCTTAGAAGATTAAGCCGATAAAATAGTTATAACTAACGCTCTTGAATGATTTTGCTAAGCACTGTTCGCTTTATTCGCTTTAAGGGCAGAAGCAACTCTCTTTGTCTTATGATAACTACTTCGTGGTATATAACCCTTTTTAAGTTGAGACTGCTCTACCAAGCATGGAGGCAGATCGAACAACGGAATATTTACAACAAAATAGTTTCTGCTCGTGGCATATCCATCGCAATCGGCTGCTTCTTTAACCACTTTAAGAAGTGCCGGTATTTTTTTGATAAACCGTTTAAGCAGGAAAACAAGATGACCAGGACTTTGCCAATCAAGTAAAATGCGTGTTTGCACGATATGGGGTGCCGGATCAAACGTTCTCTTTGAAAGCAAAGGAATGTTTGTGCATGGCTTGGTATAAGCGTACGATTCCCAATAGAGCGCTTGAGGATCTCCCACCTGCATAACGTCAGCGCTTGAGTAAAAAGTGTATACCCGCTTGAAGATAGGAGAATGGACATACGGTTTTGTAACTTCCTGAACAGGCGGCGCAAGAAGAATAAGCCGGTCAACGCAAAACGAGGTATCTTGATACTGCTGGGCCCAGTGAGCTAAATTGAGTGCAACATTACATCCATGGCTATGGGTAATAATAGTCAAAGGACCTTTGTGATCCCGAAGAACCGCATAAAGTCGTTCAGCTGCTTTCAAGCGACCATCAAAAGTCAGCTTTCCAGGCCACGTGTAAGAGTAAAAGCTATCAAGTGGAAAATCTATAGGGTCTGCATCATTCAAAATATAACCGATGCGCGTCATAATTGAGTTCGTCTGTATGGTTTTTGTAAGGACAAGCCCATGGGGGTAATCAGACTGATGTACAAGGCGTGAAATGAGCGAAGTTTTAGTGCCATGAACAAAAACCGTTATGGGCCCATCTACCACCGGATCGGCAAAAAACGTTTTCTTTAAGAATTCTTTTCTTCTATAAAATCCCTTTTTGTGCGTACAAGCGCTGAGCACAAGCACGATGAATAAAAATCCAAGAGGGCCTTTAGGCGGTAAGAGGCGATTTATACTGCTTATCATGAGTTATACGGTGGCTACGAGTTGTTCTTGGTACATACTTATGTGCTAGTTCTATTTTTTCTATCAGATGGGGTGCCTCGGGAGCACGAGGAATGTTAACTATAAAGTGCCTCTCGCCTTTTTGAGCAACCGATTCTTCAAGTAACGAGAGAATCGAAGGCAACCTGCTTAAAAAGCGTGGAGTTATGAAGCTCAAGTGGCCAGGGCTTTGTCTATTCATTAAAACACGTGCCTGAATGAGATTGGGAGCATCATCATCAAATTTCCTTTTGGAAAATAAAGGACTTTTGCTATCTTTGCTGACTTTTTTTGTTTCGTCATAGAGCCCTTGAGGATCAATTATTTGACCAAGATCGGCAGTTGAATAAAAAGAAAATATGCTTTTAAAAAGAGGCGATTTTACCAAATGAGCAGTGGCGAGTTGCACCGGGCAAGCAAACATAATAAGTCGCTCAATGCTTAAAGATGAGCTCTTATCCGCTGCTGCAAGCTCTGCCAAATAGAGAGCGACGTTGCAACCGTGACTATGAGCAAGGAGCGTAAGTGGGCCTGTATGTTTACAAAGAGTAGCATAGAGTTTTTCTGTCGCCTTTTTGCGCTCGCCAAATTTGAGATCTCCAGGCCAGCAGTAAAAATAGAAAGATTCCAAAAAGAATTCCTCGGGTGATGCCGCAGAAAGCGTTTGAGCTATTCGAGTAAGTCTATTAGGATCTGGGCAATCCATAAATGAAATGAGGCCATCAGGATATTCAACGCCATGCGTAAATCGAGAAAGCACCGGAACAATTGTTCCATGAATAAAAATGGTAGTTGGACCATTCTGAATAGTTTGAACTGTTTTAATGGCAGGGATTTTTCTAAAAACCGGCTTCTCTTTAAGCGCATAAACTGCGCTCATTAATGAGAGCAAGCACACAAAAGCTCGTCGGGATTGTTTTGTTATCATGAAGTGTCCCACAAAATTAACTATCTGATCTAATAGATGGTAGTGTTAAGTTTAGGCGAAAAAAAATAAAGCTCAAGGCAGGGGCTTGCCCCTGCACCCCATAGAATAATCGATTTGCTGGGCTTTGGAAGCTCTAGCAGCGCGTGGATGCAATCGGACTGATTGACCACAAGACATGGCTCGTGCGATGTGTTAAACTTTATGAAAGTTTAGGAATACTTATGACACTGATGAATAAAAAGAAAATTTTTGAAGAATTTGCGCAGTATGTAACGCCAGAGCGGTTGCAAAAAATTGAGCGATTCGCGGGCGAGCGTACTCGTTATATTACGGTCGTGCTTGAGGATATTTATCAGGGCCATAATATGAGCGCTGTTCTTCGATCTGCTGATTGCTTTGGGGTGCAAGATGTGCATGTTATTGCCGAAAGGCATGCATATGCGGTACGAGAAGAGATCGCCAAAGGCGCATCTCAATGGCTTTCATTGCATCATTATAATCAGAAACAAGTGAATAATACCGAAGTATGTTTTGATCGTTTACGCGAACAGGGTTATGCGATTGTCGCTACGACTCCGCATGAAAAAGATATGCTTATTGAAGCATTGCCGCTTGATAAAAAGGTTGCGTTGGTTTTTGGTACCGAACAACAGGGGCTCAGTAATTATGCAATGACGCATGCAGATGCGTTTGTAAAGATACCGATGTATGGTTTTACCGAAAGCTTCAATATATCTGTGTGTGCGGGTATAGCCCTTTACGAGGTAAATCGCCGTCTGCGGGCATCTTCCTTGGCCTGGCGCTTAACCGAAGAAGAGGTCTTAGACCTTGAGCTTCAATGGCTGGGGATTACGACGAATCGTGGTTCGCAGATTAGTGAGCGACTAGCTTCTTTAAAATAAATGCTTCTTTTGCTCTCATTGAGCGCCATTGCGCATCAGTCACGTGATCGTAACCTAAAAGATGGCAGATGCCATGCACTAAAAGTACCTTTAGTCGTTCATCAAGCGAAACTTCTAGTTTTTCTGCTTCTTTTTTAATGTATTCAAGCGAAAGAATCAGGTCACCGAGGTTCTTATCTTCCTCTGTTTTCACCTTAATCCGCTTCCCCGGTTTCAGATCTGAATGATAACTAAATGAGAGAATATCGGTTGGTTTATCTTTGTTCCGGTAGCTTCGATTGTAGTCTCGTATGGTTTTATTATTTGTCAGCAGAATGCCGATATCGAAGTCGCTATACTTTAGAATATCCAAAATTTTCTGCGTGATAGCGCGCATTTGTTTGGTATCAACAGGTATTTTGCGTTGTTTATTATGTATCGTAACCATACCTACCTTTTAAAGTATTTTGTTTGATAATCGTAACGATCCTATTAATAGAGATACCTGCTTATCTGTTTACTACTGCAATCATAAATAGTCTCTATTTTATCAGCTATTTATTAATGAATTTGAGGTCATTATTATCCCTGCTGCTGTATATCCTTTTGTAGGCGCGAGTGTTTGAGGCCTAGCGGCGGTTTGGCCGACGCGGAAGGCCGAGTTGAGCGCCGCTGGGATTCCTAAGGTCTCCTTAGGCCTGGGGGTTGTAGGGTGCGCAGGCTGAGCGCCCCTGCCACTCGCCGTGTAGGCGGTAAGGAAATTGAAAAATTAATTATAAAGTACCCGAGGAAAAGTAGAAACGATTAACTAGTAACTATTTTCTATTCCCCAACGACAACAATGCCGTGCCAGATCTCTTGTTCTTGTACAAGCTTTGAATGCTCGCCTTTAGCAACGAACACCAAGCTCCTTGCCCTTGTAACGCCTTTAATCAAACCTTCGTTGCTCTTTATTGCTTCAATGAGTTTGCTATCTCCGCCAGCGATCGTAAGCGTAGCGAGCTCTTCTTTAAGTGATAGCTGATGCTCGCTTTTGAGTTTGCGCACCTGGCCAATCAAAGTGAGCAATGTGATCATTAATTCAGCAGAGTCAGCGAACTCATACTGCTTTTGTATCGCAGCAAACTTGGTTTGATGAAGCGATACTACTCCCACCTTATCTTTATAAAGCAATCCATAGAGTGTTTCTGTAACATGGGGTACAAAAGGTGCATAGAGCTGCAAAATACGTAATCCCACGGTATAAAGGGTCCAACGTGTAGTATCAACAACAGAAAGTAAATACTTATCCGGGTTCATGAGTTGGTCTTTAATGATTTCAAGATAGTTATCGCAAAAATCTTGCCAGAAGAAATTTTCGATGGTGGCAAGGGCTAAGCTAAATTCATGCTCTTCAAAATATTTTATGTAGGTTGTAACGCATACGCTTGCTTTGTGCAAAATCCATTCATTTACCAGCCCGAGCTCTTCAGGTTCTTCAAGTTTTATATCCTGAATATAGGGCTGTGCAAACCTGAAAGCATTCCATAGCTTGATAAGCAATTTTTGCCCTATGCCTATTTGGCTTTCCGAAAATGATATGTCATAACCCAGGCTGCCGGAAGCGGTCCAATACCGAAGGGCATCGGCTGGATATGCCGACAACAGCGTTTCAGGTGCTAAAGGGCTATTGCCTTTTGATTTAGAAATTTTTTCTTTAGCAGTTGCAAGCACATGGCCGGAAATAACAATTTTTTCCCAGGGAATGGCTGCTTTGTCAGATCCAGCTTTGTCTGTATTACATGAGCTCGAAGCGTCCCCACCGGAGTTGCTACTAGATGTATCTCCGCTGAAACTGAGTCCATTCGCTGGGCTGGCCTCTGCACTGTGCATCCAAGTTTTTACAATGGTATCAAAGGCCCAGGTTCGAATAATATCATGAGCTTGCGGCCTCATCGACATTGGAATGAATTGTGATGTTACCGCTTCCTGAAAAATATCTTCTTTTTTGTTCAAGCGCAAACTTGCGCATATATAGGGTGTTAGAGATGAGGTATTCCAGGTATCCATAACATCGGTATCGGGAACGATTGACGAACTGCCACATGGGCAAGACCCTTTGTAAGCCGTCTCCTGCGGATCGAGGGGTAACTGCGCAACGTCTGCAAGCAAAATCTTTTTGCATGCGGTGCAATGCCACGCAGGAAAGGGAATTCCATAAAAGCGCTGCCGAGACAGGCACCAGTCCCAACTTATGTTTTCAACCCAATTAACATACCGAGATTTCATAAATGAAGGATACCATGCAATCTTGTTACCCAGATCTATAAATTGTTGCTTATAGGGTAATAGCGAAAGAAACCATTGGGTAAGGATTAAATATTCGATTTCTTTTTTGCATCGCTCATGCACGTTGACTGAATGGGTAATAGGGCGCTTGTTTCGCAACAACCCTTTTTCTTCAAGTAATGCAACTATTTTTTCTCGCGCTGAGTGTACGCGCATGCCTGCAAGGGGACCCGCTTGCTCTGTAAAAACGCCATCAAGGCCGATAATCGGTTTATAAGGAAGCTTAAATTTTTTAAACCATGCAACATCGGTTTTATCACCAAATGTTGATGACATAGCAATACCGGTTCCTTTTTCAGGATCAACAGCTGTATCAGCTAGGATGGGAACTTCAGTATTATAGTAAGGAATCCGCGCAGTCTTACCTGCAAGATGTTTATAGCGAGCATCATCTGGATGATAGAAAAGTGCATTCACCGCTGCTAGAAGCTCGGGGCGGGTGGTTCCTATGACAAGTTCTTCTCCATTTGATGTAAAAACAACATCGTTAAATGATGAAGCCTTTTCCATATCATCAAGTTCCGCCTGAGCAACCGTCGTTCTGCAATTAGTGCAGTATAAGGCTGGCTCATCTTTTCGATAGACAAAGCCTTTTTTACACAGCTCTATAAAAGAAAGTTGTGAAATATAGCGAGACCGCTCATCAATGGTTGAGTAGGACGCGGACCAGTCTGCCGATAAGCCGATACGCTTCCAAAGGGCTTCAAACTGTTTTTCTACTTCCTCTGTTTCTTTTAAACAAATCTGAATAAACTCAGAGCGCTTTAAGGCATGTGCATGAATTTCAAGCTTTTTTTCAACATACTTTTCAGTAGGTAATCCATTATCGTCAAAACCAAATGGATAAAATACGCTAAAGCCGCTCATTCGTTTGTAACGAGCGATAATATCTGTTTGAGTGTAGGAAAAAATGTGGCCTATATGCAAAGAGCCAGACACCGTTGGAGGTGGCGTATCTACGCTATAAAGGGGTCCTGGGTTATTTGCTGAGCTATAGGTATTCTGGCTTTGCCACAGCTCTTGAGCTGCCGCTTCTGCTTGTAGGTGATCGTATTTTTTATCCATAGTCCTGATACGGTAAAGTAATAAATGCTATGGCTAAGTATACTTTTTCCAAGGGAAATTATCCACCCGCTTTTGACCCTTTCTCTAAATTCGCGTAAACTTAATTACAATTATTGTTTCCTTTTAAATGCTTTCAACGTGATACTTATAAACTATGATCAATCTAGCAGTAGCAGAGTTTCTTTTTGCCTTGATCTTATTGATTATTGCCTACTTAATTTCTCATACGATAAATGGGTACATACAAGCTTGGGTTGCATCGAGCCTTGGTGATGATACGGCTAAGGATGCGGGTTTAATGACCTTTAACCCAATGATGCATGTTGATGTTTTTGGCTTTCTAGCTCTTATTTTTTTAGGAATTGGGTGGCTGCAGACAGTCCCGATCGATCCTGTTGCTTTTACGGGTAAGTATCGCCTTCTAAAGTTATTGATTGCTTATGCAACCGAGGCGATCGTTGCGATATGCCTTGCGGTCATATCCCTTTTCCTTGCAGTCTATTTCTTTGGCTATAATGTGACTGAAAGGCTCGTTCTAAAGCTCTTTTCTTATTATAGCAAATCATTTATGATTTTTTTCTCATCGGCACACTTAAATATTGCAGATACATTTGCAACCCATATGTCACCCCTTCTCATAGCGTGTGCATTTTTGTTGGTATCGATGGTCTATCTTAATATTTTAATAGCTACGATAAGCATTATATTCAATGCGTTTCGTTATGCATTGGTGGTTGGTTTTGAAAAAGGTTATAACTATATAGAATATGCTGACTACTTGTCCTTTTTCGGGCCGTTCTTAGTGGTTTTTGTGTTTGGTGATCGGCTTGTGTATCATCTTGTTCAGCTAACTGAATGGGGTGCTTACCATATTGCACATCTTTTTGGAGCCTAAATTATGAGTCAATTCGAGCAACTGGCTACTGGGGTTACACAGATTATTCCCCAGGAAGATTTTATTAAAAAACTTGCAACGGGCAGGAAATTAAAAATTAAGTTGGGTATGGATCCTACCGCTGCCGATTTGCATTTAGGGCACGTGGTAACACTGTCCAAAATGCGTCAATTTCAGGACTTAGGCCATGAAGTCATATTTTTAATTGGTGACTTTACTGCGCGCATCGGTGATCCAAGCGGTCGGTCGAAAACTCGGCCACCCCTTTCTGATGAACAGATCGCCTTTAATACTAAGACTTATTTTAACCAGGTAAGCAAGGTTTTAGACCCGGCCCGTGTCACTATCCGTTATAATTCTGAGTGGCTTGATAAGCTTACCAGTCGTGAATTTGTTGCATTATGCAGTAAAGTTACTGTTGCGCGTATTACGGAACGTGAAGATTTTGCACAACGGATTGCAAGCCATCAGACAATTGGATTTCATGAACTTCTTTATCCTTTGATGCAGGGGTATGACTCTGTTGCATTGCATGCTGATGTGGAATTGGGAGGTACCGATCAAACATTTAATTTACTCATGGGCCGTTTCTTACAAGAACAATATGGACAGGAGCCTCAGGTAATTATGACGCTTCCTTTGCTCGAAGGACTCGATGGTGTTGCGAAAATGTCTAAATCATTGGGCAACTCAATTGGTCTGACCGAACCTGCCGATCAGGCATATGGCAAGCTTATGTCTATTTCTGATGAGCTTATGTGGCGCTATTATGAAATTCTGCTTTATAAAACCTCTTGATGATTTAGAGAACATGAAAAAAGCGGTCCTCATGAACGAAGCCCATCCAATGGAACTCAAAAAAATTATGGCTCATAGCATAATAGCTCGCTTTTGGTCTTCAAAAGAGGCAGGTGAGGCGCAGACAGTGTTTGAAGAGCTGTTTCAAAAGAAAGATTATTCTCACGCCCAAGCCGTCAATTGCGCTGAGTTTATGGATAAGCCAACCTGGATTGTTGATATATTAAAACATCTAGGAGCGGTGCCTTCTACTTCTGAAGCACGTAGATTAATCGAAGCCGGTGCGGTAACGGTTGACCAGCAAAAGATTACTGATTTCAAAGCGATGGTCACCCTGGTGCCCGATATGTTTATTAGGGTCGGTAAACATCGCTTTTATAGGGTTGTTTGAGAGAGAAGCAGCTCAGCATAAAGCTGCGCTGGCTATTGATACATAATTAGGGAGAACCCCACATTTCTGATAAGGCTATCTCTCTTTCGAGTCTTAGAATCTGGTTATGAAAAATTTGTTCGAGTCTTTGGTATTTATTTATTGGGAAAAAGAAACAGGAACCCGCAAAGCCAAGAAGACCTACAAATAATCCGCTGCCCCGTGCGCGCGCTTCTTGATACATTATATGTTGTTCTACGCCAATGAATTCGAGTTCTTCATGAAGTGGGTCGAATTTGAAAATGGTCTTTGCTGAAATTAGACCGACGAGTTCTCCAAGAGCCCAGTTGGCTATAAAACTCGTTCCAAAAAACAAAGCCATATGCTTTATTTTATTATGAAATAACCGATTCATAAGGATTTTTATTTCTGTAATAAGCAGTCTTGATTCTGCGGCTGTTAATACTTCAGAATTTTTCTCTAAAATTGCTTGCACTTTATCTACATTCAATTGGTCTACCGCTGTGTTTAGCTCCTCATTAGCAACTACCGAGAAACTGATCAAATTGCAGAATATAAGCGGAATTATAATAACTTTTTTCATGCTACATACTTTCGAAAATTTTTCACATTTTTTACTGATTGGCGATCTACTATTAAGAAAGCATCTTTCTGATAAAAGTTTAATAGAAAAGAGACTCTATCGACTGAGCCTCTTTTCCAATCAATTTAGCGATGGTGTACGATAACACTATCTTGGAGTACTCCCAATAACTTGAGTTGTTCTTTATTGAGTGGGCCCGAGAAGATTGTGAGGAGCATGCGGTATTTATTGGCTGGGAAAAAGAAAGCGGATGCTACAAAACCAATGCAGCCAATGATAATACCTATGCTTCCTGCAATTGCGGGTCTATCTTGATCGCGACTATCACTTAGGAAGGTCTTTGCTGAAATTATACCGGCAATAGTACCTAAGAGACCGTTGCCCAAAAGGCTTGATCCAAAGAAGAGAGCAGCATGCCTTTTTCTATTTTGCGATAAGCGATCGATAAGTCTGATTGCCTCGGTTTGTGTTAAGAGACCAGGATTTTTTTGTAGTATTGTTTGTACTTTATCAACATCCAGTTCATCTACCGCTCTATCTAGATCTGGTTGCCCGGCTAGAGAGAAACTGATCAAACTGCATAAGAGAATGGGAGCTATCATCATTTTTTTCATGCTATACGCTTTCAAAAAATTGTTAGTTAAGTCTTTTTCGCTTGCCTCATTGGCAGCTCAATGAATTAGTCTACTCAAAAACATTTCATAATCAAAGAGTTTGCGAAGGGAAAAGAAGCTTGGGCAAAAGTATGGAGAAAGTTTTGGGGGCGTATCCGGTATTTATTTGCTGGGAAGCAAAAAGCGGAAGATGCAAGCAAATAAGGCCTATGGTTGCACCATTTTTTGATTTTCTGAACCGTATGAAAGTACTTTAAAATCGCAAATGATGGTCTTTATAGCTACCGGTAAAGAACGGTTCGTAGTAGATCATATCTGGCTGTTCGAAATAGCGTTCGTATTCAGGAAGCTTTTTATAATCGCCATCGCCTTGTGCGAAATATACCAAATCATTTACTTTTTGATTCCAGCGGGGCGCCATGCCGATTCCTTTTGTGACATCGTCCTTAAAAAGATCAACTATTTTATTAAGAGCTTTTTGAGCTTTATCTTTGCCCTCTGCTGGATAAATTACAATGCGCGCCATGCGCTTGCCTTCAAGCATTTCTTTTACGCGCATGGTCTCCGTTGTTGCAGGTTTATAAAGTACTTTAAAGTTAATGATTAATTCTGCAAGTGATGGATCACGCTTAAGGGCATGGATGAGCTTCTTAACTATCTCAACTATGAACTCTCGGTGAGGCATGAGATGGATTTTATAATTGCCCGCGATGTGCCCCAGAGTTTCTTGTGCAAAGGGATCTGCAAATTTGCGCGATGAAAGCTGCGGGATTTCACTTTGCCTAACATAGGTGGCAGTACCGAGTGCTTCTTTTGGGGAGAAGAATACATAACCAGCACCTTGATCTTCAATTTCATAATTTTCCAAGCCCATATCATAGAGGTTATTAAGAGCTCTCCAGATGAATTGAGATGCCGCTCCAGATCTCTCATTAGCTTCTTGCAAAACGGCACTATCTGTTTCGGCCTCTTTTAGTAAAAAAGGAACTAATGCTTTTTCATAGCCTTTTGGGATTGACTGCATTAAGATTGGATACTTTTTTAGCAGTTGATCGTAAAGTGCTTGATTGGGCTTGCCGCTGGTTAAATTTTGTTGTTGGGCTATGAGACTCTCTTTTTGCTCGCTATCTTGCTGTATTTTGGATGTTGCTTGGTCAGCGAGTCCTTTAAAATACTTATCTTCCTCCCTGAGTCGCTCAAGTCGCTCCAGGGCTCCTGGATACAAACGTGGTTGCATAGGATTTTCCAATTTCTTTAGCAAGGAGTTTTTCCAGTGAAGATTCATCTGGAGTTTTCTTTCTACGCGAGCTTTCAGTGCTGTAGCTTCTTGTATACTTTTTTCAAGCTCCAAGATCTTCTTGCCGAGGTCCAGAATGGCCGCATCTGTATCGCGTTGCATTGCATAGCTGGGGAAGCTTAGAGCAGCAAAGATAAAAAATAATTTTTTCATAGAAATAATCTGGTTTATTGTTATTTAGTACTGTGAATATATAATTCAACATTGCATAAAGATGGGGTTAATGTCAAGAGCTGGCAGACTATTTGAAAACTATTGCATTTTGTTAAAATTATTTCATATAATGATTAAGTAAAGACTAAATTATTAACTGCAACAAAAAAAGGAGGCTGTATGGCTATGATACGTTGGAAACCACTTGGAGAACTTGATAAATTCTTTGAAGAACTTAATTTGCCTCATCAGATAGGGCGCGAACTAGCAGCCGATGTGTATGAAGATAATGGAAATGTTATTGTAGAGATGCATGTTGCTGGTATAAACCCAGATAAAGTTGATGTCTCAGTGGAAGGTGATCATGTAAGAATAGTAGGCTCGCGCGAGGAAGAGAAAGAAACCAAAGACCGCGATTATTACGCTAAGGAGATCCGTCGGGGAAGCTTTGAGCGTCTTATTCATCTGCCTGCAGAGGTTGACCGTCAAAAAACGAAGGCAGAGGTGCATAACGGCGTTTTAAAAATAACACTGCCTAAGAAAAGCAAAGAGGAAAGCCACAAGGTTAAGATTGAACAACATTAAGGAATTACGATCCTTGGCATTAAAGGATTAATTCTAGTCATCACTTCTCGTGCGTTAAAGCTGCCAATAACGTTGGCAACTTGCGCCGGGGTGATCCGTTCAAAATCACCCATTAAAATTACTTCGTCACCCACGCGTGCTTCAGGAATGTGAGAAATATCAACAAGCGTTGTAGTCATTGCAATGATGCCTATAACAGGTGCATACTGATCACGAATAAGCAAAATACCTTTACTGCTTAGCCTTCGGTCGTAACCATCGTAATAACCAATAGGTAATACTGCTATAGTTGTAGGTCCAGTGGTTTTATACGTTCGGTCATAACCTACGCATTTATTGGCTTCTATGCGTCTGATTTGATAGATTTTTGTTTTCAGGGTTAGAACTGGTTTAAGCTCAAAACCAGGAAATTTGCTTTGTGTCAGTTCTTTATTTGTTTGTGAGGGCCACCATCCATAGGCGCCCAAGCCTACGCGTACTATATTGGTCCGTTTTTGATCGAGAGCCGTTGTGCCAGCGCTATTTGAAAGATGACGCAATGGAATATGGATACCTTCCCTTTCTAGCTGATCTATGACGGAGTAAAATTGTGCCTGTTGCTCGAGGCTAAAGGTCTGATCAGCATTAGCAGCTTGAGCCAGGTGACTATAAATGCCCGTAACGGTAATCCCTGATAAGGTTCGCGCATATTTTATCACAGCCACTGTCTCTTCTGGCAAAAAGCCAAAACGGGACATGCCACTATCAATTTTGAAGTGTATTTTACATGGTTTTCCCATGCTTTTACCCAGCTCATGTAGGGCCTGCAACGTTTCTTTGTCCGAAACCATAAGATCAATATCATTCTCTATGGCTTTTTGTGCGGCATCATCGATGAAATATATAACAAGGATCGGCATAATAATGCCGTGATTGCGTAAATAGAGAGCTTCAGAAAGGGTTGCCGTAAAGAGCCAGTCAGCATAGGCGCTTTCTTGACAAATACGGGATACTTCAAGAATACCATGACCGTACGCATTACTTTTAACGACGATACCCAATAAATTATCTTTGCCGATAGCTTGTTTATAAAGTCGTAGGTTATGCTCAAGCGCGCTTCTGCTTACTTCTACCCATGTGTGCGGGCGACTCGCCATGAGTGTGTCTACTACAGCAAACGAATTTTTGCGTAAATTTCTTAAATCCTGCATAAGCAAACCTCATAAAAAAGCATATAACACTTACACTATTCAGTGTAACTCAGATATAAAAATAGTTAAGTGCTTCATAAATTCAGTCGAATGATAATGCTCTTGCCAAATAGCTTGATTAGGTGATTGCTATCATGGCTATCATTTAAATCATCCTGTTTTGATCGCTTATAAAGGTAAACTAAGGCTGAAGAACATTAAAAGATGTTAAACTATCAGGCTTGGTTATTTTACTGGCGTTCATAAATTCTTGCACTTTTTGAGCATGGATAGCAAATTGAGCTGGATTGGCTTCAAACTCTTTGTTGCAATCAAGCACGAGTACCGGGACATTGCTGAGTTCTGGGAGCACATTGTTTTTATTTACTAAAAATGCTTCATGGCAATCGTGTATTTGCTGTATATAGTCGCGACTGATGCCTTTTTCGGAGCTTCTATTACGCTTTTGTATGCGTTCATAGGCAATTTCAGGTTCAACCTTTAAATAAATAAACCCATGAGGGGGCTTGCAGTGGCCGGTTACTAAGAATTTGAACCATTCCAAATAGATGTTCCACTCAAGTTCGCTGAGGAAGCCGTTTTGAAAGTCGTTGGTTGCAAAAACATAATGGCCTGAATAAATTGATCGTTCCATTACGCGAAAAGGATAGGTATTTTGTTGTTCTTTTAAATGCTCTTGTACGCGGCAGGCCATAGCAAGGGTTTCCATGGTGTAAGCCCAGCGTTTTGGCTCTTGGTAAAAGTTACTCAAAATAGATTGACCGTACACCTGGCTTTGCCAGTTGTGGAGTGGCTCGAAAATGACCGATATATGAGGAATGTGCGTTTCAATGAGTTTTAAGAACGTCGATTTTCCTGCGCCAATATTTCCTTCGACGATATACATAGGTATGCCCTTACTGTGCTTTGATGCCTTACTATATCTAGTATATCATTTTTTGAGCTAAAAGGTAGGTTGAGGTCGCATTAATCATAGAAAAGGGCCTGGAAAACTCCAGGCCCGCTCGCTAAAAAGCTTTGGTTAAGGGATTGGAAGAATCTCTTTCTTTTGCTTTTGAATAACGATGGTAAGAGTATTATCTTTTACAGGTTCGACTTTAGCAGTATGAATATCGATCAGGAATGGCTTATTCTGATTTGCATTCATAAAGTATTCAAGATCCGAATGAAGGGAACTTGCATAGCTAATTCTCTCTTTCTTATCTTTAGTATCCTTATCTTCCTTTTTAATCTCTATGCGACGATCAACTTGAAGGCCATTTTGCGCAATTTTGAACTCAATTGTGCCTTCCTTGGTAATGATGGTCACTTTCAATAAACTATTCTCTAGTTTCTCGATCTCGATATCTTTTTTATCAAGGGCGTCAAAACCGGTAAATTGGATGGTTACTTTTTGGTCATCCACAGTGATTGTATGCTTAATCTTTGCAAGCTTCTCGCGAGCTGCCTTGATTGCTTCACGATCCTCTTTTGATGGACCATAATCGATTGATCGTTGTCTAAAAAGCTCCATCGATTGTCTATGCCAATCCATGAGATCATCTACCCACGCGGTATCAATGAATGGTTCATCAAACCATACATAGCGAATTGCATGAGTGTTGTGTACCCCTGTGGCTGCGCTGAGTAAAGCTAGAGCAAAAGGGTATTTTATAAAGCGTTTCATAAAAGCCTCCTGAAATAGTAAGTTAAACAAATTTCTTCATGATCTAGTATACACCAGGGGAAAAGTGGGGTGCAAGAGGTTGTGCTCGTTTTTGATAGCCTTATATGAGAAGCGCTTATATCATGTAAGAGACTTATATGATATGCAAGTTTTAATACATGCCTATATCCCAACCTAGCTTGGTACATAATGGGCTTATATCCTAACCTAGCTTGGTACATAACAGGCTTATATGCCATGTACCATGGTAGGTAACGAGCTTATATGCTATGCAAGCATGGCACTTAGGGACTTAAGTACACAGCTAGCATGGTAGGTAACAAGTTTAAATACACAGCTAGCTTAGTAGGTTCGGATACTTGGTTTGACCTTTGCGCGCCTATTATTTATGATTGCACCAATAAATTACAAGAAAGTTTATTACGCATTTTGCAGGATATCCATGATCAAAAAAGCAGGTTTAGTCGCTTCAATTTTTTTGGTTGTAAGCATTTCATTTGATTCTCATGCTATGGAGGCAGCAAAAGTCAGAGAGCTCTCCTCTTCTTTTCAAGCTACCGGTGCAACTTTAAAACTAATTGATGGCATAAAAGAAGCTCGCGTTATACAAGTTAGGGAAGCGCTTGCCGCGGGTGCAGATATTAATTTTCATAATACTATTACTGATCAGGACCTTAGCGTTACCGATTGGACACCGCTTATGGAGGCAGTTGGCCAGTTAACCAGCATCTTGGTTGCTGCGCAATCAGCAATTAATACAACTGGCTGGTTTGGAGGTTGGCTGGGGGCAGGTGCGGCTGGGCGTGTTAAAGAACGATATAAGGATGAAATTAATGCTCTATGTGAGATTATAGAGCTACTGCTTGCCGATGCTCGACTGAAACCAGACTATACTGATCACAAAGGAAGATCCGCGGCGACACTATGCGCAAGTTGTTACGATTTACTGCATGCAAATACATTATGTCCATCCTATAAAGCTCGCCTCCCAGAAAAAGAGTATGTTGATAAACTTTACAAGATATCGAGCCTCCTTCCACCGGCTGCACCCCTAGCTGAAAGAAGCCAAGCAACCGCAAATTGCATATCTTTTTGCCAAGAAACTCTTTTTGAAATAGTGAATCCGCAAAAGCCTCCCATAGTATTTCATTCAGAATATGACATTAGAGCTTACGGTTTTCAGAAGCTTCATGATTTTGATACCGAAAAATATGGCAAAATTGCCGCTGTATTAAAGCAGTCGTTTGTGAAAAATTTTTATGAGCCAGCAAGCGTCTCTCAAGAGGATTTAAAGCGGGTCCATTCTGATGACTATCTTGCATCTCTCGATAGTTCGCTTACGTTGGCTCTTATAGCAAAGTTTAATGTACTGAGCTATTGCTCGAACAGCTTTGCACAAAGTGCCATTTTAGAGCCGGTTAAATTAGCAACTGGCGGTACCATTTTGGCTGCGCAGTTAGCACTTAAATATGGTTGGGCCATTAATTTATCCGGTGGCTATCATCATGCAAAATCGGATAAACCGGTAATAGGTGGATTTTGTTTTATAAATGATAGCCTTGTTGCTGCTCAAAAAGTACTTGCCGAACGTCCTAATTATCGTGTGTTAATTGTTGATCTTGGCGCACACCAAGGCAATGGAAATGCCGAAATTGCCGAAAAAGATGGAAGAATTGGGCTATTTGATATGTATAATAAGGATACCTGGCCTGGCGATGTGCAAAAGAGAATTAATTTTGATTATCCGCTCTCAGCAGGAACAAAAGATACAGAGTATTTAGCGATACTAAGGGAAGAACTTCCAAAAGCGATAAATGTAGTAAGGCCGAATTTAATTATTTATAACGCTGGTACCGATCTTTTAGAAGGAGATCCTCGTGGGGCTTTTTCGCTTACAAAAGGTGCCATAATTCAGCGAGATGAGTTTGTTTTTAAGCTTGCTCTGGAGCGAAGGATACCAATTCTTATGGTGCTCTCGGGCGGCTATCATCCAACTGAAGGCATAAGTACTATCAGTGAATCAATAATAAATCTGTGGAATAAGCTTTTATGCGATACCTGCAAAAAAAGTGTAACGGTACCTGCGGGAGATTTTCGCTAGCGAAATGGACTTGAACTCTAGCTGCCCATTTTTCGTTCTTTCCAATCTTGCCGGATTGCGATTGTATAGATAATATGATTCAAGTTCATGCCCTGTCTTTGTTAAATATCCCAACGGCGACTTTTAAAGTAATCGTTGTTTTTTCATATATCATGTAAGCGCGTTCGAGGCTCACTTCCGCTGGCTCCCTGAACATATTAAGAGTATACTAAGTCATCACTATACATTTTGAATTAGAGAGATCCTATGAAAAAAGAAAAATCACTCGATCTTGTTTTTGGTATCCATCCCATTATTGAGCTTTTAAAAGCAAAAAAAAGAAAGCTGGTAACTATTTATACTACCAAGCCGGCTCCTAAGGCCTGGGAAATAATCGCACCTATGCTCTCAAAAGAGACACAGGTGCAGTATGTAACGCGGGATGTGCTTAATCGACTTGCGCAGACGACTGATCATCAGGCAGTTGTGGCCTGGGCGGGACCTTTTGTTATAAGAAAAAAGTTTTATGAGCCAGCGCGGAGTCCCTTTCTGCTGCTTTTAGATAGCATCCAGGATCCACGGAATTTAGGTGCAATACTCAGATCGGCCTCTTGTACGGGTGTTGATGGGGTGATTATTTGTGGTAAAAATAGTGCGCCGCTTAATGCCACTGCGCTTAAGGCATCAGCGGGTCTTGCAGAACATCTTGATATCTATCAGGCGCCTACCGCACTAGCTGCCGTGCAAGAATTGAAGAAGGCTGGTTACGTACTTTATCTTGCTACATTACAAGGAGAAGATGCAACGGCATTTCCGTATCAGCTTCCTTTGTGCCTTGTTATAGGTAACGAGGCGACGGGCATCGCAAAAAATCTTTTTTCATTTGGTACCCAAATTCGACTGCCCCAAAGAACAACCGATATTTCATATAATGCGTCAGTTGCCGCAGGAATATTACTTTTCCTTATTGCCCACCAAGCAAAAAAAATATAATGAAGACATAAAAAAAGGGGCCCCTTGTTGGGCCCCTTTTTTAGAGTTTGCTTATAGACCAAAGTCTATATCTTTTATTTCCTCGTTTAAAATATCATTGGCTATATTTTGATTACTTACGCCCGCTTCAAGTTTGTAAGGTCGAACAATCTTACCCCTTGAATCTTTGTAAGCGTCTACTTTATAGTTCTTTATAATTCCTTTATGGGTCTTTTCAAGCTCAGTAAGTGCCGGGAAATGAGTTGATAGAATATACATGATATTAGTATGTTCTGCCAATTTCTGAGCAACCTTGATAGCAGCTTGAGTACCTTTATCAGCAGCGGTACCCACAAAGAGTTCATCAATGACGATAAAGCCGAATTTATTCTTCGGAAGCGAATCAGCAATTTCGTAAAGCATCTTAGCGCGGTTAACCTCTGCTTTAAAGAGCGATTCACCGGATGCTGTATCATCATTTACTCTTAATGAGCTTGCAATGAAGCTTAGTGGTGAAAGTGTACATTCGCGAGCGCAGGCAATACCAAAGGTGCGTCCCAATACCAACGAATCCATAATGGCTCGAAGAACTGTTGATTTACCGCCTGTGTTAGAGCCGGTTACTATTGCTTTAGAAGCATCGGATCCGTCTCCCATTACCAAGGAATTGGTAACTACCTTATTTGGATCGACAAACGGATTCCAGAAATCAATAAGGCTGAGATACGGGGTCTTTGTTTCTACAAAGTTAACAAAAGAGTAGTTAACGCGTTCGTATTGCATTTTTTTGTAGAGCTTTGCCATGGAAAGACATGCGTCAATTTCACCAATTGCTTCCAATGCAGGAGCAAAATGTTCTTTTTCTGTTTCCATTAAGCGATTAGCTGCAAGGACCCGTCCAGAAAGCGAGAAGAATGAGGCTGAACCTTTAAAAGTATTCGTTTGTAACATTCCTACAAGTCGAGTAAATTCTTTAGTTCGTGACGAACCAGAGAGCATCTCGTCGATCTTGCCAAGAGAAGTAAGCCCTGAAGTCATAGCACCGTGCTTATGGGCAAGATCCTGAAGTTGTTTAGAGGTGTCAACAATTGTTCCGACGTCAATAAAGCGGGTTTGTAGATAATTGATTGCATCGCGCACTTCGCGACCATCAGCTAATGCGTTTTTTGCCTGCCATGCTTGGAATCCCAACGCAATTGATACCCCAAGACCCACAACACCACCTATTGTTAAAAGTAGAGGTCTTGACGCGGGGACATCTCTCAAGCTTGTATAAAAATAAGCTATTCCATTTTTTGTTTCAGCTATTGCATTTTTTGTGTTGTCGCTCATTATAGTAAAAAGATTATCTGGGTGGCCTAGGATAATCTTTTTCGTCATAGCATTTGAAAGATTCATTATAGCAAAGTTAAGTGGAATAGCTCCAAAACCAGCAACTAGGGTACCGAGATTACCCGAACGTACTGCGGCTTCTGCTCCGGGAAAATTTTTGTTAAGGGAATCGGGCAGTCTTGACCAGTAAAGCTTCCTTAGAAATTCACCGGTCGTGTGATCCTCGGGTTTAAAAAATGAGAAAAAGCCGGACTCTGCTTTTTTTGTTTTCTTAAGAATGGTGTCAACTTCATTAAAGAGTGCTTCGTTCACAACAAGCTCTTTAATAAATGCTTGCCGTCTTTTAAGTAAAGACAAATCAGCCACCGGACGGGCCATGAGATAGGCAAGAGAAGCCTGACCAAATATGGTATTTGTATTGTTAATGAAGTTCACCAGATTTTGCTGCGGATCCTTGCCCATTCCATAATAGGCATCAATATCTCTTAAGGTGATCCGCAAGGCTTCTTCTGTCTGTTCATTAAAACCGACTTCTTTACTTTCGTTACGTGCCAAGAGCTCGAAGTGCATCTTGAGCAATTGAGGTTCTGAAAAAGTTGGAATAGTTAAATCAAGTTTAGGTTTAGACCCTGGAGTTGTAATGGTTGGTGTTGGCTTATCAATTTCAATTGATCCAAAAGAGCCTACATAAGCATCTCCTATTTCTTGGTAGCTCATGGGCCCCTTTTTGAGCTGTTTTGGATCTACTACACAGAACGCCCTTTGCCATGATGCTGTTGATAGAAAAAGCAGGCCTACCGCCAGCAAGGCTGTTCGTTTATTCATAAAGTTTCCTTATTTGAGAGTAACTTAGTTCCACTTCCAACACATAAGATAGCAGACCAAGATCAAATAGCAAAGAGGGGGGGAGGCCAAGCTCAGTTTTCCTCTTCATCGTCATGCAAATGTAGATGTTCAATATCATCATCTTCCTCCGCATAAGACATAATCTCAATTAAGGCTGATTTTAAATCAGGAGCAACGGCTTCGGGACTTTCGGTCTCCTCGCCGTGGATATATATGGTATCCTCCATGGCGCCCTCTACGATTTTAAAGCAGAGGTAATCCCCTACGCTTTCAGCGAAAGCAACAAAATCGGGCAAAAGAAAACGTGGCCTTTGCTTACTTTTATTATGTTGTACAATGTCATCCCATGATTGCACCGGATGCCTCAGATCCTTAATCGGGAAAAATTGCCAATCGAAGAATTCGGGGCCATTTACGAGTTTTACAAGGTCACGGTACTGCTGGGGAAAGGTGGCCCCTAGTGCCACTTCAGCTTCTTTCAATGCGGCCTCATCAGCTCCTGGATGCTGTGTTGCAGATATTTCAGCCAGTTCCTGTAGTGTATAATCCATAGTTTCTCCTACGTTCTCTTTTAGTAGTAGTTTTTTTGTAATTTTTGGCGTGAATTTTGCTTTTTTTGTTCTTTCGGTTTTGCCTTTTCAGTATAATGTAGAGAATTTGCATAAAGCTAGCGAAAGATACTCAAAGTATGTGTTTCGTAGCTGTACTAACATGTTCAAAAGTGTATACTTTTCATTTATCGGGGTGAATCATGAATATTACACGGACTGTATTTAATACTAAGGCACTGAGTATTTTCTTTTTTTTCGTGGCTTTTGCGGGTGGAATTCGCTTCATGCTAACTCCCTGGAAGGTGTATGTCTATTGTGATCAAAGACTTCATCCAGAGCTACAAAAAGCTATTGTGCAGGTTGTAGAAAGAACCGCGGTGCGCTCAGTGGGGGCTGATGCATTATGTGCAGATTTGCAAAAAGAGTACCCATTAGTAAGCTTGGTATCGATTGCTTACAAAGGCTCTTTGTCGGCGATCGTTTCGATAAAAACTCATATGCCATGGGTATGTGTAACTGCTGCTGTGCCAGGTCAAAAGGAATATGTGCTTTGTAAGGCTGGCCTTATCATTGAAAAAAAATATTTTAATGAGCTTGCTCTGCAAGGGGTGCCGACGGTCACCCTTGAGGCAAAAGACTTTATGCAGACCATAACGGATCCAGATTTACTAAGCTGTATTCTTGGGTTAAAAAGAGCTATTTTTGATGATTACAGTATTACCTGGAAATCAAAGGTTGAGATTATACTGCGATCAAAGGCTCTCAATATTGAGGTTATTGCTGATACTATAACGGTGCATGAAAGCGAACGGTTTGATTACGTAGATCGCATTTTTAATTCAGATAGTGATCGCTATAAAAACGGAATGAAAGCTGATATAAGGTTGAAGGACGAGATAATATGCTCGCCTTTGTAGGAAAAAAAGTTTATGAAAAATCAGTCAACATATGACAATATTTTAGTTGCTCTTGATGTGGGTACCACGAAGATGAGCGTGCTGGTTGCGCAAAAAGTTTCCCAGGAGGGGCTTTCAATCATTGGCATAGGTAAGGCTCCATCGTACGGAGTATCGCGCGGTGTAGTGGTTGACATTGCACAGGCGGTACATGCTATAAAACTTGCGGTTAAAGAAGCAGAGCTCATGGCTGGTTGTAAAATTGAGTCAGCATGCATCGGCATTTCTGGTTCTCATATTCAATCGCTCACCTCATCGGGTATGATTCCCATTAAAAATGGTCGCATACGGCCCCATGATGTAGCAGCTGTTTTAGCAGCCGCAAAAGCTGTGGTGATGCCCGAGGGACAGCAGATTTTGCATGTGCTCCCTCAGTACTACACTATTGACAATCAGCAGCGCGTAATCGATCCGGTTGGTATGTTCGGGGTGCGTTTGGAAGCTCAGGTGCATATTATTACCGCATCGGTCGCCTCAGTACAGAATCTAGTGCGGTGTTGTACCATGGCTGGTGTAGCAGTGAGCGATATTATATTGGAGCCGCTTGCTTCAGCCGATGCAGTGTTGAGCCCAGATGAGCGAGAGCTTGGCGTTGCTCTGCTTGATATTGGAGGGGGTACCTCAGATTTTGCAATTTATCAGCAGGGGACTATTCGTCATACCAAAGTATTTCCCATCGCGGGAAACCATATAACGCACGATATTGCGCTTTGTTTGAGAACCACGCTTAAGGATGCTGAGCGCGTTAAATTGGAATATGGCTCAACCGTTCGGTTAGCGCGAGATTTAAGTGAAATTATTGAAGTAGAGATGGTTCATGGTGAGGAAAAGACAACGGTTACGGCTGAGGAAATAACAAGAATTATAGAGCCACGTGTAGCTGAACTTCTTATAATGATCCAAAAAGAAATCGATCAGTATCATTTGGAACACCTTATGCCTGCGGGGATCGTTTTTACGGGCGGCGGTGCACTTTTGCATGGGTTAAAAGAGAGCGCGCAAAGAGCGCTCAGGATACCTGCGCGTGTGGGCAATCCCCATGTTCCTCTTATGTTTAAAGATGCGCTTGCTAACCCCACACACGCCACAGGATACGGTCTTCTATTGACCGCATTAAGGAAAAGTAAGGGGCACGCATTGGATGAGTTATCGGGGCCGCTTGTTAACCGTATTTTTTATCGTATGAAAACGTGGGCGGCTGATTTTTTTTAGAAATGTAGATGTTTGAAAGGTAGAGCATGATTGATTTTGAACGAGAAAGCGATAATCGCATAGCAATAGCACGAATAAAAGTGTTGGGTGTTGGCGGTGGTGGCAGTAATATGGTTAATAGCATGATTGATTCGGGCTATGATACTATCGATTTTATAGTGGCAAATACCGATGCACAAGCATTAAAAACAGCCAAAGCTCCTCATAAGATACAGCTTGGTATAAAATCAACCAAAGGGCTGGGTGCTGGCGCAAACCCGGATGTGGGGCGCAGAGCAGCGGAAGAAGATATAGACAGTATTGTGCGCCAAGTAAAGGATGCTGATGTGGTTTTCTTAACGGCAGGCCTGGGTGGAGGTACCGGATCAGGTGCTTTGCCCATTATTGCAAAAGCACTTAAAGAAAAAGATATTTTAAGCATAGCTGTTGTTACTAAGCCTTTTATTTTTGAGGGTAAGAGGCGTATGAAGGTTGCTCAGGATGCTCTGGAACTGCTTAGAGAAGCAGTAGATACACTCATCGTTATTCCCAATCAGAAGCTTATTGATGTGGTAGATCAAAAGGTTTCATTGATTAATGCCTTTAGCATGATTAATGGTATTCTCAATCAATTTATCAAGTCAGTTGCTGACATCATTGCAAAGCCCGGTCATATTAACGTTGATTTTGCTGATATAAAAACGATTATGAAACAAAAAGGATATGCGGTGATAGGTACGGGCCGAGCATCTGGTGAACAGCGGTCCATTCAGGCTGCCAGGCAGGCTGTTGCATCTCCCCTTCTTGATAATGCAAGTATTAGCGGAGCTCGCGGTGTACTTCTCAATATCAGTGGAAGCTCAAATTTGGGTTTGCATGAGGTAAGCGATGCGGCTTCAATTATTTACGAGCAGGCACATGAAGATGCTCATATCATTCTAGGATCAGTTATTGATGAATCACTAGGTGATGATGTAACGGTTACAGTTATTGCAACCGGGTTTGCTCATCCTGCGCCTCACGAAATAATGCAACCAGCAACAGCCTATGCTCCTCTTATGGACGAATTTGCATATAAGCCGGAGCCCGTTATTGTAAAAAGTGAATCAGAACCTGTGCCTGTACCAGCGCCACAGGCCATTCAGTCGACGCAGCCAGAAGAGCCAGCAATTGATCTTAATGATCTGGAAATACCTGCGCTCATGCGCCAGATGATGCAGCGCAATAAAAGTGATAGTTAATCTACGAACATGATGATTTTTGAACAATTGTTATCGTCGCCGTTGACGACGCAGGTGGGCTGGTATCGCTTACAACCGTCGCGGTGTTTTCCACCACATTTGGATTTACATTGCAGCAGCAAGCGGTTGCTGTAAGCGTAAAAGACGTTTTTTGGCCAACCCCAAGGAAGGGGAATTGTGCGGTAATTTCTTGTCCCGATCTTTGAAAGGTCCATCCGGTACCTGATGCTTTTTTAAAAGTGAAGCAGGAAGGGAGCTCATCGGTTACTACAACATTTGTTGCAGCTACTCCTCCGATATTTTGCAGCGAAATGGTGAAGCTCACTGTATCGTTAGCGAAAATATGTTTGCTGCAGCATTTATTAATTATGATATTGGCGCATGGTTGCGTAGTGAGACTGATCGGTTGAGATATTCCGGTGCAATTACTTGTGACTGCGGTGACTGTATAGGTTGTAGTGCCTGGCTGCGCCATGGTAACGAAGGTATTTGCTGCTTGAGGAGCTCCCAAGGCGCTCCCATTGGCAAAAAATTGATAAGAGGCAAATCCTTTTGGAGTTGCCGTTAAAGTGAAGGATGAACCTAGGCATGGTTTTGACATGCTTGCACTCAAAACAACTTGTGGAGTAGCGGTTACAGAAACGGCAATGCCGGGAGATGTTCCTTTGCAACCGTTTGAGTCGGTAGCAACAACGGTATAGGTTGTGCTTGCAGTGGGCATATCGATAAACATATTGGATGTTTGTAGTGGGCTGATAGCCGTTCCATTGGAGAAAAACTGATAGCTCTGTATGTTCGTAGCCGTCGTGGATGCCGTTAAGAGAACCGATCCGCCCGTACAAACAGTTGTGGGGCTTGCGGCTAAGGTTACCGTTGGGTTGGGATTGACCGTTACTTGCTGTGAACCATTACCTTTGCAGCCACTTGAGTCAGTAACTGCAACAGTATAAGTAGTAGTCGCTGTTGGGGTCACTGAGATGCTTTCAGTTGTATCCCCTGTTGACCAAAGATAGGTAAACGGTCCAGATTCATTAGTTACAGTGGCTGAAAGGGTTATTGAAGAACCTGTACAGATTGAAAATGAGGGTGAACTGGTAGTGATAGTTACCGCGGGGGTTGTCGGCGCGGTAATGGCCACATTAAAACTAAATTCGGAAGTATCTCCTGCATTTACTGAGCCCTGATTGGTGGCTGTTGCGCTTATAAAATCAGTAGGCAATACTATGTTGGTTGGCGTAAAGGTCACTGAGGTTGAAACGGTGCCTGCGGTATTCGTCATAACGGTGGTTGTTCCGATGGGGGTTTGCCCTTCGGTTATAGCCGGTGTAAGACCATTTCTGTTCGTGGGATTTGTAAAAAACTGAATCAAGAAAGAAGTTAATGGCCCGCTTTGTAAAGAAAAAGTAACGGTAAGGTCACCATTGCACATAAGCTGCGCAGCCCTCAATACCTGTGCTGGGCGAGGTTTTGCCTGAGCAGAGCTGGTGAGTATCGGTGCATTTTGTAGATGGTTGGGGCCAGGCGATGGATTTGTTTGAGGGGGTAAGGGTACGCCTAAATTTCCTAGATCAATACCTAAAAGTGTGTTATTAGAAATTGAGTTAAACAGGAGCGTGTTTGCAACGGCATTGTCGACAAGGCTCGTTCCTATTACCACTCCGGCACCTTTATTACCCGAAAAAATATTTCCCGTTTGTGCCGAGCTGCCAATGCTATTTCCCGATCCAGCGCTCTTGATAACCAAGCCAGGGCCGAGGTTGTTTTCAAAAGTATTACTCGATAGGGTATTGTGACTTCCCGAAATGAGCATGCCTGCAACGCTATTTGAATTAATGGTATTACCCGTAAAAGTATTACCATTTGAGGTCACGACTATTCCTTGAGTTTGGCTTTGAAACGAGACGTTGTTGCCCATAAAGGTATTGGTGGGACCGAGCACCTGGATGCCAAAACCGGTGTTACCAAGCGAGGTTCCAGTGGAAGAGGCTCCGATTGTATTATTGCTAATGGTATTCATAGAAGAGCTTGATTGAATCGAAATTCCTGCGCCGGCATTGCCAGATATTGTGCAGTTGGATACCGTATTAGAATTTCCGGTAAGTATAATGCCTGCTGCATTGGGTAAGGGTGAGGTGCCTGTTGTATTCGTGCCTATAAAGCACCCAGTGATCTGGTTGTTTGCACCGGCAGTTATAGCGGTCTGCGCTCCATTAATGGTTAATCCTTTTACAATGTTGAAGTTGCTCAAAGTAAGAGCATCAAATTTAGCGAAAGGAGAAACGATAATCTGTATGCCCGGCTGACTGGTTCCATCGATTGTTATGGGCAATCCACTGAGCCCAACCGGGGCGCGCAGTGTGCTGGTTGTTAAGGTTATTGTCGCGGGGCTTATGTTAAACGTAATAATATCGCCCGGTTTTGCTTGGTTGTTCAGAACGGCTCTGAGCGTTTGTACGCCAAAATCAGCATTATTGGTAACCACGATTGTTCTACCAAAAATTACTGAGACGTAGAAGAGCATGAGACCGATGATTGACGATTTTATAAGGAGGTTCTTATTCATAACATAAGCTATGGTATAGTTGTTTTTTTGTACTGCACTTATTCAAGTTAAAATAATAACGGCATCACAAGTCAATAGTATGTAATGCATTATGTTTTACAGCAACTTCCGCAAGCGCATTTAGAGCCCCAATACACGCCGATTTGAAATCTTGTGCCTATTTTGGAAGCATTTGCCTTATTTTGCCAAGAGCACTTTTCACAAGATTAGCAAGGTTAGCGGGAGCTACTACAATGTTTTATAGGCCAATCGCCAAGCTGTAAAATAAGAGGTATACTAAGTGTTATTGCTGCTTGGCATAATTGTATTAGTAGTTCAAAATAGAGACAGTATACCCCTATAAGTGCATCTAAAACGTCTTATGATAGTCCATAATGATCCCTTACTGTACATATACTTTGGCGATGAGCGCACATGCTTGGAGCGTGATATTTTTATGAGCGATTGTACTCAGGAAGATTTATGGGGATACGATCAGCTTGCCGGGGTTAAAAGGATACTGCATCTTGAATCGCTTGTTTTATTAAGACAGATGCATAGTACTGAGGGCGTTTTAGTTTCAGATGAGCGATTTGATGAGTTGCTTATGCATAAGAGCGAAGGCGATTTTCTTATAACCCAGCGTGAGCTTACAGGATTAGGCGTATATACCGCTGATTGCTTGCCTATTGTGTTTTATGATACATGTAATAGGGCGGTAGGTATTTGCCATGCGGGCTGGAAAGGCTCGGTTAATAAAGTAGCGCTTAAAACACTCGAATACATGCAGAAAAACTTTGGTACAGAGTTGGACCATCTGCGTATCTTCTTTGGTCCTTCAGCAAAAGTTTGTTGTTATGAAGTAACAGCTGATTTTGCAAAACACCTTGAGCCTTTCCCTTTCAAAGAGCAAGTACTAAGCAGCTACGATGAGCAGACCTTTTTCGACCTTCCTCTTTTTAATAAACTTCAGCTAGAATCTTTTGGTGTAAAAAAAGGGGCATTTCATTGCCGCTATAATCTTTGCACAATTTGCAATGTGTCATTTTGTTCTAATCGCCGCGATAAAGAGAGCATGAAGCGCCAGTTAACCGTTGTCGCTCTCAAGTAATCGGTCAAATCGTTTCGTATTCTTGTAAAAAAGTGTATGCTGAGGATAAACAAAATTGATTTAAGGAATAAAAAAATGATAGCACAATTATTAGCCAAAATAGTAGGAACTGCCAACGCGCGGTCACTAAAAAGAATGCAACCGATCGTTGATCGCATTAATGCTCTAGAGCCTAAAATACAAGCATTATCGGATGAAGACCTTTCGCTAAAAACCAATGAATTTAAAGAGCAACTATCTCACGGGAAAACCTTGGATGACATTTTGCCTGAGGCATTTGCTGTGGTACGTGAAACAGCAAAGCGTAAGTTAGGCCAACGCCATTTTGATGTTCAGCTCATTGGCGGCATAACGCTGCATGAGGGAAAAATCTCTGAGATGAAGACAGGTGAAGGTAAAACATTGACCGCAACTTTACCCCTCTATTTAAATGCGCTTACAGGTAAGGGGGCGCACTTAGTAACCGTGAACGATTATTTGGCACGGCGTGATGCTGAATGGATGGCTCCTGTCTTTAATCATCTGGGCATGTCAGTAGGTGTTATTCAAAATTCCCTCTCGGACGTTGAGCGTAAAAAAATCTATGAATCTGACATTGTATATGCAACAAATAATGAATTAGGATTCGATTATCTGCGTGATAACATGAAGTTCCGCCTACAGGATTATGTACAGCGCGAATTACCCTATGCAATTGTTGATGAAGTTGACTCAATTTTAATAGATGAGGCGCGAACACCGCTTATTATCTCTGGCTCATCCGATGAAAGCAGCAGACTGTATGTAGATGCAAATCGCATAATGTTTGGGCTTAAGGATAAAGAGGACTATGAGGTTGATGAAAAAGCTCGAACGGTGCAGTTTACTGAGGCGGGAAATGATAAAGTTGAACAAGCTTTTCATGTTGAAAATCTCTACGATCTTGAGAACGTAAAGCTTTTACACCATGCCAATCAGGCTTTGCGTGCGCATGCCTTGTTTAAACGTGATGTGCATTATGTGGTAAAGGATGATCAAGTATTGATTGTTGATGAGTTTACGGGACGAATATTGCCTGGAAGACGCTATAGTGATGGGCTGCATCAGGCACTTGAAGCAAAAGAGAACGTTAAAATAGAACGAGAGTCTCAAACGCTTGCGTCTATTACTCTACAGAATTATTTTAGGCTCTACTACAAAGCTTGCAGGTATGACTGGTACAGCGCTTACTGAGGCAGAAGAATTTCATAAAATTTATAAGCTGGATGTTATTAGTGTGCCGACTAATCGAGTTATGATTCGTGATGATAAAGCCGATCTTATATTCTTATCAAAGAACTCAAAATATAAAGCAATTGTTGAGGACGTAAAAGAGCGGCATGCCAAAGGGCAGCCAGTGCTCATAGGTACCATTGCTATTGAAACATCTGAGTTGCTGAGTATGATTTTAACCGCTAGCCAAGTTCCTCATGAAGTGTTAAATGCAAAGAACCACGCACGAGAAGCAGAAATTGTTGCTCATGCGGGGGAAAAAGGACGTGTAACTATAGCAACCAACATGGCGGGCCGTGGGACCGATATTAAATTATCAGCCGAATCGGTGCAGGCTGGAGGGCTCTATATCCTAGGTACCGAGCGGCATGAAAGTAGGCGTATTGATAATCAGTTACGCGGACGTTCTGGTCGTCAGGGGGATCCCGGGGAATCTCGCTTTTATATTTCTCTTGAAGATGATCTTATACGAATTTTTGCTGGTGATAGCATTAAGAAAAACATGCAGCGCATTGGAATGACCGAGGAAGAAACTATTGAGTCTCCTTTCATTTCTAAGACCATTGAGCGCTCGCAAGAAAAGGTTGAGAAGCATAATTTTGATATTCGCCGAAATTTACTTGAATATGATGATGTACTTAATCAACAGCGCACGGTTGTATATAGGATTAGACGAGAGATTCTTGAGGGCGAAGAAAATATTCACGATTTGGTAAGGGAGATGGTTGTAAATACCGTTCAGAATGTCGTTTCATTCTATATTCCGGGACGATCGGTTAATACAGATGCGCTTGAAGAAGTAATAACCATCCTCTCTCATATGACTTCCATACCCAATGAAGATTTCAAAAGGGAGCAGCTGCGTTCAGGGGATAGTGAGGCCTTACGGACCGCTCTTTCAGAATTTCTTTTGCATCGTTTTGAAAGCACCTTTCAAGCAGTGGACGCGTCCAAGCATCCTATGATTAAGGATGCACATAAATGGATTATGCTTGAAACTATTGATCAGGCATGGAAGCAGCATATGCTCAATTTAGATCATTTAAAAGAAGGTATTAGCTTGCGTAGTTGGGGGCAAAAGAATCCTCTTATTGAATATAAGAGAGAGGCATTTGCCATGTTTGAAGACATGATGCGGCAGGTGCGCTCCGAAGTAGTGCATAACGTGTTCCATCTTAATCTTGAGCACTTCAATAGTCATGAGTTTGAACGTAAACGGGAACGAGAGCTCGAAGAGATTAATCTTTTGGGACCTGAAGATGATCCTCAAGGGGACATTGAAATTCAGCAAGCGAGCTCAGATAAAGTGGGTAGGAATGAGGAATGTCCATGTGGCTCAGGAAAGAAGTATAAGAAATGCTGTGTGCTCAGCAACAAATAATTCACACTCTGATAAGGCAGCGCCGCTGTCATTAGCTCAAACAAAAATGAGAATCTAGAAGAAGAAGAAGAGGCAAGCAAGCTTGCCTCTTCTTGATAAGGGATTAACCTAAGGGTTAGTTTTTCTTTGTTGTTTCTTTTTCGCTCTTTGCAGCTTTAGCATTTTTCAAGAAGGCTTCTATCGCTGCGTCAGGATTAAGCCCGTTATGTTTTTTCAGTTCATCAATGCGCGCTTTTGCGGAAGCAATGCGAACTTCTGGAGCTATTGGTTCCGCTTCTGCTTTAGGAGCTTCTTTAACGGCAGGTTCAGCCTTTTTGGTATCTTCAGCTTGTTTTGCCTTTTCTTCTTTAGCTTTCACGGCCGCATCTTTTGCTTTCTTAAGTTCTGCAATTGCTGCAGCTTCTTCTTTAGCCTTGCGTTCACGTTCAGCAGCAATAGCTTTAGCTTCTAGCTTTTTAGCATCATCTGTTTTTGCTTGAGCTTTTTTTGCTTCAGCAGCTTCTTGAGCCTTTTTATCAGCTTCAGCTTGTTCTAGAGCTTTTTTAGCAATTGCAGCTTGAGTTTTCTTATTAGATTCAGCTTTAGTAACAGCTTCATCTTCTTTAGCTTTTCCAGCTTTCTTAGCTTCTGGTTTTCTAGCGGCAGCTTTTTCGTCTGCTTCCACTTGCTTAGCGAACTCCGCATCTGCTTTAACTTGAGCAGCTTTTAGCGTCTCCGTAGCTTCTTTCTCAATAGCTTCAGCATCCCACTTGATATCAGGCTTAGCTGATTTATCGAGCTCAGATGCTGTAGGTGGAGTAGCTGGTTGAGCCTCTGTAGCTGGAGCAACTGGCTTTACAACTGGAGCTGGTTTAGCAGCTGGTTTCACCGGAACAACCGGAGTAACAGGAGCTGTCTTCGGTCCGCTCTTTTTTAAATCAGCAATTCTTCCTTTAATGACATCCAAAGCCTGTGAATTTCCTTTTACTGTTTGTAGATGCTCGTAGCAACCAGTGATAAGCTGTTGCTTAGCGTCTGCATCCAATGAAGAGGCTTCAAGCGATTTTTGTGTTGCTTGTATTTGTTTAACAAGAGTATCTTGCCGTGTGGTCAAATCTCCAAGAGTATTCTGCAGTTGTGCAGCATTATCTTGTGCAGCAAGGATTTCTAGCTCGAAGTATGTCGTACGGATCAATTCTCCAACAGATGATTGATGGGCGTCGACTTGGTCAATCCAAAACGTTGTTTCTTCAAAGTTTTGACCAGCGTTTGCTCCTCTAGGGTTGTCCATAGACTGAGCTTGAGAAACAAGGAGCATTGTACATAACAATGCGCTTAGTTGTAATTTCATATATAAACTCCTGATAGTAATATCGTTAACAATTAAAATGTACACATTTAATGGTATATTATTTTTCCACCGAAGCAACCGCTTGAGCCGGGCAATTGTGCGGGGTTAAAAGCGAAGCTACCATAACGCTTGCTTCGTTATTCCTTTATTATATTTATATGCCCCAATCTTCGTCCTCTTCTGCTGGTGCAGCCGCCGCCCCTTGAGGACCTCGGGCCAATGCCACCAACTCATTTCTGAGTTCATTGATCGTTTTATTTAGATAGTGTTTTAGCATCCCATCGGCCAACTGTTTGTCATGCGGGTAGTTCAACTTATCAAAGCCTTCAACCAGCTCTTTTGTGGTTTTGCCCATTTTCCATTCTGGGTTAACCCACTTATGGAACGTTGATATTGACATGCCCCATGCACTGGATGCAGACAGTAGTATACAGATTAATAGTCCTCTAGTTAGTCTCATTGTATGGTCTCCCTAAAATGTTATTAAATAAAATTCTACATGAAATTTAAAATAATGCAACTTTTTTCTTCTAATCAGAAAAGGATTTTTGGTTAGTAATCCATTATTCTTTTTTCTTGAACTCTGTCAGACATTGCAGCACGCATTAAAAGAATCGTGGCTAAGGCTGCATTGATGGAGCTGGCGGTGAATGGAGGCTTGATGAAAAGTTAATAAATAGAAAGAGGGGCGCCTGCTGGCACCCCCTGAATTTTGCGTTTTTTGTAGTTTTTAGAAGGTGACCCCAAATTTACCCCACACGAGCCATCTATCCATAACAGGGTTGACTTCACGTACGTTGAATTCATACGATCCGCCCAGAGCAACAAAGTAAGGGCATTCACGCTCCCATTTATAGCCGAGTGTTGCATAGAGTGTGGTTGACAGAGTTGCAGGATGTGCTGCAGATTCTAAATCTATATCGCAATTGGAAACCGAATGATAGCCTTGGGCAAAGGTAAACACCGAGGCTTGGAAGTTATCTTTGATGTTGCGGGCTATTGTTGTTGTCCCGAGGCCATTTATTCCTTTTAATGCAGCTGCACTTACGGTGCTATTGCATTCAAGCTCTACCACCTCTGTTTGACGCGCAAACCAGTTCCATCCTCCTTCAAATATCCAACTAGCACAGTCTCCCTGTCTTGTTATAAGGAAACCGGTGTTAAAGTTTGATGAAAGATGGGGACTCACGCGAAGGCATTGGGTAAAAATATTAATACCCGAGGTTCCACTGTTTTCATTGAACGTAGTGGCTGCAGCGGCTGCCGCTTCTGAGGAATTATAGGTTTCCTGATAACGCCCCCAAGGCTTGCCAATAAGGTCAAATGAACGGACTTGGTGGTTGCTAAATAAGTAACGGGTATCGTTATCTATATACCATGTGGCTGAGTATCTGCACCATTTCCAAATTTCTACCGCCATACTGTTTCCAATCATTACACCGAAGTGATGATTATTGCCTATGATAGGTTCAAAAACAGTCTTGCCCCGCACGCGTGTTCCTGTTGGCACGACAATGCCCAAATAAGAATTCATAGCGCAAGTTTCGCAATTAATTGAATTATACCCAAGTTTGAGTTCAATATCTGCAACGCCCCATTTTTTTAGTTTTTTATTGGGAATTCTTCCATAATTCCAATTGCATTGGGCAAAGGCTGCTGTCATACTTGCAACGCGCGGACTGTTATCAAGACCGATCTGCACGGTTCCATCCGGATTTAATGCAGGGCCGCCCCCATCGTTTTCGATGGTTTCTGTGAGTACTACATGGTTTTCAACACGCTCTATGGGTAGCGACCCCTCAAACCAGAAGCCCGTTTCGCCGCCACATTTGTGACTTAATGTTTGTTTATAGACAAAACCCAGGCCAAAGGTTTTCTGCCTAGGTTTAATACATATTCTGCTCGCAAAGGTTTCATTCTGTGTACGTATATTAAAGTTACGTGCTTCTAAATCTTTAAGAGGGCTACCATCGGCGGTATTTGCCGGATTTGACTCTGTTTCCGGATTAAATTCTTGCACATTGAGGCAGCAAACATGGCAGCCTGGTGGTAAAAAATAATCGGAAAGCTTCATGCTGCCTTGATCAGTTATATTGCCACCATAAAGGACAGCTTCAAATGCCCCGCCAAAACCTTGACACTCATCAAGCAGCTCGTTTCTAAAAAACGAGACTCTTTCAGGCATAAAGGATTGAAAGTTAGGTCTTACAGAGAAAAATGTATGACTGGTAACGGTACTTGCCTGCATCAGTGACGATGCAGTAAGCAGACATGCTAGAGCTGCTAATTTACGCATGATAACTCCCTTTTTTATAGATTACTACTACACTGTGCTTCTTTCTACCATCTTAGAAAGTTTAAAGTCAACGATATTATAAAAAATATCTGGGGTCGACTTTATAGCTCAACATGGTACAGTAGAACTTGCAGCGATGTTCATTCTATCATAAAACAATACAAACAATAGTGCTTTATGTTTAATCGAGTTAAAGGTACGCAAGATTTTCTTGATCTTACCTTATTTAATTTTCTCATAGCGGAAACCAAAAAACATCTTTCCGCCTATAATTTTAGTGAGATAGCAACGCCTATTATCGAGTACGCTGAGCTTTTTAAACGCTCATTGGGGCTTGAGACCGATGTGGTCACTAAAGAGATGTATATACTCAAAGGTGATGAGGAAGAACCGCTCTGCCTAAGACCAGAAGCGACTGCCTCTACAGCGCGAGCATTTGTAAATAACGCTATAGCGCACACTCCTTGGAAAGTTTTTCTCTGGGGTCCTATGTTTAGGCATGAACGACCACAAAAGGGGCGATTCCGTCAATTTCATCAAATTAATATGGAAGTGATTGGCTCAGCATCAATAAGTCAGGACGTGCAATTCCTGAAAATGCTCGATCGTTTGTTTAGTGAAGTACTAAAGTTAGATACGTTTGCTTTGCTGATTAACTTTTTAGGATGCGCATCAGACCGTGCTGCTTACCGACAAAAGCTGTACGCCTTTCTTGAAAAAAAGGCTCCGCAGCTATGCCCGACCTGCACGATCCGTAAGGACAAAAATATCATGCGTATTTTTGATTGCAAAAGTCACGACTGCCAGGAGCTCATCAAAAATGCACCCCACATTGCTGATCATCTGTGCAAAGACTGTGATGCTCAGTGGAAAGAATTAAAAGAGGGCCTTGAACATCTTTCTGTTTCTTATTCGTATAAGCCCACTTTAGTGCGAGGTCTTGATTATTATGATAAAACGGTATTTGAATTTGTAAGTTCCGAACTCGGCGCTCAGAATGCATTTTGTGGCGGCGGCCGGTACAATAGCCTTATTAAAGAAATAGGGGCCAAGGAAGATCAACCTTCTCTTGGTGCTTCCATTGGCATTGAGCGAATATTACTTTTATTGGAGCGCATTAAGGATTCATTACCACTTCCGGTGCTTCCTTCACTGTACGCAATTCTTCCATTGACCAAAGAGCAGCATTCATTAGCACTGCTTTTAGCAGATGAGCTGCAAGCAAAAGGACTCTGCACCGATATTCTTCTTGAGGGAGATTCTGTTAAGAGTATGATGCGTCATGCCAACAAAATGGGTGCTAAATATGCGCTTCTTATAGGACCCGACGAGCAAGCTCAAAAAATTGTCTCAGTTAAAAATATGATGACCGGAACTGATGAAAAAGTTCCTCAACGGGATCTTGTGAGCTATTTATTGCAATAGGATCTGCTATTAAGCAGCGTGTCCCCATTGAGCTTTCATGAAATACACCATGAGAGCAAATATAAGAACGCTTGACGCTATAAGGGTCCGATTGTTCAATTTTTTTAGAAGTACTGTAGGGCTCGTGTCAGCATGAGCACGTGCTTCTTGTACCGCTTGGTTAATACAGGTTTTTAACTCCCTTGATACATCTTGAGCAGGGGCTAATTGTTGTACAATTGCATCCTGGCTTTTGCCATTAGGGGGAGTTACTTCTTCTTTCGCAGAGTGGGCAATGCGGGCTTCTAATAAGCTGATTGCAAAGCTAAACCCCCTCGATAAATCTTGAGCAAAAGCTAATTGTGCCTCGTGGGTCATTTCTTTAAAAACTGCTCCTAGTGGGTCTGTGGCTTTCTGTCTTTCCAATGCGTCCTCGGCCTCTCTTGCCTGCATATCTGCAGCTGCTGGCTGAATTGTTTGGGCGCCTTCCATTGCCACAAGACATGACGCTGTAACGAGCGTTGCTATTAATGTGATTAAGGGGGAGCTTGTTTGTTTCATGGTTTGATTTCCTGCGGGTTACATTTTTCTTCTGTTGCCTAGTTATGAATGATTCTGTATTTATAATTCTTATAGTAATTGAGTCTGTCGATTTGTCAATTTTTATTCACAAGATGGCTTTTGTGTCAGGTTGGCATGAGAAGCATCTGTAGAGCTTTTCTAAAAATAAATACGACTGGTGCGGCGAACATAATACCATCAATTCTATCTAGTAGCCCACCATGACCAGGGAGCAGGCTGCCTGAATCCTTTAATCCCGCGCGTCTTTTTAAGTACGATTCAAAGAGATCCCCGCAGAGAGCGCTTGTGCAGACGGCCACTGTAAAAGGTAATATTTTGAAGAACAATGTTGCAAGATCGGTTTGCCCAAAGAAGAACGATGAAAAAGCAAAGGTTAGGGCGATGCCGCCCATAAAGCCTTCCCACGTTTTGCCGGGGCTTATTACAGGGCTTATTTTATGTTTTCCCCATTTTTTTCCTGCAAGATAGGAACCGGTATCATGAATTGCAACCATGCTGATAAGCAGAATATTAACAGATTCGTAGCCTGTTAGCTGCATGATGATAATGAGCACAAAGGGCAAAATAGGATAAAGCGGTGTAAGAAGCCAAAAATAAGGATCCTTGGATGTGACTAATGAAGGCCATTCAGCTACCAAAATGAAAATAAGGAGCAATGTGACGAAAGCAGCAAAAACCCAGGATGGGCAAAAAAGAAGGGTAACGATAACAAGCAGCCCTAGAATAAAACCGGTGAGTAGGCGTTTATGTAATTCTTTCAATAGTAATCCCTTAAATAAGCGCAGAAACTCGGCCTATGGAGCCTTTTAGACCGCGGTAGTTGACCTTGCAGCAACCTTCAGTGAAGCAAAGCACCTGTATGTGAGGGTGCGGTAAATGCATTAGCAAGATAGGTTATAGTATAGCCGCCTGTGTCAGAAATTTCTAATAATGCTACATCAAAGCGGTAGATCATCTCCCTTATCTTATGAGTATAGATGTATGAGAGCGCTGTTTTAATAATCTTTTTTTGCTTGGAAGGCGGGATAAGCTCTGAAAGAGGGAAATAGGCAGTGCGGCGTATTTTTACTTCAACAAAAGCGAGTATATCGGCTTTTCTGGCTATGATATCTACTTCACCTAGCCGTGTTGTATAATTCTGCGCGCATATCGTAAAACCCTGAGCTTTTAAATGCTCAACCACAAAAGCTTCACCTTGTTTGCCGAGTGTGATTCGCTCGTAGCTCATGGGAACTCTTTCTCTTGTGTGCCAGAAATAATAAGCAGGCTAGCTCTACGCGAAGAATTCGTTATTATCTTCAACAAAAGCGCTTTTAATTACGCGAACGAAGCTATTTCGTGGCCGTTTGCTTTGTGCGAGCGTAACTTTATCCGACTTTTCAATCTTTTGCTGGGGGACCGGTTTGCCCGCAGCTTTAGCTATGATGGCTTCGATTTCGAGAACTTTTTTTTCTGCTACTGGTGCATGAGGCAGGTATTTTTCTCTAATGTGTGCAATTCTCTTGGTTGCTGCTTCGAGAAATGCATCTGTTTTTGTGTAAGAATAGTTATCTAATTGCGTGTTAATGATGTTTATTTCACTGCGTATAAGAGTTAGATACGATTCTGTGAGCATTTCTTTCACGCTCTGCGTATAATCGTTTTGCTTATGTTTAGTAAGAAACGCCTCTGCGTGCTCAATGGTAGATTTAGTATTTTTTTGATCTCTATCGGACTGACATTGATCGAGGAAGTTTGCCCGTATGATTATATATTGGGCTTTGATCGCTTCTGCGGTGCCCGGATAAAATTTCTGATACTCCTCTGCGGAATCTACTGCTTGCTTTAATTTACGCTTTTCTAAGAAGAGTTCAGCCAATGTGAAGCGTATTTGGCGCATGGTTTCTTGGTCTCCGCCCACAGAAATTGCTCGCTGACCGCATTTGATGGCTACATCAAGATCTTGTTCTTTGATGTAATAATTCATAGAAAGAACAGCATCGTCAAACTTCATATATTTTATTTGTTTGCTTAGTGCTGCTGTCAGTTTTTGGTCATCAGTTATGACTACCTTTTTGCGCTTTTCAAGGCGCTCAGCCTTCCTTATTCGTGAATGACGCTTGCAAGATGTGCTGAAAGGGACAATGAGTCCAATTGTTAGAAAGAGAACTTTGTAGCGCGATTGTATCATGTCCCACCCCTATTGTTTTGATGATTACTGATTAAAGGTAGCATAATGCCTGTTTTAGGCAAGCCTGTCAGGAGCCATATTGACAATTTCGTGAAGTTATTTATAATTGTAAATATATTTATTAAATTATTATTTACTATGTATTGTAAGTTTTGGGATTAGGGAGCCGCCTGCCTGAGAATTCATACTAGGAAAAAAATAATAGGTAACATTAACGACTATAGAGGTAACTTTAACAACTTTAGGTAACTCTCAACAATAAAGGAAAGAAGGCTTATGAATACAAAATACCTCTTATTATCAATTATGGCGCTAGCAGCCGTAGCTCCACGGATCGTTTGTATGGATAGGGGCATTGATTATAGCCATTATAATGAATCCTTTGAGGCTTCTAGTAAACTAACTATCGAGTACAGAAATTCTGATGCAACTTTGCAAGCGCTACATGATGCAATTGCTAAGGGTGACAGTGAAAAAATTGCTCAGTGTATCAAAGATATGAGCGCCCATGTCAATCAGCTTGGTGCAAAAACTTATAAATATTGTTATTTAGCGAACGCCTGGACTCATATTTACGATCTTCATCAATTTAAATCGCTTCTAACTCCGCTACAAAAATATGTAGCATTGCGCCAGGCAGAAGAGCTTTTCAGGGGCACATTCGAGCAGCCTGTATTAGATAAGATACTTCAAACTTATAATGTTAACGCTCTAATAGAGAAAGCTTTTCAGCAGAATGATAGTGCCGGCCTGATGCTTGTCCTTGATTATTGCACCGAACAGGTAAGAATCGATGTTTCTGGTAAGCTCCGGCTGATTGTATAAAAGAGCTGTTTGCAAACGCTAAGTTTTGTGATTATTTTTGGCCCTCCTGGAAACTCAGGAGGGTTTTCTCTTCAATTTGACTTATTTTTCTCATGGAGTATGATAAATATCAAATTGAATTATTTTTATCATCACATAATACGGAGATTGTTATGTTAAAAAATGCAGCAATAATCTGCTTAGCATTAACTGCAAGTTTTGCAGTTAATGCTATGGAGAAGTCATTGAGCCAATCAGAGGAAAGATCTCAAACGCTCTTTTTAGAAGGATTGAAACTTGAGAGTGCAGGCAATATCGAAGAAGCCATTGTTAAATACAAACTAAGCGCCCGATCTGGACATGGTGGTGCGCAGTATACCCTTGCTTTATTGTACAAAGAAAAAAGTGATGAATGTATGAGTAACCTGGCTAAGGAAGCCTATTTAGATGAGGCGCTTCTATGGTGTCTTAAAACGGCACAGCAGGTGGATGAAATTGCGCTCAGAGCTTTAACTGAAAGTCACCCAAAACAGCCCGCTAGAAGTGATAAAGAAGTTTTATTTAATAAGGCTCTTGCAATGTCCACCAAATTGGGAGAGCAGGGTTTGGAAAAAGATGGTGTTGCAGACATTATCAAAAGTCTTGAGGCCATAATAGAAGCATCTGCCGGGGGAGGCAGAACTGGCCAATCCCAACGAAAAGAAAATAATCTTGGACGCTCGCTACGTCCTCATCTCAAAGCAGCTCAAAAAGGCGACCCCGAGGCTCAATTTACCGTGGCTGTCGTTTGCCAACTGCAAAGCAATTCGGCTCCTAGCCCTGAATTAAAAGAGGCTTATTTAAGCAAAGCTATAACCTGGTATCGTGCTGCGGCTCGCAAAGAGCACGCAAAAGCTCAAAATAACTTAGGCTTTATTTGCGAAGAAAAAGCTGCTGCAACGAGCGATCTCCAGCAGAAGGAAGCGTTATTAGATGAGTCATTAGAATGGTATATTAAAGCAGCTCAGCAAGGTGATCCAAGAGTACAGTGTTGTGCGGGCACACGCTGTATTGAAAAAAGGGAAAGAGTCTCCGGCTCTGTTGAAAAAGAAGCATTGGCGGAGAAGGCCTTAACTTTGTTTTCTGCAGCTGCTGTTCAGGGTGAACCTGCGGCACTCTATAATTTAGGCGTATTATATCTTCTAAAAAGTGAGATTACGCTGGATCCTCAACAAAAGCAAGAGTACCTAAATCAAGCACAAGAATGGGGAGAGAAAGCCGCACTGAAAAGTGATAGTTTAGATATTTGTGAGGCTTTACCTGCCAATAACCTGGGCGCTGTTTTCAAAGAGAAAACCAGGAATGCGTCTACCGGAAAACAAAAAAGGGCTTTTTTAAAGCAATCTGCGATGTGGTATCATGAAGCTGCTGTACGAGGCGAGAACGAAGCAGAATCGCAGGCAGAAGAAGCTGATAAGCAAAGAGAAGCGGCATTAAGGTGTGTCGCCTGTGGCGAGGACGCGAAGCTTTCATGCGGTGCTTGTAGAAGCGTTCGCTATTGTAATCGAACATGCCAAAAAAATCATTGGCCTAAGCATAAAAAAGAGTGCAAAAAGCCCTGATTCTGTCGGCATAATTTCGTAATATTTCGATCAATCCGCTCAATTGTAGGCTCGGCATATAGTGTAACCGATATTTCGCAGAGTGCATTTCAGCCATGGCGTTTTGTATGTGCACTTATGATGGAGTTTTTAACAGCTGCTATGAATTTCGACCATCTTTCATGAGAAATGCCCAGTGAGAAGATCAATCAGCAAATTCGACCTCTTGTCATTTTTTGGATACAATTGAGATGTCAATAAATTTTAAATTAAAGAAAGGTCTTCACATGGTATCCAAATATGTTTTGAGTTTTGCTCTGTGTTCATTCTTTGGTTTAAGCGCTATGGAGCAGGTCAAGGAATTAAAAAGCTCTGCCCCATGCGTTAAACAGGCAGTTCTACGCCCAGCACGCCTTGAAGATGTGCAGGCACTGACAAGTCTTATATCTCTTTCAGTTGACAAACTTCAGGCAAGCACGTATACTGCGGCGCAAAGAGCAGGTGCATTAGGCACCGTTTTTGGTGTTGATACCCAGCTTATCAATGATGGTACCTATTTTGTTGTCGAATGTGAATCTAAGATAATCGGTTGTGGTGGATGGAGTCGATGGAAAAAATTATTCGGGAGTGATCATGCTGCCCAAGTCGAAAATGGGCTGCTTGATCCCGCCACGGAACCAGCTCGTATTAGAGCCTTTTTTGTTCATCCGGATTGGGCTCGACGTGGCGTTGCAAAAGAGCTTCTTACTGCATGTGAAAAAGCGGCTGCGACAGCAGGTTTTAGGAAATTGGAGCTCGCCGCTACGTTAGTGGGTACGGACTTTTATGAAACACGTGGTTTTGTCGCCACGGAACGCTTTCAGTACCCTCTGTCTAATGGGGAATATTTGGAACTTGTACGGATGGCAAAAAAAATAACCGAGTGGAGTTTTGTGGGTAGCCACTTGTTTACAGTTTTCTATGTGCTTTGCGATAAACAGCAGAAATCAAAATATTAACATTTTATATGCAAAACTCTACAAAAAATGTAATCCTATGCGTATGAAACTGCAAGAATACATTCCCACTTGTCTTAGTGCTAGAAAATATTTTTTTTACACAAGAGGAAGTTCAGTCAAAAACTGGGCTAGATCGAGACCTTTTCTGGCGTCAGGCTCATAGGCTTTCTCAAAAAAAGTCTATCAAAAGGCTGAGACGATAGAAGTAAATTTTTTTAAAAAAATACCAGGCCCGCAATTTTTCACTTTTTTGCTCTTTTGTGCTATACTAAAAGCTCTAACATGAAAGAAATAAATGGTAAGAAAAAGCCTTGCTCAAGTTCTTGTTGAGCGCAAACTATTTACCCCGATTGAGATTGAAGAATACCAGGCTGCTAGCCAGGAAAATCATCAAGCTCTTGAAGATTATTTGCGGGCACACGCTCTTATTAAAGAGGAAGATCTCGTGCGTGCATATGCAGATCTTTTTGGCCTGCCTTTTATTGAAACAATTACAGAAAAAATGGCTGACCCGGAGCTTTTATCAAGAATTCCTCTTAAGTTCTTACGAGAGCATATGGTGATTCCGGTATGGTATAGTGAGCATCCAACCATAGTGACTTCCAATCCCTCCGATTTTCAACCGATTGATGAATTAACGCTTTTATTGGGGAGCGACACACGTCAAGCTGTTTCTACCAGAAGTGTTATTATCGATGCTATTAACCGCTACTATCCGCTTGAAGGAACCAAGCAGATGATTGAGGAATTGGAAGAAGAAAAGGAGCTGGAGGGAGTTGATTTTGGGGCCATACAGGAAGAAGATATTCTGGGAATGGCGAGTGAAGCCCCTATTATTAAGCTTGTTAACCATATTCTATATCAGGCGGTTAAGCGGGCAGCGTCCGATATTCATATTGAGCCTTTTGAAAAAGAATTGCGTGTTCGCTACCGTATTGATGGAGTGATGTATTCAGTGTTCATGCCTCCTAAAAGAGCGCAAGCTGCATTAACGTCACGTATTAAGATCATGGCTAACATGAATATCGCAGAAAAGCGCATACCGCAAGATGGCCGTATTCAAATTAAGATCGCTGATAAGGCGATTGATATTCGTGTCTCAGTATTGCCGGTTACTTTTGGCGAGCGTATTGTTATGCGTCTCTTAGATAAAACAAAGACCTTTGGAGCGTTAAAAACGCTTGGATTTAGTGAGCGAGATTTTGCAGTCATTGAGCAGAGCATTGCTCAGCCCAATGGCATCATGCTCATTACGGGTCCTACGGGTTCTGGTAAGACATCGACGCTTTATTCTATTTTGTTCGCTCTGAACTCTCCAGAAGTAAATATTGTTACGGTTGAAGATCCGGTTGAATATCAGATGTCCGGTATCGGTCAAGTGCAGGTGAAAGAAAGCATAGGGCTTACCTTTGCAGCAGCATTGCGCTCAATTTTGCGTCAGGATCCGGATATTGTAATGATTGGTGAAACGCGTGATCAAGAAACTGCTCAGATAGCTATTCAAGCAGCCCTTACCGGTCACTTGGTATTAAGTACGGTGCATACAAACAGTGCTGCCGCCACTATTACTCGTCTTTTAGATATGGGTATTGAGCCCTTTTTGATAGCATCGACCATTGTTGCGGTTGTTGCGCAACGTTTGGTGCGAAGATTATGTGAAAAATGTAAGCGCCCCTATAAGCCGACAGAAGCTGTTCTTAAGCGATTACCCATTGATCCTAAAGAACTTGAATCGATTGTCTTTTATGAGCCTGTTGGCTGCGACGAATGTTTGCAAACCGGGTATCGAGGCCGTCTAGCAATTTTTGAAATTATGGTTATGACTCAGCCTATTGCGCGTCTTACCCTTGAAAGGGCTGATACTGCCCTTATTCAAGCACAGGCCGTTAAGGATGGTATGACCTTATTGGTGCAGGATGGTTTGCGCAAAATTAAAATGGGCATTACCACCATTGAAGAAGTGCTTTCCGTGGCTACTTCAACTGAGGGAGTGAATGTATAAAGCGCTTAAAGGCGCCTACTCTCTTTTTGAGCTTGTCGTTGTTTTAGCACTCGTTACTTTTATTATGAGTCTTTCCACTTATTTTATAGGCATTGCCGATTATGCTGTGGTGCATAGAGACCTGGATAGGCTATACGCTGTCCTTGTTTTTATGCAACGCAAGGCAATACTTGAGGGAAAACCCAGCACTGTTGTTTTCGATCTTAAAAAAAATACGTATACTGCTGACCAGCTCTATAGCCTTTCTTCTGGCGTAATCTTTGGCGTGCCCGATAACATTCTTGGGCCCCCCTCCTATCCAGTGAATGTTATAAAAGAACCTATTACCTGGCCAGGTAAACGGATCACTTTTTATCCGGATGGTTACATCGGTGATAATTCCATTCATGATTGTGATGGTAGCTTGCATGATTATTCCAGCGGGGATGGAGCTGTCGACGGCAGAACCTTGCCAAATCGGTCATTCCTAGGAGCCTCAGGGGGGACTATAGCCGCTGGTGCCCTGTATGTAACTGATCGAAAGAAGTCTGTTCTCTATGCCCTTACTTGTGATGCCTCCCATGTGACTCATATTCGCCGTTATCGCTATGAAGGACGTTGGGTTTTATTAAAAGGCTAGAGCCTTTTGAAAGAGTGATTTCGTTGTAGTACACTTGATGTGGTAGAACTTTTTTCTTCATTACAATAAGCGAACACTGTGCTAAAGCTTTCTTTAAAAAGGCCCTTTAAAATAATTTTAAAAGTTCATGGCGCGCTTTTTTTAGGCGTTTTATGTTCGCTTGCCTTTCTTCAAGAAGATCCCTGGTTAAAAGCGCGCCTAGAGCGTAGCATTAGGCAATCTATCGAAGAGATACTAGGGGTGCCCTTTTCCTGTACGCTTTCGCATGTGGATATGCTGGGCGGAATAATCACGGCAACTATGCATGCGGCTTCACCCGATGGAGCGTGGACCTTTTCCAGCCCTGAGGCTGTTATTCGCTTTTCGTGGCTTTCTTGGTTGAAGCAAGCTGGGTTTGAGGTGCGGCTTATTTTTCAGAAAGCGGCAGTTTTTTCTCGTTATGAAAATAAACAATGGGCAATTGTTGATCCATTCATTAAGCTTATTCGTGCACCAGTTACATTGCCTATAAGACTTGTGAGCTGTGGGTTTTCGCAAGGAACAGTACATCTTGAACGAGACTGCATTCCGTTTGGCTATGCGAGCATCCAGCTCGAGTGATATTCTCAAAGATGTAGTTGCAACGCGCATGTTTGTGCATGAAGGGACTATGCAGCGTGCCGGCACCTCTCTAGCAGAGCATATTACTGGGACCATTACTGTAGATGTTCCTACCGAAAATGTTGATAATTATGCTGTCAAAATGCGCGTGAATGCTGATCTTCCGTTTGTGCAGAATGCGTCGCAGAGGTCATTGCTCATTTATACTTATAAAGACATGGTGGGCTCATGGCAGTGGTATCCAGAGGATCGAAGTCTGATGATTAAAGCGGAGGGAATTTCCTTTAATGCTGATGACACGATTTCTATGCGAGGCAGAAGTAATCGGGCAGGTCGAAAAAGCAGCCTTTATCTGCCATTTATACCGCTTTTAAAAAATATGAGGGGGGATGATTGCAGGCACGAGCACATGTCCATATACTCGATAGTGCCGTTGAATATGAGGGCTAAGGCCGGGTGCAGGATCTTTCGTGTGGAACCATGAGGCTTGGCCAACTGCTCTAAAAATAAAGGGAAGAAGCAGAAGGTGAATGGGGTAGTTGATTTTGAAGATTTTCAGGGTGTCGCCCCTTCGGGCAGCTGGGAATATGATCTAATTACCGAAAAATGTGAAAGCATCTGGCACTTATCTAAGAACTATGCACGGATCCCCAAGATTGTTATTGTAAAAGAAGGAGCGCGGGCAGCGCTTACTTATAAAGATGGTTTGCTCACGGGGAGTTATACTTAAAGCTGCTATTGATGTCAGGTGTCGCTGGCAAAAGCGAAATAAGGCTAGAAAAGCGCTTATTAAAGGACGGATAGAGAGCGATGGCGGTTGAGATGCGGCTCAAGGGACTTTGATAAGCACCCTTATACGATAGAATGGATTTCGATCCTTATGAACTTATTCGTTTTTCTTATAAGAGTGTCGGTCAAAATGCTAAAGGAATACTGCTTGAAAAAAAGAATGGGTATCTTGAGGGAACGTATTAACTTTGAGTATATAAAAGACGCGCTCGTACATTTTTTTGGATTTCAGCCTCAAGGGAGGCTCATGTGGCCAGTTAAAGCAAACATGCAAACAACCCATCTTCAATCGATGTTTTGATGTCGTGATGGCACAGTCAAAATACCTGAAGCTCACAATTTTATAAAAGAAGCTCAGGCGTCTTTATCGTGGACCATGCTCAAGATGTTTCACAGTAAAAAATGCTCACTCTTCATTGCAAAAGGGTCAATTAGTTCAGGGTGCTCAACATTATTATTTTCAGAGAGGTGGCGCGCTCTCTTTGCACATCTTCCTTGATCGCGCATAATGCCTTTATAAGCTGGAATAAAGATTTTTTTGGTATGCTTTCGGGCTCTCTGACAGGAATTTATAATGCAGGTAAAAAGGATGGCCGTTGGTCTTGTACCGGTGCATTTACTTTAGATAAAGGTCATTTGAGAAGTAACGTGTTATCTCAGTCAGGTGCATACAAGATTTATTGAGCAGCTCCTCTGCTTTGGCAAAAAATATTGAGCTTGATTTCATTTGAGTACGACGCAGTCCGCTTATTGTAAAGACGTTCTTTTTCAACACAAATGCTGAAGTTAGCGCTTCAGTTAAAGGAACTGTTGCGCATCCACATGTTACCGGACTCATTGAACTTAATAAAGGAGCATTTCTTTTCCCCTATAAACCGCTGTACGTGTCCATGGGAAAGTTGCATCTGACAGCCGACCAGCCGGATGACCCGGCTGTCCAGCTGGCTGCAAAAAATACGATAAAAAAATATACCATCACCATGCATGTTTCAGGAACCGTCCATCAACCAAAAATTTCATTTGAATCTTCACCGTCCTTCTCGGAAGAAAATATTATTACATTGCTTTTTCCGGATCTGAAGAAGGTCCGCTGTTATATCGCCATGCCATATATTGTGATGATGCATCTTGAAAGTCTCTTGTTTGGCTCGACGGAACATTCATCGAAAGCTCAACAATTTTTTAATACTTTACTCAAGCCTTTAAGAATGTACGCTTTGTCCCAACGTTGCAAGGATCAAACAAGGGCTGCAAGGGTACTCTTGAGGTGGATTTCACGGATCGGTTACGAGCGAAGGCGCAAAATAATTTGAAGCTTTCAGAGGAAACTAAGGTTGAAGTTGAATATTCGCTCTTCAGATGATATGACAGTAAAAGCAGTAAGAGATGACGCAGGCTCGCTTGGCGGTGAATTGGAGATGAGATGGAAATTCTAACAGAGTGACGCATGAAAAATATCTTGCAAAAAATAGCATTGGTAGGGGTATTTTGTGCTGTCTTGGGCGCTTTTGCAGCACTCGCATTTGTGCTTTCTGGTAATGAAGATATCTGAAGCAAAACTTGCTAAAGTATTGCTTGATGATGAAAACAAAATTGCCCAAGCTTTTTTTCGCCCGATGATGAATTAAAAAATCTTTTAATAAGCCTCATTGACGTAGAGAAAAAAGGTATTGCGATCGCTATTTATACGCTTACCGACAAAGATATAACCCGGGCTCTTAAGCATGCATATGAGCGCGGTGTAACCGTTCAGTGCGTTGTTGATCCTGGGTACGGGAATGATAGATATAGCAAAATTGATCAGCTTGCTAACGAAGGGTATTCCTATTTGGGTTTATCAATCATCATCAGATGAGAGAGCATTCCTCCCTTATGCATAATAAATTTGCAATTTTTGAAGATTCTATTGATCACCATTCGCTGGTATGGACGGGTTCATTTAACTTTACAGTACGGGCCCATGAGCGTAATCAGGAAAATGTCGTTATTCTTGACAATAAGCGCATCGTTAAAAGGTTTATTAACCAGTTTGACGTTCTTAAAAAAAGATCTCTTCTGATAAATGAAAATTCTCAATCAATACGTTCCAAGCATGCTGAATCGAAAAAATCTCGCTGGGTAAAAAAGATAAAAAAGTTCTTTTGATGCCAAAATTTTTGTTTAGCAAAGGAAGAGAAAAGAGCAAGCTTCATTACTACAATTCCTTCCTAGCTAAAACTTAGGCTATTGCTCTTTTGAAAAAAAATCAAGTAAAATCAGTAGCGGGCTTGAAAAAAGTCGCAGAACGTGCTTTGTCAAAAGTATCTCATAACTAATCTCGTTTTTTCGAAAGATCCCTGTAGCAACTATTTTACTACTTATAATGGAAAATATAAAATTAAAAAATGCCGAGATGGAAGAAATAAAAGAAAAACAGATTAATGCTTTCATTTTTTTAAGATGCCCATAAAAAATATTTTATCCTGCTAACTATGCTTGGCCTTTCCTAAGCCATGTAAAGCAATGAATGATCCTGAGCCGGTCCTTTAAGAAGCTTTATGCGCAAGATCAAAAGTGTGCGAAAGCGGATTACAAGTGATGAACAAGAATTGAAAAAATCTCTCGCTTAAAAAATAAACGTGTGGTTCGACTGATGCGCTTACTCGGATAAAAAATAGTTGCGGTAAGGTTGATTTTTTCAGGGAATGCCAAAAATGTGAGTTGTTTTTTTTGTCCGTCTGTGATACTTTTTATTATTGCTCTTTTAAAATAAAAGCCGGACAATGACCTATTAGTGGGGTGGCGGAAAGAGCAAGGATTGGTTTTCGTCAATAAAGTCGCCATCAGGTTGGTGACTTGGGTTGGTCCAGGGTGGTGGGAAATGGTGGGGAAGGTATAAAATAAAAAAAGAATTTGAAGAAAAAGAAGTTGTGAGAGACCTGTAAAGAAGCACAGTTGATAGCATAAATATAATTTCATAATCTAAAGGTGCTTTATGTCGAAAAAATGCGCGTTAATGGCGATTCTTGCTTACGTTCCAGCGCTATTCCCCATGGAAAAAGATGCTGCTATACCTTCAGCGACTGCTCTGGTTTATGCGGTGGCACTTCAAGCTGCGGCAGAGCCTGCGGCGATCGCGACCCCTTCATCTCCCAAAATTGACGTAAAGTTAGACTCATCAGCTAGGGTGGATAGCCCAACACCGGCCACGCTCATTTTTCAGCACATGAACAAAGGAGAATTTGCAGCAATTGATGCTCTTCTTAAAAATCAGCCAGCTTTAATCTATGAGGAGAAGCCGACTATAAGTGGCGGTCCAGAAACTGTTCTGGCAAAATTTTTGAGAACTGTTATTGCCAGACAAACTCCAGATAACTTAAAATATTTTGAAACATGGTTAAGCTACCTTGATCCCAATTCTTCCTTGGCAAAGAGCATTGGACGGGAACTGCTGTCTTCAATATCTGCTCGTAAAAAAGATAAAGTTAAGGATATTTTTGAAAAATGGTTGAGTCGGGCGAATGCATTGAAAGCCTCCTCGCCAAAAGCGCCTTTTATAGTTTCTCCTTCTCATGATAGCGTTGGGACCCAGCATTCAGGAGAAAGGGAAATAAAGCCTACGCAAAAAAACCTGAGCGCACAATTTGAAGAAGAAGCTCAGAATGCCAAAAATGCACATGCGGCCGATAGAGAAAAAATTGAGGCGACTCCAGCCGCCCCTGCAGCTCGCGAATCGTTACTCTATCAAGAGCATGCGCGCAAAGTGCGGGCTGAGCGTAAAGCGCAGGAAGAAGCAGAGCAAAAGGCTATGAGTGCTTCTCAAGAGGATCCGAAATTGCTCTCGCAAGATGATGTGTTAAAGCTTAGCTTTGGCGGACTCATGAAAACCGAAGTTAATCCATCGGTACTCATAGATGGGAAAAAGGACGGGGCGGAGCCTGTTGCGCCAGTCATACCTACAGTGGTTGAAGATAAAAAAAATGCCCTTGAAGACGATGTAGCAACTGAATGCGTTTCTTTTGCTAATGTGGTAGCTGAGGCGGCGGCAAATGTTAAAAAAAGAAATCTAGCTATCGCCGGTAAAGTTGCTGCATCTGAGGAAATTAAAAGTCACGTTTTGGTACTTGATAGTGCGGCTGCGGCTGCCCATGAAGAAGCGGCCCTGATGGCACAAGAAGAAGCTAGGCAGCGAGCAGAGCAAGAAAAAGCAGAGCGTAAAGTTCATGCAGATATTGAAGAGGCTGAAGCTAAATTGCGAGCCGATGCAGAAGCTGCTCGTAAAGAAGTTGAAGACTTAGAAAAAAAAGATGCAGGATCCTTGCCAGGCACTGATGCAGCTATCAAAGGGTTCTTGGAATTGCAGAAGAAAGAAGAAGCTGCTCTTCAGGAACTGGTAAGTAAAGCTAAAGATGAAGCCCCGGTTTCCCTCTATGCATCGATGCCAGGATATGAATTTCCGTCCACACCTTATATATCTGCTGTAGGCACTCCTAACGCAAAAATTGTAGGATCTTTGCCAGGCACTAATGCGGCTATTAAAGCCTTCTTAGAGGAGCAGAAGAAAGAAGAGGACGCGGCTGCCCCTAAGGAACAGATAAATACATTTAAAGATGAAACCCCGGTTTCTCTCTATGCATCGTTGCCACAATGGAGATTGCCGGGAACTGATGCTGCCATTAAAAACATCGTAGAAGCTCAAAAGAAAGATGACGAGGAAGCTGCTCGCAAAGAAGTTGAAAAAACAAAGAAAGCAGAAGAAGATGCCGCTGCAGAAGCTGCCTATAGGTCTGCTCAAAGACTGGCTCGGCTCATGGCAGCAAGAGACTCAAGAGCACGAGAAGAGGAAGAGCGCCTCCTTAAAGAAAAAGCTGAAGAGAAAGCTAAGGCTGAATTAAAAGCTTTAGCGGAGGATGCGAAGCGGAAAGAAGAAATCGCCTCTAAATCGATACAAGATCTTAAGGCAGCACAAAGGCAAGCGCGTCTGCAAGAATTAAGAGCTCGAGAAGAATCGGAGCGCGTCGCTAAAGGAAAAGTTGAAGAGAGCGCTAAGACTTCAATGCATGCGGTAGACGGGACCAGCTCAAAAGCTTCAGCGGAGGATGCGAAGCGGAAAGATGAAGCCGCGCATAAGGCGGGACAAGATCTCAAAGCAGCCGAAGACTTAAGAGCTCGAGAAGCGGCACAGAAGGCTAAAGAAGAAGCTGATGCTAGAGCAATTGCAAGGCAAGCGCGCCTCAAAGCTGTTAGAGAAAAAAATAGTATTTAAGAACTATAAAATACATTTTAGAGGGGTATTTTTATGTTGATAAAAAGAATGGCGTTATTAGCGCTTATAATGTATGCTCCATCGGCATTCGCAATGGGTGTGGTTAAAGAGGGAATGCCTCCGGCAGAGAGTTTTTCAGCACTTTATACTGTGCCTCGAACTCCACCAGGGACTCCAAGTAAAATGCCTGTTGAAAGAACTGACTCAAAAGCGAGCATTTTAATGAAAATGTTCAGGGAGCTCAATAGTAGTGAATTTAAACAGGTTGGACTTATTTTAGAGAATAATCCTCTTTTAGTATATGCATACCTCGATGGAAGAAAAAGCAAAACAGTTATAGAGAAATTTGCTGAAATGGTGAGGGCTGGCAATTCACGAGCTCAACCTATCTATTTTGAACGCTGGCTTGCATTTGTGGATCCAAATTCACCACTTATAGCAGATATAAAGATCGCTGTAGGCGATGATCCTCGACTGGAGCCAATCCTTACAAAATTTGTAAGTGACCATCAAAGAAAGGCAGCGCTTGCAGCTCAAAACAAGCCATGGTTTTGGTGGAGAGTTATTTCGTGGTTTATGCCTTCACGAACGAATGAGGAAGAGCAAAAGCAAATAATACCCAGCGCTGCTGATGAGATCAGAGAAGCATCTGTGGGCGGCTCTCATGCGGGAGAAGTTAGATTTTCTCCGGGGCTGAAGCCAAGAAGGCTCCCTGCAAAAAAGGAGTCCGCTGGAGATCGGAAAGTTCCTACTGGGAAGGAACATAGCGAAAAAGAATATCAAGGCGGGGATGCTGCAAAAGACGCCACTGAGTACGCAGAAAAATCTCGACAAGAAGAAGCAAAGCGGCGAACAGAAGAAAGAGAAATGATACTTGGTACCGCCGATGCTGTGGCAACTGCAGGCGTGTCTCAAGCAGGTGAAGTTAAAATGTCTCCTGGGTTGACGCGAAGAAAGCTCCTTGGGGATTTTGAGATGGAGCCTGCAAAAGATCAGAAAGCCTATGCCGAAGATAAGGGTAGGGAAAAAGATGAAAAAGAACTTCAAGACGAGCAAGCTTTAAAAGGCGCAACTGAATTGAGGGTGCGCGAAGAAAAAGCTCTGCAAGAGAAAGAAGCTCAGCGTCAAGCAGCAGAGCAAGCCCTTGCGGGCGAGCGTTCTGAAAGAAGGCGTGAGAAGAGCGAGGCGCAAGCTACAGCTGGTCAAATTGCCCTTGAAGCATTAATAAGGTCCCAGAGGCGTCAAGAAGGCGATCCCACCATCATTGCAAGCAAAAGCATTGACACGAAAGCGCCTGCGGCTATATTAGAAGAAGCTCAAACTGGCACTCGAAAAGCGGTAACCGAGTCGGAAGAAATTGTTCTTGCAGAAAAAAATAAGCAGCGTTTGCAAGCTCGTGAAACCTTAGTGGTCCAAGACCAAGCGCGGCGTTTAGCTCAAGAAGAGGCTGGTCGAGAAGCTAGGGCGAGGCGGATGATTCAGGCAGCAGAAGAATCGCGGGCTCAAGAAGCAGTTGACCAAGAAGCAAGGGCGCAAAAAATGCTTCGAGAAGCGGAAGAATCGAAGGCTCAAGAAGCAGCGAAGAAAGCTGAAGCTGATCGTAAAGCGGCGGAAAGACAAGCGCGTCTAAAAGGATTAAGAGCTCGAGAAGAAGGCTCGGATGTAGCTAAGGCTAAAGCTGAAGATAACGCTTCGAATCAAATAGATGCTGTAGAAGTGACCCGATTAAAGGCTTTGGCGGAGGATGCGAGTCGGATGGCAAAAAAAGAAGCAGAGCTTAAAGCGGTACAAGATCTCAAGGCAGCCGAAGAGGTAAGAGCTCGAGAAGCAACACAGAAGGCTAAAGAGGAAGCTGATGCTCGGGCAGCACTAAGGCAAGCGCGTCTCAAGGCAGCCAGATCTATGCTGCACGCTAATGATCTTGATGCCGGTCACAAAGTAGCCGAAAACCGAGAGCGTAAAGTTCAGATTGTAGAAGCCCCAAATGATCAAAGGAGAGAAGTTGTCGCTCATGGGTTGAAGGGCATGCCCGAAACAAGCCAGGAAACGGCCGCTCGTTTAAAGAGAGAAGCTGAGGCTGCGGCGGAAGAGGCCAAACGTCTTGACCAGGAAATGGCAAAGGCAGAAGAAAGATTAAAGAGTCTAGAAACAACTGGTCAAAAAGAAAAAAAGAATAGATGAGGGTAAAGCTTCATAAATCTTGCTAGAATGAGGAACAATTATGATAAAACAATGTATGTTATTTTTGCTGATTTCATATGCTCCGTTGGTGTGGTCGGGTGGTATGGCTGCTGTGTTTGGACCTATGCCGACGACGCCAACAAAATCTTTCAGCTCCATGGGTGGCGGAATACCGGAGACACCTGCTAAAGATGAGCGTGATCTGAAACAACTTTTCTTTACATATGCTTGTAGTGATTTTGAGAGTTTAGCGGCAGTGATAGAAACATGGTCAGGGCCTAATATAGCGAAGTATGTAAATGCAGCAGACCGGAATGGTAATACAATTTTACATCTTGTACTTAAAACATACGCCACAGGGTCGCCTAGTCGATCTTTGACCGAAACCCACGCTTTGAGAGCTGTAGGGGTCATTGTTAACGTCAGGGGCCTCCGTAGGGATGCAAGAGCCGAAGGTAAAACAGTAAAGGATCTTGTTTTAGGCAATGCTAGGCTAAAAATATTTGAAAATCTGTTAGGCGATTTTCCCTCGAGCGACGATCTTCATGAAAAAGAGTTGCAAAGTGCTCGGAGAGATTTGGAGCTTCTAAGGAAGCAAAAAGAAGCGGCTCAACAGCGAGCGGCCACGGCTGAAGCCCTTAGGAAAGCCATCGAAGAAAAGGATGAGCGTCAAAGAGTTGAACGAGAAAATGAGTCGCGCAAGAAGGCTTCCTCTGTATCGTTTAATGAGAGAAGGCCAACAAGGTTATCGCTTGGCAAAGCAAGCTTTGTGATAGGAGGTTTATTGGCTTTATTTGCCGGTAGAAAGTACTATGTTCATAAGAAAGAAAAAGAAAGCCTGCAAAAAAGCAACCCTGTAGAACGCATGCAATAAGCAGAATTAATAAAAAGGGCGCTCTCAAATTTTGAGAGCGCCCTTTTTATTATGCTTAAGAATGAAAAGTTGGCTTTGGGCAAGAAAGAACCAGTTAAATTTGTTAAGGCGATCAATAATCTTTTAGTTTTTTCATGTCATGTGGCATATCATGCCAGAAAGAATAAAAACGCTCTTGGTGCGTAAATGACACTTGATAAGCGTGTAAGGCTTGCCTTGCAATGAGCGGTGAAGCTGAGCCATAAACCGCATCTCCCACGATTGGATGGCCAATCGACGCACAATGAACTCTTATCTGATGTGTTCTTCCTGTGACTGGGTGGACCTCAATGAGTGCGCTTTCCGACAGATAGCTAAGTACGTTATAGTGGGTAAGTGCATCGCGGCCGACTCCTGTAGTATGGGTCATTTTATGCTTATGGATCGGGTGACGCGCTATGTTAAAATCAATTGTTCCCGACTCAGCAGGATGACCCTTCACGTAAGCAAGATAGGTTTTGTGAATTTTCCGTTGCTGAAAAAGAGCTGAAAAGTGCGCATGAGAGCTATTATTTCGTGGGATAATAAGCAAGCCCGAGGTATCCTTATCAAGACGATGTACAATGCCTGGGCGGTCAGCATATCCCACTGTTTCAAGTTCCTTGAATGAATGTACAAGCCAATCAACCAATGAGACAGTCGCTTTATAATGGTTTGGTGCGTGAACTAGCACGCCTGCTGGCTTGTAAACGATCAGAAAATCTTTGTGCTCATACAGTATGCTTACTCCCATGTCTTCCTTTGGAAGAGGAAGGGCGCCAAGAGGTCTTACCGGCGGAAAAGTAACATCTATTACATCGCCTGGCTTGACAATTGTGCTCGATTTTTTGATGATAGAGCCATTAAGGAGCACATGCTCATCGAGAATAAGCTGCTGAAAATAGTTACGAGAATAGGTCGGAAATTCAGTAGTAAGCAGCCGATCAATACGTTGCGGTGGCGCAGCGTGTGTGATACTGCAGGCAGGTGTCTCCATTTTTTTCTTCAGCTTCTTTTTCTATTATTACAAATTGTAGTAAGATGGGTATACAGACTCAGTATAAGAGGTTTCGATTTAAAGTCAAATGGACAATATCAAATGAATCGGGTATGCTAACAAAGAAACCAAGAAAATCTTAGCAATGGATTTGCATGAATACTGAAAAGACACTTGCTCAAGTTGCAGACAATATTACTACAGTGGTGCGGCAGGATACGCCCCTGGGGGTGCTTCTTTGGCAAGAGCTCATTAAGCTTCATCCGGCGGATATTGCTCAATTCTTTGCAGATCTCGATAAGGATTCGGTTAAACAACTTTTCAAGAAATTTCCTCATGCGCTCAAAGCGCATGTTTTTTCGTATTTATCTTATTCGATGAAGGTTTATTGCCTTTCCTTCCTGGATGGGCACGACAGGGCTCATTTATTAAGCGCCTTACCCCTTGATGAACTGACCGACTTTTTTGATGAGCTTTCCGATGATGAGCTTAAAAATTATTTAAAGCTTTTGCATAAAAAAGATCGAGAAAAGGTTCTTTCTTTAATGCAGTTCGATCCAGAAACAGCCGGCGGTATCATGAATACCGATGTGATCACACTCATGGCTGATTTTACCATTGAAAAGAGTATTCAAATCTTGCAACGCTTGCAGCCGAGTATAGAGCTGCATCAGCAGATTTATGTAACCAATCAAGATAACGAGCTCATAGGGCATATTAATTTAGAGGATTTAGTTTTAAAAAATGCAAAAACACGGCTTTCCCTTATTTTGCGCAAGAATGAATTAGTGGTCAATGTTAAAGCTGATCAGGAAGCAATAGCCCATCAAATGGTGCACTATAAGTTAATGACTGTGCCGGTAGTAGGGGATAACAATGTCTTTTTAGGGGTGATACCAAGCGATACATTGGTGGATATCATAGAGCGAGAAGCTGCTGAAGACGTGTATAAGATTTCTGCTCTAGCGCCCATTAAACATACCTACTTTGAGACTCCCTTTCTTAAATTACTCTATCAGCGGAGTTCTATTTTGATTGTTCTCTTTTTAGTACAAATTTTTTCATCGCTTATTATGATTTATTATGAGCGGCTCCTTGAGGGCTTTTTGATGTTATTCGTAGTTATGATACAAAGTACCGGTGGAAATAGTAGTAGCCAATCATCGGCCATAGTAATTCAAGGAATTTCGTCCGGCGAACTTAATCCGTCTAATTTACAGCGCTTCTTTAGACGTGAAGCTCTTATGGCGGTTCTTATAGGTGCGACTTTAGCTATCGTTTCATTTGTGCGAATCTATGTGCTCCATAAGAGCAGTTACCACCTTGCAAATATCGCAGTGAGTGTATCGCTTGGCTTAATTGTCGTAGTATCCATGCTTTTAGGAAGCTTAATTCCCGTTATGTTACGCAAATTGCGCCTTGACCCGGCGTTTGCGGCGGGGCCGGTTTTAGCGACCCTGATGGATATTCTGGGGCTTTGGATTTATTGCGCTGTAAGCCAATTAATTTTAGGAAATTCGCTCTTTGCCTTGACAAAAAGCCTTTAAATCGGTAGTTTTAGTATTATTGACTTCGATTCAGTACGAGCCGCTAGCTCAGTCGGTAGAGCAACAGCCTTTTAAGCTGTGGGTCGTTGGTTCGAATCCAACGCGGCTCACCATAATCTTAGTCCCCATCGTCTAGCCCGGTCCAGGACACTGCCCTTTCACGGCAGGAACAGGGGTTCGAATCCCCTTGGGGACGCCATTATATGCGTATTAGACCACACCTGATTTTTTAAGCATGTTCCATATATCCTTTTTTACGCCCATACGAATCGAGTTCTTGAAATCCGGTAATGCCCTGCGTATCTGGTATATTAATGTTTGCTCCAAGTGCGACAAGAGTCTCAAGATTTGGTGTTAATTTCGCTGTTATCGCATAATTCAATGCAGTTCTTCCATTCGGATCTTGTGCATTGATGTTTGCGCCGGCTTTTACAAGGGCTCGAAGAAGATCCGGATTATTATTAAGAGCGGCTGCGACCATAAGAGGTGTTTGGCCGTTGACGTTTACCACATTCAGATTAACGTTTCCTTGTATTAAGGCATGAACCTTATCAAGATTTTGTTCTCTGATAGCTAAGAAGAGCTTTCGTGTTTCTAATAATTTATTTAATTTTTGCTTATCTGCACCAGCAGCCATTAAAACTTTGTCATGGCCTTCACTCATTGCGTACCATGCATAAATTGGCAGAAACTCTGCTAGGAGCGTATAAGGAATACCCTCTTGTATTAATCGGGACAGATCTTCGATATTTTTAGACCGGTATGCTATGATAAGTGCTCGTTCACCCCATGCAAATCCATCAATGAAACTATCAAGCCTCTCCTTTATGCGCTGTTTGGTCGCTGTTTCAAACGGCTGAGATTTTCTAAAGGAATCTATAACTCGAAAATAGTTACCGCTTTCCCAGCGATCGCCTAGCGCTTCGATGAGATTGTTGAATATTCTTTGATCCAATAGTGCAATAATTGTTGGATGTGTCCAGAGATATGCTTTTACATTTTTAACTGCTTCATCGAGAGATTCGCCCGAATAAACCAAAGTGCCTAAGATAATTTTTTTGATGTCGGGTGGCAAAGATGGTTTTGATTGCTCAGATATTGGCTTTGGGGCTTCCATTGCTTGGATTAACCCTGTGAGGGTGATAAGAGATAAAAGAATGACTATTTTTTTCATTATAAAACTCCTCAATTGTATATTCTATTATAAAATATATCATGAATTTTGTTTATAAATCAATTAATTTAAATTTTTCTTTAATTTCCTACCGTTTGATAAAATATGCATAATCATATGGTGAAGATTTGTGGCTTATTAATTTATATTAACTGAAGCACGCGGTGGAATAGAATTATCACTGGGCACACTTTAAATGTGCCCAGTTGTTTCATGCTATTGTCAAAATCTCTGTCTTGAGAAATTAATCGTTGCAGAAATTGACGACTTTATAAAGGAGAATGTTGTGGATTCCATTTACATCAAGCGAAGGAGTAATCCCATCCGCATAGCCATACGTTCCGGTGCGGAATAGCCATTTTCCATCGCGGCTAAATACCGGAATAGCATGGAATGTATCTTGCTGTGGTAGGTTCTCACCTTTAAACTTGAGACCTTCTTTAGTTTCTACTAGCTTGGCAAAGCAGAAAAACTCGCGATCGATTACACGATCAGGTGGATTTCCGACCTCTGTGTTTTGACCAAGAAAATAGGTGCGACCTTTATCTGGCGGATAAGTCCGCGTGCGGTTGCAGCAATTTACCGGCTCTTTGACTATGAGTTTTAGTTTCTTGCCGTCAAACTTGAAGACGCGCGCCTCGGCATTGTCATTGGGTTGATACGTTGTTAATCCGTCATTTGTGTTATAGATGGATAGCTGGTTAGGGAATAAACTGCAAAAACCACCATGAGCAATAAGAGCGCATTTACCATAAGAGACTACATCTGTTTCTGCAAATTTAGGGATTGGCTGCGAATCGACCAAGGTGATGCCCGTCTCATCTACTCGATATACACTGCTATTGATTGGTAGCTGTACAGGCTCATTGATAGTTCCAGGAACGCCGTTTGTTTCCTGATAAGCAAGATAAAGCTTGCCATTAACCTCAAAAAGTGGCGATGCATTGATATCGAATCCAGGCAGGGTAGCGGTTACAAAGGTGCTGAGATCCGAAGTTCTTAGAATCATAAAGACGGTATTTGTTGTGGTTGGCGAAGTAAACTGGGTATACCCGAAAGTTACATACTTCCCATCAGGACTGAACTGGCCAACATTCAGGAAAGGAACATCGTCCCCGGTAAATTCACGGCTCGCCAACGTGTTGAGGTTAGCATCTAGGATGCGGATACGGGCCATAAAAGGGGGAGTAACGACCCGGGATATCTATCACAGAAAAACGCGTAAAATCTTTGCTAGCATAACCATCCCATGAAAAGGGAAATAGCGAGGTCTGTGTTTATAGACTTGCTCAAAACGAGAGTACCGTTTATGTTTTGGTAGATCTGAGCGATAGGAAATCCTGGAATGTTCTGCATAAACACGTAGACAAGACTTCCATCTTCTGAGATGCTTGGCTCGGAAAATCCTGAAGGCACTGACAGCGCAGAGCTGAGCTTAAAATCCAGGTTTGATGTATTTTTTTTTGCATAGATACTTGCACTAATGGCAGTAAGTCCGATCGCACAGGCAATCATTCGTGTAAGCTTCATAACAAATCTCCCTTATAAAATAGATGGTTTTGGTTTTTACTCTCTGATTTGGTTTCATGATTATATTTCTGCGTGCGTCAAAAAAACAAGAGTTTTAATAAATGTTTGCACAGCCTAACCTGTCTCATAAATGTATATGCGCAAGTAATTATTGCAATTCCATCTCTTAGTAAGCAATAATTGATGTAGCTTATGAGCTGCTTTTTTTGGGCCAATTTATATAACATATGTATAACTCAAAATAAGTACCGTTAAATCGAATCATTTTGTTTTACAAAAACGGAAGAGTGATAGCAGGATACTATGAAAAAAAGAATTTTAATTACAGGTGCTGGTTCTGGTTTTGGAGAGGGTGCGGCCATTGGGCTTGCTCAGAAAGGCCATGATGTGATTGCAGGGGTGCATATATGGCCGCAGGCAACGAGAATGCGAAAAAAGAAGGAAGATCTTAGACTTCATAATTTACGCATTGAGAAGCTTGATATTCTTGATCCCTACGATGTAGAACATGCATTGAAGTGGGATATTGATATCTTAGTAAACAATGCTGCGATCAGCTACACGGGTCCTCTTGCCGAAGTACCCATAGAGCTTGTTCAAGAAACATTTGAGACTAACGTTTTTGCTCATCTTAATCTAACACAAGGATTTGTTTGCAAATTTGTTGATGAGAAACGTCCAGGTAAAATTGTATTTACAAGTTCGGTTGCTGGCCTTTTTTCCTCTCTCGAATTGGGGCCATATGGTGCATCAAAGCATGCCCTGGAAGCCATTGCAGAAACACTTGCTATGGAACTAAAACCTTTTAATATCCAGGTGCAAACAATAAATCCAGGGGCCTATCGTACCGGATTTAATGACACGATGGCCGAAACGGCATTTTACTGGCTCGATGACAAGAAAAATTTCAATAAACAAGCTGACATCAGAAAAATCTTCGCGCATTGGTTGGAACATCAAGGCGATCCGCAGGAGGTTATTGATGCAATGATTGCAATCATTCCTTCAGATACTGGAAAGTTTCGCAATGTGATTCCACAATCACGTGAAGATTTGCTGAAAGAATACCAAGCAGCCGCCTGGGAAAAAAAGATTTAATATTAGTGGAAATCAGCCTAAAAATTTCGAGTTTGAGCATTCTTGTTGGCGCAAAGTTTATTAATTTTTAAAATTATTGCACATTGAAATTGTAATATGATACTCTAATAATAAGAACCAATGGAAAATGTATTTTGCACAGGAATACTACATGCCTAAAAAAAGCTCTTTGCATGAAGAGTTGCATATCCTGAAAATGAAAGGATACCAAAAAAGGTTTTAGAAAAAAGAAAAAATAAGAAATGGCAGACTATGATCGGGCGGCTTGATTTAGCTAGAACTCTTAAAAATATAACCAAAGACAAAAATAAGGGAGAGATAATGAAAAATCAAACAAAAGGTCCTACTTTGGATCCTAAAGTTCAGGCTTTCTTAGATTCACTAAAGGGCGGGACCCCGCTCTATAAATTGTCACCCGCTGAGGCACGAAAAGTGCTGATTCAAGTGCAGTCGAGGCCAGTTAAGAAATTACCCGCAGATATACAAGATCTCACAATTCCAGTCGGACCCAAGGGAAGTGTTGATATCCGCATAGTAAGGCCAGAGGGCAACACGAGCATTCTGCCCGTAGTCGTATGGATTCATGGTGGTGGCTGGGTATTAGGAAATAAAGAGACCCATGATCGTTTAATGCGTGAGATTGCTAATGGGGTTGAGGCTGCCGTAGTATTTGTTGATTATACACTTGCTCCTGAAGGTCAATATCCCACAGCGCACGAAGAAGGTTATGCAGCAGCTCAATGGATAGTTGAAAACGGTAAAACGCTTAAGCTTGATACCTCACGTATGGCCATTGCTGGCGATAGCGTCGGAGGACTTATGGCGACTTCAATAGCGATGATGGCTCATGAACGTAAGGGACCGGATTTTCTTTTTCAAGTGTTATTGTATCCGGTAACTGATGCAAATTTTGAGACCCCTTCATATCTTCAATTTGCCACGGGATACTTTCTTGAACGAGAAGCAATGAAATGGTTTTGGGATAATTATGTACCGACATATCTATCAGGCAACAACCCCTTGTATCACCATTGAGAGCCTCGGTGGAGCAGCTCAAGAACTTACCCCCTGCGCTTGTTGTGGTAAATGAAGATGATGTACTGCGTGATGAAGGTGAAGCCTATGCTCGCAAGCTTCTTGAGGCAGGAGTTCCTACGGCGTCAATTCGCCTTATAGGAATCACGCATGATAGTGCTATGCTTAATCCGATAACTGATGCGCCGGGAGTACGCACTGAGATTGCTGCTGCTATTCACGCTCTAAGGCAGGCTTTTAAGAAAAATAGCCAGCTAGCTTGCTTCTATTCTAATACCCGCATGATTTCTTTTTTGGTATCTACTGTTTGCAATTTATTCTTTTTTCTTGTAGCGTGTTTCTTATTAGTGGTTCTTTTAGAAACACAACATTGGAGATTTTGATGTTTAAAGCACAGTATGGTTTTTTGTCGCTTTTTGTTGGGTTATCGCTTCATTGCGCGGTGTCTGTTACCCCTGCCGATCCCCTTATCCCTCTGAAGGTTTTATTTGGTAACCCAAACAAGATGAATCCTCGAATTGCTCCTAATGGGGATCGCCTGGCTTACTGTGCTCCTTTAGATGGGGTGCTTAATATATGGGTTAAAACAGTTGGCGTTCAAGATGATAAGCCGATGACTCATGATACAAAGCGGGGCATTTTTACTCGGGCATACGATATCGGCATATTCTTTATCTGCAGGATGAAAACGGCAACGAGAATACTCATCTTTATGCACTGGATCTTGACACGAATGTCATTCGCGATATGACACCAGTTCCCCAACATAAAGGTTGATATAATTGCATTGGATAAGCACTTCCCTAATGAGGTTTTGATAGCAATAAATAAAGAAAACCCCAAACTTTTTGATGCGTATCATATAGATCTGGCAAGTGGAGCTTTAACACTGGCGGCAAAAAATCCCGGATCTGTTGTATGCTGGGTGTGTGATGCTGCATTTCAGGTGCGAGCAGCGGTGGGAACGAACTCCGATGGTACGCAGAGCTTGCTTATACGTGAGCATAGGGATGCCCCATGGCGTGTTCTTTTGAATGTAGATTTTGAGGATACCATCAAAGATGACTTATTTTGTGGGTTTCTGGGCTTTTCTGCCCGATGGCAACTCGATTTTTCTCAATAGCTCGATAGGCGTCAATACCAGATCATTGATGCGCCTTGATATTAAAACGGGCAAAAGGACGCTATTAGCGACGGATCAAACCTATGATCTTGATTGGGTTATGTTCAATTATGATACTCATACGCCAGAACTTTTGAGTTGGCAAAAGGCTCGCATTGAATACAAGTCCTGATTATGCCTGAAAATTTTTTTTTCAATTCATCACTCAGTAAGGGCGATCTTACGTATCTACAAAGAAGTGCCGATGCTCAAAAATGGATTGTTGGGTTTTCGCACGATAATAAATCTTATGATATTTGTATGATGAGCTGCCAAGCAATCGGAATTTTTATTTGCACACGTCCTGAGCTTAACGCTTATGCTCTTGCTTCAATGAAGCCCCTTCATTTACCTCGCGCGATGGATTAAAAATACGGTTCGCTTTTGACCTGCCAGTTAATAAGGCACCAAAAAATCTACCGCTCGTACTTGCGGTGCATGGTGGGCCATTTTGTCGTGATGCGTGGGGTTATGATGCGCTTGCTGAGTTATCTGCAAATCGCGGATACGCCTGCTTGCAAATAAATTTTAGAGGATCTGCCGGTTATGGTAAAAGCTTTTTAGCGGCTGGTAATGGGCAATGGGGAGCGAAAATGCAGAATATGATCTATTTGACGCCGTGCAGTGGGCCATAAAGGAAGGAATCGCAGATCCTAAAAAAATTGCCATTTTTGGAGGCTCATATGGGGGATATGCAGCCCTCGTAGGTGCAACATTTACTCCCGATTTATTCTGTTGCGCTGTTGATTACGTTGGACCGAGCAATCTGATGACAGTTCTTCAAACTCTGCCTCCTTATTGGTCGCTTGCTCAATGGGAAAAGAGAATAGGAAAACTATCTGATGAAGAATTTTTAAAGTAGCCGTTCACCGTTGTATAAAAAATAGATGCTATTAAAATTCCGATACTCGTAGCGCATGGCGCAAATGATGTGCGGCTAAGCAATCCGAGTCAGAACAAATTGTTGAGGCCATGAAAAAGAAAGGAATTGCTTATGAGTATCTATTGTTCCCAGACGAAGGGGGCACGGATTTGTTCGTCCCGAAAATCGCATGAAATTTTTCTCGACCGTTGAGAAGTTTTTAGCAAAGCATCTTGCCGGCATCCAACTCTAAGGGATCGTTGTATTTTTGCTAAATTATATTCGTCACCCAGACCTGTGCTGCTCTCCAAAACTTATACAAACCTATACAAGTCATGGCCTAATGGCATCACGTCATCAGTTCTAATTTCTTGAAAGCGCAATTAAGCTGGTGTTTTATCCCCGCAGCGAGAACTTTGCTACTAGATGCAACATTCCAAGCCCAACATTCCCTAATAGGCAGCGGCCCGACTAGGCGCTCCCGAAACATAGCATCCCAATATTGCTCTTGCAGCCTGCAAAGTAGTATATATAGGAAAATATACAAGATTGGCATTTGCAGGGAGAGTTCGTGAGCGATAAAGATTTTTCGATAGGAAGCTATTTGGCTACCCGTCTTGAACAAGCCGGGCTCAAACATTATTTTGCTATCCCGGGCGATTATAACCTGTTATTACTTGATGAATTGCTGAAAATTAAAAATCTGCAGATGATTAATTGCTGCAATGAACTGAATGCTGGGTATGCTGCCGATGGCTATGCTCGCGCTCACGGCCTGGCGGCACTTGTTGTGACCTATTCGGTTGGTGGCTTGAGTGCAATCAATGCAGTAGCTGGTGCTTATGCAGAAAATTTACCGCTTATTGTAATATCGGGGGCACCAGGAACTGATGGGGAGATTAAAAATCAAATTCTTCACCACACGTTGGGCACTGTCAATTATAGATACGTGCGTGATATGTATGAACACGTAACTTCTCGAGCGGTAACAATACGCCATGCTGAAGATGCTGCGTGCCAAATAGACGAAGCTTTTCGGACGGCGCTTTCCACCAGAAAGCCAGTATATATAGAAATTCCATGCAACATTGCAACATTTACGATGTCACGCCCGCAACCGATACAATTTAGTTTTCCTTTTACAAGTGATTTACTTATGCTCAATGCGGCGGTAGAACATGCAGCATCAGTATTAAATAGCGCAAAAAAGCCAGTATTGGTAGCTGGCGTTAAATTGCGAGCTTTGCGTGCTATTGAAGCCTTTAAAGAGCTTGTTGATGCCTCGCACTACCCATTTGCAGCTATGGCCGATGCAAAAGGGTTTATCTCAGAACAGCATAAAGCTTTTGTGGGAATTTATTGGGACCGATTGTTTGAGGAATGCACTTCCCTCGTTGAATCGAGTGATATGTGCCTCTTTGCAGGGCCTTTGTTTACTGACTATACGATGGCAGGATTTAGCACAGGCGTTCATCCTTCAAAACTTATTCTTGCATCATCTAATTGTGTGGAAATCGCGGGTCAAACATATACGAAAGTTGGTTTGAGTGATTTTCTTGCTGCTCTTGCAAAAAAAATTAAGCCAAACGATGCAGCGCTCAAAGAATTTGCGCTTATTCGTAAGCAGGGTGGGCAAGAAAGTGCACCATTTGTTGCACACAAGCAAGATGCAACTGAAAATCAAGCGCTTACAGTAAGTTTTTTATATGCCCGTATTCAAGAATTATTGAGCTCTCAGATGACTATTCTTGCAGAGACGGGAGATACGTGGGCCAATGCCGCAAGCCTTCACCTGCCTGAAGGATGTGGCTTTGAAATTCAGTTACAGTATGCTTCCATTGGCTGGTCAATAGGGGCAACACTGGGTAGTGCTGCTGCAACACCTGCGCGCCGTGTTATCACCCTTGTAGGTGATGGGTCATTTCAAATGACTGCTCAGGAAGTTTCAACAATAATTCGCTATCAACTCAATCCTATAATTATTGTGGTGAATAATCATGGCTACCTGATTGAGAACCTGATCCATGAGGGTCCTTATAATGATGTTAAAAATTGGAAATATAGTGAGCTTGTGGACATTTTTAATGGAGAAGCAGGCAATGGATGGGGATGCCGGGTTACCACAGAAGCAGAGCTTGTGGCAGCTTTAGAAAAAGCACAAAAGCATGATGGGCTCTGTCTTATCGAAGCCGTTACCGGTAAAAATGACTGCAATAAAAATTCAATAGAATTTGGCAAAAGTGTTGCAGCTTTTAATAAGACAGTGCCTAAATGCGGTTAGCTAGGGCCTTTCAAATGCTTATTAAGGAAATCAAGGATAGTGCTATTGATTATGTGCAATGTTGCATAAAGCTTCGCTGCATGCCATGATCGGAAAGGCCATTTTCCAAGATTTCATCGCCGAAATCGTCATGTGTTATATGCTCAATGCGACTAATGCGCACTGTGGGCTCATGGCGCATAAATCTTTTATTAGAGTCCTTATTTAGTCGAGCGGAAATAATTCATCAAGAAAATTTGCAATTGCAACCCAGGCGCGGTTTGCTGAAACCTCATTGTAGGCGATGCCAGATTGAGGGTCATTGGCGTGGGGGTTAGCAAAAGCATGCATGGTATTGCTGTAGATATGTGCCTGCCAGTCTACCTTAGCATCAGTCATCTCTTTTTCAAAATGGCGCAGCTCACTGAGCGGAACAATCGCATCGTCATAGCCGTGAAGCACAAGAACTTTCGCCTGTATATCGCATTGAGGTACCTTATGGGGCGGATCAAAATGGCCATATACGCTTATTGCACCTTTAAGAGGAGCTCCGCTTCTTGCAAGATCCAACGCGCATACGCCGCCAAACCCAAAGCCCAACACTGCGATGCGGGTAGTATCAACATAGGGCAGTGAGCTTGCTGCATCAAATGCTTTAAGTACCCGTCGTTGCAATAAAGCTCTATCTTGAATAAACGGTGCCTTGAGTGCGGCATTTTCTTCATTCGTGTGCCCCAAGATTCCTTTGCCATACATATCTAGAGCAAAACCAACATACCCAGAACGAGCCATGAGCTCAGCTTTTTCACAAATAAAAGCATTGCGGCCCTGCCATGAGTGGCAGAGAATAACTAAAGGCTGTTGTTCCTCGGGATCGAAGGCTACGAAGCCTTCTAAAGAAGTCTCGTTATCGTTATATGGCATGGTGCTTGTGTGGATCATAGATTTAACTCCTTCTTTTAATGCAAAGACTACCAGTGATTTTGAGAAATTTCTAGGAACTATGGATAAGAGTTGGTTTTTTTTGTTAAGGATGATAGAATTTTTATCATCAAGTGGTAGAATTTCTATCACCCAGTGGAAGAAATTGCGGTGGGTTACAGCATGACTATCCTAATTTTTGCAACGCATTCAACAACATTTGATAATGAAGCGGGTATTGCGTCAGGTTTTCATGATGTTGAGCTCTCTCTGAAGGGGAAGCAACAGGCAAGAGAGCTTGGTGAGTATTATAAGAATGATTATTTTGAAGCCATATTTTGTTCCGATCTTCGGCGTTCATATGAAACAGCTGAAATAGCCTTTGGCATAAAATTTCCTATCATAAGAGACGCTCGCTTGCGCGAATGTGATTATGGTGATTTTACTGGCTGTTCCACAAAACAGATCGAAGCTCAAAAGATTCAGAGAGTGAAGGAACCTTTTCCTCACGGAGAAAGTTATGAGCAAGCCGCAGCGCGAATGAAAAGTTTTCTGGACGACGTTCGGAAAAATTATGGTGTAAAAAAGGTGATGATCATTGGGCATCGTGCCACTCAGTATAGCCTGGAGCACTTGATACATGGCGTAGCGCTTGAAGACATTGTTAATGCGCCGTGGGCATGGCAAGCAGGTTGGATGTATCATTTGCAGTCGTAATTATAGGACCCGGCATAAAGTCAGGTTTAGATTTCTTATTTGCGTGAGTAAAAATAGGAAACACTTTTATTTTCGAAAAATGATAAGATTAAAATTATCACATTTTCTCTAGCGGCATACAAGCCGCGAGTCAGTCAGCCAAGACTGCACTATCCCGCGGCTTGCATAGCATATTAGTTGGACAAAGTGCGATCAGCAAATACTTTCATTGCATGAGCAAGAAATTGTGCCAAATCTGGATGGTAAGACTCATATAACTTCCTGAAATCCGGATGTTCCACATAGAGTTGTCCCAGCCCTGTGTAAACTTCTTTGGTAGGATTATAAAATCGCTTTATGATCTGAAAATGCTGAGCAATCAGTTTCTGTGCTTCTAAAGAATCTGGCTTGAGTCCCTTTTGGATAGCTTTTACGAGTTCTTTATAAAGGACATCGCTTTGTTGCTTAATATTCTCAAAGTCAGCCTTTGTCCAATCTTTGATGTTTCTCTTGCTTTCAGCTATGAGATCCTTTGCGGTATCGCCGCATCTGTCTATAAGATAGTCTTCATATTTTGCTTGTTGCTCAGGGCTGAAGCCTTGAAACATTTCTTGTGGCGTCATGGTTTGGTTTCCTTCTAAATGGTTAATCGTTTTTTCAACAGTTTTCATTAATTCCTGCATTCTCATGATGTTTTTACGTAACACCTTCTTATGAGCCTGCAAAGCTTCAACTTTATCGTAGTCGCTTTGCTCTATGATTGTTCGGATCTGCTTGAGCTCAAAGCCAAGCTCTCGAAGGAAAAGGATTTGCTGCAGCATCACGAGCTGGGGCTCCTGATAATATCTATATCCATTTTCTGCAATGAAGGCCGGTTTTAGCAGACCTATCTCATCATAAAACCGAAGCGTTCGAATACTCACACCGGATAATTTGGCCAGTTTATTAACCGTGTAGTTCATGAAAACCTTTCATTAATAAATTACATAACCTAGTATAAAGTATGCCGTAACGTAACGGTCAAGTACAATTTTTGCAAAGTCTATAACTACACATCTCTCTTTGATAAATATTGATAATCGATAAATATTTATTGACATTCAATAAATTCATGTGCTATAGTGCTCATCATAGATCGCGCGACCTTGATCATTAATAAATAGCTGTATTTGCTTATAAGAAAGGTAATAGTATGTTCAAAACAAAAAATTCTATGCAAAAAATTTCTTTCTATGCAGGTTGGCTAGAGAAGGCGATTATTCTTCTAATGATTAATTTGTTAATAGTTTTTATTGCTAGATGGACGCAAGATAAAATTCCTGTGCTCAAAGACCTGAACTTTTGGTTTCCTTGGCCTTTAAATAGAGACCCAATAACCAGTTTTCAGGTTGATTCGCTGCATTATTTGCGCGAGATGCCATTTAGTAACAAAGTGCTTGGATTTATTGCCGAAGGTGGGCTTTTAGTGCTCGTGTTGATTGGCCTTTTTTCTTGTGTGCGATTGATGCGTTATTTTAAAAGTGGTGAGATATTTTCCTTACGCACTATTTCACTCTTGCGTAAAATAAGTATGCTTGCTCTAGTATGGGCTGTGTATTCGCCAATAAATACGCTTTTGTTGAGCGTGATAGCTTTTCATGAAAATACAGAACAGCGAGGGCTTTCGATGGCTTATGCATCCGATGACGCCTTGATCAAGTTGCTTTTCTTTGGGTTCTTACTTGTCATAACGTTAATGTTGCAGGAAGGATACCATTTAAAAAGCGAGCAAGATTTAACAGTTTAAAAGGGGTAGTGCATGAAGATTATTGTTAAATTAGATGAGATGATGGCCAAGCGAAAGATGCGGCTTAACGAGCTTGCTGAACTTGTTGATCTTACTGATGCGAACCTTTCCATATTAAAAACGGGTAAGGCAAAGGCTATTAGATTTTCAACCTTGCAGGCTCTATGTCAGGCTCTTGATTGCCAGCCCGGGGACTTGTTAGAATTTGGTGAATAGGTTATCCACGATTTTATCGAACAAATTTAAGGATAATTGATGATAACATGTTATAAAATGATGTTGATCCTAGACCAATTCTTTCCGCAAAATTTGCATAGCCACCATGAGCCTCTGTTAAGTTTTTTAACGCTTCAATAAGATGCTTTTGTGCTTCTTCTTTATCTTCAGTTTTACATTTTTCGATGATAGCAAGAAAATACGCATCCGCTTCTTCATCATTTCTTAGCTTTGTAATTAACTCTTGGTGGCTAATGTTTTTTGACATGATTTTTTACCTCTCTTATAACCTGGTTTATTGATTAAAATCTCTTATTATGGACTGAAAAGACCCTGGTGCTGCTTTCAATTGCTGTTCTATTAATCGTGGAAATGCCTGTAGTCTTCTTTTTACATCTTCTTGCGTCCAGGCATAAATTCCCCTATCAATCAAGAACTGAATTCCCGCCAAAATAAATTCTGCACATTCTAACGGTGCTTCAGTATGAAAAATCCCCTCCTTACAACCCTGCTCAATGAGCATCGCATACAATGGGGCTTGTTTTGCTATGGTTACTGCCAAAAGCCGAGTATGTAATGCCTCATTGCCAGGCTTATGAAGGCCTTCCAAAATGTTCTCATTGGCCTCAGCCATATTGCTACCCTTGATCAGAACCCGCAATTTCTCTAGAGCATTGCCTTCCATCTTCTGGATTCTACTCTGCAGGAGTTCGATATTGGTATTTACCAGGTCTTCAACAACCGCCTCAAGAAGCGCTTCCTTCGAAGGGAAATAATGATAAATTGTCCCCTTAGCAATACCGAGCATTTCGATAACATCTTGCATCGTTGTTTTATCATATTCCTTGGTTTGGAACAAGAAACGTGCAGCCGCTATAATATCTGACCTGCGTTCGGATGCTTTTTTTACTGTTCTTATCATGTTTTACTCCTATTATTATCAATTATACCACTAGACTGACCGTCGGTCAATGGTTGTAAAAAAATAATTAGACTTACCTGCAAATTGAAGACAATATCGATGTAATCAAGTCTTTCGGAATTTGTTTATTCTTTTACTTTATAAATTTTATATGCTATAATAAAAAATAATTGCGAACATATTTATTTGCCTCTCACTTTATTGAAGATTCGAGGTCGCTATGAAAGTCTCAAACTCTATTCTCTAATACATTGTCATACAAGTAACTCTTCGTTACTTATGTATGGCATGTATCTCAATATATCAATAAGCCCAATGGGCCATTTAATCTTTTAATGCTCAAGGAGTATCATGCTTTGTCATGTTACAAAACTGGCTCTTGTATGCTTTTGTATAAGCTTACAGAGCATTTGTATGAAGAAATCTGACTTTCATAGTGAAGGAACAAAAACAATGAGTAATCAAAAACAATCTGCGCAACCGGAACTAGGTAAACAACCAAATAGGCCCCAGGAGCCTAAGCCGCCGTTTCCGTATAACGAGGAAGAGGTGAGTTACGCAAATCCAAGTGCTGGTGTGACACTATCCGGAACGCTCACGCTGCCTTGCGCGCAGCAACTCTGCCCTGCAGTGCTTCTGATTGCGGGCTACGGGCGCCACGACCGTAATGTAACCGGAATGGGACACAACTATTTTCTGGTGCTGGCGGATTATTTAACTCGGCAAGGCATAGCAGTGCTGCGAGTTGATAAGCGTGGTGTTGGCAAATCTACGGGAAATTATGATACCGCAACGAGCCAAGACTTTGCCAGCGATGTGCAAGCTGGGGTGGAGTATTTGAAAGCCAGACAAGATATTAATCCTCAACAGATTGGGCTTGTAGGCCTGAGCGAAGGGGGATTAATTGCTTCGATAGTCGCATCGGAATCTTCAGGTGTTGCTTTTATACTTCTTATGGCGCCTGCGGTTCTTTCGCAAGTAGGTGATCTTTTAGAAATGACTGAATTGCAGTTACGAGCTGATGGTGCAAGTGAGGAATTTATAAAGCATGATCGAACGCTGCGAACCGCTGTATATTCAATAGTAAAAGGAGAGCCGAATCATGCTGTGGCGCAAAAAGCATTGCGAGATGTAATCGCGAACTATTTAGCGCAGTTGCCGGAGGCTCAAAAGAGTGAAGCCGAAAAGCTGCCTTTTGCTTTTACAGAGGCTAAAGCCGATACTTTGACTAAAACCTTTAATTCACCTTGGTATCGATTCTTTCTTGCGTATGATCCAACCGCGGTGCTTAAGCGCATTAAGATTCCGGTGCTCGTAATGAACGGTGATCGAGATTGGATAGTAACGCCGCAGAAGGCTTTTCCCGTTCTCGAGCAATGTTTAAAAGAAGCAGGCAATAAAGACTATACGATGCTGGAACTGCCGAACATCAATCATATGTTCCAATCGTGCAATACTGGAGCACTTATGGAATATGCGACAATTGAAGAAACAATCTCACCATCTGCTTTAAAGGCGATGTCAGAATGGATTCTTGCAAGAACAATTAATAAGTAGAGGATTGATTGCAAAAACACTAAGGGATTCAAGCCTGATCCCTTAGTGTTTCTTGATTCTATGCTGCTTTTTTGTTGCATCAATTATAGGCTTGTTTGCCACTGATAGATTTCTTTTTCTCCAAAAACTTCGTTAATCTCCTTTATCAGCCCTTTTTCATCGCATGTAATAATGGTGATAACCGTTTCAATGGATTGATCATTATACGTGATTTCGAAGCGAATGACGTTTATTTTGGGATCTATCGATTCAATTAATTCGAGCAACTGTACCTGAGCAATCCCATATGTTTTTTTGACGTCGCACATCTGTTCAATTAATTGAGCACGATTGCTGCAAACAGTTTTTGAATTGATTACTTTTTTAACTGAGATGCAAAAGAGCAACTCCCACCGGGAATCTAATTTATCAGTCGGCATTTGACGAATAAACTCAATATAGCGGTTGCCGATTGGCATAATACTAGAGCGCAAGCTGGTTGCCTCTGAATTGCAGGTTATAGCTATACCTATAAATACGAGTAATGGTGGTATAAATAATCTTTGCATCTTATTTTCGGTCCCAGGTAATAAATGGTTCATCATATGGATAACGCGCTCCCTTAATGGGATGCTCTTTCATGAGCTGCTGGATCATTTTTAAGTCATCGGGAGAAAGGTTAACATCTATCGCACCTATATTTTCTTTTAAATAATCAAGATGCGATGTACCCGGGATTGGAATAACAGAATCTCCTTGAGCAAGGAGCCATGCTAAAGACAGCTGTGCAAGAGAGCACTGTTTTTTCTTTGCTAGTTCTTCGAGTGCTTTTATAAAGTTAAGATTATGAGGCAAGGTTCTCTGGGCTAAATTGTGGCAGTGTACTTCTATAATCAAATGCTTTGCTCTTGCTAAATGTTGTTGCATTCGCGAGCTTTCCTGAAAGCAGACCACGTGCTAGCGGGCTATAGGCGATAAACGCAAGCCCTAGTTTTTTACAAAGCGGTAAAACAATCTCTGCTGCCGCATGATTAATCATTGAAAACTCAGATTGTACCGCAACAAATTTATCGCCTAGTAGTGCATGCGCACGCTCTATAATATCAGGGCTTACCTCAGATAACCCTACATAATTGATCTTTTCTTCTTCGATAAGCTCCATCATTGCTCCCATTGCCTGTTCTAAAGACATTTCAGGATTATAGCGATGCAAAAAATATACATCAATAGTGGATACACCTAGGCGTGCCAAGCTCGCAGTACAAGCCCTTTTGATATAATCTGGAGTGTTATTGATAATAGCCTTATTGGCATCTCGTTCAATGCCGCATTTGGTTGATAGGATTACGTGGTCACGAAATGGCTTAATTGCTTCACCTAAAAGCTTTTCATTCTCTCCCATTCCATACATATCAGCAGTATCAAATAAGGTAATTGCGTTGCTATAAGCCTCTTGAATTAACTTAATTCCTGCGTTCCTGTCGGTATTTTCTGTGCTTCCATAAAATTCTGATAAGCCCATACAGCCTAAGCCTATTGCCGAAACTGTGGGGCCTTTTTTGCCTAATGTGCGATATTTCACCATAAACCTCTTGTACTTCTTGCTTTGACCATGCCGTGAGGGTGGTTGACAAGGCCCTGAGCTCTTAAATTTGTATTTGTGTGTAATATTACTCTTAATTGAGCGGCAGGGCAATAATTTACTCGTCACATAATAATCGGGCCTTATCGATAAGCTGTTCTTTTAATAGCGGATCTACCAATGCAACTTTTTCCGCACCGTATTTTGCTCCACGCATTCGTCATCTTGCTTTTTGCTGATTTAGGATTTTTTTCACGAAGGTGTTGCACAAAAGTCCCATTTCTTTAGATTTGAGCTTTATTTTTTGGGCCCATATTCTTTTTGCTACGCATGAGCAAATTCCGTTAGCAGTTGGATCGGCTTAGGCTCGCCATGCAGGCCATTGTCAGGAATTGAGTAACTATCCTTCCGAACCCAATTCCTGCTAACTAAAAAGTTCCTACACAAAGATTAAGAAATTTCTTGATTTTTGCACATCCCTTTTTTTAATCTCTCCTTGACGGCATTTTTGCTCATTTTTTTACGGAATTATTTTAGCAGGAAAAGAGAACATTACTGAAAGGAGTTTTAATGAAGATGTATATATGTAGGTTTTTAAAAATATGTTTTTTTGCTCTCAGCATATTTTCGCTAGAAGCAAGGGAACATAAAAGAGAGTGCTTTAAGCATAATATTCAGTTACAGCTTTCAGATGCGAACGGTTTTCCTGTTGATGGGACGCAGTTTTGGGTTACGCTTGATATCATAAAAGAAGGTCCCAAAGTTACCATTCAGTTGCCGGTTATTGATTTTCAAACGGGACCCATGTCGACGAACCCAAATGATTTTCCTCCTCTTGTGTCAGGCGCTATCTCTACACCTCGGATGGCTTTTTACCAAAATGTGTACGACCTAATGACTTGGTCAACCGTTCTTACTTAGTCCCTTCGAACAACGGGGCAAGTCAACCATTTTCATTTGTAACACCACCAGAACCTCCTTACGCAAATATTCCAGCAGGCTACATTCTTCAAGTAACCAATGCTGGTGCGCTAGTGGTACAATGTGCAGGCACCTTTGGGAATATTATTCCACCTGGTCCTCAAATCCTTTTGCCAACCGATATTAGCTACATTGTTAAATCGACTAAGAGACTCTGCAAAAACACTGTAGTAAGTACAGGCTTTACCGACACTACGCAGTTTACAAATCCGCGCTCTGCCAACGCTGGATTGCGGGATTCACATGTCAATGATGCGTTTGATGGCGTAGTTGCTTTTGCTTGGTCTGACAATTCAAATATTGCTAAGACAAATAATACATTGAATCTCATGGTTGCGATCGGTCAAATAGATAATGAGGGCAAAGTTAACGTTGGCGCGCCTGTGCAGCTAACCAATCTTGCTCCAGGAGTTATGGTTTGGGATACCGCTATTGCAATCAACCGCGCAGATAAAATGAACATCGTGGTATCCTACGCAGTTTTAGATTACAATGTACATCCAGGAAATCTTAAGCCCTTCAGAGCGGTTTCATTTGATGGCGGTGTAACCTGGCCAACTGCATACAATGGTCAAATAAATATCCTTGATCCGCTGGGAAATCCAGTTGAGGTGGGAGATAATCCCGGCGTTAGAAGTGATAAATTTGGTAACATTTGGTATGGCGCTACTAACTATTATGATGCTTCAGGAAATTATATCGATCAGCCTCTTTTTGCAGCGAGTCACGATAAAGGTAAAAATTTCCAAGTTGTATTCACAGCCCCTGTGCCTACGAATTTTCCTATTGAGGTTTACGATTATCCTCAATATTGTTTTGGTGGAGATGGACAAGGTAATTATGGTCTTCACTTTGTGGTCGATGTTATTAATCAAAATACGTCTGATTTTTTCCCGACTGTTGGGTTTATCCCAATTACCGGTTTAGGACACTATCCTGGTCCTAATGCCTCCTGCGGTGGAAGCATTAAGTGTGCAAGATTAACCAGCTTAACAAATGTTAACATCACTGAAAATAATACTGCTTCTTTAGATGGAAGAGTATGGATGCAAGGTACTCCGATATCATTTGGTGCCCGTAGCTATATCCAACCGGCTGGAGTAATTTTCAAATCTCCTGGTCTGATCGATAAAAATTATGCAGGAGTGTGGGATTTTGCTATCTATAATGACCTAATGCTCCAATATAATGTGTCAATTCTCAAATCTCAGCCTGTGTTTGGATACATTAACAACTCGGTACAATCAATTATTTATGATGAGAATCGGCAAGCGTTGTACTCAGTATTTGCAGCGCAAATTCCCGATAACTCACAAAATATGAGATTGTACTTCATGATTTCTCGAGATAATGGACAAACGTGGTCGAACCCACTTGATATCTCTACAACGGATTTTGCAAACCGCGGTTTTCAATCAATGGCCCTAGATACCGTCACAGGAGACCTTGTTTTTGGCTGGTATGATGGCCGTAATGATCCTACTTTCACGTCGGTAGAGTATTTTGCTGCAGTGATAACAGCGAAGAAGTTGGATGAATTGGTCAATAAGATACCACTTTCTAATCCTCTCTATACATTGGGATCGGCCGCGGTAACACCACAAATGGCAAAAGGTCCCGTAAATGAGAAACGTGCTGCGGCAATGAAGAGAATCATGGAGAGGAGATTTAAAGATAGATATACAAGAAAGGCTTAATAAGAAAGAAAATCTTGGGTGAGGTTATTAAGGACCTCACCCTGAAGGCGAATGATAGTTGTTATACTGAAAAATACATTTATTTTGAGAAAGGTTATTATGAAGACACCACGTTACCTATTAGGTTTAATTTTTGTTTTGAGTTTACCATTGACAGTACTATGTCGCAGTAAAACGCCAGAGAATTTTTGTATCACGAAGGCTTTTACCACGCCTGGCAAGATAGAATTCGATTTGTTTGGTCCTGCAGAATTATTAGATTTTTATGAAAATGCAATATTTGATAACAATCTGTACGCCACTTGGGCTGATAATTCAGAAGCGCTAGCTCCTGATTTTGGTGCTAGCATGAAATTCCGTCATGGAATAATAAAGCACAAACATGGAAAACCTGATGTTGAGTTTTGTAAGATTCTAACCTTATTTTCGCCAACACCTAATGGTGACATTGCCCAGTTCAGTTTAACCGTTAACCCTACGAATCCCTCTAATATTGTTATTAGCGGAAATTATTTGACTGCAGATGAGCCGCTTCCTGAAAATCAAATACAAAACATCCGTGCAGTTACTTTTGATAATGGTAAGAATTGGAATGTCGGTCGTGTTGACAATATTAATGGATATCCAGTGAGTGATGGAGATCTCCATTCACTTTTTGATGATTTTGGCAATTGCTGGCTTATCTCATTAACCGGCCAACCTCCTACATTTTTCCCCAATGATGTGAGCATTGCGGTCAGTTTTGATGGTGGAATTACTTTTAACTTGGTACAAACTTTTCTATCTGACCCCAACGCGCAATTTGGATATGATTATCCCAAACTTGCATTTGGAGGTGATGGAAATGGTGGTTTTGCTCTCTATTTTACAGTTGATTTTATAGATGATTTTGGCAATTATACGCCAAATATTGGTTTTATTCCAGTAACCGGAAATGGCCCTGCTGGAATTGGTGCAGTCAGCTTGGTCCCACTCACGCAATTTACTAATATTTTTGATATCGGGGTTCCGAAGGTTAGTAAGGATGGCAAAATTTTTGTTCTGGGGTTTCCCGATACTCCTCCAAATTTCGATTTTACACCAGCTCAGTTGATTTTCAATCCCGGTGGTCTGGGTAACATAACAGACGGATCTTTTACGGGACCTTTCAATGTAGCAGCAACTAATTTTTATCATTCTCCAAATACCCCTGGTTGTACAATTAACTTTGTTCCTACGAGAGGTGCACTACCTGCTCCGCCGCGCTCTCTCATTTATGATGATGTGATTGGTCGTCTATATGCGCTTTATGGGTTTATTGAATCTCCGTCGTTGCAAAATATGGATATTTTTTTAGTTTTCTCTGATGACGATGGCCAATCATGGCAGGGACCGATTAAAATCAATGACTGTAATAAGCAGAACCGTGCTTTCCAATCTATGGCGCGGGATCCAAAAACGGGTAACTTCTTCTTTACCTGGTATGATTGTCGCAACGATCCTACAAGCGCAAGCGGCCAGTATTTTGGTGCTCTTATTGAGGGAGCATGTTTGCCAGAGAAATGTCCGCAATTGCAAACAAAGCCTACAAAACCATCTGCCGTATCTACTGGGCAAAAGGCAAACTTGGGTATGCAGCCGCTTAATAAGGAATATGTAAATACTCGTCGAGCAAGAGGCCTTCGCGGAAAATTAGCGAGTAAAGAGTTGGTTAAGAAACCAATTGCGCAGAAATAGGGCATTCAAGATTTTGCTAGGGAGCTTAGTTGGATAGCTCCCTAGCTACTTTTTATAGAAGTTCCTCTATAAACTTGGTTCATAAAATCAGCATCTAAAATAGTTTATGATCAGTGAAAGGAGTCGCATAAACAAAATCTTGGAGCTTGAATTTTTTCATACTGTGGGGTGCTGGCTCTTGTAAAAGATTCTTATCAAGGTCCGGGAATTTCAATAGCGACCTTTGTGATTTCATGGCATTAAACTTTGAAATAAAAGTATGAGTGGGATTTTTAATAGCTCATGCACCAATGCAACTTTTTCTGATCGTATTTTGTTCCATGCATCTGTAATCTCACTTTTTGTTGCTTTAGGATTTTTTTGACCATATTGTTGCACAAAAGTTATGTAAGCCCATTCTTTTTTTGGCTCGGGCTTTATTTTTTGCCTACGCTCATATTCTCTTTGCCACATATCCGCAAATTCCTGATATGTCGGTGGTTTTCCCTGCTTCCAGCATATATTGAGCCAATCGATGCCAAAGGCTGTGAAATGGAAATGCTCGCCAATCAGTTTTTTGAAAAACGCGCGAGTTTTTGCATCATTTTTATATGAACCCATCAGCATAAGCATGTCTGCAGCAAGCGGATAGGTTTGGTTTTTTTGCGCTTTGGAAATCGCGGGTATTGGCGTTGATTGCAACATGTTACCGGTCGCAACAAAATGCTTTATGCTTTCTATAAGTTCTCCCTTGGCCCCTTTTGGCGAGAGCTTCAATCGGAGACATACGTTTTTAAGCTCTATCATTTTTAGAAAATAGAGTGCTTCGAACAGCTGGGCATTTGCTCTCTTAATGGTTTGTTCCTTAGGAATATGCATGTTAGTGCCCTCAATTATAAGGTTCCATTAATACACCATGTTTTTCTCAAAGAAGTCATTCTCATCTATTTTATTATTATCGTATTCCATGCTGCCTCCTCGAGTAATTTTTTTAAAAGAGCCTATGTCTTTTTTGTTCAATAGCGTCAATAACAGACGGCTTTTTTCATCTTAGTATCTTTAAGATTTCCAATGCCACTTCTTGCGGACTGCTTGTGAAACTATTAACTATTAGATCATAACGATGGCGCGAGACTAACGTTACTTCTTCTTTTTCATCAAGTTTGAATTGCTTTATAAACTGTTGTTTGAATACTTCAAGTTTGGGCAGATATTCTTTGGGAATGTTCTGATCAATCAAGTCTTTAATAGCAGTGTAAAGCGCAGTCATCATGGTCAGAGTTTTTATGGTATCAACAACTTGCTCATCGTCAGTTTCTTGTATTTTATACATTGCCGGAAATTGTTCAAATGATAAAAAAGCCGGCCGATATTCTCCAGGAATTCCTGATTTATTGCGTTGTTCAACGCGGACAAGCAAGACATTCAGCGGGCAATAAAGCAAAATACTGATTATCTTGGTATGCTGAAAAAATTCAAAAAATTGTTGATAGGAGCTTTCGTATTCCAAAACTGTATCGATAATAACGCTTTTTCCCTCGAGCGCGGCAGACTTTGCAATCGGGTAATAGGCTGGAACTTCGGTAAATAGTGCCTCGCGTACTTCAGTATCAAAATAATAATTGCCGGTTTTCTTTGTCAAATATCTATGCAAATAAAGCCAAGGGTTACCATCTAATTGCTCATTCCATCCAAGCTCCTGGGCCTTTTTTTTTAGCTCAGGTGCATAATAATCATCTACTTTTAACTGAAAAAGAGTGGGCGATAGTTTTAGAAGCTCTTTTAATAGCGTTGATTTTCCGGCAGATGATGTGCCATTGAGCAAAATGATGGAGCCAGGACTAGTAGCGCTCATTTTTTCTCCATCACTTTTTCTTTTTTTGGCTTTTTATGTTTTAATGACGTCTGATAAGCCCTTTCAATCCAGTAGGGCAGTTCATCAGGATTTTCCAAAATTTCCTCAGGCAGCCTATGATAGGGCATTGTAACAGGCTTCTTCATGCCTTCATATATGAATGGTTTTGATTCATACGCCTCAAAGGCTTTCTTGCTATCTTCATCAGTTCTAAAATACAGTTCATCTTCCACAATAACGGCAAATATAACGTCATTATAATAAATGCCATGGCCGCCGAACATTGCCCGTGATTTTATGGGCCCGTGCGGTTGGAGTCTTTCCATAATATAGATCAGATATTGATTCTGTTTACTCATTTTTTTCCAGTTAATGTTAGCAATAGCGCTGTTTCCTTAAAAAAGCTTACCCATTTTAATAAACAAGGCAACATACCTAGGCGGGTCTCTTTTTTGATGTAACTACTTGATAACGAAAATAGCCGATTGAAATAGGTTTTCAAATTCTTGAAAATACGCGTACTCTCGCTATCCTCTTCTAACAACGAAGGAGACATCATGACTCGGGTCTGGGGCGTGAGCATGGAAGGCTTGGGTCAGTTATTCATCAATGCACTTAAGATATTTTTTTGCCTTGAGTTTCTCTGGAAGAAGATCTTCTTTTGTATACAGCTGATAGCGTTGGCCATAGCCAAGGTTTTTCATCAGCTTTGTAGGAGCATTTCTTATAATTAAAGGGATAGGCAGATTGCCGTGATTTTTAACATCGTCTACCGCTGCAAAATAAGCATTGTAGGATGAGCGATCTTTAACAGCATTTGCCAATGCGCATACTCCGTGAGCCAAATTTATTGCGCATTCAGGGTAGCCTATGATTTCAACAGCCCTAAATACATCATTTGCGATTGCCAGGGCTTGAGGATCTGCAAGACCTATATCTTCGCTAGCAAAAATAACCATGCGTCGAGCTATGAATTTTGGATCTTCTCCTGCATCAACCATCCTAGCTAGATAATAAAGAGCTGCATCTGGCTGAGAAGCTCGCATAGATTTAATAAAGGCTGAGATGGTATTATAATGCTCTTCTGCCTTTTTATCGTACCGTATATAGGTATTTTGTAGGGTGCTTTTTAAATTTTCTAGAGTAATTGTCTGATAAAGCTTTTCCGTTTTTTCAAGAAGGGACAAAACTTGGCGTGCATCCCCGTTGGCCATCTGTACAAGCCATGCTCGAGCGTCATCAGAAACAGTAAAGCCTGTTCGTTTAATAATCTGCGAAAGTTCTTCCTCGGTAAGCTCATTGAGCACAAATATCTGGCAGCGCGAGAGCAGTGCAGGGATTACCTCAAAACTGGGGTTTTCAGTGGTTGCCCCTATAAGCGTCAATTTCCCGGATTCTACGTAGGGCAACAAAAAATCTTGTTGAGCCTTATTAAAGCGATGAATTTCATCTAAAAACAAAACCTTGGGCTTTTGCTCCAATACAAATGGTTCTTCGATTTCGATGATTTTTCTAATATCATCCTTTCCCGTAGATACCGCCGAAAGCTCATAGTATTGAGCTTCAAGTGCTTGGGCATAAATCCTTGCAAGCGTTGTCTTGCCCACTCCTGGAGGTCCCCAGAGGATGAAACTGAAGATATGTTTTTTATCGATGGCACGTCGCAGGGGCTTGCCTTCATCTACTAAATGTTTTTGTCCAGAAAATTCAGCTAAAGTTGTAGGCCTGAGTTTAGCTGCAAGTGGCTCCATGGAATCCCCTCTGATGAATAAGTGTGTGCGGTGTTTTTAGCCCTGGTGTAGTAAGGAGGGTAGGCATTTAAACAGAATGGCAAAAACAGTCGCTCAAAATTTTGTTATATTTTATTATAGCAAAAAAATATTTTTTTCAGCGATAATCTCTTTTAAACCTTTTTTGTATATCACTCGTTCCCAATTGCCAAAGAGTGGGCCGACCATGTGGGCAGGTGAGCTTATTATCTGAGGAATAGAGATCCTTAATAAGTTCATGCATGCTTGCAGTGCTGAGCTCATCTCCGGCCTTAATTGCAGCTTTGCAGCTCAAATGAGCATGTACTCGTTCATGCATGATTTTTTTAAGCTCGGCATGATCAAGATACTGATACTCGTGAAGCACGCTGATCGCTTGTTTTAGTGATTCCTCAAGTGATTGGTTTTTTAGAAAAACGGGTGTTTCCTGAATGGCTATTTCATGATCGCTTAAGCGCTGTGCATCGATGCCAAAATGCAACAGTATTTCTAAATAGGGCTCAAAAAGGGATACATCATCTCTCGTGAGTGAGATTATTTGAGGAAATAAGAGCCGAATGCGAGCCACCTCGTCAAAACGGGTGCGAAGCCGCTCATATATAATGCGCTCATGAGCTGCATGCTGGTCGATCAAAACAAGGCCTTCTTGAGTTTCGATCATAATATACGTTGCTTGCAGTTGACCAATAAGTCGATAATTCAGTGATGATTGTTGTTGCGCTATCGTTGACGCCGGCTCAGGACTCCCGATTGATGACGCGGTAGCATGCTTACCGTCCTTTGATAATCGCTCATGCTCTGTCGTTTCGCTTGCTGATTGCTCAAGAGCTAAGGGCTCACTTGAAGTTTCAGCTAATTGGGATGACTCTGATTGCTCGCCGGCTGGCTCGGGCGATAACTCGCTAGCTCGTTGCGCTGCAGATTTTAAGTGCCCACCGTGAGGTTGCGCTAAGTCAATCTGTGCATCCGGAGGTTGCTCAATGAGTGATTGTTCAGGAGCCATATGTTGTGGGCCTGATTGGGGCGCCGCTTGAGTGGGTGCTTGTTGTGTGTTGAGCTTATCAAGTGAGGGCGAAAAGTTACGGTCTAGAAGATCGAGGAACGTTTGCTTTTGCTTTTCATCATGCTGATTTGCAGGGTAGTTGTGAGCTGGCCGTAATCCAAAGGTGCTTATTATGGGCTCGTTAAGAAAACGTGCGGGGCTTTTTATTGTAGGTGTCACACGAGAAGCGCCTAATTGCTGTGCATGTCTTTCTTCAAGTTGTTCTTGTACTGCTGCTTCAATAAGATCTTCCACGATGCGCGGATGCAAAAATTGTACTTCTTCTTTGCGCGGGTGGATATTGATATCAACAAAAACAGGGTCCAGGCTTATAAATAAAAACCCTGCTGGATACCTTTGTGGGGGCAACATACCCTGGTATCCCTTGATCAGCGCCTGGGTTAATTTATGATTCTTCACCCAGCGATTATTAACAAAAACGAAGATATGGCTGCGATCATACCGAACATATGAGCTTTCTGTTATTGCTCCCCATACTTTTACATTCATTCGTTCTTGTGTTTTATGTATGAGCAGGCTATTTTTACTAAGCGCAGGCTCAAAAAGCTGTGCTAATCGATCTGAAAGGTTTTGGGCAGCTGGAACGGTATAAACAAGCCGTTGATCATGATAGACTTTAAAAGAAACTTGTTGGTAGGTGAGGCTGAGTGCATGAAATAGGTGCGCAATTGCTCTCCATTCCGTTTCTTTTGTTTTTAAAAACTTTTTGCGGGCGGGAATATTAAAAAAGAGATCATGTACTGCTATATCGGTACCGGTATTGTGTGCAACAACAGATTCCTGCTCAATAGTCCCTTGGACTATTGTAAGCGAAGTGCCAGAGAGTGCAGCTTCTTCTTTTGTTGTCAGTATAAGTCGGCTTACTGCTGCAATACTTGAAAGAGCTTCTCCGCGAAAGCCATACGTTTGAATATGTTCAAGATCGTCAACGGAGGTAATTTTACTGGTAGCATGATGGCGTAGTGCCATATGCGCGTCTTCAGGGCTCATACCACAACCATTATCTACGACTCTTATAAGCTTTTTGCCGCCTTCCTCAAGATGCAAAGTTATATCTGTGGCGCCGGCATCTAAAGCGTTTTCAATAAGCTCTTTAACGACGTTTGCTGGCCGTTCTACTACTTCGCCAGCCGCGATCTTTTGTGCTTCTAAAGGGGAAAGTTGTTTTATTTTTGCCATACTTTGTAATTTTGGGGATGAGGGGAAATTATCGTGTTTTTTGAGTGCGCGCTCTTTTTCTTTCCTAGTATAATAAATTGTGGCCTAAAATAAAGATGGACTTTGGGTAGATAACAAAACTAAAAAAAGGTTTTTGATTAGCCATTTAATCTAAAAAAAATCTGGTTATACTATGACGCAGAATGTCCTTTTTGGTAAATCTTAGCCAAATAGAAGGTTAACGCGATGAAATTGTACGTATAAAATCCATAAGGAAACCTATGGCTATGAGCATAAGGCAGTTATTACTAGGTGTGGCAGTAAGCATCAATAGTACAGAGACTTCTGCTATGGATTGTCATAAAGAAATTGCCGAACGAAATGAAGAATTGTGCGCTAAGGTCGAAGAAGTAGCAAGTCAGCAAACGATTCAGCAAGATAAAAAATTGGAATATTTTTATGATAGGGGCGTGGAAGTGGTAAGTCAGATTGAGGCGCAGCTGGTACCGGATGCTGGCGAAGCTGAATTTGATCATAGTGTAGCTTTAAAGGAGATTCTGGCTGAGGTCAGTGAAACAAATGAAAAAAATGCTTCAGCATATGCACGGATTTATGCTATTGCATGTCTTGATACTATGGCGAATTCGGGCACAAGGGGTCTTTTATTTGCCTATGCCCGTAATGCAGGAACTCTTAAAAAAGGGCAAAAAATTCGCGCTGAGTGGAACATTCAGCGTTACCAGGGTTTTTTAGATGCGGTAAGATGCCTCAAGTCCGTTATCTCTCTTTATGAGCTCCGGCATTGTATACATGAAAGTATACAAAAGGATTTTGAGTATAATCAAAGTAAACTTTTTAATCTTCTCGGTTATTATTTTGAATTTGGGCAAAAGTATGGCCGAGGATATATCCTACGGTTACTTACAGGTTCACCCATTGACCAAATAGGCACCGTCAATGAACTTAAAGACGAATATAGAATTTCATGCGGTATGATGTTTCGAGCACTACTCTCGCAGCCTCTGAATTCGCCCATTTGCAGGGAAGCTTGGGCATGTTTGCATGCTTTTAGTAAGGGGGTTTTGCAAGGGATGAAAATTGGTGATGCGCAAAAGCATTTGAACGAGATTGAGCAAAAAAGAGGGGTCGCTCATGGGGTGATAGATACGAAGTTTGGGTATTATAAAGCAAAATTGCAGCTGGCTGCTGGAATTGTTGAAATTAGGCCTATTGCCACCGTTTGCAGTGTGACAGCTATTCCGCGGTCTGCTGACAGATCACAGCTGAATGCTGGTGTTGCTGAAATCAGACCTGTTGCCTCTGTTCTTAGTAACGCAGGCGTACCGCGCTGTGCAGAGAGCTCACTAGCTAAAGCGAGATTGATCGTAGATGATTATTTGAAAAAAATGGCATCAATACGCAAGAGTAAGTCTTCACCAACAAAAGCTCCAAATTTCCCGAAAAAGCGAAATGCGCGAATTAAATAATTGTGCAAAAGTATTTTTTATAGGCACTCCACTGTGGTAAGTTTCTTAGTATCGAAGGAGTGACTCATTATGAATGATAAATACATAAAATTGCTTGATGAGCTAAAAAGGCTCCTACTTACTGGTGCCGCGCTTGTTCTGCTTTATTTGATTCAAGACGCGCACATAAAGGCCCCTTACAATGTGCTGATCCTTGCGGCCTATAGTGGGCTTCTTCTTGTTGCTGGCTTTGCATATAAGCGTATATATATTCCCTATGTAGGATGTGTTGCGCTCAGTATGGCCTGTTACTATGCGGCAACTTATTATCTTCAATTAATGAATAACCATGATATACTGCATCTTATGGTGCTTTTTGGAGGGCTGAGCGTCATTTTTAGTATGCTATATTTTGCATTGCAATTGATCAGAAACGAGACAAGCGAATTTTTTATGTGGGTGAAGCAGATAGTAGGTGGCCTAGCGCTCCTGACACCTTTCCTATGGGGCCGAGCCATTATTATCTTTGGTGCTCACTATTATCATCTGCTTACTCAAGCAAAAACAAGGGTAGGCTCGATTTTTGAGTACTTTTTACAAGGGAAATCTGCATTAGAAGACCACAGAACTTTGCATATATCTAAAGATTATAGAAATTATGCATTAGTGGTCTATTACGGAGTCACCGGTCTGCTGCTTATATTGGGAGGCTTTGCCTGCAAAAAGAGGTACATTCGCTATGCAGGGCTGTTTCTCTTTTTTGTAACCCTCATAAAATTGCTGCTTATTATTTCAACGCTTTCCAATACCCTCACCAGAATGGTGGCATTCTTGATAGTAGGGTGCATTTTAATTTTTGCTTCCCTTGTCTATCAAAGGATTGCAAAAAATGCAGATCAATTATGAGCTAGTGTGACCGTAATAGGTGCGTTTTTGCATGCTTCGGTTTCCGCGTTGCCTGCTTTGAGTTCCTCTTCTCCACTGGCCTCTCATATGCTGATCATGCCACCGAGCACGTCTTCTGCCGGCACGCCAACTTGTGTGATAGATGCTGCTATCACGCGTAGGAGCGCCCAGCTGAACGGCCGGATTGTTTGATACTACACGTTCATGAGTTGAAGTGTCTTGGAAGGGCGCGCAGAGCTTAACTGCATTGAGCGATTGTGTCGATGTAATACTCAGCACCATGCCTAATGCTGTGAAAATTAATTTTTTCATAAGAGATCCCTTGCTTAGTATAAGGAGTTCATATACTCGTCATCTTATTTTAATCATAATGCAATTAGAAATTAAAACACAAGGGTTGCTGCGGTTATCTCAAAGCCCAAGGCCCCATGTTCTGACCCTGATTTCTCAATTGCGACCTCAGCAAACTGATAGGCCATCAGGTTTGAGGTAAAAAGGGTTAGTTCATGTATGTCAGGAGCACAACCTTTTAAATGAAGAGATGTATCAATAATAAGTGATGTGAGATGGGTGCCAGCCGGAATTGCTTTGGAAAGAGCAATTAAACAATCCGCATGATGGCTTCCTATAAACAAGGCCCGCTGTTTTTTAAGTAATTTGTTCTTTTTCACGAGCTTGCGGCCAGAGCTCAGCGTGTTTTTAAGCGTGGCGACTTCAATTTGCAAAGATCCGTATTCTTTTTTTAAAGTCGTATAAGAGATGAGCTGTGTTGAACTTAAAACTATGATTACAAGAAGTGTAATGAAGAATGAGCAAAATGTAATAATGAGCCACTGCTTAAAAAGCCGGTCATGGTAGATGGCGATCAAGTTTTGAAAGTTGTGCGCATCCATGCAATTCTCCTGTCACAAATCGGTCTTTTCCAAACAGATCTTGATGCACGGCAATTGAACTAAAGCCTGCACTTTTAAAAATATCCTGTACTAGTTTACCTTGCTCGTAGCCAATTTCAACAACGAGTTGCGGAATGTGATGCATGGGCATTTGTTCATTCTTGGCAAGCCAGAAAGGAGATTGTGTAATGATTTTTTTAAGCAGGGCAAGGCCGCCATCCTGCGCGAGCAAAGCAGCTGGATCTTCCCATTGCCTTACCGACTCATCTAATGATGGCCATTCTTCAGAGCTAATGTAGGGCGGATTACTTACAATCAAATCGAACTTAAGATCCTGCGGTACATTGGAGAAAAGATCTGATCGAATGATGGTGATGTTTGCTTTATTTGCACGAGCATTTTCACCTGCAAGAGTGCAGGCTTCTTGTGAGATATCAGCGGCATAGACCGATGCATATGGTAGAGAGTGTGCGAGTGAAAGGGCTATGCAACCCGATCCCGTACACATATCAAGAATAGTAAGGGGGCGGGGCTCATTTCTTGTAGTTGCTTAATAAGCCAAGAACACCAAAATTCGGTTTCGGGCCGCGGTATCAGGACCGGAGGACGGACATGTATATCAAGGCCTAAAAAGGGCACACTGCCAAAGATGTACTGCAGCGGTTTATGCTCGGTTATATGCGCATTAAGCGAAGAGGTAAGAAGAGCCATTTGCGCGGTAGTAAGCTGTTGCTGTGAATGACTAATAAGCTCAGCAGCGCTCATTCCTGTTACCCAGCTGATAACCCAGCGCGCGACAGAAACCGCCTCATCTTTGCAGTATAAGGGTTTAAGCAGTCTGATGGAGTGCTGTGTTGCTTCTTTTAGTGTCATAGGTAATTGTTTCATTTTTAAATATCCCATTGCTGGGTAATGTGTGCCTCGCCAAAGTTATGGGGCGGCATATTTAAAGAGCATTGATCTATACCCTCGATCTGTTTAACCCTTAAATTAAAGAGCCTTGAACTGGCAAGCATCCCAGGGTGTGATCTTGAGCACTTGCCCATAACATAGCCCGATAGCCCGTATTTACAAGCCCCGGCTGAAGCTGGTCAACGCGAGCTTTTTGCAAGCTGCGGCTTTTTAGGCCGCGGTAGTTGACTAACGAGAGAGATACCAGCACTGCGACTTAGTATACTGTATTCTGGAGAGAGAAGCCATTTCGCCATAACCCAGAAGATCAGGGTGCAAGCATCTTCTTGTCCTTCTTGGCTAAGCTGGTCATAGTACGAAGAATGTAGAGTAAGGGTTTATCGTCATCCGTTATGCGCTGCGCGATGCTTTCTATAAACAGGTGTTGAGAATACAGAACTGCGGGTCTGTACAGCGCAAGCATAAGAATACTTGGCGTAGAAAGCGTTGCTTTGTCTTTGTCGGTAAGGGCATCGTAAAACCTTTTAAATATATCACGAATAAGGAGCTCGTTGGCAGGGACCAGCTGTTCTAAGAGGGCTACCAAGAATTGTATCCTTGCCTCTGCATTTTGACTATCTACGGTGCATAAGCTTTCAATAAAAAGCCCATTCTGATCAATGAACGAAAATGGCTTAGGGAGAGCTTCTAACAATTGGCAGAGCACATAGGGATGGGGAAGGCATTTCAAATGATCTTCCGTAAGCCGGGAAACAAACCCAGTAAAAAGCGGAAGGTAGGGGTGTTGCTCATACATCTGGCTTGCGTGCTTAACGATATCAGCGCTTGTAGGAGCAGTGCCTCGCCAGCGAGTGAATGCTCGCATTCCCTGGCTAGAAAGAGCGCTTAATAATGAATTTATAAGAAGGCCATCCTTCGAGAGTGGCTTTGCGTACATCCACCGTGCAAATTTATAAAGAATGCATAACGTTGCTGCCGTACTTAGACCATAACCGAATTTTGACAAGAATGTTTCTGCGCGAAGGGTTTGTAGGGCCAAAATAACGGGTACATAAGAGCTAAGTGCAGGTAAACTGTATTGCAGTCGATTATCACCTATTCGCTCAGCTACGGTCATAAGAGCGCACGACTGCATTGCTTCAGGGATCCATTGATTGACAGTATTAGGCACATTAATACCAAAGTGGCGCTCAATTCCGCTAAAGAGCTTGTCCATAAAGATGGCGAGTTTGCGTCGATCCTTTTTATTTTCTATAAAATAACTATTGAGCATGCTCGCCAACGCGTCAAAATCAACGAATGCGGTAAAAATTTCCATAACAACTCCCCGCTTATAAGGGAAGAGCTCAAAGATGTAATCAAAAATATCGGAACTTATTGCTTCCATTAAATCGGTTTTCGTGACCGGTTGTTTGTTTTGGAGTTTCTGAATTACTCTCTTGAGCTGCTCAATATCAAAAATTTTAGCCATTGCCTTTTCATCATAGCCAAATAACTCGGGGATTACTTCAACAATATTGTCCCACTTTATGCAGCTAAGGATGGCATGTCCCGATGGCTCATTGCCTGCTTGTAAAACTGCTACAACAATGGTGAGCAATTTATCAATAAGCACAAAACGATCAAGATCCTCCTTGATATCTGCAAGTTTTAATGACGCATCGCAGACGATCGTTTTTATAATACGTTGGCGTTGTACCGGTTTGTCGTGCAATAAATCATCTATGATTGCGAATATTTCAGCTACATTAAAATACTTTATAAGCGGACTGGTAGAGCTGTCCTTAAGTGCGGCTACGCTTTTTACGAGAGCCTGTTTATATTCTTCGAGCCTCGGTTTTGGCGTGTTTTCTGCTAGGTAACACAGGTCAATGAGACAAGATAGGAGGAGCTCTACGTTCTCGCACTCAAAAAGCTGTCGCCATGTTCTTTTGCGGAGACATTTTTTTAAGGCCTCTGCTTTTTTCTCAGCGGGAACTTTGCCAAGATCTTCATTTTGCGCTATGAGCTTAATGAATTCTTTTATTTTCTTCCGGTGAAAGTAGCGACTCGTATCGCTCTCTGTCAATGAAAATAACTTTGGGAGTTTCTCAATACTGATATGGTTTAATAATCGAAAAAATTCATTAGTACTATAGGAATCTGCCGTTAAAATCCCTGCTAATTCACCGAGCAAGCTTTTGAAATTTACATACTTAAGAAGAGTAGCCTGGTCAAGCACTCCTGGAGCAGGCTTATCCATTTTAGCGCTCGGCCCCTTTTTTTGGGGTTGCTCATTGGGCTCTCTGCCTAATGCTGCATCACTAGGCTCTTGCTCGTCTGCTGCATGAGCAGGCTCCTGCTCTAAGGCAGCTTCATCATCCTGCTGCTTCTTTTGAGAGCGGCTGCCAACATCTCCTGGAGGCTCAATAGGTTCTTGTTCTAAGGGAGTTTCATCATCCTGTTGAGAACTGCTCCCGACGCCTCCTGGAGGTTCAATAGGTTCTTGATCTACGCCAGTTTCATCGTCGTCATGTTCAACTTCATCTGCAATGGGCAGTTGATAGCCAGGGGCGTCCATGGCAAGAAGAGGTAGGGGGCTCAGCGTGCAACTAAGCACGCTGAGAATGAGATAGATAATTTTCATGGCAGTTCTTCTTATGCTTATTTGGAACTTGATTGCGCATCTTCCTTGGAGGAATCGCTCGAGCTGTCATCATCGTGAGGCTTTGAAGATCCGGCCGACTTCTTTTCTTTTCCGTAGCGAGCAAAGAATGCCAGAATTTCATCGGTTGCCTTTTCTTCTTTTTTAGCAAAATCTATACCGAAAGAGACCATTCCAGGCACTGCTTTTTCAACCGCATCGAGATCTTTTTCTGTGCAGCCCATGTGCCGTAGGAGCGCTTTAAGGGCAAGACATTCAAGAATTTCGCGTTTAGAAAGTGATTTTTTCTGTAGCAATGCATTAATAGTATTCCGAAGAGCATCTATGCGACAAAAAGTGTTCAAGCCAAAAAGCTCAGCAAATTTCTCTAATGAGAGACACTTCTCTATAGATATCTTTTTATTGCCTTTATAGTAACTAATGAGGGCATCGAGACTTTTTTCAAGATCGATATCGACATGCTTGAGATGTTCAGCAAGATATATTTTTATAGCGTTTATGCGCAAGCAATCTTTAAAGCTTTCAAGATAGCGTGCGGCTTTTTGATGTGGCGTCTCTCGGACATCATTAAAATAATCATTACTCATGGTGATTAAAAGTTGCTTGAGTAGCCCACAATTAAAAAGTCTCTTAAGTTTTACAATTTTGTCTGGCTTTCCCTCTCTTTTTAGGCGGATCGGGAGTTCTTCTAAGCGTAGAGATTGTAGAGCTGCTTCAATAGTTTGTTTCACGAGCATAGTGTTTGCGGCCGATTTTGAAGCTGCAGAATCTAAATCTGATTCTGAGGAATCTGAATCTGAGTCTGAATCGGAGTCCGACGCAACCGGAGCAGCGTCTTGGAAGTAAATGCCTGCTATCTTACCGTTAAAGCTTAGAAAGTTAAAATAGCGTGCTAGGAAAGCAAGGCGTGACTGTTCTTTTTCAACCTTTTCTTTCTTAGCTTTTCTTTCCTTACCTTTTTCCATGGCAACGGTGAGCTGAACTGGCAGCAATGATGCCATAATTAGGCAGATAACTAATAATGTACGTTTCATAGATAGTCCTCCAATGAGCACACTTCACCCCTAAGGGCGTGAGCTACGCTTTAAATAACAAAAGTGATAACAGTTAAGATGCGTGGAAAATCCAGCTTTTTGAGATTTTATAACCTCCACACATAGGCGCAAAATATTATTATAAATATTCTTTGCTTATAATAAAGATACATGTTTATTTTATGTTAGTCAAAAGGAATTGGGGGGGAGAGATGAGCGCTGTTGTACGGCAGGCTCTTTAACCTGCCGTACATAGTTGAAAGTTTAATGTTTAATGTTAAAAGTATACGTCTTGACCTTAAGACCAGCATCGTCATCGCTCTGATTCATTTTTCGTGCCATATTTACAAAGCCGCGTGCAATTAGGTTTAATCCCGTGGCTCCGGTTGTTAGAGCGAGTGTACCAAGACCACCAGCAAGGCCATATCGTGCAAGATAACGGTTTTGGGGAGCAACGTGTTTATTGAAAAAAGACATAACGGTCTTATTTGCGTCATGAATGATCCCTTTAAGGCCGGTTGTCTGCTGGTAGGTGTCGCGCCCCAATTGATATGATGCATAGCCGGACATCCCTGCGGTAGTCATCAGCAACCCGCCCAAAGTAAGATCTGCTATGTCACGCATATATGAGGTGCGTCTCTGTACTTTTTGGGGCTGAACTTCAGTATATTCTGCCGCTTCACAATAGGTTCCATGTGAGAGGAGTGCCAAGGCTGATACAATAAGCATTGTATGTTTCATGCTGTAATCCTTTATTTTTTTGTTTATAATAATGAATAAACTACATACTTAACCATAAGTACAAATTGCAATCAATGCAAATGGTGTGATTATAATAACTGAAGAAACTCGGATTGGAGATGTCACTCTACAACTCTGTGGGATTAGATTATGTTTCAGGATTGAGGAATCTGTGATAGTTGAAAGTTACCCTGAGATCATGATCATTTAACTTATGCTTCAGATCCAGGGTTGATGATCTTGGATACATACTCATCTGCATTAAAAAGAATAAGCTGATCCGGTTGCTCTCCAAAAGAAATGAAAGCAATGGGTATTTTGAGTTCTTGGGTGATGGAAAAGACGATTCCCCCTTTTCCGGTGCCATCCATTTTAGTCAGAATGATGCCATCCACGGGAGTGCTTTCATGAAATATTTTTGCTTGATCGAAGGAGTTCTGGCCAAGCATAGCGTCAACGGTGAGCAGGGTTGCTATTTTTTTTTCACCTAATTGCTTGGTAATTGTTTTTTTTATCTTTTCAAGTTCCTTCATGAGATTTACTTTTGTCTGTAGCCGGCCTGCAGTATCAATAATAAGTACATCAAAGCCTTCCTCCTTAAAGCGATCGCATGCTTGGAAAATGACTGAAGAAGGGTCCTGGCCTTCGCGGCCAATGACCGTTGGTATACCTAACCTATCTCCCCAGTTTTGCAATTGCTCAGTTGCTGCGGCTCTAAAGGTGTCTCCCGCAACAAAGAGTACTTTCTTTCCCTGAGACTTAAGCCATGAGCCAAGTTTAGCGGCAAAGGTTGTTTTACCGCTGCCATTAATTCCGATGAGCAGATAAATATCAGCTTCCGGTTTGAATGGATTGATCATAAGGAGCTTCTTAAGTTCCTGAGCAAGGGCTGTTTCAAGATCAGTTCCTTGGGTAATGCGTCCTGAGGCAACAGCTTCTCTTAAGTTGCTTATGATTATCCGAGTGGTATGCACGCCAGTGTCGGCGCTAATCAGAATTTTTTCAAGCTCGGCAAGGGTTTCTTCATCAACTTTGTTAGCTGAAAACAGGGTGCGAATTCTGCTCGTAAACTGCGTATAGATCTTGGTAAGCGCTTTTTTTATAAAGCCAAACATTGTTTTCCCTTCTGTGGAAGCGCTGCTTCCCCTTTATCGCATCTGAGCGGCAGTTCCTATTAATGTCATTGGTTCTTGCGTGATGGTAATAATTGTCTGTGCGCGCTGCAAGAAAAGCTTCAAGCGTCGATAATCATTTGCCGTAAGCAGCGAAAAGGTTTCAATAAAGCGTGCAAGCTTTTCTTCGCTTAATAAGTTGTGCTCAGAGAGTTGCTTAAGCATAGCAAGCAAAAGCTCATCAAGGGAAAATATCTGAGGAGCAAATGAAAACAGGGTATGCAAATATTGATCTTGCGAGAAAAACTCTGCAATCTGCCCGCGTTCGGCAGGCTGAACAAAAGCATGTATTTTGGGTGGTTCGGGAGCAAGCTGGTAATGAATGCGCTCATGTTCCTGGTAGCCTAAGGTAAGGCAACTGAAGCTTGTTTGGAGAAACTCAAAAATATGGGGATGGTCCCGCTTGAGCTCATCCTCTGTTTTTTTGTAAGTAAAGACGGTTCTTGCGCTATCGGCTGATCCCGTATGGATTTCGTGCACGAGTCCAAAGATAGTCCGCTCAGGAGTTGTGATAGTAAGCAATGAACCATATGTTGGAATGATGTCCCATTGCCAACACTGGGCACGCCACGTGCTTAATGAGCTTTCAATTATTTCTGCAAAGGGCTTGGTTGATTTCATACTGCAATCGCATAAGGTTGTGAAAATAAAAGTCACTTAATAATTAATTAAAGTCGCTCATTACAGAGTAAATCAAAAAAACATATTTGAGAACAGCATGTTTTTTCTGCTTACCTGTGCTGGAGTTTTTACTTTTTTTGGCATGAAGCCCTTGATTTTCTCTTCCCGATTATTCTTTACTTAAAGGAGAACAATATTTTTTTCCATAAAACCTAGGGGAGTTTTTATTATGAAGCTAAAAGAAAATCGTATATTTGCTTATGCACTGCTATTAGTAAGCTTTGCGGCGAATATTGCTGCGCAAGGCGGCTGTGTAACACTTACTCAGAGCTGTTGTCTTGTGGAGCAAGTTGCAGAGACGGCAACACAAGCTCCTACTGTACTGGGTGCGTTGGCTATATCAAGTCAGGGCTGCTTATCTCTTTTGCAAACTAATTTTAAGATAGCTACTTATCAGATTAATTCATCGACATGTGCTTTAGGACCAGTACAACTTACCACTTCTGATCTTATTTCAGGGCTTACGTATTCGCCTTCTGGTTCATGTCTGCTTACCTTTAGTCCCAACCCTCCCCTTGGACCATCCGTGCAACTTTTTTCTTCCGGGGCCGGCTGTACACTTTCGGTCATTCCTGCTTTCATCCCAACGCCGGGCGTAAATTCTGTTGCGATTTCATCGTCATCGCCTAATTGTGTTACTGTTGGCGGTTGTAGCGGCTCTTATACAGGGACCCTTAACAGCACATGTGGCTTGAGTCTATCGACCGCACCGACTCCTAACGCTCCTGCTTTTAAAAAGGTTGCTTATTCGCCCAATGGTAGCTGCTTAGCGGCTATAGATTGTAGTGGCAATGTCAATACTTATAGTGTTGGTAGTGATTGTTCATTGACTCCTGTATCAAGTGTGGCAAGTAGCGTAGTGCCCAATGCAGTCGATTTAGCATTTTCTCCAAATGGTAGCTGTCTTGTTGTTCTAAACGTGCTGCCACCTAATGGGCTGAGCTCTTTTCCTGTCACAGGTTGTAGCATACCATCGGCTCCTGTAAGCAATGCTTTTGTTGGTGTTGGCTTAACCCCAATACAACTTTCATTTTCGCCTGATGGCAGCTGCATAGCAGTAGCATATGAGGCAAATGAAGTGGGCGATTATGGAGCACTTGAAATGTATAGCTTTGATTCTACAAATTGCGCTCTTACGGCCGTTCAAGCGTGTCTACCAAACCAAAGTGAACTAGGGAGGTCAGGCGGCTGGTCGCCTGTTGGTGATTGCTTATATTTTGTTACGGTTGGACATATTTATACTTTTACGCGCGTGTCGCAAGCGGTTGCAACACTATCTGCCATGCCATCTACGGTGTGCGCAGGAAGTAGCATTACTTTAAATGCAGGACCGACAGGGCCGGGTTATTCTTACGTATTTAGTACGCCAAGTAGAGGTATGTTTAGTACTACAAATCCAACATTAGTTTTAGCAAATGCAACAGCGGCGGATTCCGGGGCGTACTCGGTTGTTGTATCACTCAATGGATGCCCAAGCGAGCCTGCTTCCACCAGTGTTTCGGTAACACCGCTACCAGTTGCAACGCTATCTGCGATGCCATCTACAGTGTGCGCAGGAAGTAGCATTACTTTAAATGCGGGACCGACAGGGCCGGGTTATTCTTACGTATTTAACACGCCAAATAGAGGTATGTTTAGTACTACAAATCCAACATTAGTTTTACCAACTGCAACGGCGGCGGATTCAGGCACGTATTCGGTCATTGTAACATTCAATGGATGCGCAAGCGAGCCTGCTTCCACCAGTGTTTCGGTAACACCGCTACCAGTTGCAACGCTATCTGCCATGCCTGCTACGGTGTGCGCAGGAAGTAGTATTACTTTAAATGCAGGACCGACAGGGCCGGGTTATTCTTACGTATTTAACACGCCAAATAGAGGTATGTTTAGTACTACAAATCCAACATTAGTTTTACCAACTGCAACGGCGGCGGATTCAGGCACGTATTCGGTTGTTGTAACATTCAATGGATGCGCAAGCGAGCCGGCATCCACCAGTGTCTCCGTCATTCCTTGCAACACAACATTGGCTATCTTTGAATGCTGCAGTAAACGCATCTCTTCATGTGATGTTATAGACTATACAATTAGCATAAAAAATACTGGCCCAGTGGCGGCTTCGAACTTGCAGGTCATTGATCTATTGCCTTCTTGCGTGACTTTCTTATCAGGCAGTGGTACGGGATGGTCGTTCACCTCATCCGGTCAGACGGTAACGGCTACTCTGAGTAATGCAACGCCACTCCTGCCAGGAGCAAGTACAACGCTTACAATCAAGGCGCAAGCCAGTTGTGCATCGGGTCAGAAAATTACTAATACGGTAACTGCGTCGGCTACGAACGTAGTTGTACCGCAAACCTCGAGCTGTACCACTAAGGTTGATTAAGGCTGCACAAGAGTTAATTAAGCTTGCACGCTAGATTCATGAGGCCCAGATCTTCTGGGCCTCTTTTCATGGAACAGTTTTGGGTTGCCCAAACAAACGCCTAAGGTGCACATTGCGACAGGCCTTAAGCTCTATGCTTATTTTGCCTATAACTATTGATTTTTTCCTCGTGATTACTCTTTACTTAAAGGAGCAGTATATTTTTTCCATGAAACATAGGGAGTTCTTATTATGAAGCTAAATAAAAAACGTATAACTATTTTTGCCTATCTACTCTTATTAACGAGTTTTGCGGCGAATATCGCTGTGCAAGGTACCTGTACAACTATTGGCCAAGGCTGTTGTCTTGTAACCCAAGTTGGGACAACATCAACGCCGGATACTGTGCCAGGTGGGCTGTCAATATCAAGCCAGGGGTGTTTATCGCTTTTGCAAACTAGTAGTAACATAGCTACGTATCCAATTAATCAAACAACATGTGGTTTAGAAGCTGTATTACCTTTAACACCATTTAGTATTTCACTAACAGGACCTTCCGGTCTTTCATATTCGCCTGATGGCAATTGCTTGCTTGCTTTTGATGGCGGAGAAGGCATTGTGCAGCCTTTTTCTTCCATCAACTGCATACTTTCAGCTGCGGGTTTATCTCCCTTCCTTGCTTTTAATGTGAATTCGGTTGCCATTTCATCGCTCAAATGTGTTACCATTGGCCGATGTGTACTCCCTGCCACAGGGACCATGGTTAATTGTAATTTGAATATAACTAATTTTCCGAGCCTAGCTTTTAGTAAGCTGGCTTACTCGCCTGATGGCACCTGTCTGGCTGCTATCGATTGTTCAACGCCTACTAACATTTTAACCTTCAGTGTTAATCCCGATTGCACGTTGTCGTCTTCCCCTGTATCGACCCAACCCCTGGCGGGTGCCGTTGATCTAGCGTTTTCTCCAACGAGCAACTGCCTCGTGGTTGTAAGTGCTACGTCTCCAAATTTTATAAGTCATGTTACTTCTTACTCTTTCAATCCGGCAAATTGTACTATAAGCTCCCCGCAAACCATCACTGGAGTGGGCGTGCAGCCAACGCAGTTATCAATTTCTCCGGATGGCAATTGCATAGCCATAGCAGATGAGTCAAGTCCAGTGGCAGATGAGTCAAGTCCAGTAGAAGAAGGCATTCTTGAAATTTATAGCTTAAATTCTGCCAATTGTAGCCTCGCACTTGTTCAAACGTGCACGCCAAATTCATCTGAGCTCGGGCGATCAGTAGGCTGGTCACCTAATGGAAATTGCTTATATTTTGTTACGAATGCAAATATTTATGCTTATTCGCGCGTGTCCCAACCAGTTGCAACGCTATCTGCGACGCCCTCTACGGTGTGCGTAGGAAGTAGCATTACTTTAAATGCAGGTCCGACAGGGCCGGGGTATTCTTATGTATTTAGCACGCCAAACAGAGGTATGATTACAACTCCAAATCCAACATTAGTTATAGCAAATGTAACAGCACTGGATTCGGGGACATATTCGGTTGTTGTCTCACTCAATGGATGCGCAAGCGAGCCGGCTTCCACGAGTGTCTCCGTCATTCCTTGCAATACAACGTTGGCTATTTTTGAATGCTGTAGTAAGCGCATTTCTTCATGTGATGTTATAGACTACATAATTAGCATAAAAAATACTGGCCCAGTGGCGACTTCGAACTTGCAGGTTGTTGATTTATTGCCCTCTTGCGTGACTTTCTTATCAGGCAGTGGAGCGGGGTGGTCATTCACCTCATCCGGTCAGACGGTAACGGCTACTCTGAGTAATGCAACGCCACTCCTGCCAGGAGCAAGTACAACGCTTACAATCAAGGCGCAAGCCAGTTGTGCATCGGGTCAGAAAATTACTAATACGGTAACTGCAACGGCTACGAACGTAGTTGTACCGCAAAGCTCGAGTTGCTGCACAAAGGTTGATTAATAGTATGCTTTTCTTTGGCGATGAAAATTTGAGCCACTTATAAGCTCATTATATGTGGCTCAAATTTGTCTCAGAAAAATCTGGGTGTACTGAGCGATCACCTATGGGCTAAAAATTAAATGAAAAGCTAATTTTACGGAAAACCAATCGTAAGAAAAGTTGCGATTTGTGCAGATTTGGTTTAGGGTAGATAGTATCATTTTAATAAACCCATCAAATTGGCCATCCTTACGACAATATTTATAGATATTAGACACCGATTATAAAGATATGAAGTTTCTTATTGTCATGTTTAAATTTTACTGGTAGAATATAAGTTAAATACAAAAGACAATTAAATTGCCTGCTCAATTCTGGGTATGAAAAATAAGTTGTAATGCCGGTGATTGTGTAGTAAGGTAGTTGAAAGTTTTTTGTAATGAAATTATGAATCTAACTACGGTTAGTCATAATTCTCCGTGGCAATTAAGTTTCCATTTGACAGGAATAGTTTCTTGGTTACACTGTATGCTATGCAGTGTATTAACCATACTATCAAATAACAAAACACACGTAAGGGAAGGAGTTATTATGTCTTCAACAGCACTCCGTGTGAAAGAGTTGCTTAGAGAAAAAGGATGGACGACCAAGATTTTAGCAGAAAAGACTGGTATGTCTGAAAGCTATTTGACGCATATTAAGAATGGTACGCGTCGATGGAATGAAGATTCATTACGTAAATTGGCTAATGCCTTTGAAGTAAGTCCTATTGATCTTTTTGCACAACGACGTAAGCGTACTGATGATATTGATAATAATGTGAGTATGCCAGAAAAATCTGATGTGCAATTAAAAGTTCAAATTGTTCCTGTAGTGGGCGATATTCCATCTAACCCATCTCCTTACAATAATCAACTTATGCAATTAACAACCGGTTTTAAAGATGTCTTTGTGCCGGTACTTAATACTAATGATGGGGCAATGTTTGCACTTTCACTTTCAAGTAATCAATTAGCACCTACTTTTGATAAAGGTGATTTATTGATTATATCTCCTGATGTATGGACTCGTTCTGGTGATATAGCTGCTGTAGAATATGGCAATGAAACGCCGGTGAAAGCAATTATGCAAGTTACCTACACTGAAGATTTTATTGTTTGTGAATCAGTGAACCACAAAACTGCGCCTATTGCACTTGTAAGAGGTAAAGATCATTTTAGAATTATTGGTCGTGTTATTGGACGCCATCAGCGACTTGAATAAACGACAGATTTCTTTTATACTAAAAACGAAAAACACTACTAAATAAGGCAGCTAAGTGAGCTGCCTTATAGTGTACTTATATAACACTTCCACTTAGTAGAAAGGCATACATGCTCAGATATGAGACACTGTTGCTTGCTGTCCCAGAAATTACTTCTGATGAAGCAAGTTCTCTTGGAAAAGCAACTTGATAAAGCTGTTACATGATGCAAAGGGATCGGTTATTTCCTATGAACGTTGGGGTAAATACCAGCCTTGCCTATCCTGTACAGAGGATATGATTATGGCGTATATTATCTTATGCGTTTTGAAGTTGATGATGCAATAAAGATGCTCTTCTTGATGCTCTCAAGACCTTCTTTAGCGTGAAATATGTAGAATTGGTTATGCGCAATATGATGATCGCGTCTTGATCCTCATGCATCGCTTGAATATAAGCGGCCTGAATCTCTTGAAGAAACGCCAACCAAAGATATTGATACCTTCCTTAAGGAATCTAAAAGTCTTTTAGATACGGCCCAAGCAACCGCAGCAGTCATGATGAAGAAGCAGAACTTGAAGAACAATAAAGGTATTAGCATGGCACGTAAAGTTAAATTAAAAATTAGTACAAGATTATTAAGAAAAAAGACTCGCCGTGGAGCATTTTCAGGCGCAAAGCATTGTCGTTTTTGTGCAAATGATGAAGCCGCTAAAGGTGCTTGATTATAAAAATGCTGGGCTTCTCAGAAGCTTTGTGACTGAGCGGGGCAAAATTTTGCCTTCTCGTATTTCGGGACGTGCGCTAAGCATCAGCGTAAACTAACCGCACAAATTAAAAATGCTCGTGTTATGGCGCTTTTGCCTTACACAGCAGCTACTTTCTAGAAGCGGAGTCAGAATATCTGGCTCCAACCTTATTTTTTGAGCTGTTCTCGTGCTATTTTGAATAATTCTTCAGATAATTCCATGAGCTGCCTTGGGAGCCCTCCCATAGCGATTCTCACCAAAAGCTGATTGAAATTCAGATTCGATAGTTCAAAAAAAGTGGACTTTTTTGAAAATTAGTTTACAATAAGAAATAACAATAGCTAGATTTTTTAATTCAATTTTTAAATTATATAGAGATACGTATGAAAAATAACCAACGCTACGAATGTGCGAAATATCGCTATTATTGCCCACGTTGACCATGGCAAAACAACCTTGGTTGACAAAATGCTTCGCTTTGCGGGAACGATTGAAGTTGCTCAAGGTGAGCGTGTTATGGATACCAATGCCCTTGAAAAAGAGCGTGGGATCACGATTTTGGCTAAAAATACCGGTGTGACTTTTGGGGAATATGAGATTAATATTGTTGATACTCCAGGACATAGTGATTTTGGTGGAGAAGTTGAACGTACCTTGCAGATGGTTGAAGGCTTTTTGCTGCTTGTTGATGCGGCAGAAGGGGTGCTTCCTGGTACTCGGTTTGTACTCATGAAAGCATTACAGCTCAATTTAAAGCCTATTGTTTTGATTAATAAAATTGATAGAAAAGATGCTGATATTGAGCGTACTGAAAGTCTTATTCATGATCTCTTTCTAGATCTTGGCTCAAACATCAGATCAGCTTGATTTTCCTATTTTATATGGTTCGTCAAAGCTTGGCTTTGTGACTACCGATCCAAAAGTTATTACTGATACGATGCAGCCATTATTTGATGCCATTTTAAAGCATATTCCTGCGCCAGTTTCAAAAAGTGATCATCTTCAATTCTTAACCACCAGTCTTGATCACTCAGATTTCTTAGGGCCCATTGCTATTGGGCGTGTGTTTAGTGGTGAAATTAAAGTTGGGCAACAGGTTATTTGTTGCAGAGATACCTACATAAGTAAGCCAACGAAAATTACAAAAATTTATAAATTTAAGGGCCTTGAGCGTATAGAAACCCAGTCGGCGCATGTTTGGCGATATTGTAGCCGTAACAGGCTTTAATGAGCCGTTGACCATTGGTACCACTCTTTGTGAAGTTGATCATCCAGAACCGTATCCTTATGTAAAAATTGATGAACCAACGTTGTCTGTTTATGTCTCGGTGAATGATTCACCATTTAATGGCCAAGATGGTAAGCTTCTTAACATCTCGGCAGATAAAAGACCGCTTGGATAGAGAATTAAAAACGAATGTGCTTTGCGTGTTGAGCCAACTGATTCGCCGGATTCTTTTAAAGTTTCTGGTCGTGGGCAGTTGCATTTGGGTATTTTGCTTGAAAATATGCGCCGAGAAGGCTTTGAGATGCAAGTTTCTGCACCTGAAGTTATTTATAAAACGATCAATGGAGTAAAGCATGAGCCTATTGAATATTTAGTAACCGATGTGCCTGAAGAACAACAGGGTATTGTGATGGAACATTTAGGCAAAAAGAAAGCCGAAATGAAACAGATGGTTCACTATGGTAATGGACGTGTGCGTATTGAATTTGAAGTGCCATCACGTGGCTTTTGGGTTTTCGTGGCCAATTCTTAACCGATACGCGTGGTATGGGGATTGCAACCTTTAGTTTTGTTGGATATCAACCATATAAAGGAGATATTGTTACTCGTACCAAAGGTGCCTTAGTTTCTATGGAAAATGGTACTACCACTGGCTATGCTCTTGATACCTTGCAAGCAACGTGGCATTCTCTTTATTGGGCCAGGTGAAAAGGTCTATGAAGGTATGATTATTGGTGAAAATAGTCGTGATAATGATATGGATGTCAATCCTTGCAAGCAAAAAAAGCTTACCAATATGCGTGCATCTGGTACTGATGAAGCATTCGTCTTAGAGCCACCTCGCAAAATGGATCTTGAAACTTGTATGGAATGGATTCAGCCGGATGAACTTATTGAAGTAACACCTCATCATATTCGGCTAAGAAAGAAGATTTTAAGAGCTTCTTTAAGAAAATAATATGCATATGCATAAACTGGTAGTTGCCTATGATGGCACTGCCTATCATGGTGGCAGTTGCAACCAGATGCTCCTACGATCGCAGGTATTTTAGAGAGCGCTTTCAAGATGTTTTTAAAAAACAAATAAAAATTATTGGCGCATCTCGCACTGATGCAGGTGTTCATGCACTTGGTCAAGTTGCTCGTTTTCGTTAGATGTTGCTATTCCTGCGCAGACATTGCTCTTTGCCTGGAATAATGCACTGCCACCAGATATTCTCATCCGTTCTTTAGAAGCTGCTCCCGAAACCTTTCATCCTCAGCGGGATGTTGTGGAAAAAACCTATTATTATCATTTTTTTGAACACAGACCATTGCCTTTTCTTGCGCGTTATGGCTTTTTTTGTGGAAAATTGATCAAGAGAAATTATTTGAAGGTCTACAGATTTTTGTAGGAACGCATGATTTTCGCTCATTTTGTACGGGGGATGAGGCTGAAAGCACCATTCGAACCATTAATTCGATAGAACTTATGCATTTCAAACGATTTGGGGTTCACCGCATAGCAGTTAAAGGTCCTGGGTTTTTGCGGTATATGATACGGCGCATTGTGGGTGCCTGCCTTGATGTTGCATCATCTCAAAAATCACTTAATGAATTATCGCATGCCTTAGATGCAAAGGACCCGCATCAGCATTTGCATGTGGCTCCTGCGCATGGTCTTGTTTTGCATGGAGTGCAGTATAGAGTTTAATTGACTACTCTTTTTTTTGTTGTAATCTGAAATGGAAGTAAGAAAACAATATATTTTTAGGGGTTTTTTATTATGAAAAATAAATTTTTATATCTTTTAAACATAGGATGTGTATTCGCGCTGCAGGCTAGCGGTGAGCTGACGAAAGACTATGCCACTGGCAGTCGAGTATATACAGTCCCTCCTCTAGTCAGTTATGCTCCTCCAGCTGCGCAGATTCAATCTGCTGCCGGGCCAGCGCAACACATACAAGCTGCCAGTTTGCAACCGACTGTTGCTGCATTGAGCTCACGGGCTTTTCAGATTCAGCCCGGACAAACCCCTCGGTTTGCAACAGAATCTATAATGCCTATGAACATACATGCGGGGGTGAATTCGAAAGCCGTCACAGCATTATGCTCTTATGGAAATGCCCTCTATGCGGGATTTGAAGATGGGCAGATAAGAAAATGGATATTTTCACAAGGACAAGGGCAAATCTGCGAATTAGCAGGAAGCTGGGGGCCGGTTTCACCTAGTTCCATCAATCATATAATCTTTTATACGCATCGCGTTGCTGAGCCACTTGTTATTACGGGATCCCAGGATGGTTTGGTTACTTTGCTTGATTTGCCTCGAAACTTGCAATATGTCTTGCATAGGCAAGGAAAGCCGGTAAGCGCGCTCTGCTTTCAATATACATGCCCCTATCAGCTCTATTGCGCTGATACTGATGGACATGTTCATCAGATAGATATGCGCAAAAAACAGAAAGTGAGCTCATATAACTTCGAATCACCTATTCACTCAATGGTGGCGCTTCCTCAGGATGTGCGGGAGCATGATAGAGTTGCTGTGGGGCTCGCCAATGGGTGCCTCGTTATATTTGATTTTGACTCATATACTCCTAAAAAGTATATGCTGGATAATCGGCCTCTTACAAATATTTATCATGACCCAGCCCACCCGAACTTTATTCTCGTTACTTCTTTATCTGGCAAAAGCTGGCTAGTCAATATAAATTCGGGTGAAGGGAAGCTCGTAGAAGCTGCAGGCAGCCATACACTTTTGGTTGCTAGGCAACAAGTTGGAAACAGTTATGCGCAAATTACTTCAGACAAACGAATTTTTATAAAAAAAAGCGATCACGCAGTTTCTAAAGAACTCAGCGACGTGGTTCCCGGCGCTAAATCTGTACTAACAGCTTGTTTCCTTGCACACCCTTATGCGCAACTTCTTGCCTTAGGTTTAAGTGATTCGACAATAAAAGTTATTGATTGGAGAAACAATACGAGGCTCTATGATATAGACCTTATGCGAGGCAATGCAGCTACGGTTCCTCTTTTGCCAGCAGTAGGTTTGGTCTAGCGGCACCTTTTTAATACAAAAAAGGTGAATCATAGCAGTTATAGCGTGAAAGTTGAACCATCAATAGCAATTCGTGTCTTTACCTTATAGCTCAGCTCTAGCTGAGCTATTTTTGTAGCAATAGTAGTTAGGTCGCTTTTAACTATTTCCGATCCACAATGAGTGAAGATTGCCTGAGGCACGGCTAATTGTTGGCACCAGGCAAGCTGATCTTTAATCGGGCTGTGACCTGTCGGAATACCCTCTTTGTCTCTTACAAGTATCCTACGCGTAATTATAGCGCCATCCCCAATGTAAAGATCAATTCCTGTAAGTGCTTTTTTTTCGTCTTTAATGGCAATAAGGTCCGATACGTAAAACAATGATCTTTTACCTGCTTGAATGCGGTAGCCGACGGCGGGTGCTCTTAGGGAATGATATACTTCAAAGGGCTCTATACGTATACTGCCTATAGTAAATGGCTTTTGATTGCTTATAGCAATTCGTTGTTTAATAGGATAATGGTGTATAATGGACAATGTTTGCTCTGTAGCATAGACAGGCGCCGGAAATCCTGCAGCAAGCCCTCCAACATGATCTGGATGGCCATGGGTGAGAAGCAGGCCGTCAACCCGAGGTGGCTTTTTGCCCAGCCAATCGGAGCCCCAGTCAAGCAGAATTGAAGTTTTTCTAAATTGAATAAGAAGAACGCTATGCATGAAATGGAGGGGACTGCGGACGATAATGCCTCCGCGGGTACCTAAAAAAGTTAATTTCATGATTATTTCCTCCTGAAGGGAAGTATACAGAACTAAACATTAGAAAAGGAATGATTTTTATTTTACATGTCAAAATGCTGACCTGCGTCCCAAGATTATGAAATATTTAGTTGAGAGTAGTCTTGAGGAGGAAGAGACCCCATTAAAGATTTTGATATTGTGTTCATCATAATTATGTAGAAAGAACCGGTTCTTTCTAGAAAAAAATATAAAAACAACGGTTATTGACATGAACCCATTTTCCAGAGCCAGACTAGGTATTATTTGATAAAATTATTAAATTGAATTAAAATAAAAGAAGGCACCTTTGACTTTTATGATAGGATTATAAGATGATGCATACAAAAAGAACCTATTTATATACAAAAATTCTCTTCGCAGCTCTGATCGCTGGTGGCTTGGGCACAGCGCTATGGCACTATACCAGCTCCTTTAACGAAGGAATTTATGACTATGCACCTTCCACTGATAGGGCTTTTATTATAGATCTCTTTAAAAAAGATTGGTATTGGCTTATAAGTGATTATTCATCCAAAGATTATTCCGTTGAGCATATGCTTGATAATCGAGCATCTTCCAAAGAACATGTGGGAAATCTTATTATTAAAACTTATCGCGTCAAAGGCAAGCCAGTTGGTTTTGTAACCTATTTTCCTAAAGAACTTTTTGAGGGTTATATTCTCTTTTTAAGCGTTGATAAGTCGCAACGCTCAAAAGGGTACGCGCGTAAAATGATGAATTATGCCATTGATGATCTTAAAAGCCGTGGAGCTCGGGTGATTCGCTTGATTACCAGAACCGATAATATTCCCGGCCAGAAGCTCTATAAAAGCATGGGCTTTAAAGAAATCTGGACTGATGGTGCCTATATGAAGTTTGAAAAGGAGTTGGCCGATTAATCTTTAGATTACTCGTGCTTCATCTGCGCAGGAACGGGCAATTGCAGTTTTTTCAGAATAAAAGGTGCAATATCAGCAAGCTCTTCTAGTGGAAGGGGAACAGTATTGCCACTTTCTTTTTGGTTTATGTAGATAAAAGGGACTTTGTTGCTAGTATGAGCAGTGCGCGGCTGATGCATGCCAATATCATACATCTCTTCAGCTTTACCATGATCAGCAGTAATATACAGAGTTCCATTAAGTTGCTTGACTACCCGCTCATAAAGCTTTTCTAGTTGGGTATCTAAAAATTTCACCGCCTTGCAGGTTGCTAAAAAATCACCTGAATGGCCCACCATGTCGGCATTGGCATAATTAATAAGATAAAAATCGTGATGATTTTCGCGCAGCGAATGCAGCACTGCATTAGTAATTTCGGGTGCTGACATTTCAGGAATGAGTGCATAGGTGGCATAATGACGTTTCGACGGAATTAAAATGCGGGTTTCGTTTTGATGAATAACTTCACGTCCACCATTGAAAAAATAGGTAACGTGTGCATATTTTTCTGTTTCGGCTATGGTAAATATGTGCTTTTGTGCTGTTTCTAGTACATCAAAGAATGTATCAGTCACTACTTTTTTATGCAGCAGAACATCAACGGAAAAATCCGGGTGATATGGGGTAAATGTTATCATCCAATCAAGATGGAGCGGCTGTATGGCAAACCCGGTAAAAGCTTTATCAACAAGTGCTCGTGTGAGTTCTCGGGCTCTATCGGCTCGAAAATTAAAGAAAACAATTGCGTCACCGGGTTGGATATAGGCATTGTGATGAAGGGTGACTGGAACAAAAAATTCATCAGTTACCTTTTGGTCATAGGAAGCAGCCAATGCTTGCTGCCAGGTTGAAAAATGGGCCCTTTGGGGTGTGGTTAATACTTTATAGCTTCGTTCTATACGCTCCCAATGATTATCTCTATCCATCGCATAAAAACGGCCATGGAGGGTGCCAATAATGCCATTCTTTGCTGGTTTGAGAGCCTCTTCAAGTATCTTTAGATATTTAGCTGCTGATTGAGGGGGTACATCTCTTCCATCCAAAAAGGGATGTACGACTATTGATGTTATTCCCTGCATCAGCGCCATTTTAATCAGAGCGACAAGATGATCTATATGGCTATGTACGCCCGCATCAGAAAGCAGTCCCATTAGATGCAATCGCTTTTTTGTGCGAGCCAACTGCTTGAAACGCTCAATTAAGAGGGGATTTTTAAAAAAGGTCCCATCCTGTATTTCATCACATATGACCGAAACAGGTTGTTTGGTCACCCGGCCGCTCCCTATGGTTAAGTGTCCCACTTCGCTGTTGCCTATCATGTGCGGCAGAAGACCAACATGGGTGCCTGACGCTTTAAGGGTAGCGGAGGGATACTTTGTTACCCAGCGCAAAAAATGTTCAGGATGGCCTTCATAGACTGCATTATGGTCATGTGCATGTCGATAACCAAATCCATCTAATATGACTAATACGTGTGGGCCTTGCTGCATGCGTACCTTTTTGTGTTTTAGAGTTATCTATGCTAGTGTAGCAGAGCTGCACCACAACATCTAGGTTTTTTCGGCTTTTCCCTTTTATTTGAGCCTAAGCTATAATGAGAATAAATTTAGTACCTTAGCGAGGAAAAAGTGAAACTTATACTAGCTTATTTTGTTTTCATAAGTTCTTTATATTCATGTGTTTATGCTGGCAAACGAGAAGTTCCAGAATCCAAAATTCAATCCCAAGAAGTTGCATCGTCAGTTAATGAATCTGTTCATGTCAGCGAGTTGTTAGATCTGGTAAAAGACACAGAAATTCAAACTCCAGAAATAGAACCTAAGTCGACTATTCGAATATGGTTCGAGTCAATGGGAATTTCGGTTCTGTATAAGTTGCATGCCATGAGAGCTTGGTTTGCAAGAAAAATAAGTGGAAAAAAATCGAGTGAGTGATGAAAGCATACGATACTCCACACCAATTTGCTTTTTATTCTGAGACCGTTCGCGTTATCTTGCAAAATCCGCGCGTGGATGTTTATCAAGTAACGGAGCCTGAGCTTGTTTATAGAATTGTTTCAGTACTTCGGCTAGAACGAAGTGATAGAATCATTTTGTTTGATAGCAGTCATCATATCCTAGCTACGATAGTGCATGTTGAAGCAAAAAAAAGCGTTACGATTCAGATACACGAAATAGTTCCAAACAAACAACTTACGCCGACGATCCATTGGTTGCTTCCCTTGCTTAAGCGTGAAGCTTTTGAGGAAGCGTTGTATACACTTACTGAGCTTGGAGCCCAATCGATCCAGCCCCTTCTTACGCAAAAAACAATTCGTTTCTTTGGTGGTGACCGGGAGATATCGCGGTGTCAGAAAATTTTACGAGCAGCTGCCGAGCAGTCAAAGCAGTTTGTGTTGCCCCTGCTTCAACCTATAATTCCTCTTGATATTTGGCTCATGAAATCTCAGCCACCTTGCGCAATAAAAATATTTTTCGATCCAACGGGATTGCCACTTCGCGAAACCATTGCGCTTATTGAGTATCAAAAATGCGAGGAAATCATCGCTTGCGTTGGGCCTGAAGGGGATTTAACTTATGAAGAAAAGAGCATGCTTACCGATCAAGGCTTTATCTTTTGTGCATTGACTCAGACCGTTTTACGGGCTCAGCAGGCAGTAGCAGTGGGACTCGGCAGTTTAAGATCGTTATTGAGTTAATACTCCTCACCCTATTCTTAAAATGCAAATCGTACCGGTAGTGAATAATCCTTAAGATAGATAGGCATAAGCTGATTATGGGTTTCAGCTTTCCTGCCATTTTTCTAAAGATGCTTGTGCAATGGTTTCTAAAGAGACAATCTCTGAGCTTAAAAAATGTGCTCGGTCGCCGAACGTTTCTTTTATACTCTGATCATATAACTCAATACCATTGCCTACAAAAGTAAGAGCCGTCTGATATTTTTGTGCGAGCTCCTTTATAAATGCCTCAGCAGGGGCATAGCCAAACATCGTGCTCCTATTAAAGGGATCATCAATCCCATAATAGACCTCTTGGCTAAATGCATTTAAGAGCGCAACAGTGACGCTATCAGCTCTTTTATGGTGGTTCAACAAGCTCTTGCAAGCCGTTAATGCCAATTAAAGGCATCCCTGTTGCAAAAGCAAAGCCATTGACTGTTGTTAAGCAGACGCGCAAAGTGGTAAAAGGAGCAGGTCCTTGATGAGCAGCAATGAAAGCAAGATCTAGAAAACGTAAGCGCATGCTTTTTGAGCATACCATCTAATAAGCTTATAAAATTTTTGCTTATCTTCTTGCTTTCATCAGAGGCCAATTCAATGAGACGTTTCATCCTTAAACAATCCCAATTGTACATCTTTATAGCGTGCATGCACGGCTAAAAATAGTGCCATAATGAGCTATTTATGTTGGTTACACTTTTGTTGTTGATAAAAAATACTAAAGGCATCGAATTCAATATTTTTTTCTTTCTTGGCTATAATTTTACCGCAATTCAAGCATTTCCATCCCTCAAAATTGAGAAAATGGTCAAAAAAAGATTGCAATACCATTAAGCCAGAACATTTAGTACACTTCATGCCGCTTCTCTCCCTTTTTAAGTGGCTGATGAAATTAGTTCTGTCATTAAGCAACGTAAGCTATCTTAGTTACAGTTGTCAACAAAAACTTACTCTTCTTTTTCTGAGCTCTTTAAAAAAGTGATATATGAATCGAGTATAAAAGCGGCTGCCAGAGAGTGTGATTTGAGCTTCTCTTCCTTTGTTTTGCGCGTTCCTAGCATGCTGGCACGCTGACTGCTTAGGCGCTCATCCCATAATACAAACTGTAATTCTGGAAATTTTTTTTCAAGCGCTTCCTTCTGAGCCAGGATTTTAAAAGTTTGGGCGCTTTCGCCTCCGCTCATTGTCTTAGGATAACCCACGACTACTGTCTGAATACGTTCATCCTGTGCAGTTTTCGCTAAAAATGCATCAAGTTCTGCTGCCGTGACCGTTTTAAAAGGGCGAACAAAAGTCTGGCTTGCATCGGTAATAGCAACCCCAACCCATTGGTCGCCTAAATCTAAGGCTAAAAGTTTATTGTGCATAAGCGCTTTCAGATGTTAACAAATTAGTTTTGCTCAGTTTAACTTAGATCCTTCATGTAGTTCAAGTTTTTCTTGATATCCGCTCAAGCGATACAGTACGCTAAATGTAAGGTAAGCGAACCCATGCTAAATAACAGCAGAGGGCCGATGGAATGCATACCTAACCATTTTTTGATAGTACGGTAACTTTTATAACTGCTCGATTTACAAATGGGCATGTCTCGAAAGAGAACCCGCAATCGACTCAAGGAGAGAATGATGATTTTTTCAAGGAATTATTTATTGTTAGCAGTATCGCTCATAGTAACTTTTGGGTGCGCAATGAACGTGAGCGCTCAGACGCCCTGCTGCGCGGTAACAGCAGTGGCTTCAAAGGGGGGACCGGGTGTCGGAATAATAGGACCGCTGGCGATTTCTCCTACAGGATCGTGTTTTGCTCTGGTAACTCTGCGTAGTACTATATATCCCTATAGTATAGATAGTAGCTGTACGACCACCGAGCTGAGCGGGGCGATCCCGCTAATTGTGCCAATGGCACTTGCCTATTCTAACGATGGCTCTTGCTTAGGTGCTGCAGGCGGGGCATCATCAACTGGCGGTGGTTTGTTTCCAGTCAATAGCGATTGTTCGCTGGGAAGCTTTTCCTACTATGGTTTCGGTCCTCAAGCAATCGCCTATTCAAGCCAAAATTGTCTCGGTATGGTGGAGCGAGGTGACCTTTCTTTCTCCCCTCTAGGGAGTGACTGTAAACCTCAAGCTCCTGTTAGTCTAAGCAACTTTCCAGTAGTGGGCCCTAATTACATCCAGGCGGCCTTTTCGCCCGATGGTTCATGTTTTGTTGCAATAAATGATACGCCCGATACCAACAATGTTTGCGCTATCGGTGTTAGTGCATGTGCAGCTGTTGCCGGTTCTGCCAATTGTGTGGATTCTCCCGCTATACCAACTTCCATGGCGTTTTCTCCTAATGGGTGTTTTGTGGTAACGAGCTCGAATGGATCGGTATCAACCTTTGTGCTAGAATCCGACTGCGGTCTTTTTTTACTTAGCACCGCTGATCTTGGTTTAGATAACCCCCTTCAAGCATCTTTTTCACCGGATGGTAGCTGTATAGCAATAGCTTTTCAAGGAAGTACGAGCGGTGGGGTTAATATTTATAGTTCTAACGCGGAATGTGGTGTGGGTGAGTTGATGCAATCACTGACCTTTGTAAATCCTGTTAAAGGTGCCGGATTCACGAGCAATGGTTGCTTAATAATCGTAACCAGTACCGATATTCATACCTATTCACTTACTGGAATAAACTTTGTGCCCGGATTTCCACAGGTTACCAATCTTCTCTGTAACGGTGATAATACGGGAAGCGTCTCAGTTGAGATTACCGGTGGAGGGCCCATGTATACTTATGTACTACATGGTATTAATACGGGTCATCTTGTTATAGTCGGTCCAACGACAAGTACGTCAGAAACATTCAGCAATCTACCAGCGGATACCTATAGCCTTACCGTGAATAACTGTATACTCTCGACCACTATTGTGGTTACTCAACCAGATCCACTTGTGGTAAACGTTACTCCACAGAGCGCGACAATTTGTCAGGGCACTTCGCAGCTATTCACCTCATCAGTGAGTGGTGGGACTCCGAATTATAGCTATTCGTGGTCACCAGGAGGAACTACCCCAACAGATCCATCTACTACGATAACGGGAGCGACAGTAGGAACAACACCGGTCAGCTTAACGGTTACTGACGCGAATAACTGTATAACGACAGCCGATGCATCGCTCGTGGTTAGTCCATGTACAAATTTAGTGATTAGCAAAACGGCTTGTCAGAACCATGATAAAGTTGTTTTTACCATCACGGTAACAAATACTGGTTTATCTACAGTTACGGGAATCCGGGTTGATGATATGCTACCAGATGGCTTAAGGGTATGTAATGTTTATGGAGATGGGTGGACTTCAACCAGGAGCGGGCAGTTTGTAACCGCCATCTATGAACATGGTGTTGATGTGAACCAATCGACTCAAGAGCTTTTTATAGAAGCACGCGTTCATTGCAAGAACGAGATTCTGGTTAACTGTGCTCGCGTAAGTACTGTTCTCGATCCAAATGTCTCAATTAGTATGGCATCAGCTGCTGTAAAATATAAGTCTGATTGCAAGTAATTGAGGGATATTCTTTTTGCGATAGGCATCATTGTAAATGCCCTTAGTTTCTTTTAGCGGCTTGGTCTTTGCTTTCCTTTGTCGGGCTGTTCCATGGCAACTATCCATGGCAAACTAAGACGTGAAGTACTGCCACCTGTCGAGGTCGCAGCTTCTTGGGAAATTCAGACCAAGAATATTTACCAAGCTATACCTGCCATTCCGACGGTTCTTACGTTTATAGCAGCGTTTAGATCTCTATCTTGAACATAGTTACACGCATCGCATGTATGCAGGCGTTCTGATAGAGCTAACTCACGCTTAATAGTTCCGCAATTTGAGCACATCTTCGATGAAGGAAAAAAGTTTGTACTCTAGAAAATTCCGGAGCATGCCAAACCATTGTCCGCTACTGATTTGCAATGCATATTTCATGCTAAACGTTTCAATTATGAGTACTTTTATGGAATTGGCAGCTGAAAGCCCTCGTAATGACATTATTAGCAATGGTGATGTGGTATTTGAATACCCAATGTCCGCGAGGGTTGAGATGGTACTGGCGAGCTTGGGGGGGGCCAGGGTTGTCTGGCAAGACCCCTGGGAAGGTGCAGGCCGCAGAGCCTGCCGCGGGTGCATGGCTGCGCGTAGCGCCCTGCTGCTCGCCGCAAGGCGTTAAAAAAATTATTGCTTTAGTTTTTGGCCAAAGAAAACCCGTTGAGTGGCGTACTTTTCATTTATGGGCTATACTAACGCTTACCTAGCATAGAGCGACAGTTTTAGTGAAGAGCAGTGTTTTACCTTTAAGGACGACTTATGAACGATCAACAAGATTTAAAAATACTTCGCCATTCTGCGGCACATTTAGCTGCACATGCTATTTTAGAACTTTTTCCCGGAACAAAATTAACTATAGGGCCGGCAACTGAAGAAGGCTTTTTTTACGATATATTGCCGCTGCACAATCTGAAAGAAGAAGATCTTGCTTTGATTGAAAAGCGCATGCATGAAATTTCTCAAAAAAACTACCCCATTGAGCATAAAGAAATAAGCAAAGCTGAAGCAATAGCGCTCTTTAAGGATAATCCATTTAAGATGGAACTGATTGAGCAAATTCCGGGTGATACTGCGGGTCTGTCTGTGCAGGGGGATTTTAAAGATTTATGCCGGGGTGGCCACGTGGCATCCACGGGAGATATTAAGTATTTTAAGCTTTTAGGCCTTTCGGGTTCTTATTGGCGTGGCGATAAGTCCAATCAAGCTTTGCAGCGCGTTCATGGGACTGCTTTTTTTTCCGAACGAGAATTGCTCGATTTTGAAAAGCATAGAGAGGAAATACAGCAGTATGATCATCGACGGCTTGGGAAACAGCTTGATTACTTTTCCTTTCAAGAAGAGGCTGTTGGGTTTCCCTTCTTTCACCCAAAAGGTAAGAGTGTCATTAATACGCTGAAGCGCTATATGCGTAAGTTGCATAGCGAGCATAATTATCAAGAAGTTGAAACACCGACATTGCTCAGTGATGAATTATGGCGCATATCCGGCCATTATGCTCACTATAAAGATAAAATGTATTTTACTTTGGTAGATGATCATAGTTATGCTATCAAGCCCATGAATTGTCCGGGCTCAATTCTTATTTATAAGAATAGGCCGCGATCTTATCGAGAACTGCCCTTAAAGTTAGCGGAGTTTGGCCACGTACACCGGCACGAGCTTTCTGGTGTTTTACATGGGCTGTTGCGTGTGCGTGCATTTACTATTGATGATGCTCATATGTATTGTACCCTCGATCAGATTGAAGAGCAGATAAGAACAACGTTAGATATTGCTTTTACGGTGCTTAATAAATTTGAATTTAAGGACATCAACTTAGCAATTTCTACAAGGCCTGAAAATGCTATGGGGACCGATGAAGGATGGGATAAGGCAACGCAAGCTCTTCATAATGCACTCAAGGCATATGGTCATCCCTATAAAGTTCAGGAAGGCGAAGGCGCATTTTATGGACCAAAAATTGAGATTGTAATTCGAGATGCGATGAATAGAGAATGGCAATGTGGTACTATTCAAGTAGATTTCTTAATGCCTGAGAATTTTAAATTAAGCTATGTATCTCCACAAGGGACTCATGAGCGACCGGTTATTATTCATCAAGCAATTTATGGCTCATTAGAGCGCTTCTTTGCTATCTTGCTTGAGCATTTTAAAGGCCATTTGCCCTTCTGGTTGTCCCCTGAGCAGATCAGGATTCTAACCATTACCGAGAAACAAGAGGCGTATGCGCAAGAAGTACTTTCAAAGCTTAAGAAGCAGGGATTGCGCGTTTCGCTTGATAACTCTTCTGATCAAATTTCGGCAAAGATAAAGTCTGCCCAACTTGATAAAATTCCTTGGATGTTGGTAATAGGCCAAAAAGAAGCCGATAATGGGACCGTAAGCGTACGATATTCTGATGGCAAGCAGGAAATGGGGATAAGCTTTGAAAAACTTATTCAAAAAGCGCATGAACTTGATCAGTTTTGACGCCCGCTTAGCAGCCCCGCTTCACCGGTAGACCAACTGTTCAACCCTCCACAGGACGGCAAGCCCTGCTGCCCGTGTATTTATCAACGCATTGAAGTCTCTGTCTAAATCGTGACCACACGCCTCACACCGAGCGCTCGCTAACTTAGAGCGCTCATTTGCGCTTACGCTATTTTTTGCAAACTGCGTTGAGATGCCGTTTCTCGATGGCTATTGCATAAAATATAAATAACCCTTGAAATGGATGAACGGGATAGCATAAGCTGAGTATAAAGTTTAGCACTGAAAAATGGAGGGTGTGTATGTAAGATGGTGGATTTAGGGAAGTTTAAAGTTTTAAAATAAGTTTTTTTCAAAAAAAGGGTAAGAGTATGTTTTCACAAAAATTTTCACGTGCTATCAAGAGCTTATGTGCGAGCATCCTGGTGCTTGCTTCAAGTTCTCTCTTGGCAACCTTAGCGGTTAATATAAATCAAACGAATCCAGTTCCACCCTCATGTGGTGAAGGTGGCGTTCCCGTATTAGTAGGGGAATGCGTAACCTACGCGATCACCGTTACCAATAATGGACCTGGGTCTGTTCGCTGCATTACATTGGATGATTCGTTAAATTCAAGTCATAATGGTCCAGCGGGTATTTGTCTGGTGTCAGTTTCATCATGCGGTGCTCCTTGCGAACAATTTATAATTACGCCGGTCTCCAATGGCTTTAACGTAACGACAACCGAAAAATTAGGTAAGAACCAATCATTTGTTATAACAGCAACATTCAGAATTTGCATACCAGCTAACCCTGATATGCTCACTAATGCAGTGACTGTATCAGCTATTGATTGCCATGATAATACTATTACTGCTACAGCTACTCAAACAACCTGCGTTTCGGGTTGCGCGCTGGCTGCTACAGTATTTCCAGCAGTAGGAATATCAACTCAGGTTTGCAACGATGGAGCGATTACTTTCACGGCCAACGTAACAGGTGCTTGCGAAAATCCAAACTCTCTCACCTATTCTTGGGCGACAGTGCCAGCTCTAGAATTTGAACAGCCAAATAGCAATCAGTTGACGCTTCCAGGAAGTATTCTTCCTGCGTGTAGTCTAGGAACTGTTGTAGCGACAGTTACGGTTACTGATACCTTCACCAATTGTACAACTACGCCCGCAAGTTCAGGTACCGTGTGCTCTGTGCCATGTGCTGATTTATCGATCACAAAAACAGGCTGCAGAAGGGGCGATATAGTTACCTATGTGGTTACAATAACCAATAATAGTGCTACTACGGCCAGTACCGGTGTGGTAGTAACTGATTGCTTGCCTGAATGCCTTAGTGTTCTTTCACTTACTCCGCTAACGCAGTCTTGGGCATTTAACGTAAATAATAATTGCATTAATGGTCAACTAGGTGGGTTACCGAACACAGAAAGTGTTCTAGAACCACTGGGTACAGCATCTTTTGAAATTGTTGCACAAATAACTGGCTGCTGTGGCAAATCAATTTGCAATACTGCGACAGTTACAAGTGCTACGTTTGACCCTAATCAGTCAAACAATTGTGCGACGGTTAAAATCAAAACGAAGAAACATTAATCGATAGATGCATAGTTTATTGATAGCAGGCGCCCGGAGTAATCCGGGCGCTTTTCTGCTTAGAAGGGCTGTTGCAGTTCACGGGTTGCATGGTAAAATTAATAGTGTAATACAAAATAACACCATTTTATTTAGAGGGTTTCTATGAATACTTCAGTTAAATTGGCTCTTGGCCTTATCCTTTTGTGCGGATCGATAGATGCGCGTTATCGTCCTACTGAAGAGTGGGCATTTATTAACGCCGCGCGTGATGGCAAATGTGAGATTGTTGATCGCTTGATTGCCAGCTTTACTTCCAGAAGAACTTACGACAAAGCATTGCGTGCAGCTGCTCGTAAAGGTGATTTGGTAATATGCTGCAAAATTGCACCGTATGCTTCATCAAAAGGCAGACGTAAGGCGCGTGAATCGTTTGAAAAACATTCTGGGATGGTAGCTACGTTTTAAGCTTCTCGTTTTAGGTTAACCGGGGGCGGCAAAATCTGCCGCCTCTGTCAACCACTATCCTAGTAGTCTTAAAAGTTTTGATCAACTGCATGGCTCGATCCCTGGCCATTCGTTTCCCTCTATTCGCGCATTTCGCAAGCTCCATCGGACGAACGGCCACATCATGAGTTTTTTGTAATTCGCAACTTACGTTAATTAGATGATTAGTAGTGGGATATGGAATTGGCAGCTGAAAGCCTTCCTAATCCGATGATTAACTCTACTATATGGTACTGGCAGCTGAAAGCCCTCGTAATGACATTATTAGCAATGGTGATGTGGTATTTGAATACCCAACGTCCGCGAGAGTTGAGATGGTACTGGCAAGACCCCTGGGCGGTGCAGGCCGCAGAGCCTGCCGCGGGTGCATGGGCGCGCGTAACGCCCTGCTGCTCGCCGCAAGGCGTTAAAAAAATTATTATTTTTTTTATAAGACAGCCCTGGCTAGGCTGTGGTTAAAAAGTTATATATACTCAATAAGAGACAGTATTTTTACCTTTTTCGTGAGCATATGAACAAAAGCATACTTCCTACTATTTACCCTGTAACATGCCACACGCAGCATGTAGGTCCTGGTTCAACCTTTGTAGCTATTAAGGGCATGAAGGACGATGGCCTGCAGTATATCGAAAAGGCTTTAGCCCTTGGGGCTACTCATATTGTAGTTGATGAGAAAGTTACCTTGCAACCGGAACTTAAGCACCTTATCAAAGAAAAAAAAGCCGTCCTTACCACTGTTCCCAATACACGTCAGGCCTTGGCTTCGCTGAGTGCCCAAGCTCATGGCTATCCCGCCCGAGAATTAGGGATTATAGGGATTACGGGAACCAAGGGTAAAACAACAACTGCTTTCCTCATTGAGCATATATTAAGAACTGCTGGTTATAAAACCGCGCTGGTAAGTACCGTAAAAAATCAGATTTTAGAGCATACGTTTGATTCACATTTAACTACGCCTCAGCCAGATTATCTGCATACGTTCTTTGCTGCATGCCGCCAGCAGGGAGTTGAGTATGTAGTTATGGAAGTTGCTGCACAGGCACTCAGTCTTCATCGAGTTGATACCATTGAGTTTGATGCGGCGGTATTTACTAATTTTAGTCTTGAGCATTCTGAGTTTTATGCTCACCAAGATGACTATTTTAAGGCAAAATGCATGCTCTTTGAGCAGCTTGGGCCTAATGCAAAAGCAATTTTTAATGCCGATGATGAACGAGTGCGAGCTTATGCTGAACATATACCGCACGCACAGCTTTTTAGCATAAAGCAAAAAGCAGATTTTACTGCTCATATTGAGCAAAGTGACCTCTCTGCTTTAAAAATGCAGGTTCAATCGGTGAAAAATAATTATCATGTTGCGCTTACTGCATTGTTAGGTGAATTTAGTGCGTCTAACGTGCTCGCTGCCATTGCAGTTGCAGAAAAATATGCGGTGCCCGTTGAAGTTATGCAAAATGCTCTGGTCTCATTTGCCGGTGTTCCGGGAAGATTGCAACGATTTGCCTTGCCTAATAATGCTGTTGCTTTTATAGACAATGCGCATACACCCTCATCCTTTGAAGCAATACTTTCCGCGTTGCGCCCCTTAAGTACGCAATATCATTGCAGTATTTGGGGCTGGGGGAGATAGGGATGCCATTAAAAGGCCATTGATGGGGGCTATCGCGGCCGCCTATGCAGATACCGTCATACTTACCACGGATAATCCGCGATCTGAGGATCCAAAGGACTATTGTTAGCTGCAATACAAGCGGGAATTGATAACAATAGATGCCCACAAGGTACAATGTGAGCTTGATCGAGAAAAGCGATTAGGTGCGCTTATACGCTCTCTAAGCCGGGCAGCATTATTGCTTTGTTGGGTAAAGGACCCGTTGAGTATCAGCATGTTAAAGAAACAAAGATCCCTTTTAGCGAAGCTTCGATCTTGAGATTTTTAAATTGATGCGATACTACATGTTACCATTTTGAAAGTTAGTTTTTTACAAAAATGCCGTTCATTCTTAGTAAGCACTCTTAGGGTGTGGAAGAAACGAAGGCGAACACGTTATAGCGGAGACTTTATGATCACACCATATCTTTTCTTAGCATCTATACTTGCAGCCGCATCGAGCGGTTTTTTGCTTGTTTTCTTTTTAATGCGAAAAATTAATGAAACAAAAGTTGATAATGCCAAAGCTCAGAAGATTGCTGATGCAATAAAGCTGGGGGCCATGACTTTTTTGCGTGAAGAATATAAAGTTATTGCATTTGTTGTTTTACCAGTTGTTCTTTTGCTTGCTTTCATTGGCTGGGCTAGCTATCTGCTGGATGTTTTATTCTGGGAGCACTTTTTTCGCTCATGTGTGGCTTTATTGGTATGACTGCTGCAACTGATGCAAATGTACGTACCACGATGGCCGCAAAGGAAAAGGGTGAACATGCTGCGTTTTCCGTTGCTTTCTTAGGCGGTGGGGTGATGGGCTTTGCCGTTGCTAGTTTTGGTGTATTAGGAATTGGACTTGCTTACCTGGCTTTTTTACCCATCATCTCAATTTTATACGTCATGCTTTCTAGTTTTGGTTTTGGTGCTTCTTTAGTCGCTTTTTTTGCCCGCGTTGGCGGTGGTATTTACACGAAATCGGCCGATGTTGGAGCAGATCTTGTTGGTAAATTAGAAGCAGGTATTCCAGAAGATGATCCTCGCAACCCTGCAGTTATTGCCGATAACGTGGGTGATTGTGTGGGCGATACTGCTGGTATGGGGGCAGATATTTATGAATCCTATGTGGGCGCGATGATTGGTTCTATTGCTCTAGGTACAACAAAGGAAGTTACTACGGCAGAATTTGTTACCCTACCCATTGTACTTTCTATCCTTGGTTTAGTAGGCTCATTTGCTAGGTCTCTTTGCTAATAGCTTATTAAAGCTGAGCCTGCCGCGATGCTACGTAATGCAACGTAATATAGCGATCGGCGCTTTTGCTGTCTTGGCATTTAGCTATATGCGCTGGATGTGATTTAGGTGGCTTCTTTATACAAGGGGATCTTTTCTGGTCAGTTATTATAGGCTGCATTTCGGGTATCGTTATTGGGCTTGTAACCGAATATTATACGGGTGGCGCGCCCGTTAAAAAGCTTGCTGAAAGCTCACAATCGGGAGCTGCAACAAATATTATTTATGGATTATCGCTGGGCATGGAATCCACGGCGCTCGCCTGTTATTGTGCTAGCATTTTGTGTATATGGGCATCATATATGTTTGGTGGTGGATTATATGGTGTTTCTATAGCAGCAGTTTCGATGCTTGCAACCGTCGGTATTACTATGACGGTTGATGCGTATGGCCCCATTGCTGATAATGCCGGTGGCATTGCAGAAATGGCTGGTTTTGGGGCACCGGTGCGAGCAATAACCGATAAGCTTGATGCGCTTGGTAATACCACTGCTGCGATGGGTAAAGGTTTTGCTATTGGATCTGCATTGCTTGCAGCCCTTGGTATGTTTGCCGCGTACAGTGCTCAGGCTGGTATAACGGTTCTTAATCTTATGCAAGTTGAAGTTCTTGTCGGGGTATTTGTAGGGGCTGTTATGCCGTTTGTTATTTCATCGCTTACCATGCGCTCAGTGGGGGATGCAGCTCTTAAAATGGTCATAGAAGTGCGCCGTCAATTTAAAGAAATTCCTGGATTATTAGAGGGGACTGCGAGACCTGATTATGAGCGAGCTATTGCCATTAGTACACAGGCTGCATTGCGAGAAATGATTTTACCTGGCGTACTGACGGTAGCGGTTCCTGTGGCGGTCTATTTTAGCCCTCTTGGTAAATTTGGCCTTGGTGGTGTGCTTGTAGGTGCCACGGTCGTGGGCGTGCTCTTAGCTCTTATGATGGCAAATGGAGGCGGGGCATGGGATAATGCTAAAAAATATATTGAAGCTGGTCATTTGGGTGGCAAAGGGTCGGATGCACATAAAGCTGCTGTTGTTGGCGATACCGTAGGTGATCCATTTAAAGATACCTCCGGGCCTGCGCTTAATATTTTAATTAAGCTTATGTCCATCGTAGCATTATTGCTTGTTTCTCTGGGGTGATTAACCGATATATCTTAGCATATAAGCAGAAATTAAGGGCCGTTTTTTACGGCCCTTAATTTTTTATTCAGTTTCTTCTTGAAGAGATTTTTTTATTTCGACAGGCTCGGCTTTTCGAACAAAAGGCTTTCTTTTGCCGTGAACAAATTCATAGACAATGCTATCCAGTTCTTGCGCGCCCATGCTGCCTCTTTCAATGCGTGGCGGTTTACCTGGCCTTATAAAGTGCGTTGTAGGATATCCCTTTATGTTAGCTTTTTTTGTCAGGCCCTTAAATGCATCATCTTGTGCATCAAGACAATAAAAATCGGCTTGTGGATACTTTTTTGCGCATTCGTTAAATCCAGGCTCCATCATATCGCATGCGGTGCAGGTTGATGAGTTGTAGGCAATGATTGTAGGTCGGCGGCTTTTGCATACGCGATTATACTCAGCCATATCTGTGATGACGGTATAATGTTTTTCAGCTTCTGTTTCAGCCTTTTGAGTGATTGGTTTTTTGGTTGGTTTGGCGCTTGGCTTTGCTTGCCCAACAGCTAAGCAAGGGAGCGCGCTGGTAAGCAGCGCTCCCATAATTGCTAACTTTGCATTGATCTTCATACTCTTCCCTTTTTTTTAAACGGTGTTTCTCTGCTTAGATTAGCACAAAGGGAGAGGACGAAGTCAAGACGTTTTTTGCTTTTTTTTGGTTTGAGGCTTTGCTGGTGCTTTTACCTGAGGTTCTTTCTTAGCGGTTTTTTTTGTGCCGCTCTTTTTTGTTTCTTGTTTTTCAGTTGGTTTCTCTAAATCAGATCGGAATTTAGCGATCCATTTTTCGAGTTCTTTTGTTCCCATACTTCCTGTTTGAGAAAATATCTTTTGGCCTTTATTGCTAAAACTTAAGTGTGGAATGCTTCGGATGTCTAATTCATCCAGCAGGGCTGTAAACTCTGCATTATCCACATCAATCAAATAAAAGGAAATATCTGGGTGAAGCTTAGCCATCTTATGGAAACTTGGCTTCATCATTTTACAAGGCCCACAGCTGATGCTTGAGTACATTGTGATCATCGGCGTATCACTTTTAAACGCAGCATTATAGTGTGCTAGCGTAGTGATCTTTTGAATCTTTGCTAAGGCCGGCGCGCTTATAAGAAGAGTTGTCATACACAGTATTGTGCGAAATAGCATGATACCTCCATGTTGTTATGACAGGATTATAATAATTATTATCTACTCTTCAGTATAGGGCACTCGTTTTTTTATGCAAATGGTCACATTTTAGAGGAATGCGGACGCTATGGTTACTTTTTTTTGGAGGATTTTTTTGGCGTTATTGGCTTTTTAGCAGCCGGTTTTTTTCCTGCAGGCTTAGGGGCAGGACGAGGGTGTTCCTTCTTTTTGGTAAGTTCCCTACCTAAGAAAGAATTGAGCATTGTTTCTAATTGTCCTTCTTCCATGACCCCTACGTTCTTAAATACAAAAGTAGGGATGGCTTCGATGCCAAAGAAGTCTATTGCCTCTTTGCATTTTTCATTGTCCACATTGACTTTGACGATACGGGCTTGATTATTGAAACGGGCGGCAATCGTATTAAGAGTGCCCTTCATTGATTTGCAAGCTCCGCACCACGGTGCATAAAACATGATCACTGTTGGCTGCTTACTGTTCAGCACATCCCGTAATTCGGTCATTGTTTCAATGTCGTGGGCTTCTTTTGTGGATGTGACGATGAGTTTGGCTTGGCAGAGATTTGTAATGAGCGCTAGTATAGCGAGGGTCTTATAGTTCATATGTTTCATGGTTTTCCTTTCGAGTTATAGTTATATAGTGTAGCAGACTTACGTCTAACAGCAAAAAAATGGGCCCTTACGGGCCCATTATAGAAATTGTAGCTCTTATTTTAGCGAGCAACGGCTTCTTCTTTGCCACGTACTCGTTCTGCTTCGGTTGCATGATGCATCGATTCTGCACGAGCATGCTCTTCTTCGTTGCGAGCAATTTTTGATTCTAAGTCTTTGATTTTGCTGTGGGCTTGTGCGACAGATGATTTTAGTCGTTCTATATTTGCCCTAAGTTGTGGATTTTCCTTTTTGGATTCTGCTAAGTGAGCAGCATGCCTTGACTCTAGGCGGGCCTTTTCGGCCTCATCACGGGCTATCTTACTCTGAAGCTGTTTAATTTCAGCATGGCTCTGCCTTATTGTTGATCTTTTCTTTTCAAGATCAGCATTGGCTTCCGAGCTTAGTGCAGATAGTTGAGTAAAACCGAGACACATGATCCCAGCGAGTAATAATTTGTTCATGGATTCCCCCCATTTAAAATAGTAAAAATATAAATTAACTTCCTATTTTCAGTGTGCTTTATTTGAAGCTCACTTGTAAAGATTTTTTTGAGAAAAAGTGGGAGATCAAGGCTTTATGATCTCCCTCGTGCGCTTTTTCTTCAATTACCACATTTTTCTGCGAGCTTTTGGCGCTGCTTTTTTAGTAACGGCTTTGTTAAATTTAGCAATGCCTTTTTTAAATGCGGTAGCTTTTTTAGCAGCACCTTTTTTCAAGGATGCGGCTGTTTTGGCAACACCTTTTTCAAATGCTGCGACTCTTTTAGCAGCACCTTTTTTTAAGGACGCCGCTTTTTTGGCAACATTTTTTTCAAATGCTGCGACTCTTTTAGCGCGTGCAGTATGTGCCTTTTTCGCTGCTTTTCTTAAAGGAGCAGCCGACGCATACATATCTTCAAAGAGCCCTCCGAACAAATCTGGGCGCGCAGAAGATGCCGTACGCTTAGCTTTGTTAGCAGTTGTCTTTTTAGCTTTTGTAGCTTTTGTGACTTTTGCTTTTATGCTCGTTGCTTTAGCTTTCGTAGCCTTAGCTTTTACTGAGAGAGCTTTTTTTGCCACTGTTTTTTTAGCAGTTGCTTTTTTAGCAGGCGCTGCTTTTTTAGCGGCTCCGGCTTTTTTAGCTTTTGCTTTTGCGGCTGCTTCTTTTCTCAGTTTGGTACATTCACTGCCTCGACATACGTGAGGAGCTAAACCACCTAAACGCCCTGCTTTTGCATGTTGCTTAGAAGTTCCGCCACGTACTTTTTTTGCTGAGGCAGTTGATGTTTTTTTCTTAGCCATGGTTTTCCTTTAGAGTAATATTACTCCTCACTCTTTTCCTCTTGCCAACCTTTGTCGGCATGAGTTTTGCCGTGAGCGGCAGAAGATTTAGATGCATCTGATCCCTTATGTGATCCATGAGCGCCTTTTTTATGCCCCTCATGTGCAGCTTCACCTTTGTGTGAGTGAGTTGTTGTTTTTGTCTTTGCCATACCTCTCCTTCTTCAAAAAGCGATTTACTTCTCATCTTTTATGTGCTCTTTTTGCACAGTACCATTATTTTCACCAAACGGTGCACGTTGTTTACTAGGTCGCTTTCGACCGGGCACACTCGTTTTTCTATCACGAATAGTTACGTGATCTTTGTTATCTTTAGCTTCATGCGCCATGTTTCTTTGTACCTTCTACTTGACTCGTTTTTTCGCTAACTTCTTTCGTTTGACCCGCTACTTTACCAGCATGTGGCGCAGATGCAGCTTTTCCTGGGGTTGCTTTACCAACATGTGTAGGCTCAGCTGCCGCTTTTTTTTGTGTCTGCGGATTTAAATTACCTTTTTCCATCCCAGTGCTATGCACTTGGTTCTTTTTATTGTTGTCTTCCATGAGAACTCCTTCTTTTTATAGTGTTTATATTATTCCACATCTTGATTCTCTTCGTCATTTTCTACATTCTTAACTTCGCCTTGGTCTTTTGAGTACCAATAATTTGATTCACTATTTTTTTTATGAACGGGACAATTTGCTGTTCCCTGTGTTTTACACATACACTCATTCATAAAACCTCCATTAAGTTTTAACTTTCTTTCTTTTAAATTCACTTCTCTTGTTAATTTCATACTAGGATTTTATTTGCATCAATGTCAAGGGTTTTAATCTTTTTTTAAAGATTTTAGCCTTTATAGTGTTCTATTAGGGAGTTTATAGAAGCCTTTGCATCAGCCTTTAATGCCTCTATAAATTGCGCTTTAACTTTGTCGGGGGCGTTTTCAGCCTCAAGACGGTCTGCTACAATATCGAGTTTTCTATCAAACCGTTCAAATTCTCTATAGAATCTATCGTCCATATTTTCAAGCGCATAAAAATTCTGATCTTCAAAATAATCGCCTTCGTACCATAAATCTTTTGAGCGCAATGCCTGAACATCAAGAGCCATCTCAATTTCTTTTGATTTAAGAAAGTCCTGCACTTTGCCCAGCAATTGGTTGTAAAATCTTGGATAATTTTTAGTTTCTGCCACTTCTATGGTGGTCTTCGCGCAACATAGTGCTGAGAGGAACGTCAGAAGTAGGGTTGCAGTTATAGAATTATATTTCATTGATTCACCTCTTTATTATTTACAAATATAAAACATTTTAGAGGCGAAATGCAATATTTTTTGAGTGTTTTGGTAGAAATCTCAATTCTATGCTGAGATATTCTTCTCATAGCTTGCCGCAATGAAGAC
>CAVXJI010000004.1:0-70056 GCA_963762095.1 uncultured bacterium | reverse complement strand
TGAATTACGCCCGGCATAAATGCCGGAGGTTCTAAGGTCACTGGCATCTACAGCGTTGCCTCTCCAAGGGTATCAGCTCTCCTATTGAACGCAACTCTGTCTACGCTCAATCGACCTATGCCTTCTTGACGCAATGCTATATTAAATGCAGCATTCACATCAGCATGATCAACGTGCCCGCACTCATGGCACTTAAATGATTTACCGTTTCTATTACCCTGCTTATAACAACGGCTACAATCCTTGCTGGTATAAGCTGGATTAACATAGATAACGGGTATTCCAAGCAGCTTGGCCTTATAGCTAATCAACTGCGTAAGCTGATAATATGACCAACTGTGCAAAGAATTTTTAAATGAATGCGTTACTTTTGCTCTGTCTCTTATTCCTTTTAAATCCTCCAGTTTAATGCCTGCATTGTGTTCTTGGGCAAAGCTTATAATAGCTCTGCTTGCTTTATGCAACATATCTCTAATTATTCTTTTTTCACGATTCTTACTTGCTTTTAGTTTTTTAAGCTTTCCCTTGCGCTGGTAATGGCGTCGCTGTTGACTATACTTTTTATGAGTATGTGATGCTTTCTTGCCCAACTTGCGTACCTCTCCAGTTAGCGGATAAGCCGCAACTGCACAGTGACCGGTCGTGTTGCTGTCTACACCTATGAAACTTGTTACTTCTCTCATTGGCTGTTCTAATACTGTCACTGTGATATAAGCATATTCTTGATCCAGCTCTATTTGGTTAACCTTGATAAAAGTATTGGGAAAATAATAGTTAAGCGTGAGTCTTAGTGGTACTAGAGTGATAATGCATTTTTCTTTGTTTACTTTGATTGATTGAGCAGGAAGGGTAAGCTTAACTCTACTTACCTTCTTTATTGTTTTGTTATTAGAGTATTTCTTGAGTATTTGATTAGCAATAGCAGATTTAAGACCAAATTCTTTAACATCCTTTGATGACCTACTTTTAGTGATAGCAGCAAACTGAGCAATAAGATTCGCTTTTCGCAGCTCTTGAGTATAATCTTGATAATGCCTTACTTTATGCGTTAACAACATTCAATACCTGCTTGTTACAAATATAAATATAAGCAGTATTTTACCATGAATAAGCTACAAAAGCTAGATGCTTTTGCACTTTATTGCACCATTCATCCACGTGCTAAAGCACGATGGCTTTCTGGTTTGCAGTAAAAAGCTTGGAGTTGCAAGAAAGAACCAGCTGAATTTTCATATTGAAGAACATCAAGAGCCTTGATCTCAAGCACCTATGGGCAAAAAAAAGGGAGCACCTAAAGTGCTCCTCTTATTAAAATAGCTTGATTAAGCTTTTTCTTGAGCGCCTGTGACGCCAAGCTTTTTAAGCTCTTTTTCAATTGCTTCTTCAAAGCCTTCTTTTTTAATCCCATCGCGTTTAAACTGAGCTACTTTCTTATTTTTGTGAAATATAATGAAGGTAGGAACGGTCCTAATGGCATAACTTTTTGCAAGATCGAATCTGGTAGTATCAATAATGACGAACTCTGCTTGGCCTTGATATTTTTTGGCCATGCGCTCAAATCCTTCTTCTGTTCCTTTGCATGGACCGCAGCCTGGCATATAGAATTTTGCGACGAGCGGCGTATCCTTCGCGACTAATTCTGCTAGTACATTAAGAGGTTGCTTGCCGAGTGCAAGGTCTTCAAAACTTTTCACGGCAAGTTTTTTGTTTGTTGGGGTTTGAGTCGCTGCATTGAGCGCCAAAAAAGACAGTGTAACTATACTGATGCGAGAAAACATATTCATATGACACCCTTTGAATCAAGAGGTTAAACAATTTGTCCTACAAGAGTATAGTTAATTTTTTAGCACGCGCAAGGTTATTACTTTTGCTTCTTAGTCGGTTTTTTAATTTTGCATGCCACTGTTGCCATTTGAAAAGGGTAAAGAATGGAGGTGAAAAGGGTGCTTATCAATAATGAAATTCTTTTTATCATCATATTCCTCATGTTTGGGTTTGTACATCAACTACAACCTAGTAGATTTTCAGGCGATCAAGCAAGAGCTTTATGTTTTTTTATCTGCGGTTGATAAAGTATAACAGAAAGTGGTTGAGGGGGATTCTAACTAGGAGGCATTTTGCCCTCCTAGTGCCTCCTGGTTAAACTCCTAGTGCAGTATAGGCGCCAAGACTATTGAAAACACATACAAGTTATGTTTCCCTGATTGGGGCTTTTGCCAATCTTGCTCTATCTGTTATTCTCATAGTTAGTTAGAAACAAAATAATCCCAGCATAGCCTCTAACCACCTGTGTCGAAGTATCTTAGGCTCAGAGGATGCCTTGTTTGTGCTTAGAAAGGACAGTGCCATGATCAAAAGAATCTTAGTAGCATTGGTGATTATAACAAATTCTAACATCCATACAGATACGTATAAGGCAGAGGTCTTCGCTGATAAGGATACTGCTTTTTTTCTCATCTCACAGAGACATCCCGAAAGATTGGAATGCATTAAATGCGAAGACGGACAGCTGGAGTTCAAACAAAAATATTTTGATGACTCATTGCCTAACTTAGTCGATCTCTTAAAGGCAAGCGAAAAAAAAGGTGAGCCGTTTCACGTTATAATTGAACATACCAATCCTCTCGTACGCGCATTTGATGAAGATGTTCATAAGGGAGATCTGCTTTCGGAGTTTTTACCAAGGGCGCAAACCGAACTCAAGGGTACTGTTGTGGAGGATATAGAAAAGCTTCGCAAATTTTCAACTTTGGCTGAATCTTTATTACTTTGCAGAGGCAGTTCTACTTCTGTAGTAGCTAAGTTAATTGATGAAGAAAATTCATTAAGCAATGATATAATCGAATATATCGGAAAACCACTTGCAGAGGTTGATTTTAATGACGTACTGGGCGAGTTGAAAGATCTTTTACAAATGGCGGTAGGCCTACGGGATAAGTGCTCATCCGATAAAATATTATTTAAACGACTTGACTCGGAGTTGCAGAACTCTATTACCTTCATGAAAAGGCTCGATTTCACGATCAAACATTACGAGATTGATTGTTCTACACCTTTGCTCTATATAGACCCAAAAAAAGCGCCAGTGCTTTATCGAGATTTTAATAACATTCACAAAAGATTTTTTAATACCATTGCTCTAAAGAGAATGCTCGAACTTAAGGAGCTTGCCAAACAAAGGATCCTCGTGATAGCCGGTGATGGTCACACAATAAATCTGCGCAATCATCTGATAGCTACTCAGAAATATAAGAAGCTTTGTTCTGTTGGATTAGAAGACAAGATTGGGTCCAGGGCGCCAATGTTAACCGCTGATCAATTAAAAGAGATATTCAACATCAGCTTATTGGATTTTTTCTTGGCAGAATCTTTGGAGGAAGAAAGGAAGGTCTGCGAAATAACTGAAGCAATGCGTAGAAGAAAAACTATTTTAGGAGTTCTATTGGTATGCGCCGTGGTTAGCTATTCTGCAAAAGTGCTTGCTTCCTTTCTTGCAGAGACAAAATCCTGAGACTCTTAATAAAAGAAGGGAGCACAAGGCTCCCTCTCAAGATTAACCAATTTTGCTTAGTCGTTCTGCACTAAATTCCTTGTTGGGATCTCTATATGCTTCGTTGATAAGTTCAAGAACCGCATCCACATATGCCACCGAACGAGGGTCTATTTTTTCATAGAGCGCTCTTTGGGCCTTCCATTTATCGGTAAGCCGATTTTTTGCAGCTTCGGCATCGTTTACTGAAAAGGTAGAGCGGATATTTAATATATGCCTTCCATAAACCCTTTGCTTTGATAGTATCTGCGATTTCGCTCTTGAAAAAGCCTCATAGAGGGGTTTGCCCTCAAAGGCCTCTGTTTTGGGTTTCGTTTCAGAACGTGGTACGGCTTCCTTTTTTACATCGAAGGGGCCAACATGTTTTACCGTTTCATGTGCGATATAGCCTACGGCCTCCTTGGCTTTCTGATACGCGGAACCTGCCAGCTCCCATCCCTTTGCTGTCCAGCCTTTCCATTCTTCTTGTGGAGCTGGTCTTGCGACTGTAGGTTCTTCTGTCATCAGCCTTGTGGGGTCGATGGTGATACGAATATCCTTTTTTGTATCTGTTGCGAGTAGATCATTAATCCATGCGCGATAATTAGGTGAGGATCTAAAGTTTAGAAATTTTAAATAATCCCCATGTGTTAAAAATTTTAGGTCAACCATTGATCTTATGTTCGGGATCCGTTCCTCAGTCCCCGGTTGCACAACAGTGGTTATTGGATCCGGGTTGTCATTCATAACATACTCCACATCGATGGCACCTGGATAATTATTTTGAATGATAAGATCCTGAGTTTGTTCTTGTGCGGGTGCAGCGGTTTTTGCCGGCAATGGCCTATCCATCGCGCTCAGGCTGGCGCCGAGCATGCTAGTCAATAAAATTAGTATACGCCTTTTCATAAGTTACTCCTCAAGTGATGAAATGTATTTAAATTATCTATTATTAATAATATCAAAAATGATAAATAATTTTCAATAGAAATATTTTTTATACTGAGACGCTTTATTCCATAAGCCCTCTTCTTACTCATAAACTTGCAAAATTGCCGATCCTGATCAAAACTGATTGAGGAGCAATTAAATCTGTATTTGATTATGAGGTATTCATGCTGACCTTGACTAAAGAAGTTATGTATGTCGAGAATATTGATCCAACTGCAGGGCCGTTTTTTTTGGCAGCTGATATTGGTGGAACAAATAGTAACTTTGGAGTTTTTTCGTTAAGAACGGACAACCCTGAGCTTGTTGTTGCACTTCACTATAAAAGCAAAGATATAGGCAATTTCACGGAATTTTTTAAAGGGGTGGTTGATTCTATAAAGCAGAAGTATTCGATTACCTTCGAGGCTTCATGCATTGGCGCTGCGGGGATCGTGTATCCTCATCGCGTATTCGCTCAGCCTACGAACCTAGCAGTTGAGATTAACACCAATGAACTAATGAAAGCGACGGGCTTTAAGACTATTTTTTTAATTAATGATTTTGAAGCGGTTGCCTTGGGTGTTGATTTGATAGACCCGAAGGATATCATCACTATCAACAAAGGGGTGCATAGAGAGCATGGCAATAAAGGATTTTTAGGAGCTGGCACTGGGCTTGGCATGGGAATTATGGTGTGGCATAGAGATTCACGAAAATATTTTCCGGTATCATCCGAGGGAGGGCATTCTGACGCGGCTTTTTATGATGCTTACGAATTTGCACTTAATGAATATATCTTTAAGAATTATCAAACATGTCCTGTTTCTTGGGAAGATATTCTTTCGGGTGCTGGTATTCAAATAATTTATAAATTTTTGGCGACCCAAAAAGAGTATCCTGAAACAGAATCAACCCGAGAAATTGCACAAAATGATTTCAATCCCGATCGCATTTCTTTCTACGCCAAAAGAGATCCTCGCTGCAAAGATACGTTTGATCTGTATGTGAAATTTTATGCTCGTTGTGCAAAAAATTTTGTCCTTGATTGTTTGGCGCTTAATGGCATGTATATCGCTGGTGGCATCGCTGCAAAAAATATTCCTCTCTTTTTTGATCCTGCCTTTATGCAGGAATTTGTACGCTGTGGCAAGCAGAGTAAGGAGTTGGCTACTATTCCTGTGTTTCTTATAGCAGACTATAATGTGAGCTTGTATGGATCTGTGGTGGCATTTAGATTACGTGAGAGGGGGCTCTTATGATACCTATGCGCTTTCATCCAGTAGTAAGTGCTGACGCAACGTTAGCACCCAAAATTCTTGAAGCACAAGCTTCCATGAAAGAAGCCCTTCTGCGAGGCTATCAAACCCAGTATGCTAGTCTTCTAACACCGTCTGATGAAGCTGAAATTAAGCATATAGGTGAAATAGTTGACCGCACTTTGAAATTAAACCCCACCATGATTCTTCTTGTAGGCATCGGTGGATCAAATATGGGTACCTTAGCGATTGTGCAGGCGCTGTATGGAAGTTTGTATAATGATAACTCAAGGGGCATTGCCTTTTATTGCGCTGATACTATAGATAACGATTTTGATAAGGCTTTGCTAGAGCGGATGGAGCGGGAATTGGCCAATGGAGGAAGAGTAATACTGTGCATTGTTACCAAGTCGGGAACTACCACGGAATCTTTAGTGAACGGTTCGCTTTTTTTGGAGCTTCTTAAAAAATATAATCGCGGTACTTACCAAAAGTATGTGATAACAATTACGGACGGTGATTCCCCTCTGGCTACACTAGCACGTGCAGAAAACTTTACGTTGCTTGAGATTCCCAAAAAAGTGGGAGGTCGGTTTTCTGTATTTACGGCAGTCGGACTTTTCCCCCTAGCGTTGTTGGGTATCAATATAATAAGCCTTTGTAGAGGGGCTCAGGATATGCTTGAGCTTTGTGTAAACGAAAAGATTGAACAAAATGCAGCCGCGCAAAGTGCGCTCATGCTTTATGCTCATTACCAACAAGGCTATGCGCTGCATAATTTGTTTGTTTTCTCTCCTGATCTGCTCATGCTTGGTAACTGGTACAAGCAACTCATTGGTGAAAGCCTGGGGAAAAAATATGATCTTAATGGCGGTGTTGTAGAAGTTGGAATTACTCCCCTAGTATCAGTCGGCACTGTTGATTTACACTCAGTTGCGCAGCTCTATTTAGCGGGACCGCGCAACACGGTTACTACCTTTATTGATATTGATCGGGAGAATGATTCTTTGCGTATTCCTGATAATGAGTTGAGTGCTCTTATACCTGGCTTGGCGGTACGATCGATATCGTTTACCAAGAAGGCCATTTTTCAGGGAGTGACCGAAGCTTATGCGAATGAGAAGCGGCCGTTCATGGTCGTGACGCTTGAAGAAAAATCAGCATACTCTATTGGCCAATTTATGATGATGAAGATGTTTGAAACGCTGTATCTTGCCAAACTGTGGAATATTAATCCCTTTGATCAACCCGCTGTTGAGCTGTATAAGCAGCTCGCGCATAAGCTTATGAGCAAAGGATGATGTTAGGTTAAAGCCGTATTCATATGTGCTGATAGCCGTGATTGATTCAATTTTTATAAAAGTCTCACAAACCGTGAGACAATTTGTTCAGATATATTAAGCAAAAGCCTATGCATTTCTCTTTCATTGCAATAAAATTCTTTAGGTTTTTTCCTTTGGGCTTGCCTAAAAAGGATTACTAAAAGATAGGAAAGTAAACCCATGGTGAGAATTTATACTCTCACCATGGGTTTTATAATAATTCGGACAGTTTGGGGAGTTATTATAATTCCCCTATCACTTTCAAAATAGCCTGTGCGAAGCTTTGTGCAGCTTCAGGGCCTGTTGCGGTGACCACATTGCCATCGATAACAACGGGCTCTTTTACGTAGGTAACGCCATGCTTTTTATAAATGCCTTCTAATTTATGGTCCTCATTCCAGCCCGTCGCCTTTTTTCCACCAAGTACGCCAGCGGCTGCAAGAATGCGCGATGAAATACAAATGGCTCCGTAGGGCTTTTGGAGTGCCATGAGTTGCTCAAGGAGTGTATGCACTTGCGGAGTATCGAGGCATTGCAGAGCGCCTGGGCCGCCAATAAGGAAGAGTCCATCAATTTCCGTTGGCTTTATTTGTTCGACGGTTAGATCGACAACACTTGAGGAGGAATCTTTTGCAATTGCTGTACCGGCCTCATCACTTGCCGTAAGAACTGTGACATTGGTGGTGCTTGCAAGAATTTCACGTGTTACGCCATATTCGATTTGCTGATAACCTTCATGTGCTACAAGAAGTACTACATTTTTTTTCATTTTAATTCTCTTTCAATAATTAGTGGACCCATTTCTTAATTAGAATACTGTATTCCCAATTAAAAAATCAATATTTTGTAGTAAGGCTATAATATGCCATTTTATTTTTTCTTGTAACTTTATTGTCTTGGTTGAGCTCGAGAATGTAGGTTCCTAGTTTTAGAGTAAGAGGGTTATGAAGGAGCTCTATTTTGGTACCATTTTTTTTTGCGATGCTTAATAACTTTTCCCAGGAAGCCCAGCCTCTATTTTTTAAAGTACCACCCCATGCAGGCATATAAATACACGTGACTTCAAGAGAATCAACAAGCACCTGGAGTGTTTGAAAGGCCATAGGTGTAGGACGCGCACAGATGATAGTAAGTTTTATTATTCCTTGTCTTGAAAGAGTGGGTAAGAGGGTATACCCGGCCCAGGAAGGAGCTGAAATCCTTCGCCCTAGCGCACCTGGATCAATAAGGAAGCCGTGCGAACCTGCCTGTAGAATGGTGACCTCTTTGTCAAAGCAGCTGATAGAGGAAATTGCATTGCGGTTTAAGGTAGTGCATTTAAAAAGCAGGCAGCACATGATTAAAAATGTGAGGAGAGCTAGGCTATTTTTAACGGGGCTGAGAATCTTTTTGTGCTGGAGAATAAGGCAAGCAACGAGGGGTAATAGCATAGGTACCAGCTTGGAGGGAAGAGGGCAACTGAAAAGCCACGACCGGTTGCTGAGCGCAAGAAGGGCTGTCCAGATTGTTGTGATCCATTCTAAAAAATAAATAAAAGGAGAATTTGGTATATACAGAAGCTCACAAAAAAATATGAATGAGCTTACTAATAAAAAAAGCATGAGAAACGGTGTAAAGATATAATTGCCCACTATGCTTGCATAGGAGAGAGGCAGACCCCAGGTGAGTAATACTGGCCATGAGCAGAGTGTCAAAAATAATTGAAGATGGAGATATTTAAGTAACGAATGAGCGTGACGCTTTAATTTTTTGGCAGCACGGTAAGAAAAGTTTTTCATCAGATAACCTGCGTAAAACTCTATGCTCAGCCAGTGTGCTTATAGTATAGTCGTAACTAATAAAAAGTGTAAAATTTTTTTTGCGAATTCTTATAGCAACATGATAATTTCATTTGTAAGAGAAAAATAAAAACAGCAAAAAATCTATGCTCAACAAGAACTCTTATAGTATAGTTGAGCATAGTCAGATTTAACCGTGAAAGATGAGCATGAATAATGAAACCATTTCTTTATTAAAGCACAGGGCATACAATCTGCGGAGCCTTTCATTAAAAGCAACGACAGAAGCAGGCTCAGGCCATCCAACGTCAGCATTATCTGCAGCAGATTTGGTAGCTGCGCTCTTTTTTTATGCAATGAAGTATAATCCCGAAAATCCTGATGATCCTACCAATGATCGCTTTATTTTATCAAAAGGGCATGCAGCGCCTGTTTTATATGCAGCCTGGGAACAGGTTGGCGTACTAAGTAAAAAAGAATTAATGACACTGCGTCAATTTACCTCTGTACTAGAAGGGCATCCAACTCCACGATTTGCCTATGTGGAAACGGCGACAGGCTCACTAGGATGCGGGCTTTCAATAGGTCTTGGTATGGCATTAAGTGCGCGCCTAAGCGCAGTCCCTTTTTATACTTATGTGCTACTGGGTGATAGTGAAATGGCAGAAGGCTCGGTATGGGAAGGGTGCGAAGTTGCTGCCTATTATAAAACGGATCATCTTATTGCATTGGTGGATTTAAATGGACTTGGTCAAAGCACAGAAACCTTGGATGATCAGGATCTGTTAAAACATGCTGCAAAATGGCAGGCATTCGGTTGGCATACCATAACCATTGATGGCCATAACATGGAGGCAATTGTTGCCGCGCTTGACGAAGCGAAGACCATAAAAGAGCAACCAACCGTTATCGTTGCACGTACTATTAAGGGTTATGGGCTGACAGGTATTGAAGGGAAACAGGGGTTTCATGGAAAAGCATTTTCAAAAGAACAACTTCCCGGGCTGTTAGCCGGGCTAGAAGAACGATTTAAGGAAGATGCGCATATGCATTTTAAGCATGAAGAGCCTCTTAAGCCCTATGAAAGAAAAAGAATAGAGGTCGCTCCGATTACATTACCTGCATGCACGTATAAAAAAGGAACCTCATTAGCCACGCGTAAAGCATACGGCGAAACATTAGCGCTTTTGGGAGCATTTTCAGAATCAGTTGTAAGTTTGGATGCTGAAGTTAAAAATTCTACCTTTGCTGAATTGTTTGAGCATAAATTTCCTAAGCGCTTTTTTCAGTGTTTTGTGGCTGAACAGAATATGATTGGGATGGCCATCGGCTTTGCAGCACGCCACTATATTCCTTTTAGTTCTACCTTTGCTTCTTTTGTTTCTCGCGCCCACGACCAAATTCGTATGGGAGCAATAGGAAGATCGGCTCTTCGTATTGCTGGTTCTCATGCGGGGGTTTCCATAGGGCAGGATGGTCCTTCGCAGATGGGGCTTGAAGATGTTGGCCTTATGCGCGCCTTGCCTGATTCTATTGTGTTATATCCATGTGATGCGGTAAGCACCTATAATTTGGTGGCGCTTGCAGCTAATTACCACAATGGCATAAGCTATCTGCGCTTAACGAGAGCCGAAACTCCTATTATTTATGAGCCAACCGAAACGTTTGTAATGGGTGGTTGCAAGGCTCTTAAAGAAAGTGAGCAAGACAGAGCGGTCATTGTGGCTGCAGGCATTACTGTGTTTGAAGCGTTGAAAGCCTATGAGGAGCTTAAAGCAAAAAATATATTTGTTGGTGTTATTGATCTATATAGCGTAAAACCAGTTGATGTCGAAACGCTCATTAGGCAAGCTACTAAAGCAAACAAACGCGTTATAACAGTTGAAGATCATTTTATCCAAGGCGGCCTAGGTGAAGCTGTTTGTTATGAATTGCGCAATGAAGATTTTAAAATTGAAGTACTTGCTGTTAAAGAATTATCGCGTTCAGGAAAGCCCCAAGAATTGCTTGCTTATCATAGGATTGATCATATTGCTATTATTGAGACCGTTCATAAGCTGCTGGTTTAGTTGAAAAATGAGTTTTTCACTTGCCAATTTCAGTTTCTCCAGTATGGGGAGAAATGAGAATATGAAATAACGACTCAATCGCTATTTTATTTACCAACTCCTCCCCAAAATATCATTTTCCTGATTTGTGGAGGAGTTCTTGTTGCCCTTCATAATGGTCTACTTATCAGCATTTCAGGAAAATCAGTCTTGAGAGGGAAATTTTTTCCCTCCGATCAGTTTAAGTTTTTGAAGGGTATGTTATATGCAAGCCCTTTACCTCTGCCCAAGCGGTTAAAGTATGTTCTTTACTTGAATGCTCAGAAAAAATATCGACAACCTGTATATGCCTGACAAGAAGAGCATCGCCTATTAGTGATCTATGGCATCGCCATGGAACTGCTTCAGCACACATGATAACAGTTTGTTTTTTGTTGGCATGCTCAATGAGCTTTTCGATACTTTTTTCAAACTCTTCGGTTTGCATATAATCAGCAAAGCCACGAAATGAGCTGTTTTTCCATGCTGTGTTGATTGAATCTTTTTTTGCGTGACGTAATCCCCCAAGGCCGGGCATAGGGGTATAAGAAATGTGATGTTTATGCAGGGCGTTTTTTAAAACATCTTGATTAAATTGGGGATTATGGCGAGATTTTGGAATCGTTCTTATATCAATCACTTCTTTTATATCGTAAGCCTGAAGAATTTTGATAAATTCTTCGATGGGATGGGTTGAATGACCTATGGTATATATAGTTATGCTCATATAATAAATGCTCTTTCTTATAATCTCTCGTGATTGGGAAGAATGGGGAAGCACATTCGAGCGTGCTTCCCTGAGCACTATTTTTTTTGAGCATCTTCAAGCAGTTCAACGATCTCATTATATGCTGAAAGTCCTTCTTGGTATTCTTTCCGTTCAGGATGCTGTTTTGCCCATACTCTATAGGATTCCTGTGCATTTTTTGCATAATAGAGTGTTGATCTTCCTTTCTGATCTATTAAGCTTAAATCTAGTGGTTTTACGCCAAATTGACCGACGTAGTGATGAAGTTCGATTGGCAACCGCTCAAAATACATTTCGGGTGCTGCGGCAACCTCTTTGATCAAGCCTCTGCTTAAAAACATTTTCACTAGCTCTACTTTAACGCGTTCTGAACTGGGCTTGGCCGGGTTAATCCACATCCGCTCAAGCAAGAGCATAAGGGGGGTTTCGCCGTATATATTTTGAGCATTAATATTTGCACCCGCCTTAAGTAAGAGCTCAATGTCATTTAGGTCAATGTCACTGCCACTTGATAACATAAGATGCAGGGGGGTATATTTATTTTCATCGGCATAATTGACATCGGCACCTGCTTTCAATAATGCGGCTACAACAAGTTTTGCACGGCGTCTAAGTGCAAAGGTGAGAAGTGTTCGCCCTCCAGCTTTAGTATCCATAGATTGGTTTAAATTGGCACCTGCTGCTATAAGAGGTTCAATACTTTTTAACAATTCTTTGTCTTGTTCCTCAGTAAAATAACCACCGGAAAATAGCCACTTGCTTGCGCCTCCTCCTGGCGCCTCCTCGAAGGCCAATCTAAGCTTTTCATCGAGCTCTGCCTGTTTAGCCCTAGCATCGAGCTCTGCCTGTTTAGCCGCAGCCTCAAGCTCTGCCTGTCTCTGTTGCACGGCTTGAACTCCATTAATAGATGCAAGAGTTAATGTAATTATCGATAATATAAGGCGTATCTTCATTTTATTATTCTCCTAAAGTTTAGAAAAAACCAAACCACGGCCGGTTGGTTACTAATTGAAAAGATATCAAATAAATTACTTAAATTTCAATAGTTTGAGAAATCGGCCTTGTTGCTTGCTGGGATTTGGCATGATTCAGGCCTTCTCAGCCGAACGAATGCAACGCACTACTTAAATAAGTCTAAGACAAACTAAAAAATTACATGCCTGCAGGCTTTATTCAAGTTACGCCAAACCCATTATGAGCTTTAAATCTATAAAAATTTATCTCTCATTTTATAACGCCTACGCGGCGAGCGAACAGATTAATAACCGCCTACGCGGCGGGCGAACAGATTAATAACCGCCTACGCGGCGGGCGGCAGAGGCACTGCAGCCTCTGCACTTGCATCAAAGGGAGGACCCTTTGAAAACCCCTGACCGCGCGAACTCGCCCGCTTTGGAGGCCTCAATAACAAATTAAAATCCTTTTGTGATCAAGGCAGGCCTCCGCCATCGGTCTCAAACAGACGCGCTTCAAGGATTAATTTATAGTAAACTTATCGCAGGCGCGAATTCTAGTAGCGCGAATGCTAGTTTTGATTATTCAGTGAAATTTACGGGGTTCGCGTTGAACCAATAAAGAGGTCTGCTTTTTTATTTTGTTAAATGCGATTAATAGTTCTAATTATTCAAGACATATGTAACGTCATCAGTTTTTGAAAGCTCAGTTTTCTTATGAGCTTTCATGATGTTGATGAGCGAAGGTAACGTGTTGATGATTGCTGGAAAGAGAAATTCGACGTGAAAAAGTTCTCGATTGGGATAGCGCACATTGAGTTGGATTACCTGAGGTGCGGCTATAAAGTGGCGTGCAGAGAAGAGCGGACCTAATCTTTTAAGATGCTTTACGGTAAATTCAAGCCCGTAATTTTTAAGGCTCTCCACAACAATGTGAATGCCTTGAGGATCGAGAACTTGTAATATATCGTGATGCGAATGAACTGAAAAGACTTTGGTAAAGAGTGATTCATTTACATAGGGAGCAGTCTCTATCTGCACCGGGCAGGCTAACAGAATCAATTCCTCTATAGTAACTGCGTTCTCTGGCTCTTCTTCTGCAACAGGAGCTAGATAGAGTGCAACATTACCGCCATGGCTGTGTGTAATGAGCTTAAATAGTGGATTAATTGAATCTGCTTCATAGCTTCTTTTTAGAAGTCTTAGATGATTATACAGCTCATGAGCAGCTTTTTTTCTTTCATCAAAGCGGAGAAACCCAGACCAGCCAAACAGATAAAAATGGTCTTTATCAAACTGAGTAGGATCACTTTCACAAAGGATCCGTACAAATTTTGCCGTATGCCATTTTTCATCCAAATCAGAGGCTCGGGTCAATCCGCGCGGGCAGTAGAAAAAATTATAGACCAAAGGTATACGCAATACCGGAGCGGGCGGTAAAGTTCCATGAATAAAAATAGTTACTATGCGTTGTTCCATAGGTAGCGTGCTCGGCCTTTGTTGCTAGCTGTTAACATTACTAGCATAGCATTGCTGGGTATAATTTTCCAAGATATGCCTATCTAGCGGATGAGCATGAGTGGCCGATTACCCGTTCATTGGGCTGCCTATGAGACTTGTTTTTATTATGAGCTAATGTGAACTAAAAAACTTACCTATTATAATAGGAAGCAAATAATAGTGCACATAGAAGGCTAATGATATTGCTAGAATCATTCTGCGATGATTGTATATTCTATCGCTTATTTGATAGGATATCTCCCTTACTGTTCCTCTGGCAACGTTTTGTAGTAGCCTGGTCATGGGTTCTTGCAATGCATTCAATCTTTCGGGACTGAGATTGAGGATGCTGTCTAGTTGAAGGCCGCCCCCTGGTGCTGCAGCTGCCATGTTGCGATTGATTTCGTGGCGAGCAAAAAGCATGAAATGTAATCTTAAGAGCTCTAATTGATGTTTAAGCGTAGGATTAAGCTGCTGAACGCGCGATAGTGCGCTGAAAGCTTCTTCAAACACATACATATTTTGTTCATTCATGAGCAAGGGAGCAACGCGCGCTTTTAAAAAAGTGAGCGTATCCTCTAATGAGATTGCTTGATCGAGCTTTTGAAGGTCTTCCGAGTCAAGCGGGTGTCTACATAGCGTGCAGAGAAGCGCGACATTTTCCTTCTCCAAAATTTGACCTCTGTAATATTTTTCACTGCATACTTTATGGGTTTGGTGTTTGCAATTAAGCGTTAAGATAGCGCTTGCAGCTGCTATGCTCGAGGGCAATTGTTCACGACAGATAGAGCATTCGTCTAATGTTGCCGGTTGTTCCGCGCTGGTTGCTATATTCTCTGTTGCCGGTCTTTCCGCACTAGCCGGTAGATCCATGCAAGCAATGTGCTCAGCATAATTGATTGCGAGAAAAAACGTGAATAAAACGGGAATGAATTTTTTGGCTAGCGTGATCATATCGAAAATCCTTTTATAAAACAAAATGAATCGGGAGACGTACTATTGCGTTTATAATACAATTTAAAAATTTTTTAGTCAAAGAGGCTTGATTGGTGAATGTATAGTACAACGAATACTTGTCAGATTCTTATGAGCAATACGAGATCTTTTATTTTTTTCGCGTTGGAGAGCCAGCTTCTTGAATATGATTTGTAAGCAATGAACTTATCCGCTTATTGTTCTAGAAGCGAAAAAAATCTTTTATATTATTCGATTCCCCCACCTAATGGTCCTAATCATTACTCAGGCTTTAACACAGTCGTGCTCGGATGCCAAAATGTGTCCGAGTTAAAATAGAGTTAGAAAAATCGTTCGGCAAACTTTAGGATTGCTTCGCGATTTGTTTGCAAGCCATCGAAGTTTCTGTCACCTTTTCCCATACAATGTGATACAAGCTCAATGTGAGAGCTCTGAATGGTAGAGGGAGTCCCTTGCCTGCCCCTTCAACGCGATGCACGAAGGTACCTAGAGTTCTCAAACCAGCAGCCAACATTTTTTCGTCTGTCTTGTTGTAAGTACCAGAGGTCGCTTTTTTTCCGGTAACATAGAAAGTGAAAAAGAGCTTTCTCAATTCAGAAATATATTTTTCATCTTGATTGGGTAATGAAGCAAGTACCGATTTAAACTCTGTGCAGAGGGTGGAAATGGTAGTGTTGAGCATAAGTATGTCCTGCGACGAATCCTCCCGGCACGCGTCGATATGAAATATTTTGAAACAGTCTCCATAGCTTATAAGGACCCTGGAACTTGTTGCATTCCAACTTATAGCTTTAATCGGTGTGCCTGTATGGTTGAGCAGGATGGCGGAAGTAATTTTTTGCTTATTTCTTAGGTCCCAGAATCTTACAGAACCCTCGGTGTCGCCAGAAACAGCGCAGGTGCCATCAGGGCTGCAGTCAACGGCGGTAATCGGCCTGGCATGTCCATCCAGTCTTATTGACCGGCCATTTTCCCTATCATGTAAATCCCAGAGCCTGAGCGTTGTATCCGCAGAACCAGAAAGAGCGTAGTTCGCATTACTCCATGAAACACACGTTACTGCGTCTGTGTGTCCTTCAAGTATAAGCGAAGGATAATCTTTTTTCGCGTGCTTAATTGCATGGCAATTTTCTTTCTCTGGTAAAGCCCACAATCTGAGAGTCTTATCCTTGGATGCAGAAAGAGCACAAGAGCCATCGGGGCACCAAGCAAATTGATTGATAGCCTCAGTATGGCCCTCGAGTTTTATAAAGGTGCAATGTTTCTTATCTCGCATATCCCAAAGCTTGAGTGCATTTTGATATTCATAGGCTGAGAGGATATAGTCCTCAATGGGATTCCAGGCTGCCTTAAGAGAGCCCTGGTTTTCATCTTCCGCACCCGGTTCGTCGCCATCTTCATGCTCTGTATGGGTAGGAGCTTGTTTATTTGTTAGATCAAAGAGAAGGAAGGGGCCGATAAATGGTATAATAAAGGCATGTGTACCTGCAGCATTCCATTTAATCTCAAGGGCGCCATCAGAAAAATCGCCATCGTAACGAAAAATTTCGATTGAGCTCTTGGTACTGCAATCCCACAATCTGAGGTTCTCCGCTGAAGACGTGAGAGCACATTGGCCGTCCGGGCTCCATGCTCCGGCGGTGATATTCCCATAATCATCATGATGAATTGTTACATCTTCGCTACTCGCAGTGTGGCCCGAAAATTTTGTAAGCCTGAGGTCCGATTCTCCGCTTGTTTGCAATGAATTTCCGTCAGGATGCCAGGCAAAATAATCGGAGAAGACTTTAAGGCTTGCGCCAGGGAGAAGTCCAACAAGTCGGAATCGAAAGTCAGCCTTTATATGCGGAATAAGATGGTCGACAAATTCTGAATTTAAACTAGTAAGTGGGAAATCTTGCGTTAAACTAAGCACCTTTTTGATGCAAAGGTCTTTTAAACTCGCCACTGTTTCGCGTCTATCCAATTTTTCCATTGCGTAAATGGGCATCGATAGAAAGAGGGATAGAATAAGAGCTTTTTTGCTAACCATGTTTACCTTATATAAGATGGAAAAGAGTAATGTGTTTACTTAATTTTTATATATTCAGTTTAGCAAAAAAACTTTATTTGTAAAGAATTTTAGGCATCTGATATACCATCAGAAGTATTTCTCCCGGCCCTGATCCTGTTGGACCGTAGGGAGTCATGTACGTGCCTTTGGTTTTAAATCCAACTTTTTGGTAGCAGGCAATTGCGCGGTGGTTATCTGGAGCTGGATCAATGATTATTTTCATACAGTTTGGTTCTAATTTTTTGATATGCTCAATAAAATCGGCCAATAATTTTGTGCCATAACCCCTATTAAGACAATCGGGTTCTCCTATAAAAAGATCAATGCCAACACTATTTAGTGGTAGCGAAATGTCAGGAAATAGCGTGCGATCGTCATCGTTCACGAGATGGTATTGAATATACCCGATAGGGCGATCATTGAGGTACGCGATGAAAGAAAAAGTATCAATCGAGCCGAGCCGCGCAGTAAATTTATCTTTAAAGAAATCCCATTCCTGCGGCTCTTTCCATAGCTTTGCGATGTATGGTTGCTGGAACCATTTAAAGAGTAGTGCGAAATCAGCCTGGACAAGAGGCTTAAATGCGAAGTTTAACGTTTTTATGGCAACATCAGGCTGCATGCATACCATTGTACCAGGTAGGATAAGAAAGAGGGCTAAAAAGAGTCTATGCATTGTTTCCTTTTTTTAATTATCAAAAAGTATTATTTATTTTAGCATGACTTTATTAAGACCGCAATGGGAGTTGTGAATAATGTCAATTATTGGGATCTACTCATTAAAGAGAATCATAGTAGAAAGGGTGTTGCCGAGCAAATATTATACAGAGAGATTATTGCAGTATGAAAATGTTTCTTGGTATAATTAGAAAATAAGCCTCTATAAATTCTAATTATGGGAGTAATAATGAAAACTCGTATCTTTTCTATCCTATGTTTGTCAGGAGCTGTACTTGTTGGGTCACTCTATTCAATGGCGCCTCAACCGCTTCAAAACCCTTTTGATCCTTATATTCTTAAATCCGCGATTGCAAAAAAAGATTATGCTGCTGCGGAAGATTATTTCCGTGGCCTCGTGCCACCGATACCTTCGGGAGCAAGTGAAGCAGAAAGGCCGGCTTACGAGCGTATGATTCGCACGGCCGAATTATTTGCTCAAAAAGTACGCGATAATGCACTCATATGGGGTGTGGTAAATGGTGATCTTCAGCTTGTAAAGCTTGCTGTCAAGGCGGGAGCAGATCTTAACGTCCAAGCAGCAGATTATAGGGATAGGAGTCCTTTGGATCTTGCAAAACATGTTACTCCCGAAAAAGATCGCGCAGCAACCGTTGCCTATTTAGTCGGACTACATGCTCCTTCTTGGGATAGAAGACCTCCTCGTAATCCAAAATCCCTTAAATGTCAGGCGTTGAAAGCTAGCCTTACATCAGAAAAGCCCACCATGAACCTTCCTGAAGAGCTAGCCTCTTTGCGCTCTTTTATTGCCAGCTCGGGCAGCTTTGATGATGCACTCAGTTCTGCAGTTACAGAGGATCGTACCGATTTTATAACAACGCTTTTAGCCTGTGGTGCCAACCCAAACGGCAGAGCGGGCAAGAATTCCCTCCTTGATGAAGCAATTAGTAGAAACAATACCATTGCAGTAGAAGAGCTTTTATACTTTGGTGCTGACCCGAATAGGATGCAACTGTCTATCGAGCCTCGCTATATGGTAACGACACCGCTGGTGGATGCGATAGATGGAGGGAATCTAGCTATTGTTGAAGCCCTCTTAAAGCATAAAGCTGATCCCAATGCGGTGAGTCAGTTTGGAGATGAGGGAACAATTTTCCCGCTCGGTGCGGCAACAAGAAAAGGCCCTGAATTTATAAAGCTTCTTCTTGATCATCATGCAGATGCAAAGACTGGTAGAGAACTGAGATACGCTAAGGATAAGAAGAGCATACAACTGCTTCTTGATGCGGGAGCGAATCCTAATTATAGCCTAGAAGGTGTTACGCCTTTCACAGAGCTTTTTATGAGCGAATTTCAAGATCCGGAGATAGGTGAGCTTCTTCTCAAGCATGGAGCGGATCCTAATTACGGATTTGGCGCAACGACTCCTCTTCTGGCCGCAGCAAATAGACGTATTGTGCCTTTTGTAAGGCTTCTACTTGCTTATGGTGCAGATACCACTCGTTTAGATGAAGATGGCGAAACAGCGCTTGAGAGTGCTCGAAATAAAAATTTTGGCGAGATTGTTGCTCTTTTAGAACCGATGACAAAAAAGCAACAAGATGCGGCAAAGGAACTGGGCAAAGCAGCATTTGCTGGCAAGATACCTGTTCTTGAAGGATTGCTTAAAAAGACACCGGTTAACTCCCAGGATGCTGAGGGTAATTCAGCATTACTTGAGGCAATTAAAGGGAGACAACCCGATACGGTAAAATATTTGCTTGCACATGGAGCCTCGGTTCGCTCAAGAAATAAAGCAGGTGAAACGCCTTATGCACTCGCAATGAAGTTAGGGGAACAGCCCATTGCAGAGGAAATATACCTCACTGGACTCGGCAGGACGGGTGAAGAGTCTAAATTTATACGAGAACAACGAGGTTAGAAATCACCTAATTGAGTAAAGGGGCTGGCCATTCGGCTGGCCCTTATTTACGATTAGGCAACAATATGGTATAGTAGTATCAAGAAGCTGGTTAGAGTTCGGAAAGATTTTGACATTGTTCTATGTGATAACTATAACGAGGTTTCTATGGATAACACTTTTGTATGGCTTTTGATCGCCGCTGTAAGCGCGCTTATTGAGATAGTACTTTCCCCAGGGTTATTCTACTTCCTTTCATTTTCAATCGGTCTTTTTGGTGCCGCTTTGGGAGCCTATTTTGGGCTGGGTATAACCACTGAATTTATGCTCTTTTTTGGTATTTCGGTTGTATCCTTTCTCCTTCTTACCCGCCTCGTTAAGCGTGTTTCAAAAGATACCCTCCATAAAAGTAACGTCTATGCATTACAAGGAAAGAAGGGTGTTGTTACTGAAACTATTTCATCATGCAAAAAGGGATGGGTTAAAATAGAGGGTGAGATATGGTCAGCAGCCAGTGTGGATGAAGGCATGATTGAAAAGGGGGAAATGGTAGAAATACTAGGGAGTGCCGGTTCGCATCTGAAAGTAAAAAAAATTAAAGGGCATTGTTAACATAAAGGATTTATTATGTTTGGTTATTTTTTGGGGTTACCCATTTTTCTTGTTATCGTTGCCGTGATCTGTCTTATTGTGGTCTATAAGTCAGTCTGCTTGGTGCAACAGGCGGAAGCAATAATAATTGAGCGCCTGGGCCGCTATGATCGTGTTTTAGGGCCCGGACTGCATATCGTAATGCCTATTATAGAGCGGCCTCGTGAAGTGGTATGGAGCCATTTTAGTTTGGGGCCTGACAAGCGCTTTTATCGGTATACAAGAACGCTTTATCGCATCGACTTGCGGGAAAGTGTGCATGATTTCCCTAAGCAAAATGTTATTTCAAAAGATAACGTGAGCTTAGAAATTAATGCGCTTGTCTATTATCAAATTACCGATCCAAAAGCGGCTATTTACGAAGTCTATAATTTGCCTGAGGCAATTGAAAAATTTACGCAAACAACGTTGCGTAACGTGATTGGTTCATTAGACCTTGATGAAACGCTTACCTCTCGTGACGCCATTAATGAAAAATTGCGTGTTATTTTAGAGGAAGCTGCCGATAAATGGGGTGTTAAGGTTAACCGTGTTGAGGTCCAGGAAGTAAATCCACCAGCTGACATTCGTATAGCCATGGAAAAACAGATGCGAGCAGAACGGGACCGACGTGCTATTATTATCGAATCTGAAGGTCTCAAGCAAGCAGCTATTTTGCAAGCAGAGGGTGAACGAGAATCGAGTATATTAAAAGCTCGTGGTGCCGCTGAGTCTCGCGTAATTAATGCTCAGGGTGAAGCGGAATCTCGCATGAAAATAGCTGATGCAGAAGCAAAAGCGATTGAGGTTATTAAAAAGGCTGCTCCAGGGCAGGATGCTCTTTCTTACTTAGCCGCGGTCCAATATATCAAAACTCTTCCTCAGATGATGGAAGGTAAAGATAATAAACTGATTGTTGTGCCTTACGAGGCTGCCGGCCTGAGTGGCTCAATAGCCGCAGTTAAAAAATTGCTCGGCGAAATACAATAATTAGGTCCGCTTAAAATGTATTAAGTCTATAAAAGAGCCGGTTCTTTCTATGAGCAGATCTCAGAAAGAGCCGGCTCTTTTTATGAGAAGATTTGAAAAAAGTCCCTGTGCATCGGCGATTTAACTGAAACTGATAGAAACATACATTTCTTGAGTTTTCCGGGACTATAGGCTTATAAATGTCTTTAAAACGATCGTGATTGACCTTTAAAGATTTATTTGTTATATTTCAAATATAAAATAAATAATGATTAAGGGAGATATACAATGACCATCCGCCTTATCTTGCTTGCCACCATCTTTATGACCTGCAGCCTGCAAGCGTGTGAGAAAGCTGCTGAAAAAGCAACAGAACCATTTAGCGGTAATGTAATTACTCTTATCGGCAATGATGAAGGGGATAAGTACGAAGTGTCTCGAGAAATTGCTATAACATCTGAAACAATTAAGAATTTGATAGAAGACCTGGGGTGGGAAGCACCAATTCCTCTTGATTGGTCTTCAAAGCTTATTAGTGAATTGGCTACTCTTTCATGGTCCTTATTTTATCATAAGGACAGTAAAGGCAAGGCTCTTTCAGATGCACTTTTACAAGAAGTAAAGATATCGGACCCTTATCAGTTCCTAAGATTTGCAAACTATTTAGGCTCTGATCCCATTTTGGACTTTGCATATTTATGTGTTATAAAAAATTTGCTTGAGGGTAGGAATCAACAGCAAAAAAAATATAATGAGCTAAAAGAACAGTTATCAAGAGAATTCTCAAAATTCAATGTTGACCGTTTTCTAAAGCAAGTTTCTCGCTATTTTATTCTGATTGCGTCTCCAGAGGCAAGGTCAGCCATGTGCCCACTGGATATGGCTTCCTTATGGGGACTTTCAATAAAAGATTGTCTTGATTGTACTCCTGAGATTTTTGAAGAAAGAATAGAGCGGGGCAGAGAGAGAGTGATATTGAATCTCAGAGGCCTTCAGCTTAATAATTTGGAAGGTTTAGAGACGATTAAATCAGTTTTAACAAATAAAAGCTCGTATTTTGGTTCGGTTTATTCAGTGTGTATTAATAACAATGCCTTTGATACCATTTCTGCTGAAATATTACGTCCTTTACTTATTTTTAAAGATTTAAAGGAAATAGATTTTTCTCGTAATTATGTAAAACGAATAAAAGCTAACACATTTATCGATTTTGAAGGCAGACAATTAACAAAGTTCATATTAACGCAGAATCCAAAGCCTGGTGATTATCCTTCTTATTATTCTGGTCCTAGAGCCGTACTTGAAATTGAGGATAGGGCCTTTAGTGGCTTGAGCATCGACGAATTAGAGCTAACCTCAAATAACTTAAGACATATTTCTTCGGCAGCCTTTATTGGATTAAGAGTAAAGGACATTTATATAGGTGAATATATAGAATCCATAGAGCCGGGTGCCTTTAATGGGTTGGTAGGAAATACCCCTTATAATCCACTAAGAAAATTACACCTTTACTTTGGTTATGATGCGGCACCTTTAAATGCCGGAGCATTTGCGGGCCTTTCTGTAAAACGCATGATGATATCCGGGTATCCTCATACTGATATAGACCCGGAGGTGTTTCTCGCGATGCCTTACATTGAGGAGATTGGATTTAAGTATAGTGCATTGAGCGAGTCGAGTATGAAAAAATTGAAAAAAGCTCTCGAATTGCGGGCTGTTAAAGTAATCTAAGCCTGAAATAGATTGAGATTGTTGTCAAATAGCATTTGATCGAGTTATCATAAAACAACACTGTTGTCAGAATTAAGAAATTAAAATAACTAAAAATTGAATGCTCTGAGAGATTTAGATCTCAGAGCATTTTCAAAATGTTCTTGTCGCGTCTCCTGCGACTGAGCACGCACGGCATAAATCGCCGCCTCATTTACGATATTTTTAAGCTCAGCGCCGCTCATTCCTTTAGATTGACGAGCCAAAGCGCTAAAATCTATATCTTTGCTGTATTTTATAGACTGTGCATAAAGTTTGAGAATGGCCTCGCGGCTTTCGATGTCAGGCAGAGGAATCTCAACTATTCTATCAAATCTGCCGGGCCGCTTTAAGGCTGGGTCAATATCTTGCTCGCGATTTGTTGCGCCTAGGATAAAAATAGAATCATCCTGATGAAAACCATCCATCTGATGAAGAAGTTCATTAAGTGTATTGCGGTATTCAGCGCCGCCGGAATCAAATACTGCATTACGTGCGCCGCCGATTGAGTCAAGTTCATCAATAAAAATGATCGCTTTTTTATAAGCACCTGAAGCTACCGCTGCGCGTGCACCGGCAAAAAGTTCGCGTACGCGACGAGGACCGTTGCCCACAAACATTTCGATAAATTCACTTGCAGCAATTGCAACAAAATAGGCTTGAGATTCTCCCGCAATAGCCCGCGCGATTGAGGTCTTTCCCGTCCCAGGAGGGCCCACTAAGAGCACGCCTCGGGGCATTTTTGCTCCCATGGCAATGAACTTTTTTGAATCCTTAATAAATTCTGTTACTTCAAGAACATCTGCTGGAATTTTGCCCGCAAGATTTTTGAAAGTAAAGGGTTGTTTGGCTTGAGGTGCGAAATGCTCTGGCGCGGGTTTTTTAGGGTTTTTAGCAGTAAGATAGGAATCGATTAGCCACCGGGAACCAACAAAGACAACGATTCCCGTTATAATGGTTGAAATCATCCCCGAGGCTGTCCTTGAAATGAAGCCTGGCTGATTGTTTTGCAAATTAGCCACAGCAGCATTTAAAATCGTAAATTGTGCTTGTACTTCAGGATCTACCGCAGAGTAGCAAGGCGATACAAAGAAAAGAGCGAGAGCAAAAAGCTTGTTTCGGCGTGAATGTAGTATATATTTCATTGTCCCCCACATAGCTATACTATTTTTACCTACTTTACTCCAGTCTAGCATTATTTAGGTAAACTAAAAAAGGCCTTACGCCTCAAGTTCAATATCCTCGGGAACTTCGTTGCCAAAGATAAGCACCTGATAAACTCGTTTTGGGCTTGCTTGTTGAATTTTAAAATGAAACCCTTTATATTCAAGCCGCTCACCCGATTTTGGAACTCGTTCGAGCTGCTCAATAAGGAATCCACCAAGGGTGAGTGCATCTTCGGTTTCAAATTCAATACCAAGTGTCGGCTCAAGATCTTCAAGTTCGATGCTGGCATCTACAAGGTAACCGCCTGCTTTTAGAGGAATGACTTTTTCGGCAACTGATTCGTATTCATCGCTAATTTCACCTACGATTTCCTCAATGACATCTTCAAGCGTAACAAGTCCGGTGATTCCGCCGTACTCATTTAATACCATTGCTATATGCATCCGCTGCTCTTTAAATTCTTTAAGAACACGCAGTACCTTAGCGCTTTCAGGAACAAACATAATAGGGCGCACAATATCGCGCAATGGGCGGTCTTCGTTTTTTGAAAGCAGCTGAAAGAAATCTTTCTGATGCAGCATGCCAATGATATTATCTGGCTTATCTTCATAGACTGGCAAGCGGGTAAACTGATACTTAGAAAACAGATCAAGCGTTTCTTTTTGTGTGCTATTTACATTAATAGAAATGATTGATGTTTCTGGCACCATAATTTCTTTAATAGGCGTTGTTCCTAGCTCAAATATACTTTTAAGCATGGCTGTTTTATGCCGCTCCATAAGGCCTTTCTCATTAATGTAATTAATAAGAAACTGAATCTCCTTTTCTGAAGCGACTGCATCAGTAACTTCTTTTACCGAGCTGCCGCCTATCCAATGTGTTATTGTATCCGTAAACTTGGAAAGAAGCGAAACAAGAGGATAGAACGTGTAATAAATAATATTGGTTATCCAGAGTGTTGATTTAAAAAGCCGATCGCCATGAATCGTTGCAATGTTTTTAGGAATGAGATCGGTGAGTAAAATCGTTGTTGATGTTACGAAAATACCAATCGCAAAACCTAGGGTTTCTGAGATGTTGAGCGCTTTTGTCACGCTTGCCATCACTTCACTACTAAAGACAGCAGCAAGAACGTTAGCCAAATTATAGGCTATCAGGATGCTGATGAGAATTCGATTAGGGTGATGTTCAAAAACATGAAAAAGGGGACGGTATTTGCTTGTTCCCGATGCAAGCTCTTTTAACTTAAAGAGCCGTAGTGCCGTTACGCTTGTTTCAATAAATGAAAAAAGGGCACAAAATACGAGAGATATTATAAGGAAAAGGAGATTGTGTGTAAGTAAGCTTTCAACCGGAGGTTCCATGTACTTCTTTTTCCTTATTTATTTTGTTTGTTCTTATTCATCATCATCCATATCATCTTCTACTGCTTCATCATGAGCAAAATGGAATTCTTTTTCAAAGAATGTTTGCAGCTTCTTGCTCCTCGAAGGATGGCGCAATTTGCGTAGCGCTTTTACTTCGATTTGGCGAATACGTTCTCGAGTCACAGAGAAGTCCTTACCTACTTCTTCAAGCGTATGTTCAGAGGCAACATCGATGCCAAAACGCATTTTGAGCACTTTCTCTTCACGAGGCGTTAGTGTTTTTAACACTTCTCGAACACGCTCCTTTAAGTCACTATTTGCAACGGTATCAGCAGGCGAAAAATCATTTTCACTTTCAATGAAATCTTTAATGAAGGCATCTTCGCTGTCGCCGACCGGTGTTTCTAGAGAAATCGGTTCCTTCGAGATTTTTATTATATTTTTTATCTTTTTTTCATCAATATTTAGCTCTTTTGAAAGCTCTAAATGTGTAGGCTCTCGCCCATGCTCCTGAATAAATGTCCGTTTAATCTTATTAATCTTATTGAGAGTTTCAACCATATGCACAGGTACGCGGATAGTACGAGATTGATCTGCAATAGCACGTGTAATTGCCTGCCGGATCCACCAGGTTGCATAAGTTGAAAATTTGTAGCCTCGTTCAAATTCAAACTTTTCTACTGCTTTCATAAGACCGATGTTACCTTCTTGAATCAGATCAAGAAAATGCAATCCACGATTAACATACTTTTTAGCTATATTGACCACAAGGCGCAAGTTTGCTCGTGCAAGGTCATCCTTGGCCCGCTTATCTTTTCTTTGACCATCGGTGAGTTGCCTATAGTAGCGCAGTGTCTCGGGTAGAGGTAATCCAAGCTCTTGTTCTGCTTTTTTGATACTTTTGTTCCCAGCACGAATAGTCTTATCAAATTCAACCATTTCTGCTTTTTCAGTATCGTTTAATGATTTTTTTGCCGCATACTGCTTAAAAAGCATTTCGTTTTGCCGTATAATTTCGGTTCGTTCTCTAATTTTTTGGATCGTTTTTTCAATTCTTTTTGCAAGCTTACGAATAAACTTGTTTGAAAGCTTTATGGTTTGAATCGTTTTGGCAATTTCTTCTTTGTTAGCTTTCACGGCATTAAGCATCTCTTGTTTTTTTGCCTCAGAATCGAGCTGGCCACGATAGCTTCTATATATTTTAGATTCATTTTCAACGAGCTCTTTAATATGCCCTATAGTTTTTAAAAGGCCATTTTTTTCTTCTTCAAACTTAGGAAGATTTTCTTCATCAAACTCGGAAAACTGTATGATATCTTTTAGGGCGATCGTGTTTTTAGCAAGGCGTTCACCAATGGCAATAATTTCCTTATGAATAAAAGGAAACTTTGAAATGGATTCGATCGATTCTTTTTTACCGAGGGCTATTTGTTCTGCAATAACCGTTTCAGTCTTCTTATTTAGAAGGGGGATTTTCCCAATGTCGCGCAGATAGCATTTTACACCATCGGCTATATGGGCGGCTTCTCCGACTTCTTTAACAACGTCTCGGCCATCCTCAGGCTCCTCACCCTCTTCGGCTTCTTCTTCCTCAGCCACATAATCAAGGGAAGTCTCTATTTGGGATTTGATATGGATCTTAGATTCGTCTTTTTCATAATCTTCTAGAGCGGCATCTGGCTCCAGCTCTTCTTGCATGAGCAACTCTACATTTTCTTTTTCAAGAGTTTTTAAGAGATCATTGGTCTCAGTTTCCGAGAGGTGATTGCGGTCGCAAAACTCCATTATCTCTTCATAACTTAATGCGCCGGCACGTTTGCCTCGTTCTACGAGCGACTCAATGACTTCGAGAGCAAGTTCGTTTTCCTCGGGCTTTTTCGCCTGAGCTTCTTTGTTTTTTGTTTTTGGTTCGACTTTTTTTACTTTCTTAATCATGAATTCCCCTTCTGAGCATCTTTGTTTTCAGCTCGTTTATCTGCGTGAGTACTTTTTTAATACGCTCGCTGTCCCCCGTCTGTTGTGCATCATATACTTTAAGTTTGACATTATGAACGGCTATTTTCCACTGTTTCTTATAAAATTGCAACAACAGGTCTTCAAAAGAGGCTGGTTGCTCATGCAGTGATTCCATCATAATGCCACTTAAAAACTCCTTTTGCTCATCTGTTACCAGCTCAAATAACCTACTCAAGTTAAGTCCTTCAGCAGTTTTTGCTTGAATGACAGATTCGAAAAGATAAGTAAGTTTTTCAGGCAGCCATAGGCGTAATAGTTCACGATCTTCCTCTGCTATATCACCTTTATGGTTAAGTATAGCAGAAAAAAGTTTTTTTTCTAACTGTGATATTTCGTCTTCGGGTACTTCAGTTTCTCGTGGTTGCTCTCTTTTCTGCCCAGCCTCAACCGCTTTTTTTCGGATGGCCTTAAATTCTTGCTTTAAAGTCTCGACTGGAAGGGCAAAGGCGGTGCTAGCCTGTGCGAGCAGTAGATCCCGTTTTAGAGGGTCAGGTAATGCTAAAATAATACTAATAATTTTTTTGGTAATCGTAAGCCGTTCTTGCAGACTCTTATGAGCAAAATCACTTCCCATATGGACTAAGATGAACGAAAATATATCACGAGCTTCATTCACTTTGCTTGTAAGATCGCCACCGGCAAGCAGAAATGTTGCAGGATCATCTTTCGAGCTCAGGGAAATAACATAAGGATCGAGGGCGGCAGTCCAGCAGAGCTCAGCAAGCCTTATAATAGCATTCTGACCGGCAGCATCCCCGTCGTATAAAATGTATAGCTTTTGCGCATACCGAGCGAGCTGCTTTAAATGGTCCTGCGTGCAGGCCGTGCCTAACGTGGCGACTGTGTTGGTAAATCCATACTGATTCATAATAATAAGATCAGTATATCCTTCAACTAAAAAAGCCGTTTCAGATTCCGCTATCGCTTTTTTTGCTCGATCAAGGCCAAAAAGCATCGTTCCTTTGTTAAAAAAGGTGTGATCATGGGAGTTGTAGTATTTTGCTCGCTCATCCCCTGGTTGGAATACCCGTCCACCAAACCCTACAAACCGGCCAATATGATCCCGAATAGGGAAAATTATACGTTCTTCAAAGGGGCTATAAAGTGCTTGCTTGCCTTCCTGGAGTATGTGGGCATCAATAAGATTGGTCGCCATTATGCCCTGTTTTTGAGCGTAAGCAAGAAGGCTCTTTATCTGACCAGGGCAGTAGCCAATTGAAAAGTCCTTTATGCTTTGCTCAGTTATTTTGCGCTCTGTAATATAGCGCAAAGCTGCCGTGCTTTTTGCCAATTGAGTTTCGCACCACTGGGCGAAAGTTGAACAGGTTTTGAAGTACAAATCTTTAGATTCCTGGGTTTGAGAGCTCTTTTCCCAGGTGATTTCCTGGGGAACCTGAATTCTATAGCGCTCAATCAGATGCTGGGCTGCCTCTATTGGTGTGCAGTGCTCGGCTTTGGCAATAAATGAAATAACATCTCCCCCCAGGTGGCAGCCAAAACAATAGAAAATTTCTTTATGGGGACTAACGCTAAATGAAGGCGTTCTTTCATGATGAAAAGGGCAGCAGCCTTTCCAGTATAAGCCGGCTTTTTTAAGGGTGGCATACTCACTTACCACATCCAAAATGGGAAGTCGTTGCTTTATATAACTAAACAGATTCATGGACGCGCCGGTGAGCCGATCTGAGGTATACTAATACGATGCATGCGCTGATAAAAATAAAGAGAGCGTTCCATTGATGAAAGGAAAAGAATGAAAATGGGTGCTGATTTGGAAGCATAATGCGATCTCCTCTAAAAAAATCGACAAACCATCGTTCAAAACTCATAGCCATTACGTACATCATGCTCAGTTCTCCCGCACGGGAAACGTGCTTGAATACAAAAAAGCGCATGACTATAAAGATACCAAAAAAAATGAGAGAGCTATAGAGCTGAGTGGGATGAATCTGTGTATTAAGGGGGGCGACGACGAGCGGGTGTGTGTAGGTAATTCCCCAGGAAAGCGACGTCGGACATCCATAGCAGCATCCTGCCAAGAAGCAGCCAATACGCCCCATTCCTTGAATGAGCGGTGCATAGAGTGCGGCAACATCATACAATACAAGAACGGGTAGTTGCTTGCGCTTTAAAGCCCAGAGGCTATAGAAGAAAACCCCCGCGAATGCTCCAAAAAGTGAGAGACCACCATTCCAAATGCTGATCATCTGGTAAAATGAGGTGTAGTCTTTCCATTCGCTTAGTATATGGAGTACTCTACCGCCTACTATGCCTGCAATGGCAGACTCGACGCTTATATTAAAAAAGTCTGATTTGCTAATCCATTTTTCAAGGCCAGGGTGGCGCAATGCGGCGTAGAAAAAAATGGCGATGCCTACTATAATGCTTGCATTAAAGCTGTTTATTTCTAGTGGCCCATAAAGATGGAGTAATTTTGGGTACATCTAGTGTCCTCTTAATTTCCGCACAGCCCATAAGGTACCCTTGACCGTTCCATAGGTCAAGGTAATGAAGCCAAGTGCAGTACCTGAAAGATAAGTATACCAAATCTTCTCTCCGCTGCATAACCATTGGCCTTCTTTCTTGCGAGACATATTGGGGTTGCCAAAGGCACCCATTACTACAACCATGGCGGTCAAGGGGGCTATCGGTGGAAAAATACCGGTGCCATACCCTAAAGAAAAGGCCACCGCATATGTTTTGGCGGCTTCCGTATAGGAATTAAAAAAGGTTTTTTCCTCCTGCTGGGCGGCGTGAGCGTGCGTAGAAATGAGGCAAGAGGATAGGAAGCAGACTATAAGAATTTTTTTTAACATGATGCTCTTTCTTTCCAAATTGCTTGCGCCTCATTCATCGCCTCATCGTGGAACTATTTGAATAGGCGATGAGAAGACAATTTTATTATTTTTTAGAAGTTTTGCCATTTTAAATAGACCTATGCCAGCGCCTGTAACGAGCGTAGCTAGGCCAAGCGTCAATCCTGACATCTCGGCGATATTGTTGTTTTTATAGTAGGTAAAAAATAGTGGCTGATCCTCGAGGGGCAGCTTAGATTTTTCTTTATGCTGCCTATATGCAGCATAACACCGAGGAAGTGAGAATGGCTGAATCGGATACACAAGTCCTGCCACATAACTTAGCGCAAACCATCCTACATATCCTGTCCAATAATTCGCGAAACTGTATTCATCATTGATCTTTTTCGTGAAATTGTACTCATCATCTTTTCCAGGATTAGTTGCATATGCCGAAAAAATAGTTCCGAAAAGAGTAAGTAAAAGTAACAAATTTTTGCATTTCATCGTAAAGTCCCCGCAGTTCTATTTTTGTAAATTGTTATTCCCACTCTACCGTTTTTGAGCTTTTTCTCAAGCGCATAGACTTATCCATGGTTATTAGTGCAATCCGCCAAAGCGACCCCGAGATGTCTTTCGCCTTGCATGAGCGTGCCAAGGTCTGAATGGGCGGGAATAGCGTCCCGTTCTAGGAAGAAAATAAAGAAAACACAGGAATATCAATGCAGCAAGCGTAAGAAGAATTGCGTCCCCGGTTTTTTGATGAATCTGACCTCTCTCAGCACGCCTCTCTAAAAAATCCGCTGCCTCGGATCGTGAGCACTTATGAAGATAGGCGATAAATGTGAGAACGTCTCCTGACCTAAGGCAATCATGGCAGATGAAAAGTTGCCGATCCAGGTGAAGTTCCAAAGAGAGCCAATCCACTTTTTTAAACGGGCAAAAGCCCATAATGCGGGAATCCTTTTTAGTAAGAATGGTATACGAGCGGACAATGTCTTCAAGACAGGACTGTCGTTTTATGCGATCAAATGATTTCATGAGATAGTTAAATTTTATTTTTTCGTTCAATAGCACGCATATAATCGCGTACCTTGTAAATTAATAATGAGATAGCAGCCGGGGTCATTCCCTGAATGAGGCCGGCCTGTGCAATAGTGCCTGGTTTGTGCTGCGTAAGCTTTTGTTTTAATTCGATAGAAAGACCTTCTATGATGTTGTAATCGAAGTCATCAGGGATGATTAGCTTCTGATAATAAAGGGTTTTCTCAACTTCTTTTTCTTCTCGTTTTATATAAGGGGCATAAAGTATCTCAGCATGGATTGTCTGCAGTATCCTATTAGGCGTGTTTTCGGTAACGGCTTCCTTGATGCGTTTATGAACTTCATCCAGTTCGCCACTTCCCAATAGCCGCATGAGTTCAACATTCTTTTTCCCGGCAGTTAACGTAGCAACGGTACTTTCAACAATATCTTTCTCTTTTTTTATGTCTTCGTAAAAACTGTCCGATATAAGCCCTAAATTGTGTGCTGTTTCTCCCAGCCTATCAAACACGTTATCTTGCCTTAAAAGGAGGCGCCGTTCGGCTCGTGAGGTAAACATGCGGTAGGGTTCATCAACACCGAGTGTAACCAGATCATCAATCATGATACCAATATAGCCCTCAGTGCGACTCATGATAAATGGCTCTTTCCCTTGCGTTTTTAAGCTTGCGTTAATACCCGCTATTATTCCTTGGCCTGCCGCTTCTTCGTATCCTGTTGTTCCATTAATCTGTCCTGCAAGAAAGAGGCCGGGTACCGATTTGACTTCCAAAGTATGATGTAATTGATCTGGTAATACGCAATCATACTCAACAGCATAGCCGGGTCGGGTTAATATCGCTTGCTCAAAGCCCACAATAGAGCGAATGAATTCTTTTTGTATGTTAAAGGGCAACGATGTTGAAAGGCCATTGGGATATATTTCTTCACTTGATGCGCTTTCAGGTTCTACAAATACGTGGTGTGAGGTTTTATCAGCAAAACGCGAAATTTTATCTTCAATTGAAGGGCAATAGCGCGGAGGCGTTCCTTTAATATGCCCAGTAAAAATGGGTGATAAATGAAAATTTTTTTTAATAATATCATGCGTGTTTTGATTGGTATGCGTAATATAGCAGGCCATTTTATGCTCAACTTTATGGGGCGCAAATTCAAACAGCTGATCAAGATCATCCGATCCTTGAAATTCCATGCGAGAAAAATCAAGGCTGGTGCGCAAAAGGCGTGGAGGAGTCCCCGTTTTTAGACGGCGCATCTTGAGACCCAGCCGTGATAAAAAAGCAGAGAGATTAGCAACCGATTCCTCTCCTTGGCGTCCAGCAGCATAATTTGTAGTTCCTACGTGAATGAGGCCATTAAGGAATGTACCTGTGGTAAGAATAACGGTGGGGCAATAATAGATATCCCCTTCTCTGGTTCGGACACCGCGGACTTCTCGATTCTCATCAAGAATAATCTCGTCCACCATTCCCATAATGAGCGTAAGATTTTCGGTATGTTCGAGTACTTGTTTGCTCAGTTTATTATAGGCATGTTTATCAATTTGGAGACGCAGTCCTTGTACGGCAGGCCCCTTGCGTGTATTGAGCATACGAGCTTGCAGATAGGTTTGGGTACATAAGTTTTGGCATTAAGCCACCAAGGGCGCTGATCTCAAATACAATATGACCTTTGCCAATGCCACCCACTGCCGGATTGCAAGGCATAAGGCCAATGCGATCAAGATGAAGAGTGATCATGAGCGTGCGAGATCCCATACGGGCTGCTGCATAGGCAGCTTCAATGCCCGCATGGCCTCCACCGACCACTATAACGTCAAAATCATAAGCATAGGTATTCATAGAAGGCTTGGTAATCTAGATAGCAATTAAATTTTATTTTCTAATTCTTTAACCTGTACCATTAAAGTATATCATATGAATTTTTCTAAGCAAAAAAATTCGCTTATGGAGAAAAAATTATGGCACGGCAGGGATTGCAAGGCATCAGAAATTATAGAGTAATGCTTGGGCGGCTGCTAATTAGGATCGCATTGGTTATGTATTAAAAAAAGAGGGCCCGAAGGCCCTCCGGATGTATATCTATGATTAGCCGATTTTTTCAGCGCGTTTTTTGATTGATGCTTTTACTGTTGGAAGGCCTCTGTCAAAAATAAATTTCGAAAGATCTTCTGGGAAAAGTTGTGCTAAAAAAGCTTCTACAAAAGCATTGTTGATATTTCTTACGCGTTGATCAAGGTCTAACTGTTTATCTAGCGCTACGTTTTTTAATTTATTGCAGAAAGGCTTCAGTCGTGCGTTACTTCTTAAGAGCAATACGAGTTGCAACGCCCAATATTTGAGGGGCATATCTGGCTTTCTTGTTACATCTAAAAAATCGCTCATAAATTGAATAGGGGTTTCGTAATCTTGAATGAGCTTGGGTCCTTGTTTGGTTCCTGTGGGCAACTGGGTTGGGAGGGATTCAGGTTCCAGATCAGTGTTAGTACTTGTGGCACGAATTACGCAAGGGGCGAGTAAAAACGTAAAACTAAAAAAATACATACATCTTAGTTTCATGGCATATTCCTTTTATTTATAATCGTTACTCAGTAATAAAATATGAGCGATGTAACATAATAAGATGTGTGTTTTGTACACATCATAGTATATCTCTTAGTTTAGAACAGTTATTTTCTATGTCAAAAGGTGCCGCTCATTAAATATCATGGTATGCTTAAAGTCGACGGTATAACTAGTTAATTTCAGCGGTTTTTAAGGATTGTTTATGCTCTATCACCTCGCCTTATATTTACAGAATCATGTAAGTTTTTTTAATGTGATTCATTATGTGAGCTTCCGTATCATGGCTTCATTGCTTACCGCCTTGGTCCTTTCATTTATTTTTGGTTCAAGGTTTATTGAGCAGTCAGCAAGGTTCAAAGCTGCTGCGCGTGAATATACCCCTGAGACGCATCAAGCAAAAAATGATACCCCTACCATGGGGGGTATTTTTGTTTTGCTAACGACTTTTGTGACGGCCCTCTTATGGTGTGATTTAACAGCCCCCGAAGTATGGATTTTTCTCTTGTGTATGCTTGGTTTTGCTGTGATAGGATTTTGGGATGACTGGAGCAAGATTCGTTTTAGAAAAGGAATAAAAGAGTCCCATAAATTTAGAGCCCAACTAGCCGTTGGTACACTGGTGGCGTGCGCATGGTACTGGCTCGTTATACCGCCAACTGAAGTGTGCGTACCTTTTTTTAAGAATTTTTCGCCTGAGCTTGGAATTTTACTTATCCCCTGGGCTGCATTTATTTTAGTTGGTACGAGTAACGCAGTAAATCTTACTGATGGGCTTGATGGCCTTGCGATTGGTTCTTTAATTTTAAACTTTGGGACATTTACCATTATTTGTTACTTGGCAGGCAATTATGCTTTTGCAATCTATTTACATATTCCCTTTACCGAAACAGCTGAAATAGCAATTCTGGGAGCTACGTTGGTTGGGGCATCATTAGGGTTTTTATGGTACAATACGTACCCTGCCCAAATTTTTATGGGAGATGTCGGCTCATTAGCCCTAGGCGCTGGTCTTGCACTCATGGCTCTCATGGCACGCCAAGAATTGCTTTTGGTAATCGCTGGGGGCCTTTTTGTGGTTGAGACACTTTCCGTGATTGCTCAGGTAGTATCCTTTCGATATCTTGGTAAAAGAATATTTAAAATGGCACCTATTCATCATCATTTCGAGTTGCTTGGGTGGCAGGAAGCTAAAATTACTACGCGTTTTGGCATCATTTCTTTCGTGCTTTGTCTGCTGGCACTCATGACGCTGAAATTGAGGTAGGCAAAAAATATTTCCCTGATCGTCTTAGTATTTTTTAAGATTTATTGATTTTCTAGTAAAACTTTATGTATAATTTCAAATATAAAGTTATTTTACAAAATAGAAACAATACATCTTAAGGGATCCTCATCATGAAAAAGAGATTGATAAAAAAAATATTCATTATAGTTGCTTGTGTGTCGTGTTCGCTGCTTTATGCTTCGGAAAAGCATGAGGGCGAGATTGAATCTGCAGAGCAGTTACTTCAGGGTCTCAAGCTAGGGGATGGGAAGAGGGCTGAAAGATTACTTGATCTTGCAAGGCAGTATTTTGAAAGCGGCTCTCCTGAGGCATTATCAATACTCAATAGGCTTAATAAGCCTGACATTGAAAATAAAACACGAGCCCAGGCGTATGAATTGCGTGGTGTTATCTATCGATTGGGTGCAGTGGGCCAAAAAAAAGATTATAAAAAGGCGCTCGAAGCTTTCTTAAGTGGATATAAAGTTGCTGATCAAAAGGATCGTTCAAAAATTTTATTAGATATTGGAATGATCTATAGGGATGGGGGCTATGGGGTAATAAAAGATCTTGAAAAAGCAGAGCACTATTATATGCAAGCTTTAGCAGAGGCCCCAAATGATCTGGTCAAAGTTTCAGTGGTATATGAGTTAGCGACCTTAGCATCTCAGAAAAAGAATCAAGCAGAAGCTCTGAAATTTTACCATATTGCTGAGCAGCAAAAAGTTTTGCCTGCTATAAGTGCTGACGCTGCACATGCTTTGGGTAATTTATACAAAGATCAAGGCGATCTTCCCAAGGCTGTTATGTATTATCAAAAAGCAGCGGATCAAAACTATGAACCACTAGCGCACCAACTTGCCACGCATGAATTGGTGTTTCTCTTTTTTAATGGTGGCCCGGGTGTTGAAAAAGATCTAAATAAGACGCAATACTATGCACTTCGACTTTTAAGTGAAATAGATCAAGCTCTTCATGAAAAACGCAGCCCAGAAGACCTTGAGGCGTTAGAGAGATATGCCCAAGGATTGAGGGCGTTGTTAAGACTTACTGGCTATAAAGGGAAGCTACCGGGAGTTGTAAAAAAGTAGAGTGGTAAGAATGGGGAAGCGAAGTGCGCTCGCAGATCTTACAAAGATTAATATGTTTTCATCTGGCGACAAATTGTAGATAGTTGAATGAGGCATAAATGCTCGAGTTATCTCCAATTTTGGAGATAAGTGATGAGCATCAAAAATGTCGAGATAATAGAAATGGCTGCAGTTTTGCAAGTGATCAACTTTCGACAATTTTACGAAAGTTAATAGTCCGATCAGACCGATTAATGATGAAACAGGATTTCAGTTGTGTCCAATTTGGACATAGCTCAAATCCTGTAAATGTCCCAGCAGTGACTGGCTAAAAACCCATGACATTTTATGAGGGATTGAAAAGAAGTGATCAAAAGCTGGCGATTTGATAATAAGAATAAGTAAGCCTAAAATTGAAATTGCTAACAAAGCCACAATCAGAATAAAAAATTTTACATTTATTTCAAAAATTTGTTATAGTGTGTGCACAATAAGTTTGCTTTGGCTTTTGATCGCTTGTAAGGTCAGTTATTAATACGTACGAGGTAACCTATGATAAAAACAACACACTTCAACAAAGAGTTAGCGCAAATATCGATTTTTCAGGGCAAAGAGATACGAAGAATTTTTTTCGAAAATGAATGGTGGTTTTCTGTTACTGACGTATGCGCGGCGCTTACCGAAAGTAGCGATGCAGGTGCATACTGGAGAAAGCTTAAACAAAGGTTGGGTGAAGAAGGAAGTGAGGTCGTGACATTTTGTCACGGACTGAAATTAGAAGCTGCTGATGGTAAAAAATATGAAACAGACTGTGCCAATATAGAAGGCATATTTCGTATTATACAGTCAATTCCCTGGCCTAAAGCCGAACCTTTCAAACGCTGGTTGGCTAAGTTGGGCAAAGAGCGTCTTGATGAAATTGAAAATCCTGAGCTTGGAATCCAAAGGGCACGGGAGCTCTATGAAAAAAAAGGCTATCTGCAGGAGTGGATCGAAAAACGGCTACAGAGTATTGTAATTCGAGAGAAATTGACCGTAAGTGGCAAGCACTTTTTTCAAAGCTATTACAAGTACTTCAAGACGCGCGGTTCATGTATTTTATAAAAGCTTTTTTGTAAGATTAGCTGCTAAGCAGAAATTCGTTGTGTAAAGGAATACTCTTTTTCTTCAAAATCTTTTTTAGTATGTTCGTATAAGTTTTCTAAGTACGCTTGCGAGTCTAGCACAAATAAATCTGCAGCTATGCCTTCAGCTAACCTTAAAGCACCGACACTAATTGCTGGAATGTCGCTACTTATGAGCCCATGGCTCAATGACGCTGCATAGTTAAAACAGTGAATGTTTTTAAGATAGGGAGCAGCACCCGGAGTTTTTTCTAAAAATTCAAAATGAGCTCCTAAGTAAGGGAATCTTCCCATTTTCTTTTTAAGTTCATTCTCTTGCGAAATAATTTTATCTTTCCAAAGTAAGACCTCATTAATAAACGGCTCGAGTTCTTTTTGCCGGGTCCCATCGATTGCAAAACCAGTTGCAAGGATTATAAAATCACATTCAATTGACTCATAATTAGTTACACATTCTAAGGAGTTATTCTTTTCTACGGCCGATGTGATTTCTCTATTAAATAACAAAGAAAAATTTCGGTAAGTTTTTACTCGATCTAGTGAATCCTTAGGCGCGGGGATTCCACTTGAAAATGCGTGTTCAAAAAAGAGCCATTTGGAATGATCCGACAAGGAATAAAAACCGCTATTTAATCCTGGATAATTAAAGGTGGCAAACTTATTAACTGCCGGCAATGAAGTGCGTTTTGAAAGCATTGTAACGGCAAGGGCTCCATTTTCAAGAGCGTAACCTCCTGCATCAAAAGCAGAAGCTCCGCACCCTACAATCACAATACGTTTATTCTGTACTTGCTGCTTAGTTATTATTTGGCCTGTATGAGCATAGCGTGAAGGATTGAGCGTTTTCACCCAAAAAGGCACTTGAAGACCTCCAAAGCCCGCACGACCTGTTGCTAAAACAACTTTACGAGTGCGAATTTTCTGAAATTCTTTGCCGGTAGCAAAAGTTAATTCTAAACAGTGATTATCTGGTGTGATTTTGTGGAGCTTATGGTTGCTTTTTAGTGGGAGTTCGAGCACTCTTTGGTACCAGATTAAGTAGTCCATCCAGAGGCCATTTGGGGGATTTCCTAATGTTGCCCAAGCTTCTGCGCCGTATTTGGATTCATACCAGGCATGGAATGTTAGATTAGGCAAGAATAAAGCAGGACCCATTAATTGCTTTCCTGAGCGTAGCGTTTTCATGCGCGCAGTGGTAAGCCAAGGGCCTTCTTGATGTCGGTAGTTTTCATCAAAAATGCCTATATTAGTTACGCCTTGTCTTAATAGCGCAAATGCCGCTGCAAGCCCCGCCATTCCACCGCCGATGATAGCTACATCGAGAATGGTATCATCCGATGGCGATGGTCGCCATGAACGTGGCGGGTAATTAATACGTTCTAAATCTTCTTTGAGCGCTGCTTCAAGGTTATCTAAAGAAGCTTTGCTTGTTGAGAGAAATAGAAGTCCAAAGGTTAGTATTACAAGTTTCGTAGTATTTAATTTCATTTTTTTGCTGTTTTTGCTTGTGATGAAAATAAGTTCCTGGAAATCACTATACCATACTTTTTATTGTTCGAAATATTGTTTTGAGGTGTGATGTAAGATAGGAGTGCTAACGCTAGCAGTATTGTTTTTTTATGTGTAAATTCATGCTTTTTGTCGTTTTTTCTATTAATTCCTACTCACAACCGCCTACGGCGACTTCATTTTTTATATCAGCAGCTAGCTGGCGGCTGCGCGCCGAGCGCCAAGGGCTGCGCCCCTGGACGGCCCAAAGGGTGATGCCCCTTTGGAAACCCCGTTCCCTTGGATCATTCCAGTATTCGCAGGATGCGAAATGCGCTATCAGTGATGCTCGATGTAGCCCATAAGGGATTTCCAACTCTCCAGAATTCGAGATGCACTGCTTTTATGCTCAATGTAAACCATTATCTTGGTACATGGGAAAGAGATCATTGGGCACAGGCCATCAAATTTCTTCAAAAATTTCAAGATTTCCACGAGGCTCATGCTTTTTATAAAACATAAAGCTTCCAAAGATAAGTAGGGCGAAAAATACCATAAGCATGCTAGTAGGGCCATTAATGGTCACGGTCCAAATAAACGAGCCAATCAAGAGTGCACAGCTTATCAGACTAAGCACAGGAATGATGCCGATTACTTTTCTACTTTTATAGGTAAGAATCAGTAACGCAATTGAGCTTAAAGTATAAGCAATCGTTCCGCCCAAGGCACTCACTTGTTGTAGCGGTACTTGATTGCCACGAGTAATAAGAAGATAGGCAAGTGCAATGGTTCCTTCTGCAAGTATACAAGCATAAGGCATTCCATGAGCATTGAGTGTCGTAAAGAGCTTTCTAAAGAAGGTGTGGTTATTATGCGCGAGGGTATATAAGTTCCAACCGTTGCTGTACATAACGCCGTAGCTTGCGCCCAAAGTTGAAGAGGCGATAGCAATACTTAGAATTGTTTGCAGATTATTTTTAAATGCGCCGGCTGGTAAAGCTAATTTATCAAGCAAGGCGGGATAGGTGCCAAGATACCCATTTGCAATGGTACCGAGCGCCATGCCGAGGCTACCGTAAAAAAGGAGCTGATAGAGGAATATAGTGGTAACCACTGCGCCAAAAGAAATGAAAATAGCAAGAGGGCCATTTTTCTTGGGATCTTTCAATCGGCTACTTAATGAGCAGCTGGCTTCAAATCCGCTAAATGCATACAAAACAAAAGGTACAGAGAGCGGCACGCCCGACCAAATAAAAGTATCTGGTGTAAAATATGAGCCATTAAAAAGATAGAGGCCTACAAAAATGACAAAGAAGATAGGAATAAGCTTAATTGCTATGAATGAGTATTGGATGCTTTTGCCAATTTTTAAATTAAGAAGGTTAAGTAGAGTAAAAATTATTATAACAAACGTATCAAAGAGCAGAATTGGTATGCTTTGCAGTAAGGGAATGACTTGTTGCAAAAAAGAAAGACATACATGAATACCCAGGGCGCATGTACATAATTTTGCCGTAAAATAACTCCAGCTACTTAAAAAGCCAAAAAAGGGGCTTACTGCACGACCAAAATCATAAAAAGTACCGGATTCATGATGGTAATGCAATAATTGACCTATAGCAAGAATAAGGGGAAGCAATAAGAGCGCAACAACAATGTAAGCGAGTGCTCCCAGGCTTCCTGCTTGCCGAGTAAGAAGAACCGTATTAATAAAAATGCCTGAACCAAGCATAATATTAATATTAATTAAAATAGCCGAAAGTAACGAAAGCTTGTGTGAAGACATAAAGTTTCCTACTAGCTAGGGGCATTGCCCCTAGAACCCCGTGGTGTAATCATTATGAGAATTAACTTTTTTTCAAAATAGTGAGCAAAACCTAGAGCCATAGTCCCGTATTGTCATTGCCGGGGAATGTTTCAGATAAATTTCACATACTGTTCCAGTTTAATACGTCGCCCGGATTAGTAAAGGGAGTTGATTCAAAACTTTTTCAGAATGAGCGACTGCAAAATGCCAGATAAAGAGCTATAGAACCCGCAATAGCAGCATTTAAGCTTTCTGTGCCTCCTGGCATTGGTAAAGTAACAGATTCATCGCACTCCTGGAGCCATTCCGCTGGAATACCACGTGCTTCGTTACCAACAACTATAAGTGCTTGCTTGAAATCAAGAGAGCTGAGAGTAGCACCACCCGATACCGCTAAGCCGTACAACTTTAATGACTTTTTGTTTCTTACTAACGTGTGCCAATCCCATTGGAAAATGCGTACAAGCGCTATGGTTCCTGCGCTTGCCTGAACTACTTTGGGTGACCAGGGATCAACTCCTTCAACTACAACAATAGATTTAATGCTGCAGGCAGCAGCTGTTCTGATAAGCGTCCCCATATTACCTGGATCATGTATTTGTGCTAGAACTAATCCTGACGTGAGGTTCTCTAAGCGTGGAGGAGCGGGAATTTTAAAGACCCCCAGAAGTCCACTTGGCGTTGCAGCGGTACTCATTTTTTTCATCACTAAGGGGCTGACGAGCGCTAGCTTTGAGTTTGGCACGAGAGACTGAATCTGCTCGAGCTCATCTTGAGTGCAATAGAGTTTATCAAGCATGAGCCCTGCGGAAAGAGCAGTTGAAATTGCGCGGAGTCCTTCGATAATAAAGAGCTGTTGGTCTTTGCGTTCACGTGCACTATGCAAACGAACTACATTTTTTACTGCTTCATTTGTTGGCGATGTAAGGGCTGCAAATGACATTATTATACCTCTCCGTTTAAAATAGCAATTTGATAGTTCTTCATAAGGCGGACCATAAAGTGAAGGTTATGAATGGATGCAAGTACCAGCCCAGTCATTTCTTTTGCTTTAAAAAGATGATGAATGTAAGCTGCCGTATAGTTAATACATGTCGGACATTCACAGGTTCTATCAACAGGCTCAAAAACAGACTTATAGCGAGTCTGCATAATTTTTATATTGCCTTCTTTGGTAAATAAAAGCCCATGACGAGCACACCTTGTAGGATGTGAACTGTCAAAGGTATCAATACCCAATCTAATGCATGCATCAACCGATTCTAAATCCCCGATCCCCAGTAAATGATTTGGTGCGGTATGTGGTAGGCGCGGAACGGTATAAGTAAGCATATCAATCATTTCGGTCCGATTTTTTCCTAAACTTCCTCCGATTGCAAATCCATCAAAGGGCAACTTTGTGAGGACTTCGCAGCTTTGTTTGCGTAAATCCGGATCGATGCCCCCATGAATTACCGCATAGATTGCCTGTGATTGAGGATTTTTCATATGCTCAATAAGTGAACGTTCCTCCCAGCGATGGGTACGGTGGAATGATTCTTCTAATTTTTGACGATCAATATGGTAGGGTGGGAGTTCGTCAAAAGGTATGATTATATCAGCCCCTAAATCCTTTTGGGCTAGAATTGAGGTTTCTGGAGTAAGTAGAATAGGGCTGCCATCCCGGTAGGATCTAAAAAGAACGCCGTCCTCATTGATCTTAATAACCGCTTCGGTATGCCGCTTCATTCCCTTACTTTTAAGCTCTTCTTTTACCCTGCCGTAGGCAAGACTAAATACCTGAAATCCTCCTGAATCGGTGATTATGGGATAAGGCCTATTAATGTACTGATGCAAGCCGCCCGCCGCTTTTACAACCTCTGCCCCCGGATGCACGAGTAAGTGGTATGTGTTGCAAAACATGAGTTGCAACCCAAGGGCGTTAACGGCTACGTTATCGATGGCTTTTAAGGTTCCATTAGTTCCCACTGCAACGAAGTTGGGGGTATCAATGATTCCATGAGGCGTGTGAATCCTGCCCACTCGGGCACGTGATTTTTGTGATTGATGAATTAGTTCAAAACGAAAGTAGCTCATGATGTAGGGGGTTCGAGGCGAAAAAGACTTTTTGCTGTCCGTACAAATGGGACCGCTATGATGATTACTAGTAGCTTAATGATATAACTGACCAGGATAATGTCAACTATAGTTTTAAGGCTACTAAAGCTTTCGTTAATTCCATAAAGTCCTAGAAAGCTAAACAGGATTGTATCAAGAAGTTGGCTGATCGCAAGTGATCCATAATTGCGAGCAATGAAATACTTAGTCTGCAGTTTGTTTCGTAGATAGCCATACAGAGCGCTATCAATATACTGCACGAGCAAATACACACTTAATGAAGCTATAATGATGCGTGGCATGGGGGCAAGCAGTGTATGGAATGCTGGATTCGATGCATCCGTTGCGGCAGGTATATAGGCAAGATGAAAGAGACTTATGAGCGTATAAAAAAGGGCGCAGTAAAAACTGAGCCAGATGGCCTGGCGGGCAACGGGTTTGTGGTAATATTCTTGAAGGAGATTGAGTGCAAGGGTTGTTCCTACCGCCAAGGCATCGGAGGCGGTGGCAGTCAATCCAAAGAGAATGATTTGCTTGGTGACAAAGAAATTAACCAGCACCGCTTGCAAGCAAATGAGCGCAATGAGTGCTTCTTTGCCTAATGCCAGAGCTATGAGACTTGCTCCACTTACAACGCAGATGTAACTTAAAAAAATGAGTTCATTGAGCATGGCTGATTCCTTTATGCATGGAATCAGTGTAGCCGATTTTTGGGCAAACGATTAGTCGTTTTTTATGTCAGCTTCATATTTGGTTTTATCTATCACTCCTTGCTTGTGCTGTGGCGGAGCGTAGATCGTATACAATTTTAGATCAGTGGATCCAGTGTTAATAAAATTATGCTTGGTACCTGCAGCAACGACAACCAAATGGCCAGCTGAAATTGGTGATGGTTGATCATTGAGAACTGCTTTGCCTTCTCCTTCTATAAAAATAAGGATTTGGTCAACTTTGTGTATTTCTTCGCCAATTTCGCCTTTAGGAGGAATGCTCATAACAACAACTTGGCTGTTTTTCGTGGTAAAAAGAACCTGTCTGAAATAGGTATTTTGTTTGGCGAGCTTGATGATATCTTCATTAAAAAACATAGAGCACCGTGTATTGTTGTTTTGTTCCTCTTTTTTAGATTACGAAATAGCTAGAAGGAGAGTCAAGGAATGAGTAGTTTAAAAAAAGGGCGCTATAAGCGCCCTTCATCGAGTGATATTATTTCTCTGACATCAGCGCAATAATGTATGCGCTTAAAAATCATGATTTGGGAGCATGTGAGGCGCAGTTGTATCAACCAAGAGTCCCTCAGGATTTCTCCTACACAAAGGGCACAGTTTTTTTCTTAAAAAAGCGTCTTGGATGCACTTATGATGAGCAATCTTTTTGCAGCACGTAAGTTCATGCAAACAACCATACTCATTTTCTGGCAGAGGCTCAGTAAGTTCTTCAATACAGATACAGCATCTGTCAGCTAATTTTGCCTGGAGATCTTTATCGGCAGACATATACTGTTTGATGAGGTCAACGATTTCTTTATCATGGCAATCTGCATCCATGGCTATGGTAGCTGGTCCTCTAAACTGATAGTTCTGGAGTGGGGTCTCAGCACCTGCCGCAAGAAGTTCTTTAACAACAGCGGTATGCCTTTCCGCGATTGCGCGTGTCAGTGGTGTGTCCCCGTCAGAATTTTTAGAATTAACTTTGGCACCGCGTTCTATAAGATATTTTACCATTGTAGTCTTCCCGCGCATCGCTGCCCAATGAAGAGGATGGGTTCCTAGCCATCCGCCAACTTCTGTATCCCCATCTTTTGCATTCAGAAGAAGCTCCATAATTGCGATGCTGTCACCCTGAGCGGCATAATGGATTGGGGTATTGTATTTTTTATTGCGCGCGGTAACGTCGGCTCCAAGAGAAAGCAAAAATCTAACAATTTTTTCTTGGCCCTTCCATACAGCTTCGTGTAAAAGTGTGCTATCCATATCGCCACGGACATCTTGAATTTTGATGTTATTATCGGCGATCAATTTCTGTAAATCTTCAAGCCGACCTTCTGCGACCGCTTGAAAGAGTTTGACATATAATGCCGCTTTCTCTTGGTCATGCACATAAAAACGTATGCCAGAGTAGTCAGTCATACTACGGCTTGTAAACGTAGAGAGGGATATAGCCATTGCGAGAATGATACAGCTTTTTATCTTATAAAGAGAAGATTTAGTCATTGCAGACTCCATTGTTAAAAATTTAATATTTAATAGTTATTATCACATGAAATCATTTTTTGTCAATTTAAATATGACAGAATGAATACTTGGCGTATCACTAAATTTTGCTTTATAAGACATGGGCTCGAATTAAATCTTAGACGTTCCTGGAGAATTTGATACACCAAACTGGGATTTTTTATTGCCAAGAAGTCTCTGGAGGAGAGAGAGGGATTCGAACCCTCGATTCCGATCGCTCGGAATAACGGTTTTCAAGACCGCCGCTTTCGACCGCTCAGCCATCTCTCCAGGTCTTAATAATATAGGTTTTTTTTATCTAGAAATCAATACATCAAGCCAAACATTTTCAATTATAAAATTTATATATATTGAATTTTTCATTTCAATTCTACTATAATCATAAGTAATAAGGGTTTGTTTGTCTAGGCATCCAGATTCTTTCTACATTTGGAGTTTAATTTAGATTGTTTTTTGGATCAGCAAGGAGATGTTATGAAGAAGCTGTCACTCTTGATCATAAGTATTGTCTGTTGGAACTTTCTTAAAGCTGATAAAATCACGGTTAAGAATGAATCTGATTTTGATTTGTACGGAGGGATCTACTATTATCAAAAGAATGCTGATCTGGTTGGTGATGTAAAAAAGATCCCAGCACACGACAGTCAGACTTTCGAGCGCCCATCAAGTAAGGGCCTGCCAATTCTTGGCCCCAAGCGATATCTAGCATTCTCTTATAATGAAGGTGATCTGAAAAAAAATCTTACCTCCAGTGAGTTTCATCTCATAGGAAATACCACCATCGGGGGCGAGCAGGGGACCACATTTTATCTTGCTTTAGATAAGGGTGAATTTAGAGGGTACAATATTCTTGAATGGAAAGTACTTGAGCCTATTAAAAAGAAGGCCGGTGGCATTGTCGATGCAATCGATGACCTTACGCTTGGCCAAATCAGAAGAAGCTATTCAGATCATCCGTTTGCTAAAATTCCGGTAGCGGTAAGGAAGAGTACCACGCTACCTGATGAGGAAATTAATTACCGTTGGGCCCGAAAACCAAAGGTAAAGGCTGAACTTGAAAAGCTACTCGGTATGAAGCTGTCAGATAACGAAGTACCAGTGATCGGCCTTTGCGCAAGCGGTGGCGGCTATCGAGCCATGCTCGGTACGGCGGGTGCGGCATCGGCGGCAAGTGATCTCATCAATGCGTCATACTATATGTCTGGTTTGTCAGGAGGCACTTGGTTCTTAGGGCCATGGGTTCAATCAGGTCTACCACCAGCGGAGTTTGCCGCTACACTGCCCCCTAAAATCACGAGAGATTTTGTAAGTGCGCCCGCAGATGTTGGTCATTTGGTAAAGTCACTTCTTACAAGGTTTGCCTTCAAGCAACCTATATCTCCCGTAAATATTTATGGGAGGCTCTTGGCCGTTAATATCATGACCGGTATTAAGAATGGGCCATTTAATACCTATTTGCATGAACAGATTCAACAAGTACAAAATGGAAAATGGATTTTCCCCATCTATACTGCACTTGCCACAAAGCTTCCTTATCAATGGGTGGAATGGACTCCTTATGAATTTGGGGGTGATTATTTTGGCGGATATATTCCAACCTGGGCATTTGGTGCTCCATTCCTTAATGGAAAAATGGAGTACTTTACACCGCCGTTTAATCTTCATTATATTTTGGCAATTACAGGCTCTGCATTTGCGGCTCGTCTCAGTCAAGCTTTGGGCATGTTTAGCAAGAAAATCCCTATTGAGCCGCTAAGAAATGCGCTCACTAGTGGCGCTGAAGAACTTGAAGTAGGAAGGTTCAGAATAGCAGCGGCTAAAGTGTTCAACTGGACCTATGGCATGAGGCCATTGCCACGAGCCCAACAAGAGTTAATAAGCCTTATAGATGGCGGTATTTCGTACAACTTGCCTCTGGAAGCCTTGATGCGTCGTAAAGTTAATATTATTGTTGTCTTAGACTATTCATCAGCGGCATTTGTAGGTGAGGAACTTAAGAAAGCAGAAGCAGAGCTTCGCACGAGAGGATTTGCATTTCCACCTATTGACTATGCGAGCGTAGAAAATAAAATTGTTTCAGTCTTTAAGGATCCAAAAAATCCTGATGCACCCGTCATTATCTACTTGCCCCTTGTTAAGAATCCGAATTTCCCCGGATTGGATCCTAAGACCTGTCTTGATAGTTGGTGCGGTACCTTTAGCCTAAGTTATCCCGAAGACAAGTCTAACTTATTAATGGGCCTTGCAAAGCGTAATATGGAAGATGCCTTGCCGGTTATTAAGGAAGAGATAAAACAGTGGGTATTGTCTCAGCGAGCGCCTGCCAGGCCTGCAGTGAAATAAACAGAATATATGCCTTATCTCAGCAGGCTGGCAAGATGCAGGAAATGCTCATGTGATTATTGTTAGAACAGCAAATAATGAGCTTGTTATTGTTTCTAGCTATCTAATAGATATGTGGCTTTGGGGCATTAAAGATGTGATTTTAAGATGATTATTAATGACCATGATTTTCAACAATTTTATAATCAAATGCTTGTGCGTTCATTTTGCACGAAGCCTCACCCTGGGAAGCCTTGCCTACGCTATGAATCATCGTATTGCACCTGCACCCGATTGGGAATTTGCAAAATATGCGATCGAACCCAATCGATCTTTTGAAGATAAATTTGAATTTGGCTGCAATGGAAAACCGCTCTATATCGATGGGCCATACGATGCTGAACTTAATCTTTTTGATCGTTTCATCAAACAACAGGGCAATTGAAAGAATCAATAGAATCTCATATCATCAAGATCGATTCCTTCATGCATATATTTAGCCGGTGGCCCGGGAAAATTATTTACACGGAAATTTTTTGCTTCCGTGTATTTCCTAGTAGATTTCCTAGTAAATTGCTCAAATAGAGGCTTATGATCAACAAAACACTTTTTATGATTTGTTGCTTCCGTGTTCATTTCCGAGTAATTAATTCGAATAACGGCTTCTGATCAGTAAAATTTATTGACTTTTACTTCCTGCTATGCTAATTTCCTGGTAATAATGCCTTTTTTCCCAGGAAAATTATGATTGAAGAGCTTCTAAAACAGAATGAGGGAAAAACCCTCGAATTTAAAGAAAATGCTAACTCATTGGAGAGAATTGTATGTGCAGCCGTTGCATTCGCAAATACGGCAGGCGGCATAATACTTATTGGAGTGCGCGATCGAACGCGCGAACTTGTGGGCCTTAAAGATCCTCTTTTAGAGGAGGGACGAATTGCCAACGCATTAGCCCATTTGATTGAACCGCTACTAATTCCTGACATGGAGATCGTCTCTTATCACAATAAAGAATTACTTCTTATACGCGTAGCCCATCAAGGCGGACCTTTTTTTATAAAAAAATTGGGAAAAGAGAAAGGGGCTTATGTTCGTCTTGGATCAACAAATAGATTAGCTGACACAGAAACATTGCAAGCTTTGACACTTTTGTCTAGAAATGTCTCTTTTGATGAGCTTCCGTGCTTGGAAGCTGAAGAAGATGATATCGATTGGGAAGGCGCTGAAGAACTGTTTAAGAGAGTTAAAAAAAGGCTTACTAGAGCAAATGCCGAGGATCTAGGGATCATAATAAGTAAGTTGCAAGCCTATCATCCCACAAATGGCGGCATTTTATTATTTGGATTCAATAGACTAAAATATTTTCCCGACGCAATTGTCCGCTGTGCCCGATTTGCCGGAATTGAACGGGAGAGTATCATAGATGAATTGGAAATCAGCGATCTTTTGCCTCTTATCATAGATCCAGTTATAGCATTCATTGAACGGAATACGCGAATAAGAATAGAGGTAGGACGCATTGAACATAAAAAAGTCCCGCAATATCCCCCCAAAGCTATAAGGGAAGCCATTATCAATGCACTTTTACATGCCGATTATGCAATGAAAGGTACGACCATCACGATTGGGATATTTGATGATCGTATTGAGTTTACTAATCCCGGAGGACTTACTTTCGGACTTACCTTGGAGCATGCACTTGAAGGATCATCCAGCCTGAGGAACCGCACTGTAGGACGAATATTTAAAGAGCTACGACTTATCGAGAGATGGGGATTGGGACTTAGAAATATGATTGCTCAATGTACGAAGATGGGACTACCTCGCCCAAAGTTTGAAGAGCTGCATAATCGCTTTAGAGTAACTATCTATGGTTTGCCTGCGGAAAAAATAAGATTTGAGCCGTGGCAAGAATTATTAATAAAATACCTAAAAAAGAAAGAAAAAGTAACACCTACAGAAGCGGCCCAAATTTGGAAACTAACCGTAAGAACAGCTCGCATACGCTTAAAAGTGCTTACGGAAGCTGGGATTATTAAACGAATAGCCAGTTCCGCGAAAGACCCTACTGCCTTTTATATTTTGTCTGAGGGAGTAGGAAATCCAGGTGAATGAGAATATACACGGAAATTTTTTACTTCCGTGTATTTCCTAGTAGATTTCCTAGTAAATTGGTTCTTTTGATTTGATCAGCAAACCCTTATCGTGGCATCAGCTACCTATAGCAGCAAGTAAAGCTATTCGTTTGACTAAATTCATAAGATTTCACCTAATTTAATATTTTTCGATATATTTCTGATATAAATTATAGCAAAATCAGTCCTAGGCTTTCAAGAGTTTTTATAAAATATCCCGAGTATTCTGCTGCGGCATTTGTGGGAGAAGAGCTTAAAAAAGCTGAAGTAGAACTTGGTACCAGAGGATTTGCATTGCCCCCTATTGATTATGCGAGTGTAGAAAATAAAGTTGTTTCAGTCTTTTGAGGACCCGAAAAATCCCGACGCACCGTCATTATTTACTTGTTACTTGTTAAGAATCCCTAAGACCTGTCTTGATAGCTGGTGCGGGACCTTTAGCCTAAGTTACCCAGAAGATAAGTCTAACTTGTTAATGGGCCTTGCAAAGCGCAATATGGAAGATGCCTTGCCGGTTATTAAAGATGAGATAAAGCAATGGGTATTGTCACAGAAAGCGCCTTAGTGCGACCAGCATGGTCGGTAACTAAGTGAAAATTAGGACACTCGAATAAAGAAAGATGGGCCCTATTGCACACACCAGGCGTGGAGCGGGCCTAGCGAACAAGTGGTTCATCGAAGAAATGGTCCAGAAGATACGCTCAAACGAGAATCGCGAGCACTGGTTTGAAATTCATATCAAAGTAACGTGAATAGCCGTGTACCGGCCCGTACCCATAGTTCTGTGGGAGGTCGGGTGCGCGTAAATTGCTCCCGACCACATGATTTGCGTTAATCAGTACTTCATTTCACGGTGTACCCAGGCATTTAATTGAGCTATTTCTTGATCAAATTCAGCCTTTACTCGGGCAATTGCGGCCTCTTTTTTGGCAACTGCAGCTACGGAAGTCTTTAGTAGTTGGGCCACTGAGACCTCATTCTGGGCAATTGCGGCCTCATTTTGCGCGATTGCAGCTTTGAGTTCCGCTATTTTGGCCGTTGCGGCATCTGTGCTGCTGTCTTTGCTTTGTTCCTGAGCCGCGACATCTGGCTGGGTGTATGAAGCATTTAATTGAGCTATTTCTTGAGCAAAAGAGGCATTTATTTCGGCAATTTTGGCTTCTTTTTTGGCAATTGCGGCTTCGGAAGCTTTTAGTAGATGGGCCTTTGTGACCTGATTTTGGGCAATCGCGGCCTCATTTTGCGCGATTGCGGCTTTGAGTTCCGCTATTTTAGCCCTTGCGGCTTCTTTCATAAGATCTCGAGTACGAGGGGTATACTCATCAAGGCGATCGAGGTTGGCATGAATAGCAGCAAAATCAAGGGCATCAACCTGTGCTTTTGTAAGCGATATCGAGGCAGGAGCATTAGCAGCAGGCTTGGCAGACGAGTTCTCCATTGCCTGTGCGGTTCTTGCTAATGGAAGCGCGAGAAATAGTAGGAATAATTGAAAATTTTTCATAGACATTTCCTTTGTGATGCATTGTTTTAATATATTTAGCAATCTCTTTAATTTTGGTTTGCAAATTATTTCATACATTTATCGGGATAGAGAAATTAAAAAAAATGTCTGCATATATTCCTGAATAAAAAATAACGCTGACCTCAGTAGATCAAATTTGACACTGAAAATGAGCTACGAACTGAAAAGAGGACACCTTGTGTCCAGGGAAAGGCCAGCCCTGGTGCGCCTAAGAGGAGTCGAACCTCTAACCTTCAGATCCGTAGTCTGACGCTCTGTCCAGTTGAGCTATAGGCGCATATATTATTTTGGTGGAGAAGGAGGGATTCGAACCCTCGCGCCCAGTTACCCAGACTCTTGCTTAGCAGGCAAGCGCTTTAGACCACTCAGCCACCTCTCCAAATACTTATTAACAAGTATATAGCAATGTGAAATTTATGACAAATTCCGCATCACCTGCGCTCAATCCAAGAAAAAGGTTTACTACTGCATAGCAGAAAGCCATCGTGCTTTTGCACGTGGATGAATAATGCAATAAAGTGCAAAAGCGCGATGGCTTTTGTAGCTTATTTGTGTTAAAATGCTGCTTATATTCATAAAGGAAATAAGAGGCAAGCAAAAAGTAACGCATTCATTTAAACATTCTTTGCACAGTTGGTCATATTATCAGCTACGCAATTGTTTAGCTATAAGGCCAAGCTGCTTGGAATACCAAAAATCTATGTTAGCCCAGCTTACACCAGCAAAATTGTAGCGTTGTTATAAGCTAGGCAATAGAAATGGTAAATCATTTAAGTGCCATGAGTGCGGGCACGTTGATCATGCCGATGTAAATGCTGCATTTCATATAGCAAAGCATCAAGAAGGCATAGGTCGATTGAGCGTAGACAGGGTTGCGCTCAATGGGAGAACTGATACCCCTGAAGAGGCAACGCCGTGGATGCCAGCGACCTTAGAACCTCCGGCATTAATGCCGGGCGTAATTCAGAAGAGAGTTGTGTAAAATGGGCGTGGTGGTGGTTGATTATCAATTTTGCCGTAATGTGATGAGGATTACATAATGCCTATTATTATTGAGGTGAAGGTAGTTCCCAGTTCGGGTAAGTTAGGCGCGTGCCTTGACGCTTCCAACAAACTCAAAATTTATTTAAAAAGCCCGCCAGAAGATGGAAAAGCCAATCGTGAGCTGATTAAATATCTTGCACAAGCTTTGAATACCACACAAGCTGCGGTTTCAATTATAGCTGGAGCTACAAGTCGCAAGAAAAAAATTAGGATAGAGCTTACATTGACGTATGACGAGGTTATCTCTAGACTTGGCCTGGCAGTTCAAAAAAGTTTTATGAATAGGTAAATCTATGCCTGTCTATGCCTGGAAGGGTCTTGATCTTAGCGGAAATGTGGCGAAAGGTACACTTTTTGCTCGTTCGGTTGATGATCTTAAAGGGCTTCTTCTTAAAAAAAATATTGGTTTGATACAGGCGTGGCCTTCGCTATTGACGCGACGCATTACTCCTCAGGAAAGATATGCATTTTTTTCTCATTTAAGCTCATTGCTTAATGCTCATATTCCACTCCATAAAGCACTTACTATTATTGCCTCAATGGCTAAAAAACCCTTAAGAATTTTGGTGACCGATTGTGCAGCTCTTATTGCCGAAGGTATGCCGCTGAGTGACGCGTTAAAAATACATGGTCTTTCCGACGATCTATCCTATGCGATGATTACCGTGGGTGAAAAGACCGGTGATATGGGCAGAATGTTGGGTGAACTGGCTGAGCATATGACGATAATGAATGAGTTTAAACAGAAAATTCGCTCCTCGTTAACGGGTCCTTTGATTACTTTGTCCGTTTTTTTTCTGGTAATGATGGCGATTTTTATTGGGGTTATACCCCGGTTTGAGGTCTATTTTGCTTCTTATAATGCGTCGCTTCCGTTTCTTACAAAAAGCATTTTGGCAATCAGTTCTTTTATGCGTTCCTGGTATATGATCTGCGCGGTATCAGCTTGTATTTTAGGAGGAGCGCTTATACGACTGCTTCTCAAAGAAACCCAGGCTCGGATATGGGAAGCATTTGTCTTAAGAATGCCAGTCTTAAGTTCATTTTATCGCACCATGCACCAAGCGCGCTTTTTTACCACACTCAGCATGTTGATGAAAAATGGCATCCCGCTTGCACAAGCCTTACAAATAACTGAAAGCACACTATCCCAAAGCACTATTAAAAAAGAAATAAGGTCTATTACAAAGCTTATCGAGTCTGGACAACCTCTTTCTGCTGGGGTGAGTCAAAGTCTTTTTGCCTGCCCGGAAATAGATGCATGCATTGTCATAGGCGAATCATCTGGATCGCTAGAAGCGATGTTAAGCCACATTTCAGAAACCTGCCGTCAGAAAGTATATGTTGCCATTGCTCGCTACTCAACTCTCATTCAGCCGGTCCTACTTCTTATTTTGGGTGCATTAATTGCTTGTCTTATTTTTGCCATCTATATACCAATACTATCGTTATCCTCGATTCTAAGCTAATTATTTCCACTTTTTTTAATTTGATTATTTGGTGTTTTCGATTACACTTTTTGTAATGGTAATAATACTCTATAAATAGCTCTTTAAAATGAGGTTTTCGTTGAAAAAAATAGTATTTTGTGCGTTGGTTGCCCTTATTCAAGGGTGTACTGCTCAGTCAATCGTTATTAAGAATGTGAGTGGGGCTGCTATCGAAGTTGCTGTTGTAGACACTGCAGGTACAGGTAATAGCTCCAAAACGATAATAGATTATGGTGATTACGGGAAGTTGAGATTTGCACAGGAACTAGATGATGAATTATGGATAAACGGCTGCCATTATGAGCTACCACCAATATTATTGGGACGGGCCTTATATATCTATACTTACTCGGGTTTTCTTATCCCCAGCCCAGTATAATTGAGACGAGTATGGACATTCTTTGTCATATCCAATGATTTCCATCATTACTTTCCGTGAGCTTATTTCAATTGATGCTTTCTTTCCATGATTGATTATTTCACGATTTTGATTAAACTTTCATAATAATGATCTAGCAAACCTAAGCCGGGGTGGCGAAATTGGCAGACGCACGGGACTCAAAATCCCGCGGTAGCAATACCGTGTCGGTTCGAGTCCGACCCCCGGCACCAAAAATGAGTTGTCATGTTGACTGATTGTGTATTTTGCAAAATTATTGCCCATCAAATCCCAGCCACTATAATTGCTGAAAATGATAAAGTTATAGCAATCAAGGATATTGCGCCAAAAGCGTCCATTCACTATGTTATTATGCCAAAAAAGCACTATAAAGACCTGACTGAACTCGATAACTGCTGTTTGGCGTCAAGCATGATTGCCATGGCGCAACAAATTGCTCAAGAAAATCCCGAAGCTAAAGAATATAAGCTAGTAATCAATAATGGCTATAATGCAGGGCAGCGAGTGTTTCATCTCCATATGCATTTTCTTGCAGGTTCTGATCACCTTCGCGAAATGGTATAACTCTTAGCCTAGATGCTAGTCTATTACCACAAAATAGGATTGTTTTTGAGAGCTTTAATTACGTAGTCTGCAAAAGGAGTTACCTCCGTTTCCTGCACATCCTCGATCTTATGCCAGCCTGCGCCGATCACGTCTTCATTGGTTGTATTGAATCTTATTGCTGAGTCATCATATTCATCAATTAGATAGATAAGGCCTATGTGATGGAGTGATGTGGCGTATCCGTTTTCATTGTAATTAACTGTGGTAGACCTATTATCAAATAAGCTACTCGTTACTACAGCGATCCCCGTTTCCTCTTGAATCTCTCGGGATAACGTATGAAAGATTGATTCGGCATGTTCAGGCTTGCCGCCGGGAAGATCCAAAAGACCGGTATAGGGTCCCCGTGATTTGCCGACAAGGAGGATGGATCCATTTTTAAGGATAACGCCATAAATGCCAAGATGGAATGAGTTCATAGGGTACCTAGTTTTAAAGAAAGAGAAATTCCCTAACTTTATGGTACTAAAGTTAGGGAATTTTTTTAACTAGTAAATCGCTTTTTGAAGAATCTGATTACGCCTTACGATTGTTGGCAATCAGGTGTACATTCATAACGCACGCATGGTGGTTGCGGATGACGTACAATCTTGTCTGGGTTGCAACGATACGTAATGATATCAGGTTGCGGTATTGGAGGTTGTGGAGTTCTTATTTCGGTTGGAGCTTGTGGTATGTACTCGATAACATCAGGTACTGGTGTCACAATCTTACGAGCAGGAACTTCAATTACTCTGTCTTCCATTACTGTTACAGGAACTTTAATGGTTTTGCAGCATTTAGGTATTGCTGGCTCACATGTTTGCGCACATACTGGCTCACATACTGAGCGACGTGGGCAACCATTACATCCTCTACCGAACCATCCAGCTTGGACAACGCCAGCTGTCATTAATAATGCTATCGTAGCAAATATCATTCTTTTCATAATTTCTCCTTTTGAAAAGATTTGTGTTAATAATGTTTTCTCTCATAAGCGCTTATACACTTTTTATTATGTCATAGTAGGAATTTAAAAAGCAATAATTTTTTAAAAATATTTTCAATTATCAAAAACTCAAAAAACTCTTATGCTTAAAAAGATCGTTCCTATAAGCAAAACTTTACTTTTTGTGGGCGTTGTTTACATTTAGTAAGAGAATGCTTTTTGTGAGGAACTCATGTTTTTTTTAACGGTTGGTGTTGCTTTTTTACTTTCATTTTTTGCTACGGCTATAAATAGTTATATAGCACTATCGACTTCTTTGGGCCCTTGGATAGAAGCAACCTTAGTGCTAGGCGGGATGCTTATTTTTTATCTGTTTAATGGGTTTGTTACTCCAAGCGCACGAACACAATCGCTCGGCCTTGCAACCGCCGCCGGGGGCATAGGGGGCATTTTAGCAACGGCATGTGGGTTTTCATTTCCAACATTATTCTTTATAGATAACGCAGCGTTTTGTTGCTTAATGAAGAGCCCTTTTTCTTTTGCTTTGCTCTTAAGTTGCCTCGCGCTTGCTGCCGGGTCACTGGGACTTATGCTTGCAACTATTTTTGAGCATTCTCTTATAGTACGTGAAGCACTTCCTTTTCCTATAGGGGAGTTGGTCTACAAAATGATTAGTGTTGGAGACAGCATGCGAAAAGCTGTTTCATTGGGGGTAGGGTTTTTAGGCACCCAGGCTTTTCTCCTTATAAGAACTCTCAGCAGTTTTGCTCCCAAGCAGATTCTTCTTTTCCCAAAATATTCTTTAGGGTTCACCACAATTCCCCAGATTGCAGTCCAAACGGACCTCTTGCCCATGTACTGGGCGATCGGCTTTGTCACGGGTCATGTGATAGCCATTCCTTTGTTGCTGGGATTTCTTGCAAATATACTTATTATTGAACCCCTTCATTATATATATCCTTGGATTTCAACTTTTTTATATGAACACGGTTTATCAAAAATAATAAGTGCCCCCGCGGGAAGTTCTCTTTCTTTAAGGGATTTTACAGTGGCTTTTTGCAGCGGTATGGTCATTTATGGGGCAATGACCGGTTTTCTGGAATTGCCAAAGCTTGTGCGCTCCGTTTTTCGTAAATTTTTTCACATACATAAGGAAAGAACCGCGCCAAAATTACCGTGGCTCTTAATTGGAGGCACTCTTTTTTTTAATGGACTTTTCCTTACAGCAGTTCAATTTTCATGGAGTGCCACCCTGTATCTTGTTACCTTTACTCTTATATGCATCTATCAAATGATGCTGATTGCAGGAAAAATTGGTTTGGCTCCCCTTGGCCGTTTTGCTACTTTTGTTATGGTGCCGGGGATGTTTTTGTTTGGCTATACTCCTTTGCAGATAACGGTCGTTTCAACCTATGTTGAAATTGCCGGAGGAGTAGCCTGCGATTGTCTATTTGGGCGTAAGATGGCGCAGTTGGCTGACATAGATGGTAAAAGAATACAGCAATACCAATGGTTTGGCTTGGTCGTTAGTTCACTCCTCATTGGTGTGATTTTTTGGCTACTTATCTCGCATTTTGGTATCGGAAATGAACCTGGCGCTCTGCCCGCAAGTCGTGCGGCCTATCGTGCATTGCTTGTGAATGTACAACGATTTGATACTCTTGCTCTACTTTTGGGGCTCGTTTTTGGTTATCTTTTAAAGTTTGTTAAAGTAAATTCCGCTCTTATGTTGGGTGGGATTTTAATGCCGGCCGAGGCTTCATTAATGCTTATTATTGGTGGACTATCCACCTATCTGGTTAAAGACAAGGAAGAATACTATCCATTCTGGTCAGGGGTTTTTGCAGCCAATTCATTATGGATGCTTATAAAGGCTTTCTTTTAGGAGTATCTTCGTAGGCTAAATTTTGAGTTCAGATAGAGTATCTTAGGTGGCATTCAATATAAATCCTATAAAAGTAATTGAGGAAACACTCTTATTTGTTTGTCAGCACATACTACTTGCTAGATATGTTTAGTCGGTTAATGAGCCTTTATAACTATACCGGAAAGGCATCGTGCCTTAGCGCGTGGATGGTGCAATAAAGTGCAAAAGCGACCATCAACGCAAAGTGATTACTTCCGCTTTTGTGTAATTCAGATCGGCTATGCAAGGAACTTCAACAGATTGTCAGGATGTTTGCATGTGGATTAATTCGGCTTCTATGAAATCCATTATATCTCCGTCAAGTACTAGATCTGGTTGCTGAGATTCAAGCTCTGTGCGGTGGTCTTTAACAAGTTTATAGGGATGGAGAATATAAGATCGTATTTGGGATCCCCATTCAATTTTCTTTTTTTCGACGGCCGCTTCTTTTGCCTTTTGCTCTTCTTTCTCTTTTTGTTTGAGTTTTGCCATAAGCATTTTCATGGCTGTTTCTTTATTCTGAGTTTGGGAGCGCTCATTTTGGCACTGAACGACTATATTGGTAGGTATGTGGGTAATTCGTACTGCTGAGTCAGTTTTATTAACATGCTGGCCACCTGCTCCGCCAGCTCGATACGTATCAATTCGTAAATCTTTGGGATCGATAGTGATTTCGGTGGTTGCGATTTCGGGTATGATCGACGCCGCTGCAAAGGACGTGTGTCTTCTTTTATTTGCATCATAAGGCGAGATTCTTACTAAACGATGAATACCTTGTTCGCCTTTTAGAAGACCATAGGCATTCTTTCCTTTAATAAATAAGGTTGCCGACTTTATACCGGCTGCTTCTCCGGGTTGGTAGTCGAGAATGCTAGCAGACATATTTTCCCGTTCGGCAAAACGGACATACATACGAAGAAGGATTTCCGCCCAGTCTTGGGATTCTGTTCCGCCAGCTCCTGAATTTATACTAAAGAAGCAATTAGAATGATCACTTTCTTCATTTAGAAGCAAATTGATTTTAAAGCGTGAAACGTTTTTTGCCCATCTAAAAATATCTTCACGCAGCTTAGAAAGTTCTGCCTCATCCGTTTCAAAAAGATCTATAAGTTCACTCAGTTCACTGTGAGCAGTCATGACCTCATTATACTGATCACGGCTTAATCGAACCTTCTGCAACTGTTTCAATATTTCAGTTTGCTGAGGATTTTGCCAAAAATTTTCTTGTACACTTACGGCATGTAGGCGCTGGTACTCATCTTCTAAATGGGAGTTCTCCCAATAGGTCTTTATTACCTTAATATCAGGCTCAGCACTTTTCATTTTCTCGCGTAATTCATCTACTAACATGGTTCAATCCTTAAGGCGTATGATAATTTATTAGTATATCATATATTTGCCAATCTACCATTATTTTTGCCCCAAGCAGTCAAGCCTGTCTTATAAAAAAAATATAAGTAAAATGGTAGCAACTTAGCCCTACAATTGAGCATGGCCAAAAACTAAATTGCTATAAATGCTCGCTCGATGGAGCGCACGAGATGCGCGAGTGGGTGGTAACGAATGGCCAGGGATTGACGGTTTTTTCTTTTAATGAACTTACGCTGCTTTGGCCGGATGCTGATGCAAAACTATTAGATCTAGATTACATTATTATATAATACAGCGTGATCTTATTCACATCTGTAATTTTACTGCCTATAGTTAGTTCTGCTTGGCAATAGATGCTTGCCGTTTTTCCTTATGCTGTTATAATCGAACATATAGTTTTAATCTAATAAAGGACTCAAAATCATGATACAAGCTTTAGTTCCGGGGATTTTTTTACTTTTTCAAGGCCTTCAATGTTTCGCTATGGAAGCACCACCGCGGATAAAACGTGCAACAGCCGTTACGGATCGTCATACATGGACGCGCGAGCAACAGGATATTGATTCTAAATTATCTGTGCAAGCGATGTCCGACTTTTATTTGGATCAGGACAAACAGGCTAGACGAGCAGATCAGTTAAAGTTGATGCTTGCGCGTCATTCAGCTCCCCAAGCTGATGTGGTAATGCATGATTTGCAGCTGCATAAACCGATACTTTTCGATGCTGATACACAAATGACCGTCGAAGAATATTTTCAAAAAAGGTGGCAGATTGCTAAAAGGGGCCACGATATATTGGAGCAAGAAAGTGCCCGATATATGCTTATAGCTATTAAAGATGCCCGGCAAAAGGCGACGGTAGTAACAAGAGATACTGACTTGGCAATAGAGGTGCTAAAAAAAGAAAGGTTATGTTTGCTTCACTTAGCTTCCCGACTGTTTGATACTCAGGACAAAGGTGATCAAAAAGAATTGATGATTGTGACGGGACTATTAAATACTCTACTTCCACAAAGGCTTCCCTCATTAACGCGGCCTGATCTCAATACCCCAAAAATCTTGGAGAATAAGAGCAAGACGGCTGTACATGAATATATATCCGAGCGTTATACCAAGGCGATCCGCCAGCGTAGTTACTTGGAGGCGCTTGTTTGCTCCACCCTGCTTAGCGATGACTTGCTAGCACTTAAAGGACTTCTATTTAAAAAATATATTAATAGCCGCTTGGTAACAGCCGTATATGAAGATTCTCAAGAAGAAGTGGATACCTTACTAAATTGCGGGGCTGAACCTAATTATTATATTTCAACCGATCCTCATTTGCAGCGTATTCAGGGAATTGTTAAACCGATTTTTGTGAGTCCTCAAGATAGCCGCGGGGCATATTTGGATATACTTCCGCCTCTTCTGGTGGCGGCGTGTTGGAATCGACCCATCATATTGACAAAACTCTTGCGCGCACAAGCCGATCCGAACGCTCGTACTTCTGCTGGATGGACACCGCTCATGCAAGCTGCACAAAGGGGCGATTTTGAGATGGTTGCGTGCCTAATGAAGGCAGGCGGCGATGTCAGAGAGGAGTCCGGAGCGGGGACAGCGATGGATATTGCTCGGCAAGCTTATGATGATGCTGTAGACCAAGTACTTTTGTTGGGTTTATTGATGCGTGAGCATGCTGATTGTGAGAGACAGAATGATTGGACACCTCTTATGACTGCTGCTTCAAAGAACCAAGTCAGAGAGGCGTTGAGATTAATTCAATCGGGAGATGGCATTAACTATTTGGTTCTTAAAAGTGAAAGTGCATGTACTGTTGCCAAAAAATTGCTGGAGGAATGCAAGCAAAAATATATGATTCATCTAGAAAAATATAAACCAGTAATAGATTTGCTGAAAAGCTCGCCAGCCTATGGGCACGATCTGGCAGAAAAGCTTGGCAAGCTATTAGTAGCCTTTGGGTGGCAACCGTTTAGCGGTCGGTTGGGGCAGCTTCCCTCTTTGACTCAAGAAGTACTCGAAAGAATTAAGAATGATGAAAACTGGGGTCGGGTTAGCGTAACGGATGCTGTTAATAGAGAAATAGATAAACTTGATGATCAAATTTATCTTCATCTTGCATGTGCAGAAAAATACCGATCAATTTTTTCGGCATCTTGAAGAGCCGATGAGTAATTTTGACAGGATATGAGAGAGCTTGCAAATGAACTACCTGCAAGCTCTTTCTATTACTATTTTACCATTGTACGGCGCCTGTTTTTTCATAATCCTTTTGCGCCTTTTCATAAAAGGCTTTCTGGCGAGCCGCTGATTCTTTTCTTTCAGCTTCTTCTCGTTCGGCTTTTCTTTTTGCAGCTTCTTTGCTTTCCATCATTTGTCTGTGCCATTCAGCTTCACTTGTTTGCATGGCTGACAGGCCGGCTACAGATAGGATTGTTATACTTGTTAAAAGTAGAGACAATTTCTTCATACTAGTTCTCCTTTTTATTATTGTTAACTAAGATTTTCTCTATAACGATCTCCGCACGAGGATATATTTTTTATTTAGGGCTTACTGGTAGCTTTTTTATGTCTTTTTCTTGGACATTATTTTTCAAACTAAGCTTGGAATCAGTTGTGCCCAGTAATCCTTTAAGAGGCCCTGTTTCGGGTTTGAAGTCACCTTTAGGCGTTCTAGTTAGATAGATAGTTTTCCCTTCTGTAAACGTATACAATTCATCTGGTTGAGGAAAAAATGCCTTCGCACCCATTAAACCGAAGACTGCTGTTTTTTTAAATTCAACCTTTCCCGGGTCGTTATTCCATACTGCTATAAAAGTTGGCTCGTCGATATCTAAATTATATCGAGCTTCACTTCTCTGCAGAAATTTTTCTCCCTCGAGTTTGAATGCAGTTTTGCCGAGCCTTGAATAGATATCGGGGCCATTCTTCAGAGCAAACCAGAAGGGCGCTTTATTTTTATTGATGATTTCAAGACCGATAGGAGAATTTTTGCCATACACTTGGGTTTCTTTAAATACATCTAATCCCGCATCAACAATTGTAGCTAAAAGTGATTGACCGGCACAGAGGAGCAAGGTTAATGATACGATTCTTTTCATAGGATTCCTTTTAGTTGAACATGAATTCTATCTACAATTATAATTATTGCAAATAGTAAATTTATAAGTCAAGAATATCTGTGTTAGATGATATGCAAATCTTCAAGGGTATGCAAAAGTTTGTTGCCATTATTTACTTTACACTGCATTCCTCTGATGCCAAACGTCTGCGCACCGGCAATATTTTCCTCTTGGTCATCAATAAAAAAACAGCTTCTTGGATCGAGGCTGTATTTTGAAAGAAAAGATTCAAAAATCTCGGGCTGGGGTTTAATGTAACCAACATCGGCTGAGATCATAATATTTTCTCGCTTGAAATGGTTAAGGCCATTGTAGGCGCTGCGCGTTTTAAAGAATTGATCAAATGATTCTCGGTCCCAATTGGAAAGGACAAAAAGAGTGTTATCCGGGTTTTTAGAGCACCGCGCAACAAGCTTTTCATGTTCTTCTATGGGTTGCATACACAGAGTTAAAGAGGAAGGATCAAAGAATGCTTTAAGCATCCGATACACTTGTATGAGCTCTTCGGGTGACAGAGAATCATGACCTGCTTTTTCGGCGGCTATCATAACTTTACGATAAGCCTCCTGTGAGTCTATTAAGCCCGCAAGAAGTGAACAAACAACGGCAGGAACAGGATCTCCGGTATGGAGTCTAATTACTTGATAGTCGGGAAGAGGTTCTTCAGCAAGATTGAGGAGCTGTAAAGCGTATGCATCGAGCTTGGAAAGCTTGTTTTTTCCCGACCACATGTAAAAAACAAGAGATAAATCAGCTATCTGCTGCTCGGAAAGCCCCCAGCTTGTTGGTCGAAACAGAGTGCCACTGAGGTCCCAGATAATATTGTGTATGACGGGATCTTTAGGAGGCATGAGACTCCTTCTTGGCGGTGCTTTTTTGAGTGCCGCATTGTTCTACACGTGCTTTGGCTTTTGCCAAGGCTTCTAATGCCGTTCGCAATTCTTTCTCAAGATGTATACGGTCTTGGAGAGGCTCTCTGCTTGCAAAGGGATGAAAACTGGCTTTTGAAATAAGATGATCCAATTGAGCAAGCTTGTTTTTTATGTCTTGTACTTTATGCGCACAATCGAGCAAGATTGCTTCGTATATTTTATAATCGGCACAGACAGGCATGCTCATGGCTCCATGAGTAAGCAAAAGTACTAAGCTGAGTGTGCGAGCTATTCTTAATATTACCATAATTCCCCCTAGAATCTACCTGCCCCTCTATTATTATATTCTATCTGAAAATGACAAATAAAGGGTTTGAAATTCATTATGAGGGGCTATGAAAATGGCTGCCTCGATAGAAACGTTTTGAAATATGGATAGGATAGCTTGATTTGGCTTACGGAAAGATACCGAACAATAAAGATTGGCTTGATTAAAGAGAGCTTATGATGCCAGCAGCCTGTTAGTCGGGCTGCTGGCAACTATTTTAAGCCAGAAATGAGTCAGCAAGCTGTTTAAGCTGTTCGTCAGTCATCTTTGAGAGATCTTCAGCTATTTTAAGACCGGTCAGGTCAGCAAGCCTGCGAATTAAGTTATTTCTGAAATACTCTTTAGAATTCTCATTTACAAATTCCTGTTTATGAAAATCCTTCCACTGAACTTGATACAACTTCAAATACTCAAGGAGACCCTTACTTCGCTCCTCTGGAGTAGCCTTAGCACGCCATGACCATGGGGAAGCAAGTTTTGTAATGTTCTCTGCTGCTTTTGGATCAATATCTTTCAATTTTTCCAAATAAGTTTTAGATAGATTATCGACCTTCTTTGACCAATCGCCAAGTGGGCCGACAATATTACGTTCGCCTGTTGGATATTCATCAAGTAGTTTCCTATACTCACCTGCGAATTCTTGCAATAACCGCTGTGCCTGCAGTTCAGTTGATTTTTCTTTTTGAGCGGATGCTACTTTTGATGACTCCATAGCCTGCAAAACATTTATTCCTGTTAAAAGGACAAGGGTTGCACATAATTTAGTTTTCATTTGTTTTTTCCTTTCTTTATCTTTGTTAATAGTTTATTTACTTATCCACCTTTAGGTATCAGGCTAATCTTTATATAGATTAAGAAAAATTGCTCTTTGTCGAGTTTTGCAAAACCCTGAAAGTCAAATGTAATAGTTTTTCGAGGTCATTATAGATTAATTGTAACTAAACCTCTACTCAAATTGCAATAGTTTTGGCTGGGCATATATAAATTCTGCGAAAATATCCGCTTTTGGACGGTACCTATTTAAATAAGCCCATGCTCGGTAAATTGTGTTGCTTTGCAACACCACACAAAAAAAGCATATTCTATTGTGCTCATTTTATGATGACCTAAAAGGTCAGAAAAAATATTACCTTTGGGTCATTGTTGTATAAATTCTTATAAAAATCAATGAATGCAATAATATACCCCTGAGTCGGCCGACTTTTTTTGGGGAAGAGCTGGCCTAAGTTTCCGATGGCCCTGTCTCTTTGAGACAAAATTGAGGAAAAGACAGGTGCAACCATGCCATGAACCAGCATGAACCGGCGCAGTTTAAGATTCATATCTGAAAAATGTGATATACTAAATAATATCATAATAAGAATAGGAAGTCGTGTATGAATAAAGGAAAATTATTTGTCATTTCAGCTCCTTCTGGAGCGGGCAAGACTACGCTTGTTCACCGGGTTATCGAGCATCTGCGAGATACTTATCAAGTGAATCGTGCTATAACGTATACCACTAAAAAGCCCCGATCGAGTGAGACTCAGGGAATAGATTATCATTTCATTACGGAATCTGAGTTTAAAGAGAAGATTGGACAAGGCTTTTTTATTGAGTATAGCACGGCATACGGCGCCTATTACGGATTTCCGCATTCTGTAGTTGCTGAGGTAGAGAAGGGGATGCATTATATCGCTGTTTTAGATAGAGCAGGGGCGGAAGCGCTCAAGGCCCATAAGCCTGATGTGGTACTTATCTGGATAAAACCACCAACCAGAGAGAGCCTTCAGGTTCGGCTGGCTACTCGAGCGCAGGATAGTGAAGAAACAATTGCCTACCGTCTTGCGTTGGCAGAGAAAGAGATGGAAAGTGAAGAGCAAAATGGCTTCTATCACCATGTTATAGTTAACGAAGATTTAGCGGTGGCAATCGAAGAACTTGCATCGATCATGAGAGGCCGACTTGGCTGAATATACCATCACAATCGACGCAATTCCGTAAGTTATCACAATCTATAAGTCAATGAAAACCTATCTCTTGAAATATCGTCGTCGAGGGGATCTTAAATCCCAATAAAAATATCCACTTCCTTGTCTTTTCCTTCGCGAGCAAAGAAGCGAGCTCCATAGACCTCGAAATCAGCCTTCCAAGCTCTTTTTAGATCGCTTTTCCAAATGCCTTCTATCCAGGTTGTGCCAACAGCCTGAGGCATTTCGCCTTTTGCGGTAAATAACGCGTACCGTGCAGCTGGGATGTGCTTGGCAATTAAAGATGCGGGCAATGTGTCTACTTTGCTGACGCGGCACCCAATGAAATAGCTAAAAGGTTTAGTGTGATCACCTTCGTACTCGCTGTAGACAGCAATTACATCATCGTCGATTTTGTGAGGAATTTGCTGCTGGATATTTTCTGCATAGAATCTTTGCCATAAGGGCGCGAATCCGGCAGCGCCTCTGCTATTATCAGTTTTAATTTGAATGCCAACAACATCAAATGCGGGTTTTGAGACGATTGAATAATTCATGGAAGTTTCTCGGTTAGTGTTCTTTTTTTGTTGCGTGGTTTGTGCTGTTGCAAAGACAAGGCATGCTGCAATGATAAGTGAACTAAAAAGAGTAATTTGTTTCATCATAGAAATGCCTTTCGAAATTTTGAAATTATCCCAACAGTATAGCAGTATTTATGGTAGGAACAAGATCAGAAATGACTCATTTTTTGTAGAGAGATGTTTCTTTGCCACGGTCAAATGGGTCGCTAAAACGGGCCAAGCACTATTTGAACAGAGCGCTTGACCCATTGTGATTTAAATTACCGACTTATCGAACTAATGTTATATCGGGCATCAGTTCTTTTTCAATCGCTAGTTATCGTTCAATAGCGGTAATGTCAGCTTCACTTTCTTGAAGAGTATCACCTTTAAGATAGAGATTTACTAAAAAATCTGTTTCTTTTCGACGATCAGCACGAACAGCTGAGGAATCAAAATCCCAGTGACCTTCACCTTTGTTTAGTCTAACGTAGAGAGTTTCATAGTTTGTTGTGGGAATCCACACTCTGTGGATCTCGACATTTAATACCTTCTCGTTTTTATCATCTTTGACAGATAAAGACACGTTTTCACCACCTGTTACAGGGGACCATCTTAACTCATTGAGGTCGAATCTTTTTGATTGACCAGCTTTTACGATAGAAGATTTTTCGTGTATGACAGCTTCACCCTTGGTTGGGATAATCGTATAATCACTGCCAGTGTTATTTTTTACATCAACAATGAGCCTATGAGCCGCAGATATATTACTAAATACACCCAAAAAGCTTATCGCACTTACTAGAAAAGTTTTTTTAATATTCATAATGACTCCTTTTTATATAGATTTATTGAATTGTTTCTATTTGTAATTATATAATGCGATCTGGTCAAAACGCAATACTTTTTGGAGATATTTTGTTTGAACCTAGAACCGACAGATGCAATTAAGTGTCAAGCTATTAGTGATTCAAGTGCGCTCCTTACAGCATCATCTCGTGAGGTAGTGGCTTTGATGATGGCATAGATGAGGATAGGAACGAATTCTATCATGCTCAGAATAATTATGTGTTGAAAATCGAATTCCATAAGGGGGCTGAGGATGGTCTGGGAGAGGCCAATATCAAGAAAAAGCACTTTGTAATCGAATGAGTCGATTTGGGGCCAAAAGGAAAACCCTGGCATGCGAGCGATATACCTTGTGAGCAAGACCGGCGGTTTGCAATAAGTCGAGCGCGGGTGACAGCTCGCGCTTTCGAAATCCGCCCTCTACATCGCTATATTTAAATTTTGTACCTAATTGGCATGGTATCGCATTAAATATGAGGTCGAAAATCAAGATTTTCCCATTAGAGTGCCCGTTACGATTCAAATGAGCATTGCCAGAGTTTGCTTGGCTTTAAATATCGCATAGAACCGCTCAATGGCTATTCCTACAAAATGTTCTAAAATTAGAATATATAGATCTTCTCTATAATTAAGATGGGACTACAATTTGATGCCTAATAAGGGATACCACCATGACTGACGAAATCAGAAAAGAGTTATTAAGATTGGAAAGCCAGCATGCTATTAAAATTCTATTAGCCGTGGAATCTGGCAGTAGGGCTTGGGGCTTTGCATCTACTGATAGTGACTGGGATGTGCGGTATATTTATTTACATCGCACTGAATGGTACTTGCAAATAGATGAACAGCGTGATACTCAAGAAGAGATTTTGGCAAATGACATTGACCTTGCAGGATGGGACTTAAAAAAAGCGTTAAGACTTTTCAGAAAATCAAACCCTGCCCTGCTTGAATGGTTAAGTAGTTCCATTGTATATTTAGAGCAGTTTTCTATTGCTGCGGCACTTCGAGATTTAACCACGAATTATTTTAATCCCAAAGCATGTTTGTATCATTATTTTCATATGGCTGAAGGAAATTACCGGGAGTATCTGCAGGGAGACTTTGTCAGGGTAAAGAAATATTTTTATGTGCTGCGTCCCCTTCTTGCATGTGAATGGATAAGACAAAATCAGACAATGGCCCCAATAGAATTTCCAAAATTGGTAGAGAGCCAGGTGGTGAATGAAATATTGAAAAAGGAAATTGAGCTCCTGCTTGCCAGAAAAATAGCTGGAGAAGAATTGAACCTGGAGCCAAAGAATAAGATCATCGATGCCTTTATAGAGGAAAAGTTACTCTATTATAAGGAATATCTTAAGACGTTTAATCCCCAGATACAGCCCGATACTTTGGTGCTCAATGAATTGTTCAGAAAAGCATTAAGTGAAGTCTGGTCGGACCAAAGCCCCTTTTGAGTCCAATCAAAAAATGGCAGAACTTGACAAAAAGCTCGCTCTAATATATTCTATTACAAAATATAAAAGATGGGCGGTGCATAAGGAAAGCGTGATTATTGCTAAGGAAAAACATGATATTGCATATGATTAAACAAATTTCTCTGATCATTACGGTGGGGGCTTGTTCTGCATTGAGCGCCATGCAACAAGAAGCCTCATTAGGGGTACAAAGCAATAAAAACGAAACTTCCCTGCGTGACGTGGTAGCCAATCTTAAAAAAGAGATTGAGCAGAATTTGCCATTAACCAATATGTTGCTCTATGGTTTTGAGTCTGAAGACCTACAAAACATTATATGGAAATTTAAGCGATTTGCGCAGGCGCTGCATCTTCATGTTTTTCATGTAAAAATTACTCCAAATTGTCTACAGAGAGCGCCCGGTCAAATAGAACAGCAATCCTTGGGGTTGATTAATGATGTATTTCAAGCTCCATCGAGGAGTATGATTATTATTGAGAATGTTGAACTTTTTGCGCAAAGAGAGCAATGTGAAGTCTTCAATGTTCAGAAGCGCTTACTGAACAACTTCCTTGTAAGTACAGGGCACAAGGACAAAAAATACATTATTGTTGCGCTTGCAAATGGCGCTGTTAAATTCTTTGATGAGCGCTTTGTGTCACGCTTTGTTTGTTGTGAAGTTGGTAAACAAAAGCTCGTTTGAGCGCGTTATTGCTCTGTAACCCAGGATACAGCAAGATGCGTCAGTGCTCAATGAATTGTTCAGAAAAGCATTATGCGAGGTTTGGTAAGGCCGCAACCTCTTTTGAATCAAGTCAATAAATGGCAGGGTTTGACAGAAACCCCATTCTGATATATTCTATTATAAAATATTAAGATGGGTCTAGCCCTAAACAAGATATGCTATATAAGGAAAAACATGATACTGCATACTATTAAACAAATTTCTCTGGTTATTGTAGTGGGGGCTTGCTCTGCATTGAGTGCCATGGATCAAGCGTCAACGGTTGATAGAGCGTCGCTGCCTTTTTATCGAAATCTGGAATCTCCCGCGATTAAGCTCATTATGGCGAATCTTAAAAAAGAAATTGAGACTGATGCGCCTTTAACCAATATACTGCTTCATGGTGGTTTGAGTCATGTTAATAGGAGGGCGGCTTATGAAATTGCACGTGAGTCTGGCCTTGATGTTACATATGTAGCACTTGGTGATTTTCAAAGTCTAACCCAGAAGGAAGCAGTGGAAAGGGTAAATGCCTTATTTGCCCAAGCAAATTCCGTCGAGAAAAAAACTATGCTTATTTTTGATAACTTTGAAAGGCTTAACAGAACGATTAACTCCGAACCCCTTTGGCACGCACTATCTTTACAAATCCAGATGAGAAGCGAGCGGCCGAGTTCGAAACTACTGGTAGTTGCTCTTATTAAAAGCGCCAATGACCTTGATGAATTGTTCAATAAACGTTTCACGATATATGAAATTTAAGAATTAGCTTATAATGGAAGAAAGTATGCTGCGGGGAAGACAAAAACGATATCTTGTGTTTCTTTTATTAGGCATTTCGCAGTCACTCTGTGCTATGCAACAGATAGCATTGCCCGAGGTGGATCGCTTGGCTAACTTGGCAAAAAGAGAATTTTCCGCCGCTGCCTTGGCCAAAATTAGTGCAATAGCCGAGTGCGTTTTTGAAAAGAATGAGTCATTTTTGCGTGCGGGCAAATGCATCGCTATGACAAATATGGTTCTCTATGGAGATGGAGATAGGAAGAAAGCAATGGCTTTCATAATTGCTCAGAAATGCAGGCTTGATGCTATTCTCGTACCCATTGACACCCAATGGCCAAATCATTTAAGCGAATCTCAGGCAGTGGCTCAAGCAGATGCCCTCATTGAAAGGGCCAGGTCAACTGAGCGAAAATGCATGATTATTTTAGAGAATGCTGAATTATTTGCCCGGAAAAACCCATCTTCTCGATTTTGGGAGGTTTTATTGTGGGCATTCTTGTTGGGCGCGGAAGAAAAAAGCTCGAATTATGTAATTGTCGCGCTTGCAAACGACTATGCATCTCTTGATGAGCGATTCCGGGCTAAAGTTCGGATTA